>JAATFP010000015.1 GCA_015655125.1 Chitinophagales bacterium | reverse complement strand
GCGGGTTCGAGTCCCGTCCGGTCCGCAAAAAGGGATGATTGAAAAATCATCCCTTTTTTATTGGAGTACCCTATTGGTATTTTCTTATGAATCAAGTAAATCGAACACTCCCTTGCCTCCTCCTGATGTCCCCCATTTTTCGGATACCGGTAAATTAGAGATTCAAGGCTTTGACGTCATAAGGTATTGAAGTGTGTCCTCAAGAGGTTGCTGTCTTTTCATTTGTAGCTGTGGTCAGCTCCTTATAAATATCATCAAAATCTCTGCCTTTATGTTTTTGCCATAATGAGGAAAATTTTATCTCAATATTTTTCAGTAATTGAATGCAAAGCTCTTTGTCGTCGTCTTCTAAGTCTTTCATTAGCATCGTTGCATTCTGCACAATTTTTTCTGAGCAGGCGGCAGTTGCTTTTTCGCCTTTAGCAGTCAGTTCAATTCTTTTGGAACGTTTGTCATCTTTGTCGGCATATTCTTTTATTAATCCGCGTTTTTTCATACGGTTCAGCATATCTGTTCCGCTCGACAACTCAAACAGGTTGGCATAAATCACTTCTGTTTTTTTAGGGTTCTTTTCCTTTCTGATGGTTTGCAGTATCCCAAACTCTTCAATCTGGTTTAATTCCGTCCCTTTGAGTGCAATATTAGCGTAAGCCATATTAAGCTTGCTTATCCTGCCAATTATTTTCATTAACAACCCGTCATTAAATGACGGCACAACACCGCCAACCAATGTGCCTTTTATATTTTTTTGCTTATGATGCGCTAAGTAATACCTGCAAAATTCGTCAATGCTTCCTTTGGGATGTTTCTGTTCAAATTCCCCCCATTGCTTTACCAGCTCAACTGTCTTGTTCATATAAATTAATTTCGTTAACGAAGCAAAATTAAAAAAAATAATTACGTAATTGTGATATTTATTTCTAAAACGTAGTATATTTGTAAAATAAATAACGATAACGTATTAAATTATGTAAGTAATGGGACAAAATAAACAGAACGAAACGCTGTATCGGGTAGCTAAAGTCTTCATCAGCTTCTTTATGCTTTTTAGCGCCTATTTCTCTTACACTCATGGAGAAGATTTGAAAAAAACTTGGCTTTCCCGATTATTTCAGGATAGAATTGGTATCTGCCAAAATAATCGGGGCGATAGTGCTTTTACTTCCCTTCACTCCTGTAAGGGTAAAAGAATGGGTATATGCAGGATTTATCATTTCCATGGTTTCTGCATTGATAGCCCATATATGTAGTGGAGATCCGCTTTCAAAAATCATTTTCGTTTCGGTTGATTTTATACTCGTTCTTTTAAGCATCGGGTATGTATCGCGAAAGGATTTATTACGAAACAAACCAGATAAATAATACGGCAATGGGTACAGTATTTTATAACATCGCTTTGGTAACACACGTTATCGGCATTACTGTTATGGCGGGAACAACGTTTATTGATTTTATAACCTTTAAAGCTTTTTCCAAAACTTTCAAAACGGATAAAGACAAATCCCTGATTCTGGAAAATTACTTGTATAGGCTCCAGCGGTTTTTGGGAATGGGTATGCTGCTCATTCTGGTTTCGGGTGTGGCCATGATGGTAAAATTACACGACGTATGGGGCGCACAGCTCTGGTTCAGAATAAAAATGGGTGTTCTGTTGCTTGTCATTATTAACGGGCTGGGATTTCGAAGAATGATTGGTTCAAAATTAAAAAAGCTTTTGGTAAATAGTTCTGGTGCTAAAAATTGGAATAGCGTTAAAAGAAATTTTACGATTGTACAGGTCATTCAAATGCTGCTGTTTATCATCATTTATATATTAAATGTTTTCAAGTTCAATTAAATTTTACAAAATGAAATTAAAAATATTATTTTCTTTTTTTATAATCAGCTTATCGTTGTATGCCTGCAATGGCAATAATTCTTCTTCAAATAATACAACAGAAGAAAAGCCTGTTGTTAATGTGAAAACACCCATAGCAGAAATAAAAGGGCAGGTTATATTTGAACAAAAATGTGCAGCTTGCCACGGTAATGACGGAACGGCTGGCATTGGTAATGCAGCCAACCTTCGTGCAAGTAGGTTTGATAGTACTTCCATAGTAAAAACTATTAACGAAGGTAAAAGGGCAATGCCGCCTTTTGGTTCGCAACTTACCAAACGGGAAATAGCGGATATATCAAGCTATGTGCTTTCGTTGCATAAATGAAAGATGTGGCAGGTACATGATGATTTTTAATAACAACGTTAAAATGAACAAAAATATAATTATCCCAACAGGTATAGCCGTTGCAATGATTGCGTTGTTCTGCTATTTATCCTCGGGGCTTTCATTAATCGTAACCTTTGTACCGGGTGTTATAGTGGCTTATATTTTCTACTTTATTTTCTGCTTCAAAAACGATCCCGCCCCCCGGGATATTTTACCGATTTATTTTTTAGGCATTGGTTTTCAATTACTGCATTTTGCAGAAGAGCACGCTACAAATTTTGATATTGTATTTCCTGCTTTATTTAACGGTCGATCCTATAGCCATAATTTGTTTGTAACCTTTAATATGATTGCCTATTTCATGTTTTTTGTTGGGGGATATGCAATTTATAAAGGCATTAAGCCGCTTATGATGCTCGCTATGTTTTTTATAGCTTATGGAATGCTCGGTAACTGTATTGGACATATTGGATTTGCAATAGCAGTAAAAGGATACTTTTCGGGGCTGTATACTTCCTTTCCAAACTTCTTTTTAAGCCTTATCTTGTTAAAGAAATTATACAAAACAAGACTATACAAAAAATGAGGGCTTTTTTTCAATTCAAATCGTGGTTTATTTATATGTGCTGCATTTACGTATCAGCCTGAAAACAATGTTGATGAATCGTGTGCCATTATCTTATATCGAGCCGGATTAGAAAAAATATCTGTTAACTTCCTTTTTTTCAATTCCCTTTTTGACTACAATAACCTGACTTTTGGCTACGCCTGTTTTTTAAATTCGTTGCAACTTTGTACAAACAAAAACAATTAAAATGAAAGTATTTGTAACAGGAGCTTCGGGCTTCATCGGCTCTGCGGTGGTTAGAGAGTTAATTAATACAGGCCACCAGGTAATTGGTTTGGCGCGTACAGAAAAATCTGCAAAATCAATTATCGAAGCGGGCGCAGAAGTTTTATTGGGAAATCTTGAAAATGTGGAAATTTTAAAACAAGGGGTTTTACAGGCAGACGGAGTTATTCACGCGGCGTTTAATCATGATTTTATGAAAGGCGGACAATCGACTTTCTTAGATTCGGCAGCGACGGACAAAAACGCCATTAACGCAATGGGCGAAATGCTGATTGGCACAGGCAAACCAATCATTATAACATCAGGAATGCTTGGCTTGCCACTTATCAACGGGTTTATAACGGAAGAAAGCACCGCACAACATTCGCCGAGAACATCAGAAGCAACAGCTTTGACGTTGGCTGAAAAAGGTGTTAACGCTTCCGTCATTCGTTTGGCACCATCCGTTCACGATAAAGGCGACTATGGTTTTATTCCGTTCATTATTTCGCTTGCCAAAAAAAAAGGGGTCTCAGCTTATCCCAACGAAGGTGAAAATCACTGGTGTGCGGTTCATCGTTTGGATGCTGCAAAGGCGTTTCGTTTAGCTGTGGAAAAAGGCAAAAAAGGGGCGCTGTATAATGTTATCGGCGACAAAGGCATTGAATTGAAAACAGTCGCAACGCTGATTGGTGAAACACTGAACCTGCCTGTAAAATCTGTATCAGGTGATGAATTAGCAAAACATTTTGAGTGGATGAGCAATTTCGTTACAATGGAAAGTATCGCCACAAATTTTCAAACACAAGAACAATTGGGTTGGACACCGGAACATATCGGTTTGTTGGAAGATATGCAACTGAATTATTTTTAAATTTGTATTATGGAACAACGCCAGCCAACAAGAATAAAAACAATCAGTGAATTTCACGCTTTGCGTGGTTTGCCGAAGCCGGAACATCCGCTGATCAGCATTGTAGATTATGCTTCCATAAAACGGCCGGCTGACATTGGCGAAGTGAGTTGGGTTTTTGATTTCTATCAAATTTCAGTTAAACGAGGCATAGATGGAAAATTCAAATACGGACAACAAGATTATGATTTTGATTTTGACGAGGGTGTAATGTTTTTTATCGCTCCCAGCCAGGTTTTCAGAATTCAGCTTGACAATCATTCAACAACAAAACGGTCGGGGTGGATGTTGCTCATTCATCCCGATTTTTTTTGGAACACATCACTTGCAAAGACAATTAAGCAATACGAATTTTTTGACTATTCGGTGAATGAAGCATTATTTCTTTCCGAAAAAGAAGAAAAAACGCTCAATGGAATTATAGAGAACATTCGTCAAGAGTATCATGCAAACATCGACAAGTTTAGCAAACAGATCATCGTTTCGCATATTGAAACGTTGCTCCATTATTCCGAACGATTTTACAATCGGCAATTCATAACAAGGGAAAAAGTAAATCATCAGATTCTGGAGCGTTTAGAAAAGTTGCTTGCCGATTATTTTAACAGTGAAGACCTGGTAAAAACAGGTTTGCCTACGGTTCAGTATATTGCCGGCGCATTAAACGTTTCTCCAAAGTATTTGAGCGGTTTACTCAAAGTGCTGACAGGGCAAAGTACACAGCATCACATTCACGAAAAACTGATTGAAAAAGCCAAAGAAAAGCTATCAACAACAAACCTTTCGATAAGTGAAATTGCTTACGGATTGGGCTTTGAGCATTCGCAATCATTCAGCAAACTTTTCAAAACAAAAACTCATTTTTCGCCTATGGGATTCAGGCAGTCGTTTAATTAATAAAAAATATTCCCTGGAAATTGATTTTTGCCAAATGGTAAATGACTCTTTTTTTTAAGGCTTAACTTTAGGTCAGTGTTAAAAGAATGATACCGCACAAGCATATGTAGGTATTGTAATTAAATCTTATGAAAAGGAACAATAGTTTCTATTTTGTTTTTATCATAATTACAGTCATACAACCCCATTACATTTCCCCATTCATTATTTCCATATTTTCTCGAATAAAATCTGGTGAAGTATTTTGTTGTTGGGCCTGAACCAGCTTTTCTTTCCAGCACATTTCCTTTAAAGGCAAATACACCTTCACCTTTAAATTGTTTACTCTTAATTAAGTCATTATAATAATCATAACCCACCGTGTAAGAAGATTGTGTTAACACATAATATTTTCCTTCTGCGGTGTAACTGGTAGCAGCAATTAAACTATTTCCGTATGACCCGCTGCCTGAAGCCCATGTACCTATCAGCTGTTTTTTATAATCCATATTTTTTTCGGCAACACCATTTATTTTTAAAGTGAATAAAAGAAAATTTAAAGCCATTTCTGATTCGCCGCCCAGTATTTTATCAGCCGTATTAATAATTGCTACGTTTGCACCTACCTGTATAATCAACACGGTAGCTTTTATAACGTCACCCCCAGGTTTAGTAATGCTATTGCTTAACATGTAATAGGGTAGCCCCTGGCAGGTAAGCCCTTTCTCGTGATCACCCTTTTCAAACAAAAGGTCGTTGGTGCTGTTATGCAGGCTCCAACCATCAAAAACTTCAAAGAAAATATGTTCCATATCCTTTTCTAAACTGCCAGATGATTTTATCATACTCATAAACTCAATAATTCTTTTTCCTGCATTTGTATTTTTTTCTAATGTTAAACTATTTTCCCCGGCATTTAAACTCCATGTGGGCGGAACAGTAATTGAATAAATATTTTTGCTTCCGGAACCGGTTGTATAGTTTGTGGGCGAAGCCGGGTTGCCATTAACTGTATTTCCTCCCGGTATTGTATTGTTATTCTGTGCAGTTGCCGCTTCATTTAAGTCCAGGCTTTTTATAAAATCCACTATTTGGTTTTGATATTTATCGGTATTGGTTATTATAACCACGTTGGCCATTTTGCCGTTTCCTGTAGCGGTTATCAGCGTTACCAATCCTTTATTGGTGCCATCGATATAGCTGGCTTGCCCCGAAACAATGTTCCAGCCTTTTTCGGTAGCAGGTTCCTGCATGGTCGGTTCTCCGGAAACAGATACGGTACCTTTTACCAATTTCTCCCAGCTGTTATTGAAGTTTTCGTTTGAGGGTGCCGTACTGGTGGTAGAAGGTAAAATAATAGCAATTGCATAGTTTTCTTTACCATCGTTTTTGGCAGATAGCTGTATGCCGTTTGACATTTCTGTTTTATCCCAGCCGTTGGGTATCGTATAGTTTAATACGTCAAAAACCTGCTTTTGGGCTAAAGCGGATGCAACAAGAACAATATTCATGGCAAAAAGAAATATCTTTTTCATATACAAAATTTATGCGTTAAAAATAAGTGGCTGCAATTGCCCGGGCAATCGTGAAAAAATATGATTTTCCGGATCTGGAAATTAGCCAGACTTATAACATCAGTTGCAACTACTTCCAATCTGTGGTGCCAACGGCTTAAAATATCCATCAGTATACATCCATAACACACATGTCTTTTTATTGAACAACAAACTACTGCCTGGGATTTCAATATGCACGTTGCCAAATTGCGGATGCCATTGACCTATGTAATTGATAAAACGCAGATCGAGCAAGACTTTGTCTAATTTCCATGCATCTGTAAGCGGAAAAGGCCCGCCATAGCTACTGTAAAAGATTTCTAATACAAGGCCGTATTTTTTGTACATCGCCAATGTGTTGGTGGCCTCTGTAAATTTTGGTGCCCTTGGTAGGTCATTTGTCCACCATTCGCCTTTTTTAATTTCACCGGTATAGTTATCCAGCCAATAACCGAGAAACTGGACGGTTTGATCAAATTTTGGAAATAGCTTTACGGTTAATTCTGCGCCTTTATCTTTATTATCATTGCCGGTAACCAATGTAACCTTAGCTACCTGCAGGTAATATTTACTGTCGTCGGCAGTGATGTAGGATGTATTTGCCGGTGCTGAGGCCGCGGCAGTCGGAGCGCTTTTTTGAGACACCGTCCATTTGCCTAACCTCGTAGAGGCATCGTGTCCATAAGTGCAGGTTAGTTTTTTTGTGGCAGCATCAAATGTACCGGCAAATGTAATCGTACTGCTGGTACTGCCGTTTGTTTCTAGATATTTGCCACTAATGGTATTACCCGAAGCTGTATAAGTACCACGGTATTTAACAGTATTTGTTGCCCGGTCTTTCAGCAAAAATTCATTGTTGGCTGTAAGCTCAAACTGCATATCGTTAGGATAATAACCCTGCATATTGGTTTGTACACCTTCCCAAATACCAACGAAACTATTTTGTGCGTTTATAGTCGGGCAAACTAGTAAATAAGATATAATAATTAATAGCTTCTTCATTTGTTTATAATTTTGTTTTTGCCGGATACATTGTGAATATTATTTTATGGCTTTATTTCCAGTTTCATATCACCGGTAACCGTACCGGCTGTGTAACCAGCCGGTGGATTTGCAGTAGGTAGCACCACCAGGCTGTAAGTACCATTCAGCGTTTTGCCGGCACTGTTATATATGAGATCACAGGTCATGGTTACATCTGGATCTTTTTTCAATACAATGGTTACATTGTTGCCATGGATGCTGTAGGTGCCCGATTGCAATGCAGTCTTTGCTTCCGGTGTGGTTAGGTTGCAACTGATATTATTACCCGAAAGAAATTTAAAAGAAACATCTGTTATGGAATGACCTACAGAGCCGGTGATCCACCAGCGGATAAGGTTCCAGGTATGAGAGGTCAAGGCAAATGGCAGTTGATCCGGCCTTGTTGGTAATTTCTTAGGATCGCCGATGATCTTTACCGGTTGTTGTGGCAGGGTGGGTGTTTTAATATTTACCGGGACTTTTACCGGCGGCACCTGTGGCGGACTTTCCTGTGCATATAAAGAAACTATCGTCACTGCAAGAATAAGAGTGAGGAAGATATTTTTCATATTCTGAAGAATTTTGTATCGTAAAAGTAGTGGTGAAGCAAAACCCGGGCAATCATTAAAAAACATGATTTTTTGCAACGATACTGTATTGGTAGCCGGGCAACGGATCGATCGAATACGAAAATTCAATTGGGTTCCTCGTCAAAAGGTATCCGGCCATTTCCTGATGCGACAATAGGGTAGGTTTTTAATTTTTTTTGAAAGAAAAGAGTGATCACTTAAATACCAGTGACGAACGATGTAGGCAGTAAACTTTATTCAGGCTGACCCGTATGTGGCCTTTGCAAAAAAAAAGTGCGAATCGCTTCGCACTTTAAATAACTTGTCTTGTGGGGCTATTGGTTCTTCGCTATCATCGCTGTTGTTTGCAGCATAAGCTGGATTTGGTTGGTTCTTTTCAGTTGATATTGGAAAAAGTAGAAGTTGACCGATATTGAATTTCTGATCTTTAAATGGGATATTGGAAAGCTCTTGGTTGTGGTTGATCTGGATATTTGGACATGATTGATATTTAAACGCTATCAATCAACTTCTGACATAAAGATGCGACAATTACAGTTGCCATACAAGAGTGAATCTGCTTGTTTTTGCTTCTGATGTATTTACTGATACATTATTGAAATATTCGTAATTATACGATAGTGACTTTACGTTTCCGCCACGGATAAAGGGTTGTGTTTGTGTAAAAATGCTTGCAACTCCCCGGTTTTCTTAAATATCTTCATTTTTTTAACACCTTAAACTTATATCTTCATTACAGCATTGGCTTATTAATTGTTTAAAAACCAGCATAATTAAGGAAGATATTTATGAAGCGCAGCATTCTTATTTCTTTTGTATTTCTTTTCTCCATAAAAATATGCGCCCAGGAACCCGTGAGAGCGGATACGTTGCTAAAAAAACTTGATAGCCTCGAGTTGAAGCAAATCGATAGCGGAAAGGTGACAAACGACATCGATCCTGCTGCTTATACAAAAAAGACGACTCTTGGGTTCAGTACTTACTTTATATTGCTGGGTAGCAACATCAAACAACAATTTACTGCACCATTTCACATTAAAGGAAAAACATGGCTTAAAGTAGGTGGTTTTGCAGCAACTACCGCGTTACTCACTTTTGCAGACAAGCCCGTGAGTAAATTTGTAAACAGGGTTACGAAAGACAGGCAAGGCATCATTACTACCAGCCGGTATCTCACCAACGTAAGTGGTTCGTATGAAACCATTACCTTGTCGGCGATCGGCCTGTTTGGATTTGCCACCAATAACCAGAAATTAAAAACGACCACATTACTTGCCTCGCAGGCATACATCACGGGGGCCATCGTTGAATCCGTATTAAAGACCTTGAGTGGCCGTCGTCGGCCAAACTTCTATGATGCCGACGGAAAAAATCACAATACTTTTTACGGCCCGTTTGCAAAAAAACACAATGATATCCAGGGAAATAAACTGAACAGCTCTTTTCCCAGCGGCCACGCCACCGTTGCATTTGCGGCTGCCACCGTTTTTGCCCGCGAATATAAAAATTATAAATGGGTACCGATCGTATCTTATAGTGCGGCTTCGCTGATCGGACTGAGCAGGCTCACCGAAAATAAACATTGGATCTCCGACGTATTCGCAGGTGCGATGCTCGGCTTTTTAACCGGAAGACAGATCGTGAACAATTATCACCGCTATCAAACCATTCAGTCGGGTGCATTGGAACAAAAAAAAACGGAACAAAAAAAGAAGAAGAACCGGATGAGCATTTACATGGACAACATAAACGGTAAAGTACTGCCTGGGATAGCTGTGACTTTTTGAGTGATAAGATATAAAAGAAAAGATGGCGCCATTCAATGTGAACCACGCCATCTTAGATATATATTGGGTTAAGAATATTTCAGAACCAGTAATTTCTAAGCCAGTAAAGTCTGTACAGATTGATACACTTCTTCCCTCGTAAAAGGTTTTTCGATAAAAAGATCTGCGCCGTTGTCAAGTGCAAGATCTTTTGCCGAAGCACCGAAGCCGGAGATCATCATGATCTTAACGGCCGGGTATTCTTTTTTAATGTAGTTGATGAAATCGATCCCAAGCCCATCCGGTAATTTGTTGTCCAGCATGAGCAGCGTTGGTTGTTGCTCGTTCAGATATTTTTTCGCGGCAGCAATGCTGTTCACATGGTCGATATCGGTTTTTTCCCCGTGTAAAATAAGATTCAGCAGCAGACAGATATCGCCCTCGTCTTCTACAATCAAAATTCTTTTCGTTTTATCAGGTTGTAATGCAGTTTGTTTCATGATGGTTTATTTTTCGGGAATATTGCAATTATTTTACCAAAGCATTTCGATAGTGCATATTACAGATAGTGCGGGATAGTGGGGATTTTTTTGTACACATTGCAACCGAAGGCAACAAAGCCGGATATCCCGGTATGTAGAATATTGGCAATGAATAATTTTAGATATCTTGTTGAAGCATAAAGCGACGGCATAATTATTTCTAACGTTTTGATCTGAAGAAATATTCTTATTATCTTATGTTTCGGGAAGCTCAACATAACAGAACACTGCCACCCTGATCTGGCCGAAGACGGTTTGCAGAATAAGTTTAGGCACTGATAGCATAATACATTATTTCTAATTATATCATCAATCAATAAAATAGATTCTTATGGAAACTTTTGATGTAAAAATTCTGGATATCCGTATGATTACTCATAACGTGCGTTCTTATACGATCGAAAAGCCAGCTGGTTATATTTATTCTCCCGGGCAGGCTACAGATGTTTCTGTATTAAAAGAAGGCTGGGATAAAGAAAAGCGACCCTTCACATTTACGTCGCTTAACGACGCGGCTGTGCTGGAATTTACGATCAAAAGTTACACGGACCACGATGGTGTGACCAACCGCTTGTTTACTTTGGTGCCGGGTGATATGTTGCAGATTGGCGATGCATGGGGAACGATCCAATACAAAGGTGAAGGTGTGTTCATTGCCGGTGGCGCCGGCGTAACGCCATTCATCGCTATTTTCAGGAACCTCTTTTCAAAATTTTCTATAGGCAATAACCAGCTTTTTTTCAGCAACCGCACCAGCAGCGATATTATTCTGAAAGAAGAATTTGATTCGATGCTTGGCAATAATTTTCATAATATCATCACAGGCGAACAAACGGCAAACTTCTATAATGGTCGTATCAATAAAGAATACCTGCAACGAAAGATCAGCAACTTTGCGCAGCCGTTTTATGTTTGCGGACCAGATAGATTCACGGAACAGATACTTCAGGCTCTGAATGAATCAGGCGCAAATGCAGAAGCATTGGTGTTTGAGAAATAGGCATTAAAAGCCAGCAAAAGCAAAACTGTTCTTATTCCTATTTTCTGATTTCTGATTTCTTATTTTTAAGGTGGTAAATACAAGCCATGAGAATATTTTTATCCATCTGCATATTCTTTGCCTGGATTGCCTGCGCAGAGGCGCAATCCAACTTTGGCTTTAGTTTCAGTAATTCAGGTCAACGCGTTTGTCTGGCCGATGTGGCAGTGTCCCTTTCGCCGCCATCGGCAACAATACGCTTGCTGGATGCGGCTTCCAATACCACTTTATCAACAAGAATATACAGGCGGCAACTCTATGGCGTTGGTGCCGATTGGGTGCAGGTATCGCCGGTGCTTGCACCTGGTACGGGAAGCTGGACCGACACAAATGTAAATATCGGTGATACCTGGGAATACCAGGTGAAAAGGATCAATGGTGCTGCCGTGGCCACCGGCTATGCGGTCGCCTGTATCGGCGCCGATAAAACGGATTATCGCGGCCGGATGATCCTGTTGACTGCAAATAATATTTCTTCGGGCATCCCGGATCGCTATACCGAATTGAAAAAAGATCTTACAGGCGACGGCTGGTTCGTACAGGAACTGATCGTTCCGCGTGCCAGCGGTTGGGATAGCCGCGATACCGTGATCACCATTCGGCAGCAAATACAGAATATTTACAATTCGGCACCGCAGGACGACAAACCGAAAGCGTTGTTCATTTTGGGACACGTTCCATTGCCGCGTTCGGGGCTCAACGGACAAGCGCCGGATGGCCATGATCAAAATGCCGGCGCGCGCGGTGCAGATACTTATTATGCAGATGTAGACGGAGTTTTTACGGATGCAGGCACTTATAATCCGGGCGGACTTTCGTCGCCCTACGCAGTTAACCTCCCGGGTGATTTTAAATGGGACCAGGATACGATACCGTCGGAACTTGAAATGGGTTTCGGCCGCATCGACTTTGCAGATATCATCGCATATCCGCAATCGGAGCTTGCTCTTACAGAGCAATATCTTACAAGATTGCACCATTACAAACAGGTAAGCAACGGATTTGATATGGGAGATAAGACAGCGTTTTATTTCGGTTACGATAATTCCAATGACGGTTCATATAGAAGTCTGCCAGCAATCAGCGGCGCTGACAGTGTGTTTCAGAATACAACGGGCTTATTGCATCCGCAATGGGTGAAGCAAAATGGTCCGTTTATGATGTACATGCAAAATGTGCAGGCGCCGCAAACCGGCGAATGGGACACTTACGGAATGGACGCGGCCATCTATAGCAGCGACCAGAGTTACTGGGGATTTGGCGATGTACCGGAAGGAAATCAATACAGTAAGATCAGATCCATACTTGGCGCCGATAGTAAATGCGTGATGGTGATCTGGACCACTACCGGCGTAAATATCTTTCACCAGCTGGGAGCGGGGGAGCCTGTGGGCGTGGCTTGTAAGCAAATCATGGATCATAATCTCACGAATCAAAAGCTTGAAAAACCTTCCTCGGCATACGATACGCCAGCATGGTGGAACCGCACGCATTTTTCATTAAGCGGCGATCCGACCATTCATTTGCACCAGGTATTTCCGCCTTCATCTTTGCAAATCACTGCGGCCGCTGCTAATAGCGTGTTGTTGCAATGGCAGCCGTCCGGCGACGATCATCTCGCAGGCTATCATGTGTATCGTTCGTCTTCAGAATTTGGAAAGTATATGCGCATCTCAGGTTCCACGCCTCTGACAGCGACAAATTTTACAGATGTTGCTCCGCACAATGGCGATTGGTACATGGTGCGCGCCATAAAGCAACAACAAACAGGCGCCGGAATTTATTTCAATCCGTCGCAAGGTATTTTTATTAAAAACGAACTGACGTTGTTACCGGTAAAATTAAATTGGTTCACTGCTGAAAAAATAAACGACGCGGCAATATTAAAATGGTCTGCTTCGGTAGAAACCACAACTTCCGGTTTTGAAATTCAGCGTAGCAATGATGGCAGAAATTTTGCCGCTATTGGTTTCCGGCAGTCGTCGTCAGCAGGTGTAAGTATTAATTATTCATTCATTGATCCATCACCTTATACGGGCAATAATTTTTACCGGCTAAAATTTTCTTCCGCGCAATCAGATGACCTCACTGAAATACGCCTGTTAATTTTTGGTAGACAACGAGGAATAAATATTTTCCCAAATCCAGTTTCCGATAAATTGTACATCGGAAACACCCGCAGGCCGGTCATCGCTGTTCAACTGTACGATGTAAACGGCAAACGGTTAATGACACAAAGCGGTTCACCCGGATTTATCGACATGCAACCTTACAGCGTGGGCGTCTATATTATCAAGATAACTTGTGAAGGGGGCTATACACAGCAAACAAGAATAATCAGGAGATAGTTTTGGATTTAGTGATTACCGCGCCACGTCATTCATCATGGGTTCACTGCAATGTCTCTGCACCGGATAGAAGCATTCGTCAATCCCTCCAATCAACCTTCCCTGAACCTGATTGCAAGGACCGGTTTTACAAAAGAGGGTATTCTTCGCGAGCATTATTTAAAACATGGCCGTATGGAGGATTCAGTTGTGTTTTCCCTGCTTAAACATGAATATGTAAATAAATCTGTGAAAATCTGAATAATCTCTGCCAAAAAAAATGATAACTTACGCGTGATTTATTGGTTCATCAGAAATCCCTCATTAAATAAACATTTTTCATGAAAAGAAGTTTGCCGGCGCTTGCCGCATCTGTGCTTTTATTGCTCAATCAGGCTCATGCACAACGATCTGAAGTGGTAGTATACACTACTGCGCAAAATACCAGTTACAGGATCACTCCAACGGATACTTTGAAATTTGCATCCGCCACGCAGCCGGTGGAAACGAACATTTGTATTTTTGTTGACCCCACCCATACCTTTCAAACCTTTGTGGGTATTGGCGGCGCGCTTACAGATGCTGCTGCCGAAACATTTGCAAAATTACCGGCAGACAAGCAGGCAGAGTTTTTAAAAGCATATTACGATAAAGCTAATGGTATTGGTTATTCGCTCGCACGCACCAGCATTCATAGCAGTGATTTTTCGAGCTCCAGCTATACTTATGTGGAGGATAATGATGTTTCACTGAAAACATTTTCATTGTCGCACGACCAACAGTTTCGTATTCCTTTCATCAAAAAAGTATTGACAGCTGCGGGCGGCAAGCTTACGATGTTCGCAAGTCCGTGGAGCCCGCCCGCGTGGATGAAAGACAACAACGACATGTTACATGGCGGGAAACTGCTGGAAAAATATAAACAAACATGGGCAAACTATTATATAGCGTTCATAAAAGCTTATCAAAAAGAAGGAATTCCGATCTGGGGGTTGACGGTTCAGAATGAGCCGATGGCTGTGCAAAGATGGGAATCGTGCATTTACACCGGCGAAGATGAAAGAGATTTTATCAAAAGATACCTCGGACCCACTTTACAAAAAAACGGTATGTCGGATAAGAAACTGATTGCATGGGATCATAATCGCGACCTCATGTATCAACGCGCATCCGCTGTGTTGAACGACCCTGAAGCTGCCAAATATGTATGGGGAACGGGGTATCACTGGTACGAAACTTTTCAGGACGGCGGCATGCAATTTGAAAATGTGAAAAGAGTAGCGGAAGCGTTTCCAAACAAGCAACTGATCTTTACCGAAGGTTGTGTAGACAGGTTTAATTACGACAGTATTTACAACTGGTCTATGGGTGAACAATACGGTCATTCGATGGTTAATGATTTTAATGCAGGAACAGCAGCATGGACCGACTGGAACGTGCTGGTGGATGAAACCGGCGGCCCGAATCATGTAAGTAATTTTTGTTTCGCTCCTATTATCGGCGATACAAAAAAAGGCGAATTGCTTTACACGAACAGTTACTACTATATCGGCCATTTTTCAAAATTCATTCGCCCGGGTGCTAAACGCATCAGTTGTTCTTCTAACCGCGAAGGTCTTGAAGCCACTGCATTTAAAAATACCGATGGCAGCACAGCTGTTGTGGTACTCAATACGGGTAAAAAGAAATTGAATTACAAATTGTGGGTAAATGGAACGGCGGTAAATACGGTAAGCAGACCGCATTCGATCAGTACGCTGGTATACTAGTTAGTTGAGAAGTTGGAATAAAAATTTTATCAAAGAGTTTTGCATAAATGCAAGGCTCTTGATGTTTAATAACAATTGTAATTCTTGATTCTTAATGAAACCCTAGGTTTTTAAGGTATTTATCTGTATAAAATTCCTTTTGCTTAAGCTTATAATGCAGTAATTATATGCCGGTAATGCCCGAGTGTAATGTTGTCTCGAAAAAATAATGCCGGTCATTCAGCTTTCGCAGAAACGCTTCATTCTTTCCTGTTAAGCAAAAACATGTGTTGGTATTTAGTCAATATCATTTGTGCAGCCGTTAAAAATGTATCTTCTGCACAATTCAGCAGCGTTTACCGGATACCGGAGAGTTTATTTTCCAATACTGCTGAATATTTTTCCAGTAGCAAAAAATATTTTTCTTTCCAATGCTGCATTTTTTCAATGGCTTCTTCTTTCGTTTCCGGTAGTGAATAGTCTATAGCTGGTTCCTGTACTGCAATCGGGATCAGTTCGGGAAAATCTCTCCGGATATCCACATTGAGGGCCCTGGCATAATCCGATAGAATGTCCAACGATAAATTGGGTTTTACGATATGTGTATAATAGCTTGCCCGGTCTTTGTAACCGATCTTTTCCATGAGTTTGGAGATGACAACTCCTGATGTTTCCACCATCGTTTTTAAGTATTTTCCCCGGTCCGTGATAAGGCTCTTGTTTTCTTCGCTCATTGTGAATATGTTGTAAATATTAAAATTTATATAGGGTAAAAATTATTTTTATTTTGTATAAAATATGTAGATATATTTTGCTAAAAATGTATATTTGTACATAGATACGCAATAGTTTTTAAAACTTGCTTGAAGAGATGAAATAGTTTCCCTGCACTGCTGTTATCTGATGACAGATACATCGATTTACCCAACTTAATTTATCTATTTTTTTAACGATCGGCGAACGATACTCAATTGCGCGCGAGGTTTTCCACGCAGCGAGATCTGCTCGTTGAATAAATCATTTTATTATGCCTTTATTGATTTCTGAGGGCAGGGAGGTATATAATGCCTATGCCATCGTCCACGATTTTTTTGATGCTTTTGGATTTGCGGGGGCGAAAACGGAAGTAGAACGCTTGTTAACTGCTGCATTGAAAACCGGTGTTTGCAGAAAGTCAACGCCGTCGATGATCTTGTTCCGCACACAAAAGCTGTGCGATCTTACAAATGCGGCCTTCGTTATTTACAATCACCGTTCCCGAAACGAAGCGGCAATCCTTCTTGAACATGGTATGCCCGATATTTCGCAATCTCAAAATTATATGCCGTCGCATTGCAAGAATGAACAATGGGAATATTTTCCGCGGCACCTTTCTGCTGCACAATATCATGATCCATATAAAGCGATCCACAAGTTTTGCAATTATCTTTCCGAACACCAATGGGTGCAGGTATTGAAAGATGTGACTGAATATGCGCTCAGCGAAGGTTTTATTGAAACAGAGGAAAGCGGATGGACGTATAATTTATTTACAATGAAAAAAAGATTGCTGCAATTAATAGAAGCCTGTTGGCTGATTGAATTGCGCATTAATAATGACGAATTACGGATGCCTCGGCTATTTTAAAAATACAGCCATCATCATTCTTAATTTCTAATTTTCATGTATTATTTTTTAGCTCTTATCCTGCTCAGCGTTTCGAGTGTGATACCTAAATATGAAGCGATATATTTCAGTGGTATTCGTTGCAAAATGTCGCTGTTTGTTTTTTCAAAATGCTGGTATCTTTTGAGAGCGGAAGGAATTCTGCTGATGTAGGCCCGTTCTTCAGAAGAGCGATAGCAGTCTTCGATGATGATTCGTCCGTAAAAGTTTGCTTCCGGGTATGTGTTGTAAACGTTTTGGAGTGCAGCGGCCGGAATTGCGATAAGCTGGCATTTTTCCAGTGTCTGCAGGTATTCTCCTGAAAAGTTATTGATACCGAGGTTTCGGATGGAACTCACGATAGCATTTTCGCAATTGATCCAGGTAGTGATTTCTTTATTATCCTGTTTTATAAAACTTCGGACGACGCCTTTTACAATCAAATAGAAGAATTTGTTTTCAGAAGAGGGTCTTACCAGTATTTTACCTTTGTCTACTGCAAGTGGGAAGGTGTGCAATTCAAGTTCCTTCTGCAAGGCTGGTGTAAGAGGATGGATCTGGTTGAAAAAATCTGTGATGATCTTCAGGGCGGTTTTTCGTGCCTGTAATTCCTTTGCCGGGCTTTTTGTCATTAAATTCAGTTTTTAAGGCAAGATAGCAGTTGTAAGAAATATACCAAGTAGAAATTCGAAAACTTTAACGGTTTGTAAGGGCGTGTTTTGTAGCGGGTATGGATAATTTTTATGGGAGACAGAGAATGGCTTTGTTAAACACTTTTGCTGGGCAAAGGTATTATCGGTTCTCCATTAACTATATTTTTTTACGCTTACGCAAACCGAAGTTCCTTCCTGGTTGTTACTTTTGATCTCCAGGCGTCCTCCGATGGAAGCTGCTCGTTCGCGCATGTTAACAATTCCTGCACCTGTGTACTCACGTTCGGAGTCAAAGCCAATGCCGTCGTCTTTTATGCAAAGGATGATCTCTTTACCTGTTTTGGAAACGCTGATATGTGTATGACTGGCATGTGCATGTGCCATCACGTTGGCGAGCGCCTCCTGGCAGATGCGGAAGAAATCTGTTTTCTCTTCCTCCGATAAGCTTGCTTCATCGTAGCTGCTGCTGTACCCGCAATTTTGCCCTGTGAGGATGGTAAACTCCCTGCATAGCCATTGCAAGGTAGGATCAAGCCCGAACTGTCCGAGCATGGCCGGGCTGATGGAAAAAGCCAGCCGCTGAATGGTTTTGATCAGCAGCTTGGCGGTATTAGCCGCATGGGTCAGCTTGTTTTTTGCAAGCTCGGGCAAGTCCGGAACGAGGAAGGAGATGGTTTCAATTTCCATCTTCATGCCTGCGGCGAGCTGAGCGAGTTCTTCGTGCAGCTCGTACGCCAGGTATTTGCGGTCCTTTTCCATGCTGTTCTTAAAATGGGTAGCCAGGCTTTTATACTTATTGTATTGCGCTTCTGTGGCGAGTGCAGATATTTTTTGCGGGGTAATATTTCGTGCGAGCTCCAGCATCATTTCTTTTTCAGGAAAATAGATGGAAGTCCATTCCAGCCATATCGTGTCGCCGCCTTTAGTAATATACCTGTTCTGAAAATTGTGCATTGCCTGGCCGTTCAGAAGATTTCTGTGTTTTTGTCCTGTGCGCAGGCGGTCCTGTTCGTGTATAAAAGCTTCTATGGGGCGGCTGTACAATTCTTC
>JAATFP010000026.1 GCA_015655125.1 Chitinophagales bacterium | reverse complement strand
GAAGTAGAGGATATCTGCAAATCTCGCCGACGAAGACCTGCCGGAGATAGTAAGGGCCAAGCTGTCCCGCGAAAGGAGGTGAAACGAGCCGCCACTTGTATACGGTAGAGCATCATACCTTACAGGTTGTTGACCAGCTACACCGATCGGCGGCGGTGTGCCGCCTTCGCTAGCCGCCAATGAACGAGTGTGAAGCCTACAGAGTCATATTGTGGAACATCAACTTCCGCACCTGCAATGATTTCTGCCACCTGGCTCACGGTCATGGGAGTAGTAAATCGGTCATCGATGGCACTGAATACGGTTACGGCACTGTCTTGAATAGCTTGTAACAGGATAGAGATGAAACGTTGATTACCATTGTTCTCATCTGCCGAGTAACGGAATGGCAAATTGATCTTTTCTCTTGTGTCGATCTCGCGCCAAACTTTATGACGGTACACGGCATCGTCTGCACGCAAATGTTCGTAGGTCAGCGGCGTTCTGTCGCGGATCATATCGTCATCTACAGCTGCGTCGCGACGCAATGACTTTGCTACCCTTTTAATAGGCAGTGTATCGATCGTTGGTGCCGGCGTTTGTGCAACGGCAGCAATCGTATCGGTTACCGGCGTAGACTGGCTGATCTTAGCTTTTGTTTTTGTCTTCGTAGTTCTTCTTGTAGACTTACGCGGCGCTGCTTTTTTCTTTTGCGCTACCGCAACATCTGCAAAACCACCCAGCAAAACTGCCAGCAGAAGATATTTTAAGATTGTCGTTTTCATCACCATAATAATTTATACTATTAATAAAGCGTAATTGCTCTTTCGTCAATCGACCTTACGCCATCCGGACCCTGAACTTTGATGTTTACAAAAGTAATAGAAGAACCTGGACCGCAACGTGCCATCAGTGCCGATATACCGGCAAGGCTATTTCCAGTGATAGTTCCTGTTGTAACGTTAGGGAAATTTGCGCCAGAAAAATAAACTGTTGCACTTACCACGTTAAATTTCAGATCAAACAGGAATTCGTCACCCAGATCTGCACGGCAGAACTGCTGGTTCTTGAATTCAACAGCAGGAACCCTTGCTTTACCAGAACCTACTTTGAAAGACGGATCTGGAATTTTCTTGATCCTGTAATTGAATGTGCTGGATTTCCCATCAGCATTTACAGTAATCGAAGCACTACCCAATGCAGTCACTCTTACAGTTCTTGCACTTGTACCGCTGCTGATCGTACCACCGGTCATGGAAACTTTCGTTTTATCCCAACCAGTTGGTGAACCGATTGTTACCGGGTTGTCAACACCAATGTAAAATACATTCATCTTATCAAGCATCACCGCTGCTCCGCCTGGTGTACCCACTGTGTACTCAACACTTTTAGTTTCCGTTTTCTCGTTACCGTCCTGATCTTTGTAACGGATCGTTACAGGAACAGTATGAGAGCCACCGCCACCAGCTGAAACTTTGTAGGTACCCTGACCATCTACTACAGGCACGCTGGAACCTCCGATGGTGATCTGGGGAGCAGCAGCAGAGCTGTATGCACCTATACCCGCAGTAATTGTAATTTCATCACCGGGCATAACGTAGTTCGCACTTTGACCTAGCAAAACACCGGTCTTATCAAAACGAAGTGCAACAACATCAATCTGATTGTGAGCATAAGCTACCACTTGATTTTCTGCATTTTTTACATTGTTCTGATACTTACTGAGCAAAGTGATGGCAGCAACTGTGGGCATCATTCTGAAACTTGAAGTTGTGTTATCTTTTCCATCAGCAGTAACTTCCACCGGGAAATTTGATTCAAACTGCTTTCTGATAGCGGGGTCAATATTTAACATCGCCTCACGATATGCGCGCAATTTGTCATCAAGTTCCTTACCTTTCTTTTCATTATCCATCAAACGAGATGAGGCATTCAAGTCATCCAATTTGTAGTCTTCTTCACCATGTTCATTTAATATAACGTTTCCGTTAGCATCTTTTTTCAATCCTGAGGATGCCTTCAAATCCTTCTTAAGATTTTCCAAATAGTTATTCAAATCTTCAGAAAGTTTTCTTGCCTGATCTGCCTTTGGCTTCCAGATTTCGGCTTTCGCTTTTGTTTTTTCATCTACCAATTTTCCCTCTAATGACTTGAATAAAGTTGTATTTGAAGCCTCGATATTATTATTCGAGGTAATGAGACTTTTATCTACAGTCTTAAAGGCTTCGATCACTTCAGCTGATACGTTCAATGCTAACAATGCTGTAAGCACCAAATACATCAGGTTGATCATCTTCTGCCGGGGCTCTTTAGGTAAAGCCATATCTGGTTAGTATTTTTGGTTTTAGTTAATATTGTTTGGATTAAATAAAATCTGCCAGCAATTACTTGCCCTGCATTGCGGATAACATGTTACCGTATACAGAATTCAGCTTGCCCAAATTAGTAGCCAATGCACCAATTTGTTCTTTTGCTTTATTGGCATCATCAACACTAGCCATCATAGCCTGGCTTGCTTCCGCCATTTTACCGTAGAAGCCGTTCAATGCTTTCAGATGATTGTTGCTTTCTTTCAGTTCCAGTTCATAAATAGTATTCAGAGAACCGAGGTTCTTGGTCAATACCTGTACTTGTTCGTGGAAACCTTTTGCGCTGTCGGAAGCATTGTTGAAAGAAGCCATGGTAGTAGCGCTTGCACTGAATGCAGTAGCCATGCTACCGATAGCAGCAGTTGCTTCTTTGGTTTTTGCAGAAAAATCACCAGTTGATTTCACTACATCACCTACTTCAGACAAGCCGGTTACTGTAGTTCCCAGTTTCTGGAAACCTTCGCCTAACTTTTTAAGATTTGTTGGAGTGATGTCTGCTTCATGAAGCATTTTATCCATGCTTTTCAAAGCCGGGTTGCCGGTTTCCGCAACCGATACCGATACAGCTCCTTCCGGAGGCGGTGCCAATAAATATAATAACGCGTAACCAAGGAAGATCGCTGCCTCAGTGTAAAGACCAACTTTCAGCCAGATATCTGCACCGGGAGCGTGAGTGATTTTGAAAAGCGCACCAAGCAGTACAGGTACAGCCGCAGCTGAAACTAGGATGTTAAGAACGCGATCGATTGGACGTGATTGACCAGCAGCCATAATTTAAAGAGTTTTAAGTTTTAAATGGGGATTGTTATTGTTTAAGATTAATTGAAAAGTTGAATAGTTCGGGAAATAGTAACCCATTTCACTTTATTAAAATGGGTCACTACAATAAACTTATGTTAGATTAGAATTATTATCTATAAGACGGTATTTTATTTTCCGCGTTTGTGAGGAGCTGGCGGAAGATCAATTACACAACGGAAACCGATGTAAGATTTTGCTGTATCCTGGTATTCGTAAGCACGGGTGCTTGTCTGCAGGAAAAGAGCTACATCTTTCCAGCTGCCGCCACGTAATACTTTACGTTTCATACGCGGAGGATCTGAATCCTTAGCGTTCCAACGTACATCCGGGTTTAGATCATGAGAAAAATTATAGGAACCTTCATAGTATAAAGAAGACGTCCATTCTGCCACGTTACCCGCCATATTGTACAAACCAAAATCGTTTGGCCAGTAAGCGTCAGCTCTCACAGTATATAAACCTCCATCTTCAGGATAGTTACCACGGCCAGGTTTGAAGTTAGCCAGCAAGCAACCTTTTTTGTTCCTTAAGTACGGACCGCCCCAAGGATAAGGTGATTGTGAACGGCCACCACGGGCTGCATATTCCCATTGTGCTTCTGTTGGAAGACGGAAATCAGACTCAGATGATCTTTTCTTTCCTTCAAGCCATGCATTCAGATAATGAGTTCTCCATTCGCAGAAAGCAGTTGCTTGTTTCCAGTTAACACCTACTACCGGGTAGTTACCGTAAGCAGGGTGACTGTAATATTTTTTAGCCATTGGCTCATTGTAAGAATATGCGAAATCTCTTACCCAACAAAGTGAATCGGGATAAACAGGTATCTGTTGTTTAACGATGAACGCAGAACGCGGAACGGTTGCGTCACGGTTGATAGCAGCCGCTTTGTAATCAAAAATTTCTGATTGGTAAACGATCTTCTTTGCATCCAGTTCTTTTTTACCGAATATACGGTTGTCCGGAGTTACAATGATTGCATCGATCTTTTCAATCGTTGCTTTATCGCCCCATTTGATAGTACTTGCCTTTTTCCAATCGATATATTCATTACCGTCCTGACCTTGTTTTACATAACCCATCAGCTTTGCAGCGATAGAGTCACGCACCCAATTGGTGAACTGGCGATATTCGTTGTTGGTAATCTCAGTGGCGTCCATCCAGAAACCGCTGATAGATACCTGCTTATTACGCGCAGTATACGCGTAATTGACATCTTCATCGCTTGGCCCCATGTGGAAAGTGCCCGGTGGTACGAAAACCATGCCCGGCGGCTTGGAAAGGTTCCATCTAACTCCCGGCGCAACGCCATGTAACTGGCCGTCGTTCGGCAGTGAGCCAGACTTCTTTTTCCCACTCAGCATTTTACAGCTGCTTGCGGAAGTAGCAATAGCAGCTACAGCTAATACGTAGAATAACCGATTGTTCATTTTTTTAACTTTGAGGGTAATAGCAAATGTAATGATTATTTTGATTTAAAATCATCCGGCATTATTTGTTTTTTCGAAATTTATTAACAAAATAACCCACTCTGAACTATAACAAACGAGCAAATTATCTAATTATTGTGAAAAAACACTTTATACTCCATAATTTTTAAGTTGAAGAAGTAATTCTTCTACTGTTGATACAGGCGCTGAACACGAATAATTTCGGCATAAATATATAAAACTCCTGCCTGAAATTTGCTTTCCGGCAAATAAACTCATATTATTTATTTCAGAAGTACTTTGGAATACTTTATTTGGCACGTATTTCGCAAGGGTCTCTCTTCTCAAATTATCAGGCTCCTGTCCCATTACAACCAACTCTGCAATCCCCTTTGCCAAATGCTGAAAGACCGATGCCCACACCGCAAATGAACCCGGATATTTCTGAATCGCCCCGCTCATCCCTCTGATCATTTCAACGGCATGTTCCCGCCACGATTGCTTGTCAAACACAATGGCAAGATATAAAAGATTATGGGCCATCACGGCATTTGCCGAAGGAGTGGCACCATCGTATTGCTCTATTTTGCGTACCACGATATCCTCCTGCCCGACATTTGTGAAGAAAAAATAACCGCTTTGCTCATCCCTGAAATATTTCCACACATGGTCAACGATCGCTTGCGCTCGCAGCAAATAGCCCTGGTCCGAAGTAATCTCCTGCAATTGTATACAAGCCTGAATATACCATGCATAATCATCCATGAATGCAGGAAATTTGGCCATCCCATTTTTATATGTATGAAAATATCCGTCGCCTTTCTTATCTTTCATATTACTTTCAATGAACGCACCCAGTTCCACAGCAGCAGTTTTATACACTTCATTACCAAGCACTGCGTGTGCCCTGCAAAAAGCTGTGAGCATTAATGCGTTCCACCCCAGCAGTATCTTATCATCAGTAATGGGGCGAATCCTTTTATTACGTTCTTTCACTAATATTTTATTGCAATTTTCAATGATGGCTTTTGCTTCCGGAAGCGACAGTTTTCTCTCTCCGGCAATTTCTTCCAAAGGCTTTTGAATACGCAGGATATTGCTATGCTCCCAATTGCCATTTTCAGAGATGTCGTAATATGCGCAATACAACTCCGCATCATCGCCTAATAAAGTTTCCACTTTTTTCTTTTCCCAAACATAAAACCTGCCTTCCACACCTTCGCTGTCTGCATCGATCGCAGCGTAGTAGCCACCCTGCGGATCTCTCAATTCGGCAAAAATAAAACCGAGGGTACGACGGATGGCACCCGCATAAAATTCGTTTTGTGTGAGTTGGTAAGCATCGCACAAAACAGATACGAGCAATGCATTATCATACAACATTTTCTCGAAGTGCGGGGCCAGCCATTGTGTATCGGTGCTGTAACGCGCCATGCCGCCGCCAAGCTGATCATAAATACCGCCGTTGATCATTTTCTGAAGAGAAAGTTCAGCATGTTTTAACGCGTGCTCATTTTTATAAAAATGCGCGTGCTGCAACAAATACATGATGGAAAACGTCTGTGGAAATTTCGGCGCTGCACCAAAACCGCCATCTTCCACATCTGCATTCTTCAACAGATTTTCGGCGATCGAAAAACAATTTTCTTCAGTAAATAATTGTTCCGGTTCCGTAGCGCCGGCAATATTTTTTAGCGCCGAAAAATTATTCGCCTTTTGTATGTGGCTTATCAGTTGTTCCGACTGCGCCTCAATTTCCCCTCTCCGGTTGTTCCATGCATCGTTGATGGAAAGCAATACGTCCGTCCAGGAATTTCTGCCAAATGCTTTCTCCGGTGGAAAATAAGTACCGCCAAAAAACGGCTTCGCATCAGGTGTTAAAAAAACATTCAGTGGCCAGCCACCATTGCCTGCGATTGCCTGCACGGCATCCATGTAAATATGATCAAGATCGGGACGCTCTTCACGATCGACCTTGATGTTGATGAAATGCTCATTCATAATTGCAGCAGTTTCTTCATTTTCGAAACTTTCGCGCTCCATCACATGGCACCAATGACAGGCCGCATAGCCGATGCTCACCAAGATGGGCTTTTGAAGATCTTTTGCTAAAGCAAGCGCTTCCGGCCCCCACGGGAACCAATGCACGGGATTGTGCGCATGCTGTAATAAGTATGGACTTGTTTCGTGAGAAAGCCTGTTCATGAGTTGGGAGTTTAAATGTTAAGTCCGCAGTACAAAAATTTAAAGTGTAATAGTTATTATTTAAACTTCTAAACCTTAACCTCTGCACTCAAAAAAAAAGGCTTCAACAGTTATAGCAACTTTTGAAACCTTTCGAATTTTTTGACCTTAAGGAACTTATTTTTTCTTTTCGGAAAGGATATATTTCTCCAGTGCGCTTACCATGCTGGGGCTTTGCGGCAAGGGTGCCTTAATATCAAGTACCAGACCCGCTTCTTCAGCAGCTTTGAAAGTATTGGCGCCAAATGCGCCGATGCGTGTTCCGTTTTGTTTAAATGCGGGAAAATTTTCAAGCAGGCTCTTTACGCCGCCGGGAGTGAAAAAACATATTACATCATAGTTGCGGCCTATGACCTCTTTGATATCATTGCTCACGATCTTATACAAAACCGGGGTTGCATAGCCGCAATTGTGTGAGCGGAGCCAGTTGGTAATTTCGCTATCGAAGGCTTCGGAACAAGGATAAAGGAACTTTTCATTATCCTTGTGTTTGTTGATCACATCGAAAAGACTCTTATTGGTACCATCGGCACCATAGAAAACTTTTCTCTTGCGATACAAAATGAATTTTTGAAGATATAATGCTACCGCTTCCGTGATACAAAAATACTTAGTGTCCTGTGACACAGTAACTTTCATTTCATCACAGATCCTGAAAAAATGGTCGATTGCGTTCCTGCTGGTGAAGATAACGGCAGTAAACGCCGCAATATCAATCTTTTGCTTCCGAAACTCCTTGGCCGGAATTCCTTCCACTACAATGAACGGGAAGAAATCGAGTGCCAGGTTGTATTTTTTAGCAAGATCGAAATAGGGCGACTTCAGACCTTCGGGCTTAGGTTGGGCAATAAGTATTTTTCGAACTTTTTTGACCGATACTTCGGCCTCTTTGACGGCGTTTTTTATCATACTCACATCCAAATGGTAGTACGAAATTACCAATTTTTATTGAAAAAAAGCATTACCGCCTTGTAAATGATAAAAAGTGGCAATATCTCAACGGAAAAAATATAGAGGAAAAAATGAAACCTGCTCACCTTGATGCGCGTTTGCAACAAGCCATAAGAACGGAAAAAACGCATCAATAACAGAAGCGCGATGAGTATGAAAGAAAGATAAATAAAAATTGCTGCAACACTTTTATCGGAAAATGCCATTACGATCACTACCGGAAGAAGACAGATACCGATTATCTTATTAATAAGAAAGATAATGAAAGTATAAATATCGGCTTCCTGCTTAAAACCTGTTACCCAACCAGTGAACTTGAGGGTAAGATACTTTACAAAATAAACGCCGGTAAATAATAGTACGCAGCAGAGAAGCAATTGCCAGTTTGCATTTTCTTTTGATCGGTTGAAATAATGTACCAGGAAGTACAGATATATACCGCCTGCAATTACAAAAAGAATGTTGAACACGAGAGAAGGTAGCTGATCCTGCACCAGTTGATCGGTTAACTGGCTCTGTCGCAGCGAGGAATTAAAGAATACCCTGAACAGGTTTGCAAAATATCTCTGATATGCGGCTTTTGCAATACCGAATAAAAGAACTACACCAAGTAAAAGGTAAAAATAACCATCATCTGGTATTGCTTTTCTCGGTTTGATGGCCATGGTTACGGGCGTTGCCTTCGAATTCAAAAAACGGTTACCGGCTATTAGCCTGCAAAGTACCGAAACATTGCCGGCACTAGCGATTGTTGACGAAGAATCTTTGACAACGATTGAAGAATCCTTCCTTTCGAGGGTGGTATCGGCTACCTGGCAGTCGGCGGAAAATATCAGCAGGGAAAAAAAAAGTAAAAGGATCAGTTGCTTCAACCTTATTATCATTTGTGCCACAAAAATAACTGAATTCCTTCCTGATTTAAAAGTAATTTATATAGCCAAAGTGAATTTTAGATGATTCCCGCAAATTGAATTTCACATCATCCCTTTTTCCAACGGCAAAACTGAGGTTAAGAAGTCCTGCTTTGGTTTCAAACAAGATGCCTATCCCGCCACCGGTAAACTGGTTGTTGACATTTACATTCTGATATTTATTTTTCACCCAACCTACATCCACGAACGTAAGCAAATAGGAATTGAGGCCGATGAGATACCTGTATTCTGCCGTGGTAACGGCATATTGTGTGGCATAAATACTTTCTTCATCAAAACCGCGCAACAATTTGTAGCCACCTATCTGAAAAAGCTCATTCCGGAAAACAGATGGACTGGAATAAAAGCCTGAAGTGAATGCCGCTTTGAAGGTAGCCGACTTTCCTACAGGAAAATAATGTGCAGCGCTTAATTTTATTCTTAACTGGTAGCTCCGCAATTTAATAGAATCATACAGCGATTCGTAATTAAAAGACGGATCTTTTATGGATGTGATCGTAGAATTTTTTTTCACCTTTTTAATACCTACTACCGATACCAGGCTGATCTCGTTGCCTTTTCGTGGATTGAATTTGTAATTGGTATTGGTCCAATCGTAATTAAACCCTGCATTAACTGCACTCACATCTATATTCAATGGAAGTTCTTTTCTTGCCTTGATGGTATTGGTATCAACCGCGCCTTCCAGCAGGCTGGAATTTTGTAATTGAATAAACAACTTGCCGTATTGATTGTTCGCAAGACTAAACTGTATTCCAGCCTGCGCGTTTACCTGGATAAAATTGGAATCTTTCTTAAACAGGTCAAACAGGAAATTAAACCCGAAAGCCGAGTTGAAGATATAAGGTTGATCAAATCCAAGGTTCAGTCGCGGTGACTTCGGCTGCAACTGCTGCCATTTCAGCAAGAAACTTTCTCCACTGCCCAAGAGGTTTTTGAGGTCAAGGTTTACATCTCCGGTAACGAGCAGTTTTTTAGTATCATTTCCGGAAGGTAAAAACCCCACGAGAAAGTTTACCTGGCTGCTCCGTTTGGGCTGCATATAAAGGTTCAGTACCGCACCTGTTCCAAGCATCGTAAGGTCCGACCCCTGCATTTGTGAGAGGTACGGCAGTTCCATCATCTTCTTGTCCACTTGTTCCAGGCGCTCCTTATTATACACACTTCCATTCGGAATATTAAGATAGTGTTGCAAAAATTTCTTGTTGATCTTGGATTTCCCAAGTACGCGAATACTATCAATATGATAGAGTACGCCTTTATCGGCTTTCAACAACGCTTTTATCTTGTCATCTTCAACCTGCACACTGTCCAGGAAAACGGCGGCAAATGGATAGCCGGCTTTTTCGTAGTAGGTTAGCATGCGTTGCTGCAACAGCTGCACCTGGGAAATATTAAGTGGTTTGTCAACAAAATTCTTTTCCTGAAAACCGGCAGATTGTAGCACGTCGTAATCAATATCTTTTGGCGACAATTGTATCCAACTGTATTTTGTACCAAGATAAAGTTGAATATTCAATTCACTGCTTACCGTCCAGATACTGTCCACGGAAGCTATCGGGTATCCTTTCGCAGCAAGAACAGACGTAATTTTTGCCAGATAACTGTATGCTTCTGCGGATCCTGAAAAAGCCGTCTGCAATCCAACCTGCTGCGGTGTAAAGGAACTATCTTTGTCGATCATATGAAAGCGGACATGATAACTTTTTTCAACTGCGGCTGTCTGCGCCGGTATCTTGCCCACGGAGCAAAAGATCAGTAACAGCACAATAACGGCATGTTTTGATGGATATGTATGCTTACAAAAACAATTCATCAGTGAGTAAAAGTTCTAAAACGTAAATCTACAATCTTTGGCGGGCATTTATATACATATTCCTTTTTGCAAACAAGCATGTACTTATTGCAATTTTCATTTTTCCACATCCCTCAGATTGAAGGCTGATCTACTGCTTGCGCTCGGTAAAGAAATCGTTCTCACAGGAAACTTCCGGGATGTATCAAGCGAGATTGAAACTATCTACTTCGGCGGCGGAACACCAAGCATCCTTTCCCCGGCTGAAATACAAGGGATCTTATATAACATACGGCAAAAATTTAAAGTAGCCCGCGATGCCGAAATCACATTGGAAGCCAATCCAGACGACATTAACAGCAGCATCCTTCAAAATTGGCTACAGATCGGTATCAACAGGTTAAGCCTGGGCATTCAGTCTTTCAATCAAGCAGAACTTAAATGGATGAACCGAGCCCACAACGCTTCGCAATCGCTTCGCTGCATTACAGAGATTAAACAATCCGGCTTTACAAATTTTTCTGTAGACCTGATTTACGGATCGCCGTTGCAAAGCAATGATAACCTTATCGCCAATGTAAACACGGTCTTTTCACAGGCGGTTCCGCATATCAGCTGCTATGCACTTACTGTTGAACCCAAAACAGCGCTCGACAAGATGATCACCGCGCATCGATCATTGCCTGTGGATCCGGACAAACAAGCTGAGCAATTTCAATTGTTGCTGAACCTGATGGAAAACGCGGGTTATGAACAATACGAGATCAGCAACTTTTCAAAACCCGGCTTTCGCAGCTGGCACAACAGCAGTTACTGGCAAGGAAAACCATACTACGGTTTCGGACCTGCCGCACATTCTTTCGACGGCCGCAATACCCGCAGGTGGAACATTGCCAATAATGTATTGTACATTCAATCACTGAAGAACGATGTAATTCCCTTCGAAGAAGAAAAACTGACGTCCGTTCAACGATTGAATGAATATATAATGACGGCAATAAGAACAGTTGCCGGAATTGACATTCAAAAAGTAAGGTTGGATTTTGGTGATCAGGCAACCGAAAAATTACTTCACAATAGCAGCATATATATTACGCGCAAACACATGGTGGCGCACAATGGCTTTCTCATCCTCACTAAAGAAGGAAAATTTTTAGCCGATGGAATCGCAAGCAATCTTTTTTTCGACGAAATCTGATGCAGAAATCAATAATGAGAAATACTATCTAGAATCGTATCCTCATTATCTAAACTAACCAACCTTAACGCTGATTCAAAAGTAGAACAGGATTTGATGAAACAGAAATTTTTAGGCTTATGTAAATTAAGTATGACTTGAAGAAAAATAAGTTATAGGTTGTGGGTTGTAAAATTTTTGAGAGTACGGAACAGGTTGTTCTCCCGCTTTTCACCGAAGAGAAAATAAAGTTCATTGCTATTACAGGAACGCCTCCATTAAATGAAGCCGACACCCGCAAACCGCAAATCTTCACGAAACTTACACCAGCTTGCTTTCTATCAAAGAAAATCCTTCAGCAGCCGGCAAATTGTTCCAAAGGATATTATACACTGCTTCTGCTACGGGCATATCGGCACCAAATTGCTGATTGATGTGGTGCATACATTTACTCGCCGTATATCCTTCCGCTACCATGCTCATTTCAAGCTGTGCGGCTTTTACAGAATACCCTTTGCCAATCATGTTTCCAAACGCGCGGTTGCGGCTGTGCAACGAATAACAGGTTACGAGCAGATCGCCGAGATAAACAGAGGCCGCATAATTATTGTGCGCCTGGTTTACCGCATTGTGATCAATGTAACCAACTTCGGCATTGATGATCCCTGCTTTTCGAAGAAAGCCTGCCATTTCATCTGCGCTGTTTGCAATGAGTACACTTAAAAAATTATCCCCGTAATCGAGTACGTGCGCGATGCCCGCTCCCAACGCATAAATATTTTTGAGTACCGCTGCATATTGTACCCCGTAAATGTCTTTATTGAGAACCGTATTGAGATAACCGGTTTTAAAGAAAGATGCCACCTGGGCCGTGGCTGCCTCATCCACACCGGTGAAAGTGAGATAAGATAATTTTTCAGAAGCCACTTCTTCGGCATGGCACGGTCCAAGCACCGCAAAGTAATTTTCTATCGCAACATTAAATGCTTCTTTCAGATAATCGTTCAGCAATAAATTGTTGTGGGGAATAATTCCTTTGATGGCAGAAACAATTTTCTTTCCTTCAAAAATATTTTTATCCAGCTGATCCAATGCATCCATGGCGAAAGCCGATGGAACTGCTATCACGATCGTGTCTGCATTTCGCACCACTTCATTTGGATCGGTGGTGAGTGTAAGCTGATCAATGTTGAATTTTGCCGAAGGTAAGTATTGCGGATTGTGATGGCGGGCCTTAAATTGTTGTATGGCTGTTTCACTGCGGTTCCACCAATAAATGGACCGGCCGTTATCGGTAAGTATTTTTGCGAGAGCGGTACCCCAACTGCCGCTGCCAAGAATTCCAAACTTCATTTTCGATAATTAATAATAAATAATTAATAGTAAATAATTTTTCGATCTCCGGCATTATTCAGTATTAACTATTAATTTTTAAAGCCCAAGCTTTTCTACCGCCAGTTGCGCGGCAATCTGGCTCGCATCTTTTTTATTATATCCTTTTGCCTGCGCGATCAGTTCACCGTCGACGGTGGCACCGATGGTGAAGAGCCGTCTCCCGTTTTCGAATTTTTCATCGAGCGTGGCAAATTCAAGCGCTTTGCCGTTTTTATTGGCCCAGCCGTATAATTTATTTTTGATGTTGATCTCGATCACTTCCAGGTCGTCCGTAAACAGGTGCGGCAGGATAATAAATTGCTCTACCCACAACTGCGTTTTTTTGTACCCTTTGTCAAGATAAACCGCGCCAATCAAGGCTTCCAACGTATTTCCAAAGATCTGAGACACTTTTAATGCATTGTCGAATTTATTGTAGAACGTAATCTTTTTCAATCCCATCTTCAAAGCGATCTCGTTCAATTTCTGGCGGTTCACCATCTTACTGCGCATTTCCGTCAGAAAGCCTTCACCTCTATATGGATATTTTCTGAAGAGATAATGTGCGATGATAGAACTCAAAACGGCATCGCCCAAAAATTCAAGGCGCTCATTGTTCTCATCTGCACCTTCGCGTACGGAACGATGACTGAGCGCTGTTTTATATAACGTCACATCGCCGGGCGTAAAACCCAGCACATTGTTGAGTTGCTTTTTAAAAGCCTTCTTGGGCTCCGTTTCAAAAATCCCTTTGATGAATTGTAGTGTGCTGATAACCGAAAAGTTTGACCGAAATTAAGAAAAATAAACACAGATTTTAAAAATGATTTAAATGATTGCGCAGAAATGATGTCCCGATGAGGTATTTGTAAACATTACCAAGGATTGGTAATAGATTAAAATCTTAATGACCGCTGAATAAAAAAAAGAAAAGCCGGGAAAGTGTTGAATATCCTAATCATGTAAACAGGCCGAAGGCTGTTAAACTTTTTAAACCGGTCCTAACCACTCATCTTTAAACCCTAAACTAAGCTATGTATTTCTTGATGATCACAGAAGCATTGTGACCACCGAAGCCAAAAGTGTTGCTCAGTGCCGCATTTACTGTCCTGTGCTGTGCCTTGTTGAAGGTGAAGTTGAGTTTCGGATCCAGTTCAGGGTCGTCTGTGAAATGATTGATAGTTGGGGGAATAACATCTTTTGTAACGGCCAGGATACATGCCAGTGCTTCCAGGGCGCCTGCGGCACCAAGGCAGTGGCCGGTCATACTTTTGGTAGAACTGATGTTGAGATCGTAGGCGTGGTCGCCAAAAACACTGAGGATGGCTTTTGTTTCAGCAATGTCACCCAATGGTGTGGAAGTGCCATGAACATTGATATAATCTATATCTTCGGGTTTCAGACCCGCATCGGCCAATGTTGCAGTCATTACATTTTTTGCGCCCAGTCCTTCAGGATGCGGAGCTGTAATATGATATGCATCGGCAGTAGCGCCGCCGCCGGCTATTTCGCAATAGATCTTTGCACCGCGCGCAAGTGCATGGTCGAGACTTTCGAGTATCAATACGCCCGCACCTTCTCCCATTACAAAGCCGTCACGATCTTTGTCAAAAGGGCGGCTGGCTGTTTTAGGATCGTCGTTGCGTTCACTCAATGCTTTCATGGCATTAAATCCGCCAACACCTGCAGCACTGATCACCGCTTCACTTCCGCCGGTAATAACGATATCTGCCTTGTTAAGACGAATGTTGTCAAAAGCGTCGATAATGGCATTTGTTGATGATGCGCAGGCACTCACTACGGCGAAGTTGGGGCCGCGGAAACCATGACGCATCGATATCTGCCCTGCAGCGATATCCAATATCATTTTCGGAATAAATAAAGGGTTGAAACGGGGGGTTCCGTCGCCGGAAGCAAAATTGATCACTTCTTCCTGGAAGGTGATCAGGCCGCCGATACCGCTTGCAAAGATAACGCCCACCCTATCAGTGTTCACATTCTCTTTGGTGATGCCGGCATCCTTGACTGCTTCATCGCTCGCAACAAGTGCAAACTGGCAGTAGCGGTCCATTTTGCGGGCTTCTTTTCTATCAAAATAGTCAGTAGGCTCGAAGTTTTTAACCTCACAGGCAAATCTTGTTTTAAATTTTGAGATGTCGAATTGCTGAACGGTATCGCAACCACTTACGCCATCAGTTAGTCCCTGCCAATATTCTTCAACAGTTTTACCCAATGGAGTAAGGGCACCCAGTCCGGTAACGACTACTCTTTTTAAAGCCATACAATTTGCCTGTGATAGTTAAATGTGATGATGAATTACTTAGCGTTTTCTTCTAAATAAGAAACAGCCTGACCAACGGTAGTGATGGTTTCAGCTTGTTCATCAGGAATAGAAATATTAAACTCTTTTTCAAATTCCATAATAAGCTCAACGGTGTCAAGGGAGTCTGCACCGAGATCATTAGTGAAAGAAGCTTCAGGGGTTACCTCTGCTTCATCTACACCTAATTTGTCAACAATAATCTTCTTTACTCTTGTTGAAATGTCTGACATGATAGTAAAATTTAGTTTGTACTGGTTGCAAAAATATACTTTTTGATGTAATTACAAAGAAATACTACAAAGCGCCTGAAAATCATCCACAAATTGTGCCTTTTTTGTTTGAAAACAAGAAAAAATTCAGGCTGTTTCTTTTAGATAAAAAAGCGAAATTGCGGACTCTTACTACGGAAAATGTTGGATTTTTTTATATATTGTAATTTCTTCCGTAGGCTGTCATACTTATTTTTAAATTAATTCAAACGATGGGCTTAAAACAGATAGATCACGGCAGCAAAGAATACCAGCAGATGGTGCAACTGCGGAACCTGATCCTGCGCCAGCCACTGGGCTTGTCTTTCAGCAAGGAAGAACTGGACCGCGAAGTGAATGATATCCTCATCGCGGCATTTGATGAAGAAGTGATGCTTGGCTGCTGCATCCTGTCGCGGCTAGACAGCATGACGATGCGGCTTCGGCAAATGGCCGTCAACAATAACCTGCAGGGAAAAGGTATTGGTGCCTCTATTATGTCATTCACGGAAAATATTGCAGCCGACAAAGGCTATCGTAAAATTATGATGCATGCCCGCGACACCGCCATCGGCTTCTACGAAAAATTCGGTTATAAAGTGGTCGGCAACCAGTTTTTTGAAGTAAACCTGCCGCATTATATAATGGAAAAAAGGCTTTAGGGATATATTACAATAACACATACTATAAAAAATCTGGATAAAACCTCGCATTCGTGTATGTATCGACAAGCCCAATATGGCCGCATACGATCTGTTTAAGCCAAAAACCATGTTCTGCCTATGTTTTCAACAAGCTAATATTACAAAATCCTTTCAGTCTGAGCCTGTCGGAGACGGTTTACTGAGCAACATCCTTAATTGAACATCACGAGTTACAAAATATTATTTCTATACAAAATAAAGGTTGCTCTTAAAGAGCAACCTTTTCTTATGGTCCCTGAGTGTATTTTTTATTGAAAGATGATGTCGATAAAAGGAATTCCATAGTCTGCAAGCGGCCCGCCCGTTCCGTAAAATCTGGAGCCGGTTATCGTCATTACTCCTGCTGTAACCGGAAAGGTAACGGGTCCTGTATTGCCCGCCATTTTTACCATGCGGCCCACAGTGTTACTAATATTTCCCCCATAATTGTTGGCATACCTTCGGATAGTATAGGAAGTGTTTGCAGAAAGCGTTACAGGCGTCGAAAGCGTTACATATTGAGTTGCGGAGGAAGAAAAGACATGGCTTCCTGAATATACTATATTGTTGGCCGCATCCGCAATCTCGATATCGTAAGGCTGGGTACTGATATTGGCATTACTCTGGTAGCCTATGCTACAAATTGTTTTATTACTACTCAATGTAAAAGTATATTCATGTGTTATCAGGTCCATCGTACTGATATCCTGGTATGCGGAATTTGCTGCCAAAGAAGCATATAATTGGCTGAATGGCGAGTTTGCAGTGTTGCAGGCCGGCTGTGGCGGCGGACTGGATGTACAACTTGCAAAGAACAATGCTGAAAGTGTGATGACGGCTATTGAAATTATTTTTTTCATGATGGTCGTTTTGTTGTTAAATTATTTTTACTCTTACCTGTTTTAAAAAATTAGCTGCCCCTGCAATCAGAGGCAGCTTCCCCTTGTTTTAAAAATCCCCCCAGTTGTTTTATTATAATACTCCCTGCAAAAATGTTTTGAAGTCGGCTTCGGTCATTTGTGTCATATGGAGATTGTGTACTTCGTTATTGCCGGTGATAGTTACGTTCGATTTTGTGGCCACGTAGAGGTTACCATTTATAATTTCAAAAACCACCAGCGTACCAGGTTGATTTTTTGCAATATGCGCATCAACAAAGGTGCTGGAACCTCTCATCAATGGCCATACTATTTTTTTTCCGGTATACAGGAAGAAGCCCGTTGCATTGTTATAATCACCGTAATTATCTACGTTAATGGTAGTACCCGTTGCATAATCAGGATTGGTCATGAAGCGGTCGGCATTACCCCAGCCCACGGAATCAAGCCCGCAGAAATAATTATTGATCGGGGTCGAAAGCGGCACGATCGTCATTACATCGCCCGTCTGCCCATTTGCGTCTACCCCACGCCTGGGCTCGCCCCAGTTTACTGCCTTATTTCCTGCATCGGGCGCATTAAACAGGAACATGTCGCCCAGTTCATTGGCCCCGCGCGGAATATTCATATTCACCTTTTTATTCGGAGCGATGCGCAGCTGATCGGTACCCTGTTTTGGCTGAAAGAGCCAACTACCGCCGCTTTCCAACGGCAAGCCTGATGATATGGTTGGCTTGTTGCTCAACACAAGATCGGCTTTGGTAAGCAACTCCCTCACTTCTACAGTCACTGCTCCTGATACCGCGCTGCCGTCGGCTTTTACAAACGCATTGGCAGGAACTGTGAATATGGTGCCTTTGCTCCCTGTGAAGGTTTGGCCAACGGCCACATCAGTGATAGTGAATACTTGTGTGGGTGCGCCGTTTCTTGTAAAAAAATCATCCATGGAAGAAATCACACCCTGCTGTTGTTGCGGCACATCATTTTTCTTACAGGATACAAACCCGATCGTACTTGCCAAAGCAATGATTGCTATTGAAGTTAATTTTTTCATCTTGTTGTTTTTTTTGGTAGTGCCTACTCTTGTCAGTTTTCGGCTTCGCTGTTTAATAGTATATCAGCGAAGGGAAAGTTTGTTACCCCTTTATTAAAGATTTTTTTTGAAAACAATTAAAAAAACGGAGCACCCGGCAGATACTAAGAAAGGATAATCATTTTCTGCGTTTAAAGAAAAGATATGCAGCTAATAAAAACAGGAAGGCGCCCGGCAATGCGCCATACAGGAGGAAGGGAGATGATCTTTTTATTGGCTTCACCTGCTGATCGATACCATAGTAGCAAAACCCGGCCCAATACCATGGGTTTTGCGCAGCCACATTAGCATGGTTCTTTTGCAGGTAAGCTTTAGCCGCTGCCTGTAAAGCAACGGCCGGATGGGCATCTTCTTCCAGCGCTTTGTAAAAGTTTTGAATAAATTCCGGTGCGATGGCGTCATCAACCTGCCACCGCGAAGCCACCACACCGTTTACACCTTTGCTGATGAATGT
>JAATFP010000052.1 GCA_015655125.1 Chitinophagales bacterium | reverse complement strand
TTTACTTTGCCCGGCATGATGGAAGAACCCGGTTCATTGTCGGGAATAAAAATCTCGCCAATGCCACTTCTTGGTCCGCTCGACAACATGCGTATGTCGTTGGCAATTTTCATCAGGCTCACCGCAACCGTTTTCAATGCGCCGTGTGCTTCCACAATCGCATCGTGTGCGGCGAGTGCCTCAAATTTATTTTCCGCAGTAACAAATGGAATTCCGGTTAATGTTGCAATATGCTTCGCTACATTTTCGGAATAGCCGGTGGGTGTGTTGATGCCCGTGCCTACCGCAGTTCCGCCGAGTGCGAGTTCGCTTAAATGCGACAAAGTATTTTTGATGGCTTTCAAGCCGTGGTTCAATTGCGATACATAGCCGCTGAATTCCTGGCCTACCGTGAGCGGCGTGGCATCCATAAAATGTGTGCGGCCTATCTTTACCACTTTCATAAAAGCTTTGCTTTTTACTTCCAGCGTATCACGCAATTTTTCAATTCCCGGGATAGTTAGTTCAAGTAAAATCTTATAAGCCGCAATGTGCATCGCAGTTGGAAAAGTATCATTGCTGCTTTGTGATTTATTTACATCATCGTTTGGGTGAAGAAATTTTTCTTTATCGCTCAACTGGCCGCCGTTGATCACATGACCGCGATAAGCGATCACTTCGTTTACGTTCATGTTGCTTTGCGTACCGCTACCTGTTTGCCATACTACTAATGGGAAATAGTCATCGAGTTTTCCGTTCAGTATTTCATCTGCTACTTTGCCGATAAGATCGCTTTTTTCTTTTGGCAATACACCCGCATCCAGGTTTGTAAGCGCGGCTGCTTTTTTAAGATAAGCAAATGCGCGGATGATCTCTTTTGGCATTTTATTGATATCCTGCGCAATCCTGAAGTTGTCGATACTGCGTTGTGTCTGCGCTCCATAATAGGCATCTACAGGTACTTTCACTTCACCCATAGTGTCTTTTTCTATTCTGTAATCCATAAAAAAAGGCGTTTGATTTTGAGGTGCAAAGATACGTGGAAATCAAAAACTGCATTGCTCATTATTTAGTCATAAATTTAAAGACATAAAATCACGAAGGTCCAAACGGTACAATAGTTTACAAAGCATAAGGTAACTAAATAAGAAATTAAAAAAACACAAGTGAAGCTTCTCATTTTTATGTTTACAGTGATCTTCAGTATTTCTTGTCAATCGGGGAATGGCTTTTTGGGACGCGAAACCGTGGATACATTAGTGGCCGTAAAAAAAGATCCGGTAACGGTATTGTTGCCTGTGGGCGACAGCATTATTCCGGTTGCAAATTCCGGTGCTGTCGACACCAAAAAGGTCAGTCCCGCAGAATTGGTTTTGTATGCGAAAGAATTCGTCGGTGTTCTCTACAAATATGCATCATCCGATCCTCAGCAAGGATTTGACTGCTCTGGTTTTATCACTTATGTGTTCAATCATTTTGGAATTTCGGTGCCAAGATCGTCGGTTGATTTTACAAACGTTGGCACGGAAGTGCCAAAAGATAAGGCAACGACGGGCGATCTTATTTTATTTACCGGAACAGACAGCACGGTGCGCATCGTGGGCCACATGGGCATTGTAACGGAAAACAACGATACCCTTCGGTTCATTCATTCAACTTCCGGAAAGGCGGATGGTGTAACCATTACGGCGCTGAATAATTATTATCTGGGGAGGTTTGTAAAAGTGGTGCGGTTTTTTTAACCATGGAGTGGATGGAGTTAGGCACGGAGTTTCACAGAAATAAACTCCACGAAACTCCGTGGCAAAAAATTAAACGCCTTCGTCTCCGCGAAGTCTGACAAAAAATTATAAATAATGTTGAGAAATATAATCGCGATTTGTATTTGTAGCCTCCTTTTAATATCGTGCAGCACTTCCAGAAAAAGTACTGCTTCCACAAATGAAAACGTGCGCACCACAACTCCGCCAAAAAACTCCGGCACAAAGAAAAAAACATTTGATCAGCCGTTGGATATCGATCGGAATGAATTTGTAGATTTTGCAAAAACATTGCTGGGAACGCCTTACAAATATGCCTCGGCGGTGCCGTCAAAAGGGCTCGATTGCTCGGGTTTTATTTATTACGTCTTCAATCATTTTAACATCAGGGCGCCGAGGAGTTCAGTCGATTTTACCAATGAAGGAGAAGAGATTGATGCAAAGAAAGCAAAGCCCGGAGACATCATTTTATTTACGGGCTCGGATAATTCAAGTGGAATTGTAGGGCACATGGGCATCATCGTTGAGAATGGGAAGGAAATGAAATTCATTCATTCTGCATCCGGAAGATCTGTAGGTGTGATCATCAGCGCATGGGCGGGTTATTACAAGACGCATTTTGTGAAAGTGATCAGGATACTTCAATAAAAAAGCCGCTCAAAAAGCAGCCTTTGAAATAGTCCTGATGTTGCAAATACAAAAAGATACTATTTTCTGTAAACCCCCGGTAGTTAGTTTTGGTAAACTTGTTTGGAATCGGGCTGCAAGAAATAGAAATTCCGGGAATAAAAAAACTGATAAATGTCAAGCGATTAAAGAAATGGATATTTATCCGGGTGACGCGTGGTATGAAATGCTTTACAGGCGCGAGTTTGAAATGTTTTTGGAAGGTGTTGAATGAAGAGAACCCCTGCGCGTATTTTTGACTATTGTCAAAGTATATTTTTCTGTTCCTGCATATGTACCGGGTGTGATATTTTTTTTCTTATCCTGCTGAGTGTTTCCAGCGTGATTCCAATAAAGGAAGCGACATATTTCAGCGGTATCCGGTTTGCCAAATGGCTGTGTACTTTTAAAAAATAATTGTATTTGTATTCGGCCTTTGTAAGGCGAACGATAAATGCTCTTCCTTCCGCGTCGCGGTAATATCGTTCCAGCAATTTTCTTCCTATGATATTGAATTCCGGGATCTCCATATAGAGATTCTGGAGATCGGCGTAAGTCATACACAAGAGATCGCAATCTTCTATGGCCTGGATATTTTCCATGGCAGGAACCTGCAGATCGAAACTGCCGATAGAGGTAACGAATTCATTTTCTGCTGTTATCCAGGTGGTGATTTCTTTGTTTCCTTCTTTTACAAATTCGCGGATGGCACCCTTCCTGATAAAATAAACATGATTGGACCGCTCACCGGATTTCAGCAACATTTTGCCTTTTCGAAAGGAGCATTTGTAAATATGGGCATTCATGTATGCGGCAATATCCGGATTAACGGGGTGCATGTAATTGAGCAGTTCGATAATAGGTGCGGCCAGTTGTTGATTTGTTTTGTTCGAAATGTTTGGAGTAGGTTGAATCATGCCCTCGCAATTATTTTCCGGTGAAAATGGCTTTTCGTTTCTCAAGAAAGGCCGCTGTTCCTTCTTTCATATCCTGTGTGTCGAAGCAATCGCCGAATGCTTCCACTTCCTTGTCATAGCCGCTTTTGCCATTAGTGTAAGCACTGTCGCTTAGTACAGCAGTATTGATGCAGTCGATTATTTTTGAGATGGCCACAGGAGCTTTGGTATTGATTACTTTCAATATCCCGCGTGTTTTTTCAAGAAGTGTATCAGGTGTCGTTACATGGTTCACCAAACCCATTTCTAATGCTTCGGTTGCATCTGCGAGTTGTGCGGTCATTTGCATTTCCATGCTTCTTCCTTTCCCTACGAGCTGAGTAAGTCGTTGCGTGCCGCCGTAACCGGGAATAAGTCCAAGATTTACTTCCGGCTGACCGAACTTTGCGTTGTCGCTGCATAATCTGAAATGGCAGGCCATCGCCAGTTCACAACCGCCGCCGAGCGCAAAACCATTTACAGCGGCAATTACGGGCTTGCTGCTGTTTTCAATTTTAAAGAAAACATCCTGGCCGCGTTTGGCCAACGCCATGGCTTGTTGTTTATCGAGTGTTGAGAATTCGGTGATATCGGCTCCTGCCACAAATGCTTTTGGCCCGGCGCCAGTAATGATCACAGATTTTATTTCATCGTTGGAATATACTTCGTCTATGGCCTTATCAAGTTCTGTAAATACTTCTTTGTTCAATGCATTTAATTTGTCGGGCCGGTTTATGGTGATGGTACAGATATTTTCTTCTATGCTGAAGAGTAAGGTTTGATACATCCTTATTGATATTTAGAATTTGGAATCTAAGAATTGTGTTTCGCAATTTAAGATTTTTTTTAATGCTTATGAAATCGTGGTTAATTCGTATTTTGTACCAGGCGATTCGTAATTCGTAATTCATAATGGTGCTTAACATCATCACCTATCTCGGTATCTTCGTATTTGCACTCACCGGCGCATTGAAGGCGCGTGCTTACAAGATGGACGTATTTGGCGGACTGGTGGTGGCTTTCGCCACGGCATACGGTGGCGGTACCTTGCGCGATCTGCTAATAGGGGTCAGGCCGGTTAATTGGGTGAACGATAATCTCGCGTTGCTGCTCGTTTTTGCCGGTGCCGCCATTACATTTCTATTGAAAAGCAATGTCAATAAATTCAGGCGCACGATCTTCTTTACGGATGCGATCGGTCTCGGACTTTTCACCGCTGCGGGCATAGAAGTGAGCCTGCGCAACGGTTTGAACGACGTATATGCTTTGGTGATGGGTGTTATTACCGCCACTTTTGGCGGATTGACAGCAGATATTTTTTGCAGTGCGGTTCCCAATCTTTTCAAGCGGGGAGAATTATATGCTACGGCTTGTGCTGCCGGTGGAATGGTTTATCTGCTGCTTAAAGAATTTGACCTGTCTTCCAATGTAAACCTAACCATCTGCGTGGTCCTCACCGTTGCGTTGCGGATATATAGCAAAAGAAAAAGGATCATGCTTCCGGATATTTAAAAACTGCGATGTTCTTTCACCCAACCCCGGATGTATTCTGAAATTTCTGAAGTGGTTGTGCCGGGAACAAACAATTTTCCTGCACCCATTTCATTCAATGTTTTAATATCGTCTTCCGGGATGATTCCGCCGCCGGTGAGCAGCACATCGTTCATATTTTTCTCCTTCAGCAATTGCATGATCTTCGGAAAAACGGTCATATGGGCGCCGCTTAAAATACTTATACCAATTGCATCCACATCTTCCTGCAAGGCTGCATTAACTACCATTTCGGGCGTTTGGCGAAGGCCGGTATATATCACTTCCATGCCTGCATCGCGAAGCGCAGTAGCTATTACTTTTGCGCCACGATCGTGGCCATCGAGGCCCACTTTGGCCACCAGTATTCGTATGGGTCTGTTCATGATCGAAAATAATTGCTTCACAATGTAGGATAAGTTTGTTTAAATACATAGTGTAGGGTTGGGGGCTAGATCATTTAGAAGGTTTGGCCTATAGATGATTCTTGAGCTTGTCGAAGACGTTTTACAGAGCAAAATCTGCAATCTAATCATGCAACACGTACCCTTAAATGGGAAGATCAGTGTTTTCTTTCGCGCACTTTTTTATTATATTCTTTTGCTATTTGTAGTGCGCCCACTTGCAATGCCGGAAATATATAGAACGATAATCAGGCGATGTTTGAAAGCAAACACACCCGCTGTCTCATTTCAGATGTAGCGGGTGTATCGATATTTGGTAATCTTTTATTCGTTTCGTAAAATTAATCTGCATTCAATAGCAACAATGCTTCTTGCACTCTTGAGATGGTTTCTTCTTTGCCGATCAACGCCGCTATCGAAAACACAGCGGGGCCGAATTTTCCACCTACCAGCATGATACGCATCGGTAGTTGCAATTCACCGGGTTTGATGTTCTTTGCAGCGGCGAGTTCCTTGAATGCAGCTTCGATATTGGCCATGTCCCAAACTTCCAGGGAACGCAAGGCAATAATGTATTCAGAAAAGAATTCGCTTTTTTGTGCCGACCATTTTGGCTTTACAGCATCAACATCCAATGTTCCAGGCGATTCAAAAAAGTACGCGGATTGTTCATAAAAATCGGTGAGCAAAGTGCATCGGTCCTTCACCAGTTCAAGTACGGCATTGAAATAATTGTCATCAGTGATGATGATGCCTTTGTTGGCAAAAATTATTTTTACGCGGTCTGCATAATGCGATGCCGGTAATTTTTTTATCCATTCATGATTGTACCACTTTGCTTTTTCAAAATCGAATTTTGCTCCGCCTTTGTGAACTTTTTCTATGGAGAATTTTTCGATAAGATCTTCCAGTGAAAATATTTCCTGTTCGGTACCGTCGTTCCAGCCAAGCACAGCCAATAAATTATTGAATGCTTCCGGTAAAAATCCGATCTCTTTAAATCCTTTCGTTATGTCGCCGGTTTTGGGGTCGGTCCAGTCCATAGCATAAACCGGGAAACCGAGCCTGTCGCCGTCGCGTTTGCTGAGTTTTCCGTTTCCGTCCGGTTTCAATATCAATGGAAGATGCGCCCATTGGGGCATTGCATCCAATCCAAACAGATGTTTCCAGAGCAACACATGAACAGGCGCGCTGGGCAACCATTCTTCCCCGCGGAAGGCGTGAGAAATCTTCATCAGATGATCGTCTACCACCACCGCAAGATGATAGGTAGGCATGCCATCTGCTTTGAGTAACACTTTGTCGTCTACTATATTTGTATCGAAAGAAATATCGCCGCGAATCATATCGGAGAGATGCACAAATTCATCAGGTTCGATCTTTATCCGGATTACATGCGGAGTTCCTGCATCCAACAGCTTTTGAGTTTCTTCGGGTAACAGGCGCAACGAATTGTTCATGTTCCCGCGGATGTTGTGGTCGTATTGTAAATTGTGGCTTCCTTTTTCCTTCAGCAATTCCCGCATCTGCTCTATTTCTTCAGGTGTGTCAAATGCATAATAAGCATGCCCGTCTTTTACGAGTTGTTCTGCATATTGACGATACATATCTTTTCTTTCGCTTTGGCGATATGGCGCATAAGCGCCGCCATGCAGCACACTTTCATCAGGTTGCAGTCCGCACCATTCGAGGCATTTGAAGATATAATCTTCCGCACCTTCCACGTATCGCGTCTGGTCGGTGTCTTCGATTCTCACAATGAAATCGCCACAGTGTTTTTTTGCAAACAGATAATTATATAACACAGTGCGTACTCCACCCAGATGCAGGCCACCTGTGGGACTTGGTGCAAAACGAACCCTTATTTTTTTACTCATGCCGCAAAGATAACTAGTTTAGGGTTTAATGGGTTTAGAAGGGTTAGCGGGTGAGAATTTTGAAAGTTTAAGTAAACACTATTAGTTCCTGAACGCAGGGTGCCTGAAATCTGTGAACCTTCTAAACTTTTTTTTCTCCAATTAAACTTTATTCTTTTCAACTTATCAATAGCCGGGCTTAAATAAATTAACTATCTATTAAACTAAATTTATGAAAAAATTATTTTCTTTCGTCTTAGCCGGCACCCTGGCAACCGCAGTATTATTATGCAATTGTAAAAAAGATGATAATGACAGTAACACGGATCAAACGGAACTGGCCATTCACTCGGACGATCAGTCGCGTTTTTCTTCCGAAATTGATGCAGTGGCAAATGATGCCAATACTGCCGTTGATAATTTCACTGCATTTGACGGGTTTGTAGACGGAACTACCGGAACCATCTGCGATGCCACGATCGTACTTGATTCTACCTCAACGCTCAGACGGGTGACGATCACTTACAACGGCACGAATTGCAGCGGAACCCGCACCCGCACCGGCGTGGTGGTATTATCGATGCCTTTGGTATCGCATTTTAAAGATACGGGTGCTGTGTTGACCGTAGCTGCGCAAAATCTGAAGATCACCCGTATAGCAGACGGGAAAAGCATTACGATCAATGGAACTTCTACCATCACCAATATTACCGGCGGCCGATTGCGCGACCTTCCCACGCTTGGTACTATTAAGCATGCGATCGCCAGCAATGGTGTAACGGTGACTTTTGACGATGGCACACAACGGTCGTGGCAGATAGCAAAACAACGAACATTTACTTATAATAACGGCATCGTAATTTCAACTACCGGAACGCATACCGAGGGAAATATCACCGGTATTTCAGAATGGGGAACCAATCGTTTTGGCAATGCCTTCGTCACTTCCATTACTACGCCGATGATCATCCGCCAGGATTGCAATTTCAGACTCGTAAGCGGCCAGGTGACACATCAACACCTTGTTGCAACAGCTGTTGTTACATTCGGATTGGATGCAACCGGCAACCCGGTATCATGCCCGGCCGGGAATTTTTACTTCAAAGTAGTATGGACAGGCCCTAACGGAAATTCGGTGTCTTATATTTTCCCGTATTAATAAACACTCTCAGGGGCAGCGATATGGAATTTGATCCCGCCATTGGCGGGATCTTTTTTTCGACATCTGCATGAAATCAAAATCATTTAAAGTCATTGAATGATCGTTAAATTTGCGGCATGTTTTATTTCATCAAAACTCCGGGGTGGCTGAAAAAATTATATCGCGACAGACTATGGGAAATTCCGGTTGAGGAAAAGAAGATGTTCATCACTTTTGATGATGGGCCCCATCCCGAAGTGACCACACGTGTGCTGGATGAGTTAAAGCAATACAATGCTAAAGCTACTTTTTTTTGCATCGGTAAAAACGTGAAGGAGTTTCCGGATGTATACAAACGTATCATTGAAGAGGGGCATGCCGTTGGGAATCACACTTTCAATCATCTCAACGGATGGAAAACACCGGATGGCGAATATCTTGAAAATATTGCTATGGCGAAAACTTATATTGACAGCCAGCTTTTCAGGCCGCCCTATGGCAGAATCGGTTCTTTTCAGCAAAGGCAATTGAGTGCGCCGAAATACAAATTGAAAACAGTGATGTGGACAGTGTTGAGCGGTGATTTCGATACAAAAATTTCAACGGAACGATGTTTGCAAAATGTAGTACTTCATGCTAAAGAAGGTTCAATTATTGTATTTCATGATAGCGAAAAAGCAAAAAAAAATGTGATGTACGCGTTACCGAGAATGTTGGATTATTTTACACGGGAAGGATATCAATTTGATAAAATAAATGGACAGTATATTTAAAAAAAGTGGGCCGGGGTAGAAACCCTGGCCCGTTTTTAATCCGTACCCTATGAAAACTGGTGCCAAGGTACAGCATAGAAATTATACAAGCAAAATTTTTTTTCATAAAAATGAATAATTGTTCAAAACTTGATGTTTAGACATTAAGGTTGTTGATTATTTGATTTAAATCAAGCTGATTACTATGATAGACACACATTGTCATCTTTATTCTGCAGAATTCGGCGGGGAAATTGGGAACGTTATTTTACGGGCAGAAGCTGCTGGTGTAAAAACTTTTTATCTGCCCGCGATCGATAACAGTACACATGTTGCTATGATCAACCTGGAAGCTGCTTTCAAAGAAAAATGCTTTGCAATGATGGGATTGCATCCATGTTCGGTGAAAGATAATTATCTGGATGAACTGGAAGTGATTGGAGAGTGGCTCAAAAAAAGAGAATTTGCAGCGATCGGGGAAACCGGCCTTGATTTTTATTGGGACAAGACATTTGTTGCGGAGCAGTATAAAGCACTGGAAAAGCAGATTGAATGGGCATTAGAGTATGATTTGCCGTTGGTATTGCATACGCGAAATGCAATGCAGGAAACAATCGATGTAATAAAAAAACATTCCGGTACAAAACTCCGCGGTATTTTTCATTGCTTTGGCGGAACACTTTCCGAAGCACAACAGATCATTGAAACAGGTTTCTACATGGGAATCGGTGGAGTGGTGACATACAAAAACGGTGGCCTGGCAGATGTGTTGCCATACATCGGGCTTGACAATCTTGTGTTGGAAACAGATGCGCCCTATCTTACGCCCGTGCCGTTTCGCGGCAAGCGAAACGAAAGCAGCTATCTTACTTATGTTGCCGCAAAAATAGCGGACATCATGAATTTACCCGTAGAAAAAATTGATGAAGTTACCACTTTGAATGCCGAAAGATTATTCGGTAAAAAATAGCTATCGATCCAATGCATTCAATAACTTGCGACCGAAATATTAAATGTATGAAAGGTTCATTGATGAAAAAATTCAGGTTCATTGCGGTAGCGGAAGGAATATCGTTTCTTGTTTTATTGCTGATCGCGATGCCGTTGAAATACTTTGCGCATTACGAACATGCAGTGAAATATGTTGGCTGGGCGCACGGTTTGCTGTTTGTTATATTCATTGTGCTATTGTTGCAGGTATGGATCAAATACAGCTGGAGCCTTGGAAAAGCAGCACTCGCATTTTTAGCATCGCTGCTGCCATTCGGCACTTTTGTTTTGGACAAAAAGCTTAAAGACGAAAGTTCGACACACCATGTTCAGGGTTGAATGTTTTTTTTAAATTAAAAGCTCCTGTAAATTAATTACAAGAGCTTTTAATTTAGGGCAAGCCTCAAACTTTGAACCTTGAACATTTTTGCGGAGACGGCGAGATTCGAACTCGCGATACAGTTTCCCATATACACACTTTCCAGGCGTGCTCCTTCAACCACTCGGACACGTCTCCTTTAATTTGTGGGCTGCAAATGTAAGTTCTTATTGCAATTATTCACGGATCATTCCAATATTTTTTCCATTTGCATGCTGCGACTGCCTTTTACAAGTATCTGCGCATGTTCTATTCCTGCATTTTTAAACCAGTCTGCCGCTTCCGCAGAGGTATTAAAATGCAGGAAGCCGGCAGGAAGATCCTTATATTTTTCGCCCGCGAGTACAACTTTTTGCCATGGATAAGCAGCAATTATATCAACAATGGCGGCGTGTTCCTTTTCACTCGCTTCGCCCAGTTCCATCATGCCACCCAGTACCAGTACCTTATTGTTGCCTTCCATTTTGGCAAAATTTTCAATAGCCGCTTTCATACTTGTTGGATTGGCATTGTATGCGTCCAAAATAATTGTATTTGTTCCTTTGATCATTAGCTGCGACCGGCTGTTGGAAGGAGTATATTGTTCCAATGCTTTTTTTATGGCCGCATCCTCTACGGCAAAGGTCTTGCCGATGCAAATGGCGGTGAGTACATTCGGCAAATTGTAGCCGCCTACCAATTGCGTTTTTATCGAAGGGAGATCGGCCCCTTTCGTAACTGATATTTCCAGGAATCCGCTGTCTTCTTTTATCTGCCCGATAAAATCCGCATCAGCCGTTCCGTAGGTGATGATACTACCGATGCCGGTTGATAATTCTACCATTACGGGATAATCTTTATTGATGAACGCCGTGCCGTTGTTTTCGCGCAGGTAAACAAACAATTCACCTTTTCCCTTTTTAACGCCATCTTCGCCGCCAAATCCTTCCAGGTGCGCCTTGCCAATATTGGTGATATTGCCATGCGTAGGCAGCGCATAGGTGCAATATCCTTCGATCTCTTTTTGATGATTGGCGCCCATTTCGATCACGGCTATTTCTGCATCCTGTCTGATTTTCAAAATAGTCAGCGGAATACCGATATGATTATTGAGATTGCCTTCCGTTGTATAACATTTATATTTTTGAGAAAGCACCTCATGTACTAATTCTTTTGTAGTAGTTTTTCCATTGCTGCCGGTAATGGCGATGAAAGGAATGTTGAACTGTTCGCGGTGATACTTTGCCAGTAGCTGCAGTGTTTCGAGGGAATCGTTTACGACAATAATGCGATCATCTTCAAAACCTTTTTCGTCAGCGATACACAAAGCTGCGCCTAGTTCCAGCGCTTGTTGCACGTAATGATTGCCATTGAAATTGGGACCTTTCAAAGCGAAAAAAATATCGCCTATTCTGATCTTGCGGGTGTCGGTTTGTATGCCCGGATTTTGTAGATATAATTTATACAGCTCACTTATTTGCATGCACCAAAAATACTTTGTTTGCCACAGATTATGCAGTTTTTTTGCCACGGATTGCACGGATTTTCACGGATCGCTTTTGCCTTCGGCAAAAATGTTGGCCAGCGTAATCTGTGGCAAAAAAAATCCCGCGATTTAATCGCGGGATCCAAATTATTTTTTCTTTCCTTTCTGTTTTCTTTTTGCGAAGTTGTTACCTTCTTTGAAACCTGGTCCTTCAGGCGGGCCAAGATACGTTTGCGCACAACGGAAACCTACTGTGCTCGCACCGCTGTTTTCGTCCATAAAACGACGCGTGCCCGGTGACAACCAATAGGCCCTGTCGTTCCAGCTACCACCTTTGATAACACGTGATTTATCGCTGATCAATGAAGTTATGCCACTTCCGTAGCTTGCGCCGCTTGCAGAGTCACCATCAAGATAGTTAATCACGTTGTTGTGCTGGTAGTTAGCACGGTTCTTCACTTCTTCGTCGGAGATATCTGTTTTCTTCAGGTGACCCAACGTATCTCTTTCGTATTCGCCGGAACTGTTCTTGTAATATTTCTGGAACTTATTACCGCGGAAATAGTTGAAATCCTGCGCATCAACAGATGTCATAGGCCTGTAAACGTCGGCAACCCACTCGCTCACATTACCGCTCATATTATACAAGCCGAATGCATTCGGGTAGAAGGTTTTTACATTACCGGGGATAGCGGCGCGGTCATTCAAGCCACCAGCGATACCCATGTTATCACCATTACCACGTTTAAAGTTGGCGAGGAATTTCCCTTGCCATGAACCCCTGCGGTTGTCTCTCAAGCCGTTGGGATTCTTGCTCCAGGAATAGATCTGTTGATTAGAACGATTTTCTTCACCGGATTTACTTTCTTTTTTGCGCGGATTAGGATTTTGATCCAATAAACCATACGCAGCATATTCCCACTCAGCTTCTGTTGGCAGGCGGTAACCCATGTTAAGGATACCATCTTCCATTCTTACAGTTGCGCGTGGTTTGCCGTTGATATCTTTAATATCCGATTTTTTAGGTTTGTTCCTTGCCGTGATCATTTCAGGATTCATCAGGTAGGTTTCCGTATTGAAGGAACCTTCGCCGCCCGCACCTTTCATTTCTCTTTTAGCGGCATCTTTTTTAAGGTAACCTTTTTTGATGAGGTTAAGTTCATTTACACGATCCGTTCTCCAAACGCAGAAATCGTACGCCTGCTGCCATGTTACACCTACTACAGGATAGTAGTTGTAAGACGGGTAGCGGAAATAATATTCTACGTATGGTTCGTTATACGCAAGTTCTTCACGCCATACCAGGGTATCGGGAAGCGCCTTGTTGATAATATTGGTGTCATTGCTGAAAGTGTTTTCAAGCCAGTACAGGTATTCGCGGTAGTGAACGTTGGCAACTTCTGTTTCATCAATGAAAAACGAAGGAACGGTAACACGGCGCGGAACATTGTTCCAGTCGCCCATTACATCTTCATCTTTTGCACCCATTACAAACGAGCCACCTTGTACGAATACAAGGCCCGGTCCTGCTTTCGGGTATTTTATTTTGGCAACATGGAAATTCCCCATGTTTTTATCATCATAGTTCCAGCCTGTTACATCAGACTTGGATTTTTTCTTACCGAATAAGCCGCCATTCTTACAAGCGCTTAGGGAAAGGGCAGCTAAGGCTACCAGCATCAGACTTTTACCTGAAATTAGTTTTTGCATGTGCATTCGTTTTTCCAATTCTTTTAACGAAAGGTTTTCTTTATTATTGTTTGGGAGTTCTACTAGCTGCGAATATATATGTTTTCCATTGAATTGAATCGTATGATGTTGTTTTTTAGAATTTTCTTTTCAAATGTTTTCCACAATGTCCCGGGCGGCGGCAATATTTTTTTTACAAAATAAATTTTCAAATAATATTTTTTGCGTAATATCGTTTTTCTAAAAAAATAACCGAAGATTTTCAAATCTTACGAAGAATTTTTGAGGGCAATTACAATTTGACATATATTTGAGAATTAATAACGGGTTATTTTTAACAAGATTTTATATTTTTATTTATTATTTGATAGAAATCTATTAATTTTACAAATACAACAAAAACAATTAAATAAACGCTTATAGAGGTAAGTCTACCTAACCAAGACAAACAAAACGCATGAAAAAAGCAACATTGAAACTAACTGCCTTAGTTATGTTACTGGGGAGTGTGGCAACTGCAACTGCCCAAAGTACGGCCAATCCTATTAACGTTGTAACTACAGCCGTTCCCTTTTTAAGAATTTCTCCGGATGCCCGCAGTGGTGGTATGGGAGACGTTGGTATCGCAACTTCACCGGATGCTAATTCAGCGTTCTGGAATCTTGCAAAAACTCCATTTGCTACATCAAAATTCAGCGCAGCTGTAACTTATACTCCATGGTTGAATGACCTGGATCTCAAAGACGTATACCTTGCTTCAGCAGCTGGTTACTATAAATTGGATGAAAGCCAGGCTTTGTCTCTTGGTTTCAGATATTTCAGTCTTGGTAACATTCAGTTCACAGATGCTGCCGGTAGCCCGTTGCAATCTTTCCGTCCACGTGAATATTCTATTGACCTGGGCTATTCAAGGAAATTGGGTGCTAAAACAGGTCTTGGTGTAGCGGTGCGTTATATCAGTTCTGACCTTGCTGGTGGTGCCGTAAATGGTGTTACTTACAAAAAGGGAAGTACAGTAGCTGGTGATCTTCATTTCTATCATCAGGGAACTAAAGAAAATGGCCAGGGATTCAACTGGGGTGCTACTTTGAGCAACCTGGGCGGCAAAATTGGCTACACTTCTGACGATAACCAAAAAGATTTCATTCCTGCAAACCTTGGTATTGGTGGTGCTTATACAAAAGTATTTGATCCTGAAAACAAGGTTACTTTTGCATTGGACCTGAACAAATTACTGGTTCCAACTCCTGCGGATCTTGGCGATTCTGCTGGTTTGGCCGACTACCGTTCTAAAGGTGTTGTCAGCAGCTGGTTCAGCTCTTTCGGCGATGCTGAAGATGGTGGAGAGATCAAAGAAGTTACTGCTTCAATCGGTGGTGAATATTCTTACAAAGATCAGTTCTTTTTCCGTGCAGGTTATTTCTACGAAAGCCATGTAAAAGGAAATCGTAAATACTTCACTGTAGGTGCTGGTTTGAAATACAGCTCTGTAGGTTTGAACTTCGCTTACCTTTTGCCATCTGGTTCAGGTGTTAACCGTAACCCGCTTTCAAACACATTACGTTTCAGCCTTATCTTTGAAGGTAAATAATAATAAGCTGAATCTCCGGATTTATTATATTTAAAAGCGCCCCGTTTTCGGGGCGTTTTTAGTAGACCATAATCACCGATATTTACAAATAATTTTGAATTATGTCATACAGAATAGGTTCAGGAGTGGATTTCCATCAATTGGAAGAAGGACGTGAACTTTGGATCGGCGGTATCCATATCCCTCATCATAAAGGCGCCGTGGGCCACAGCGACGCAGATGTATTGTTGCATGCCATCTGTGATGCAATGCTGGGTGCACTTTGTCTTGGGGATATCGGCAAGCATTTTCCAAACACCGATGATGCCTACAAAGGGATCGACAGCAAACTGTTGCTCGCACATACCTATAACCTTATCAAAGAAAAAAGTTATCGCATAGTGAACATAGATACGACGGTTTGCCTTGAATTCCCTAAGATCATGCGTTATGCGCCACAAATGCAGCAAACCATCGCCAGCATTCTTGAAATAAAAGAAACGGACATTTCAATAAAGGCCACTACCACCGAAACGATGGGATTTGCAGGCCGGGAGGAAGGGTTATTTGCGTATGCAACAATGCTCCTTAAAAAAAACTTTTAATGAGAACATCTGTCATAAAATATCCTTTACTTTTATTATTTGCTTTACTGTTCTCTGCCAGGGCAATGCCGGTTTTTTCACAGAACATGGCTGCCAACTGGATATTCGGTAATAATAACGGACTTTCTTTTACGCAGTTGCCTCCTACATTGATCATAAATCCAAAGATCAATACATTAGAGGGGTGTTCAGCTATATCGGATGGCAACGGCGCATTGCTTTTTTACAGTAACGGCGTACGGGCTTATAACAGGAAGTATCTTACCATGGAAAACGGGGAAAACCTGGGTGGCGACCTGAGTAGCACCTGCAACAGTGTAATCATCCCTGTTCCAGATCACGACAGCCTGTATTATATTTTTACTGTAAGTGCGGTTATATCGGAAGATAGGTCGCTTAGTTATGCTGTAGTAAATATGAATGCCGCAAATGGGCTTGGAGCCGTAATTGAAAAAAATGTTCGCGTTACTTCACCTGCGTTTGAAAAGCTCTCGGCGGTACGGCATTGCAATAAAAGGGATAGCTGGATCATTGTAAAGGTACCGAATTCCTCGCAGTACAGAAGTTACCTTATTACACCAGCGGGTGTAAATCCTGCTCCAGTAGTGAGCAACGTTGGATTGTTTGTTCCCGGGGAGGAAAACAATGCCATAGGTTCCATGAAATTTTCTGCTGATGGGAAAAGATTGATCGTATTGCATTCCCAGATCAACAAAGCTGAATTGTTGAATTTTGACGATGCGACCGGGGTGTTGACGGATGCCGCATCTTTTACACCAATTGATGTAACTCCATCAGTAGCTTTCCGTGGCACCTATGGCACAGAATTTTCGCCAGATGGAAAAAAATTATATATCAGCTGTAATATTAATGCTGTGGAGGCATCGGTGCTTTATCAGTTTGACCTCAGCACAGTTACCGCACCGGCTATTGTAGGGTCAAGAACCACGATTTTAAGCAGACGGAATTTCTATTCGGGGGGACTTCAATTGGGCATCGACAAAAAAATATATTATACAGAATGGGAGAACCTGGCTTTATCAGTGATAGAAGATCCCGATCTGGCCGGAACAGATTGTAATCTGGCTACAGACAAGATCGCGCTGCCGCAGCCAACGGAATCAGGACTACCGTCTTTTATTTCCAGCGATGTTATCTCCAGGTATGCCGGGTATGCTTTTTCGGCACAGAAGCCGGGCGATTGTTCCGACAGGAATATTGTTTTTGCTATTAATTATACAGCTGATATTGATTCGGTAAAATGGGATTTTGGCGATGGACAGAAATCCACCTCACTTTCGCCATCTCACTCATATGCCGCTTTTCAGACTTACTATGTGCAACTGGTGATTTATAGAACAGATTGCAGCGGATCACACACCATCAGGCTCGGTCAACGGGTTTCATTCAGGAATTCGTCGATGAAACTTCCACCTGATATCAGTCTTTGCGAGCCGAAAGATATTGTTTTAAGGTCTCCTGATGAATATGAAACTTATTTATGGAACACGGGTGCAACTACTGATTCTATCGTGGTTTCAGACCCCGGATTGTATTGGCTGCAAACCGAAGCCTCCGGTTGTGTGGTACGTGATACGATCATGATCATCAAAAAGCCTGCGATCCGTTTTCATCTTACGAACGATACTACTGTTTGCACGAACCAAACCGTCACATTATTTGCTCCCCCCAATGGGACAGATTATGTATGGAGCGATGGAAGTTCTGGAACTGCGCTGACGGTATCAAAACCAGGTGATTATTTTTTAAAATTTAATGATCCGGACAATTGCATGATAAGTGACACCACCCATATCGACCCGGGCAACTGCGATGTATATTTTCCGACCGCATTTAGTCCAAACAATGATGGCAAGAACGATGAATTTGGATTGATCAATCCCACTTATGCAAAGCCTTACGAACTCGTGGTCTTCAACCGATGGGGGGAATTGATGTTTCGCACAACTGATCAGTTACAACGCTGGAACGGGTTTTCAAAAAACAAACAACAACCGGTAGGAGTTTACACATGGATAATGAAATATAAAAACAAACGTGGTATATTGCAAAGCGCAAAAGGCAGTGTGCTTTTAATAAGATAAAATTACATGGAAAAACTCGTTATAAAAATCATCAATCAATCGCCAAACCCTGTGCCTGCTTATGCTACAGAGGGATCGGCCGGAATGGATATCAGGGCATCGCTTTCAGAACCGGTTACCTTATCATCGCTGGAGCGACAATTGATCCCAACAGGGATCTTTATGGAGATACCCGTTGGGTATGAAGTTCAGGTAAGACCTCGCAGCGGGCTCGCTGTAAAAAACGGCATTACTTGTTTGAATACACCAGGTACGATCGATAGCGATTATCGCGGAGAAGTGAAAGTGTTACTGATAAACCTGAGTAATGAGGACCAGGTGATTAACAACGGCGACAGGATCGCACAGCTGGTGTTGGCGAAAGTAGAAACAGCGTCTCTTATACTGGTACAACAATTGAATGATACAGTACGCGGTGAAGGCGGGTTTGGCCACACCGGGACAAAATAAATAAACTTCCCATGAAGAAAATAATCAGTTGCGTATTGATTTCAGCATGTGTGATGATAGTTTCATGTAGCCCGACAAAACGGGTAATCAACAATGCCATTGCGCCAAAAGATACGACCAATGTGATCAAAGATCAAAACAGCAAGGAAGCAATAATGCTTGCCCAAACAACCAGAGAGAGCCTCAGGAAAAATTATATCAGCTTCAATACTTTTTCTGCCAAGATAAAAGTTGAAACGCAGGATGGTAACGGTAAAAATCCTGACATTACCGCAGTAGTAAGAATAGTAAAAGACAGCGCCATCTGGATATCCTTGTCGGCTACGTTTCTGAACCTCGAAGTGTACAGGGCGCTCATTACAAAAGACAGTGTAATATTGATGGACAAACGAGAGAAGACCGTTCAATACCGCTCGTTGGACTATCTGCAGGAGGTAACGAAGATCCCTTTCGATTTTAAAACATTGCAGGATCTGCTGTTAGGGAACCCGGTATTTTATAATGATCAGAATGCCATTGTTAAAAAATCGGATGGTTACGTTTTGGTAAGTTCGTCCGACAACAATTTTAAAAATCTTCTCACGCTTACAGCTGATAATAATCTCTTATACCGGATCAAACTAGATGACATTGATATGGCGCGAAACCGCACTGCTAGCATGTCTTACGACCAGTATGAGAAATCAGGCGATATCAATTTCGCTACCTACAGAGAAATCAGCATCGCTGAAAAAAATAAACTGGATGTGCAAATGAAGTACAAACAATTTGACTTTAACAAAGAATTATCGGTGGGTTTTTCTGTCCCCAAAAATTATAAAAGAAAATAATCGTTATTTTAAGGAAGCGCAATTTTGGCGGGATATTTTGCCGCTACGTTTTTATATTTGCGTAACTTAATAAAACTATAGTATGATCAGATCCCTTTGTTGTATAGCTCTCTGCCTGATTCCTTTTTGTTTGTTTGCGCAACAACCTACACGGGAAGAACTGGAAAAGCAACGCAACGATTTGAAAAGGGAAATTGAAGAAACTGAAAGGTCGTTGAAGGATAACAAGTCGCAAACTAAAGTTGGGTTGGTGCAATGGCAGGCTATCAATAAAAAAGTAAATCTCCAGGACAGGGTCGTGGAGAATTTAAATAAGGATCTTCGGATGTTGGACAACAACATATACACCATCCAAAAAGATATCAATCGTTACGACCGCCTGCTGGACACGCTTCGCCAGGAATATGCAAAGAGCATGGTGTATGCTTACAAGAACAGGAGCAACTACGATTTTCTTAACTTTATTTTTGCTGCGGATAATTTTAATGACGCCATAAAACGTGTTTCCTATTTAAAAAGTTACCGTGCATACCGCGAAATGCAGGGCCAGAATATCCTCCGTACGCAAGACCTGCGTAAGCAACGCATCGAGGACCTCGGTGGCGCGAAGGTAAAAAAGAGCAGCACGCTCCAGGTACAAAGCAAGGAAATGGCGGAACTCGAAAATCAGAAGAAAGATAAAGACAGAATTTTAGCAGAACTGCAAAAGCAGGGCAAGCAATTGAGCTCGCAAATGGCAGCGAAACAAAAGCAGATGAAGAAGGTAACGGCTTCTATTGACGCAGCCATCAGGCGTGCGCAGGAAGAAGCGCGTAAAGCCGCGCTGGCAAAGGCCGCAGAAGACGAGCGTAAGAGAAAAGAAATTGAAAGAGCCAACGCGAAAAATAACACACCTGCCACAAATCCATCAACAGCTACAACCACTACTTCAACAAAGTCTGTAAAAACTAATACAAAAGCGCCGGTGAGCAAGCCTGCAATGGAAGATTTGAACAGCGGCGCATATATAGGACTAAATGCAAATTTCAAAAGTAACCAAGGCAAGTTGCCCTGGCCTGTTGACAATGGCGCCATAACAATGCATTTTGGGCGAAATAAATTGCCGGGAACCAATAATGATGTGGTAGTTACGTGTACCAGTCTTGCGGCACCTGTGGGCTCGCCCGTAAAGGCAGTTGCAGATGGAGAAGTATCTGCTGTTTTCCTGAATGAAGAGCAGCCCTTTGTGATCATCCAGCATGGTAAATATTTCACCACTTATACAAACTTGAGTGGAATTTCTGTTTCAAAAGGCCAGTCTATAAAAGCCGGCCAGGTAATCGGCAAAGTGGCTACCAACTACGACGGAGATGGTGGTATGGATTTTTACCTGAATGACGAGAAAAACAGCCTTGACCCTGAAAGATGGCTCAGACCACACAGGTAATTTTAAATTTATGAACTATTGTGTATGAGCTGCAATCTTTCTGTCACCCTGAGCTTGTCGAAGGGGCAATGATAAAACTGGCTTCAACAAACCCCTCGGCAAGGCCAGGCTTACAGATCCGGAAAATGCAATCGATCGTACATCATCTACAATTTCATAATACCGACTGATACAACGCTTCATACTGCGGTACAATGTTATGAATATCAAATTTCCTGGCCTGCGCCAATGCATTCTTTCTGAATGTTGCATGAACCGCTTCATCAGATAAAATACTGATGGCATTCTTCGCCATGTCTTCTACATCACCCACGTTACTCATATATCCGCAATAGCCATTGATATTGATTTCCGGCAAACCTCCCACGTTGGTCGAAATTACCGGCACTTCCGCCGCCATTGCCTCTAACGCTGCAAGGCCGAAACTTTCATAATCACTGGTAAGCAGGAACAGGTCCGCGATGGATAATAGTTCTTCCATCTGTTCCTGTTTGCCCAGAAATTTTACTTCTGCGCAAGGCACGCAATCACGCGTCAAAGATTCGATGTAGGGTCTTTCCGGCCCATCGCCGATCAGCAATAATTTACACGGTATTTTTTCGTGGATGAGCAGGAATGTTTTCAGCACGTCATCTACTCGTTTCACTTTGCGGAAGTTGGATGCATGAACCAATATTTTTTCTCCGCCGGGGGCGATGAGCTTTTTAAAAGCTTCCACTTTCTTTTTATGAAAACGATGGACGTCCACGAAATTATAAATTACCTCAATCGGCTTTTTAATAGCAAAATTTTCATACGTAGCTTCTTTCAGGTTATTGGATACTGCTGTGAGAATGTCGCTTTCTTCCATAGAGAAAGTCACCACAGGGCTGTACGTCTTGTCTCGGCCCACCAAAGTGATATCGGTTCCATGGAGCGTGGTGATCACCGGGATACGTTTGCCTTGCTTGGCAAGAATTTGTTTCGCCATATACGCAGCCGACGCGTGCGGGATAGCATAATGTACATGCAGGAGATCGACATTGTTGTTGTTTACCACATCCACCATCGCACTGGCAAGTGCCGTTTCATATGGAGGAAAATCAAACAGGGGGTACGTTGGTACGCGCACTTCATGATAAAAGATATTGGCATGAAATCCACCCAGGCGCACCGGTTGCTGATAGGTGATAAAATGTATATTATGACCTTTGTCTGCAAGCGCTTTGCCCAATTCCGTTGCAAGCACGCCGCTGCCCCCGAAAGTGGGATAACACACGATGGCTATGTTCATATAAAATGGTTGATCGTAAATAAAATGCATTGCAATTTACCGATTATATAATCAGATAATTTTATTGAAGGGTTAAATGGGTAATTCATTAAGTTTGTTTCAGTAAGTACGTGATGGTAATAAATAAAATTTTCCTTATTGCGACAATCATCGCTGGCTCCACTGCTGTTGTCGCTGCGCAAAGTGCCGATTCGCTTATCAGTAAAAAAATTCCTGGAAAAAATATTGAAAAATAGCATGACGGCGCCTTGAATAGGAGAATAAGTGAATAAAAAACATATCTTTAGGTTAGCACGCTCCTAAAATCGAATCATTTACTTATTCACACCTTTAGATCCATGGAAGATTTTAAAGACATCGAATCCCCGAAAAAGAAAAGTCCGGTTAAAAGATTTTTCATCAGGTTGTTGCTCGTATTTATTTTAATATTGGCTGTAGTTGCCTGGTGGCAATATTTTTACGTCTTTGGCGACGGTGTAAAATCCGGCGAATTAAATTATCTTGTAAGAAAAGGGAACGTATTTAAAACTTATGAAGGAAAACTGATACAATCAGGGTTAAGATCAAAAGCGATCGGTTCCGTTCAGTCGTACGAGTTTGAATTTTCTGTTTCCAATGACAGCATCGCAAAGGTACTCATGAACAACAGCGGAAAATATTTCGACCTTCATTACAAGGAATATAAAAATGCGTTGCCATGGCGCGGATATACGGTTTATGTAGTAGATGAGATCCGTGGCATGAAAGATATCGTTCCTTAAATCGTTCCCGCATACAATAAAAATATTGCCGGTTGCTTGTGAAGTTCCGGCTTTTTATTGCGCCATTGAGCCACGCTTAATGTGACAATACTTTCATTTGCTGCGGTGATGTTTGCGCCGATGCACAATTTTGTTTTTCCATCGCATACTTTTAAAATAGCTTCCAGCAATTGATTGTTTCGGTAGGGTGTTTCGATGAATATCTTAGTGCTGTTGTTTTTTTGCGACGCCGTTTCCAGTTCTTTTATTTTTTTGATGCGTTCATTGTTATCGATCGGGAGGTAGCCGGTAAACTCAAACTGCTGTCCGCTCATTCCGCTTGCCATGAGTGCCAGAAGGATCGAACTCGGACCTACCAATGGTTTTACCAGGCAGTTCATTTCCTGTGCCGCTTCGATCAATATCTGCCCCTGATCAGCGATGCCCGGGCAGCCGGCTTCGCTGATGATGGCGATATTTTTTCCTTCCATTATTTTTTTTCTGAAATGCTGCAATTGTTCTTCTTCGGCCTTGTGTATGGCAAACCATTCGTAGTCATCAATGACGATAGATTTATCCATGCTTTTCAGAAACCTTCTCGCGGTGCGTTCATTCTCTGCAAAAATTACCGGGCATTTTTTAACTGCATCCATGATGTAGGAAGGGATTGTTTCCAAAGCATCTTCCGCCAATGCGCAGGGGATAAGGTAAATGGCTGCCATAATGATTAGATGATTACATGATTCTTACGGGCATTGTGCAGGCTTAACGTAGCCGCTATTACTGCGTAGCTTGGGGCAAACAGCCAGCCGACAAGGGGAATGGTATGCATGAGGTAAAACACCAATCCGTTGCCAATGGCAAGCCCTTTATGCGTTCCGATAAAATGAATGCTTTGTTGTGCACTCATCTTGTTTCTTTCAGAACTATAGTCAAGCATGGAGAACCCGAAATAATAACATTCGACCAAAAGCGCCACCAGTGGCGCGATCCAGCCCACAAGCGGGATGAATGAAAGAATTAAAATAGTGATAATGTACACTGTTTGCCACACGATATTTCGCAGCGCAATGCGAATGCCGCGAATGATGTCTTTAAAAAGTTGCTTGAAACTGAAGGGGAAATCCTTTCCTTCAATGATGCTTTCGGTCTTTTCGCTGAGATAGGCAAATACCGGCGAGCCGACGATCAGGAAGAGGAATTTGAACAATGAAAAATAAAACAGCAGCAACACGAGCCACAAAATGATCTGACCGATGAAAAACAACCATCTTAGCCAGCCGCCCTGGTGGGCATCGAGCCAGCCCCTTACGCCGGATTTCAATAAAATGAACTCGATTGCGCTGTTGCTCGATATCCAGAAAAGCGAGATGCCGGCAATGAATAAAATCACATAAATAAGTCCCGGCACCAATATCCATTTCCATAATTTATTTTTTACAATGAAGCGATGGGCATCAAAGAACGATTGTATGGATATGATGATCTCTTTCAGCATTTTTTTAAATCATGATTGAAGGGTAGTAAAGATAATGCTTCGCAAGTGAATGGTGGATGGTCTGTGGTGAAATATTCAAAGAACCTAATAACGGCATTTTTCACGCCAATTTAGGCCGATGAAAAAATGATTATCTTTAAGGATTTCTCCACAGACCATTCACTATTCACCAATGAAAAAGTTGCCCCTGAAATTTTACCAACACAAGGATGTGCTTCACATCGCCCGGCAATTGCTGGGAAAGATTGTTGTAACTAATATTGACGGGATATTCACCAGCGGCCGCATTGTGGAGACTGAAGCTTATGTGGCGCTGACGGATAAGGCTTCGCATTCATTCAACGGCAAACGCACGGCCCGCAACGAACACATGTATGCTCCTGCAGGCACTGCTTATGTTTATATTTGTTACGGCATGCATCAGATGCTGAATGTTGTTACCAATTCGAAGAATATTCCGGATGCAGTTTTGATCAGGGCGGTGGAACCGCTGCTAGGCATTGACGACATGTTGAAACGCACTGGCAAAGTGAAATTAGATAATACACTCACAAAAGGGCCTGGTAATGTAGGGAAGGCACTTGGAATAAATAAATCACATTCGGGATTATTGTTACTCGATGATATGATCAGTATTTATGAAGATAAGGCTTCAAAATTATCGGATGATCAGATCGGCGCCAGCAAAAGGATCGGTGTTGAAAGTGCCGGAGCGGATGCTTTATTGCCCTACCGGTTTTATATACGCGGAAATAAATATGTGAGCGCAAGGCCGGTGCGATAATGTTTTAGCTTTTAATATCCGTTCATTGCGGGGCGTGTGGTAATGACCGGATATTAAAAAGCTGTATTTCAAAAAAAATAGCTGCCTCAGGCAGCTATTGAATATATTTTAAGCAATACTAAAATTTGGGGCAAGGAATTCCTTTTACATCAGATGGGCGTTTGATGTAAATGATTGAAAATTCTGATCCGCCCCGGCTGCCGGTAGCAGCTTTGAGGCTGCTTGTGTTCACGTCGTAGCTTGCGCCGATTCTCAGTCCGCCAAATTCAAGTCCGATGTACGGAATAATGGCGTCATTTATACGAACCCATGAACCGATATAAACGTTCGTTGGATTAGTGCTTTCACCACCTGCATTCAATGCGAGGGCAGCGCCTAATGTGGTTTCACTGGCTTTGTTCTGCATCTGGTGAATAACCGAAGCATTTACAGAAACTACGTCGGAAACAGGGAAAGTTCCACCACCGTGAATGGTCACCCTTCCGCTGAGATACCAGTCCTTATCAGTATAACTTACTTTTGGCCTGTTGATATGATACATCGAGGCGCCGATATAGTAGTTATTTTCGCCATTGGTAGAACCGGAGAACAACAAACCTGCGTTCAGATCGAGATAGTTTTGTTTTGTGCCGTTGGACAAGATGATTGGTATATCCTGTGAAGTTCCCTGCTGAAAGCCATTTGCACGCAGTTCATCTTCAAAAGTAAGTTTGGAAAGGTCCAGGTTCATACTGGAGTAGGTTCCCTGGAAACCGGCACCGATTGTATTATAACCATTCTCATCCAACGCCTTGTGGTACGACATTGAAATGGAGCCGTAATTTAATTTTAAGGCACTGTTTGCGCTCTGGTCGCTCACGCCGGAAATACCAAGGCCGAAAACATCACCTTCCGGAAGGCGGGTCTTCATGATCGGAAAATCGATGGAAGCACTGGTCGTTACATAAGCTTTCGGAATCGAGGGCCACTGATCGCGGTGATTGGCAGCCAGCCTCCACAAACCGTCAAATTTTCCTGTAAAAGCTGGATTAAGCGTTAGCGGAGAAGAAAAAAACTGGGAAAAGTGCGGGTCCTGCGCTTTCAATGTTCCGGTAAGCAACAATACAAAAACAACAAATAATAATTTTCTCATTTCTAAACAGTTCTTAGGCACTAAAGATAAGGAAATGAGGCAAAATGCTGCACTAAAAGGTTAAAAGTTTTTGTCAACAAGCGCGTGGCAGCCAACTTGTTGAGTATTAGGAGATACGATATCCCTAAAAAAATGCAAGTTTAATGCAGGTTTACAGATTAGTGGTGAGGGTTTTGAAGTTAGGAGCGGTTAGATGG
>JAATFP010000105.1 GCA_015655125.1 Chitinophagales bacterium | reverse complement strand
GAAGTAGCTCCTGTGGTAAGCGGGCCATTAATGTACGGCTGCGCCTTCAGCACCCCAGCGATAAGCAGTAACAAGCCAAGTGTCATGAAAGTTTTGAAAGACCTCCTGACACTTTTCAATGTAATGTTGGATTGCATAAATGAAAGTTTAGTGAATTTAATAAAATTGGAATTGAGAAACCCGTAGCAAGTCTGAAAGCACCGCTACGATTAAGAATTAGTTTGTTTTTTTTGCAGCAACAGGAGTGTAGATTTCTTGTTTTGCTGAACTTACCTTAGCTTCTTTTGCCTTGGTAACCTTTTTCTCATCAATTGTTTTCTGCTCACTTGCAGTACGTGCTTTAGGCGCGGCAGCAGTTATAGAAGTTTTGAGTGGCGTGCCTTTTTTGACGCCGGCCTTCTTCCCTGTCTGAGCCGATGCAAAAGCTACCATACCGAAGATCATCAACGATGCAGTCAGTAGTTTTTTCATTTTGTTTTTTTTAAAATTTAAAATGTAAGTTTTCTGATTTGTAAAATAATTGTTATTATTTCAGACAAATATACCTGTTTTTGGTATAAAAAAATCCTTTTTTTAAGCGAACCCTACGTATTAGTAAATCGATAATATATCATAATTTAACCGGTAATCGCTATTCTTCAACTTTAGTGGGCTTTACCGTGAATGGCAGGCAACCGGCATACCGGAAGGTTCCGCCGCCAAACAGAAACTGATTTCCGACCTTATGATGTTCATCCCGCACTTCGGGGTAGCCTGGCACAGTTTATCTATGAGTGAGGATATTTCCGGTACTTTTTATACATGTTGAAATCTGTTGGCAATAAAATAAGTCCGAATGAAAGTCTTATCCTGTGTTTCGACAAGCTCAACATGACGGAAGAAGCTCAACATCACAGAGATGGACTCACATAACAAAAAAAAGTTCGGCATGGCTATCTATTTTGCCAATTTCTACACGACACAGTTCCGTCAGTCTGGGCTTGTCGAAGACTGCTTGCGGAGTAAATCGGCCCCTGAGTGCGATAACAGCTTAGCGTAACCAGCCGGATGTAAGAAGATTTTTATTTCTGTTGCGCAGCAACGTTTTCCATTTATCTTTAAATTGCACCACTATTTTCTTTAATCAAGCTATTGATGCCCAGTTTAGTCACCAGATTTAAAGAATCACGTTTTGTAAAAGGGTTGGTTTATGCCATCGTCGGGATTTTTACTTATCCGGGTATCAATATCGTCAATAAACTTAAGATCAGCGGTATGGAAAACCTTAAAGGGTTGCCCAACCGCAATGTGCTTTTTGTAAGCAATCACCAGACTTATTTTGCAGATGTTATCACATTTATCCATATTTTTTGTGCAAATAAATGGCGAAGGAAAAATCGTCTCGGGCTTCCGTTTTATCTCTTGTGGCCTTTTACACGGATCAAATATGTAGCAGCAGAGGAAACGATGAAAAGCAACTGGCTCACAAAATTATTCACCCTCGCCGGCGCACTCACCGTGAAACGTACCTGGCGCGCCGAAGGTGGCGAGGTTCGTCGCGGTCTTGATCCCGGCGACACCAGAAAGATCAACCGCGCACTCAATGAAAATTGGGTGATCACTTTTCCGCAGGGAACCACAAAGCCGTTCGCTCCCGGGCGGAAAGGCACCGCGTTCATCATCAAGCACACAAAACCTATCGTAATACCCGTGGTGATCAGCGGCTACTGGCGTGCCTTCAATAAAAAGGGACTGAAATTTAAAAAGCGCGGAACACGACTATCCGTCACTTTCAAAAAACCGCTGAACATCAATTTTGAAGATTCATCGGAACAAATTTTAGAACAGGTGATGGACAGCATAGAGCAAAGCCGGAAATTCATGCTGAAAGGAAAACACCATTTGCTTACGAACGTAGACAAATAATCTATGTATGATGTATGATTTATGATTTCGTTCGGATCATGAGAAAATTTGAACAGACAATTCCTCTAAAAATTTTAAGATCATAGATCATACATCATAGATCATACATCATAGATCATAGATCATACATTAAAAAGCGCCTTCAACTCCAGCGCTTCATCCGGTTTCATCTTTCCACCCAGCACCAGTCGCAACTGTCTTCTCCGCAAAGCGCCATCGAATAATTTCTGTTCTTCATCGGTTTCGGGAATGAGTTTATTAACGGGCCGGGGATTTCCATTTGGGTCGAGCGCCACAAAATGTATAGTAAGCCTCATTGCTTTTATAACGATATTGCTGGATAGCATCTTCGCCCCATACTTTCATGTGTACTTCCATACTGCTGCTGAAAGCTCTTGTCACTTTGGCTTCGATATGTACCACATTTCCGATCTTAATCGGATTTTCAAAAGATATATTATCCACCGAAGCAGTTACAACAGGTGCTGCGCAATGCTTCATTGCTGCCAACGCTGCCGCGATATCCATCCAATACATCAGCCGGCCACCCATGAGGTTGCCAAAGTTATTGGTGTCGTTTGGCAACACCAATTCCGTCATGATCACCAGCGATTCACTTGCTTTTTTTTCCATCTTGCAAAGATAAGAAGAAGACACGACCGGTGATAGACAACCGGCAACTGACGATCGGCGACCCGATGACGCACAACCGAACATAATCTTTCTCCAGTCATTACGAATAACCAGCAGCAATCTCCCGTTGTCCGTCGGTCGCCCGTTGTCGGATTTTTCCATTAATTTCGACCCTCCAATCATTGTTATATGATATCATTTGATAATACAGAATACGCTTTCGCTTACAAAACTGACAAAGAACTCAAACGTGCCCATTTCCTTTTTTCTTCTATGGGGAGCCCGGTAATGCTGAACGCCGGATTGAAACTGATGCCGCTGGCAATGAAACTGCATGTTCCTTTTACGAGGGCCATCATCCGGTCAACGATCTTCAAACAGTTTGTTGGGGGCGAAACGCTCGAACAGACAGCCGTTGTTGCAGATAAATTAGGCAAATACAATGTGCAGGTAATCCTTGATTACGGTGTGGAAGGCGGCGATGACGCCGATGCGGCCTATGAGCATTCTACCGATGAATTTATCAAAGTGATCAATTATGCTGCTACGCAAAACAATATTCCGCTGATGAGTATCAAAGTTACCGGAATAGTGCGTTTCGGCCTGCTCGAAAAAATAGATGCGGGCATGAATGATACGACAGGCACATTGATGAAACGTTATTACAAAGTGATTGATTTACTGCCGGCAAATGAAAAACTGGAATGGGAAAAAGCAGTGAACAGGCTCGTAAAAATATGTGATGTTGCGGCAAAAAAAAATATCGGTGTTTTGGTTGATGCGGAAGAAACCTGGATCCAGGATCCTGTGGATGCACTCACCATTCTTATGATGGATAAGTACAACAAGGGAAAAATCGTGGTGTATAATACCATTCAGCTTTATCGTGTCGACAGGCTCGCATTTTTAAAGGCCAGTCATGAAGCGGCCACAGAGCGTGGTTTCATCCTGGGTGCCAAGCTGGTTCGCGGCGCCTATATGGAAAAGGAACGCAAACGTGCCGAAGAGAAAACCTATCCTTCGCCGATACAACCATCCAAAGAGGCGTGCGATAAAGATTATAATGAAGCGGTTGAATTTTGTATCGAACATCTGGACAATATCGCGCTCATCGTAGCGTCGCACAATGAATACAGCAATTTGCATGCAACACAATTGCTGGATAAAAAAGGCTTTCCACACAATCATCCGCACATTCATTTTTCACAATTGTATGGCATGAGCGATAATATCACTTTCAATCTTGCTAAAAGTGGCTGTAGTGTAAGCAAATATCTTCCGTTCGGTCCGATCGCAGACGTGGTGCCGTACCTGATGCGCCGTGCGCAGGAAAATAGTTCTGTTGCGGGGCAAACGGGCCGTGAGCTTGGGTTAATCAAAAAAGAGTTGGAGCGCCGCAAAGAAAATCGGTAGAAATGCCCCGGAATTTTAATAAGTTTGTTCAACTTTCCACATCACCTAAAACTCCTTCGTATGAACACAGCAGCAGACACGCTTTTTCCGGATGATCACGAAGTTCCTAAATTGACACAAACGCTCAATGTCCTCACAATCCTGACCTTCATCGGTTGCGCGATCGGGATTTTATTTTCAGCAGCTACGCCCTGGTTATTGGATTTTTCCAATAGGATGATTGTGAAAAGCATGGACAGCCCTGATCTTACACCCGAAAAGATTGCGGAACTACGTAAAGCGAAAGAATCGATTGAACTTACACAGCATAATATAGTGCCGTTGATCGCGATCGGTGTTGCAGGCATTATACTTTGTTTCATAGGCGCATTAATGATGCGCAAGCTGAAGAAAGATGGCTATTGGCTGTATGTAGCCGGGCAACTTGTTCCGTTGATTGGAGGAATCGTCATCATGGGAACGGCACAATATTCCACGCCGAGCAGCTTTTTTGTACCGCTTGTGATCATTGTGTTTATCGTATTGTATACACTGCAGCGAAAATATCTCGTCCATTGATCATTTTTTTCGGAGTAGCTTGTAGATCTTTATCGCGCTCATCAGTATCACAATAAAAAACATCAAACCGAGCAGCCCCCACACCAGGCTCATGCTTTGTTTTACAGAAACGATCATTACAATGGCCACCAGGAAAATGGTGGCTATTTCGTTCCATATCCTCAGTTGTTGTGAAGTGAATTTGAAGATGCCTTTTTGTTGCTGACTGTATATTTTCTGCAGGGTAAAAAAGTATGCATACAATCCTGCTACAAATCCCAATTTTATCCAGAGCCATTGCTGCATACTGCCGTAAAGCAGTCCCATCCATGTGCCGAAGATCAATGTTAGTATCGCAGACGGCCAGGTGATGCCGAGCCACAAACGTTTGATCATGATGCCGAATTGTTGCTGCAAAATACTTCGTGCGGGTTCGGGCCTTTCATTTGCTTCGGTGTTGTAAATGAATAGTCGCGGAATGTAGAACATGCCGGCAAACCAGGTGACGATGAAGATGATGTGGAGCGCTTTTACGTAAAAATAGGTTGCTTGCATGATGCTTGAGTGAATAGTGAATAGTGAAATCTTTAAAGAGACTTTAGTTTTGTGACATCTCAATCGGCTAAGATTTGATCAGCCCGGTCAATATTTTGAAACATTCTACAACAGCATTTTTTATCTTGTCTTTTGGGTATTGATCAAAATAATGGAGAATTTCGGCAATATCAAAAGCAGCCTCTATTTCTATGATTGACCTGCGGGCAATTTCGAAAAATTGCTTTCTTTCTGCTACCGATTTTCTGGAACAACCTTCCGCAATATTAAAATATACAGCAAGCGCTGCCCGACGTATCTGTGAACTCATACCGGATTTTTCTTCCGGTGGCAGTCGCAATGTAAAATTATAACATTCTGAAGTTAATATTTTGGCAGCCGGAAATACCGCTGGATTCTGATGATTCAAAGTCAAAAACATAAAATGATTTAGCGGATCAAATTACATTAAAAATCCACCAGGCTAACCTTTAAAAATTTAAACTGAAACTAAAGAAATATAATCTTTAAAGCTTTGACTATTCACTATTCACTAAATGCGCAAGCGCCGCCACCCAACGCTCGCCCACATTCATACACGGTATCATCGTATATTCCTCTCCGCCTGCATTGATAAAAGATTCCTTTCCACGCATCGCTATTTCCTCCAATGTTTCCAGGCAGTCGCTTACAAATGCCGGGCAAAGGATCAGCAATTTTTTGATGCCTTCTTTCGGCATTTCTTCCAAACGTATGTCTGTAAAAGGTTCCAGCCAGCCTTTCCCAAGCCGGCTTTGAAACGAAACGCTGAATTTGTTTTTTGGAATGCCTAATTTTTCGGTCACCAGTTTTGTAGTTTTAAAAACCTGGTGACGGTAGCAATGTGCATGTGCCGGAGATGGCGTATCACAGCAATTTGATGCAGTGAGGCAATGATGGCCCGTCACATCGCTTTTTTGAATATGCCTACCCGGAACCCCATGATAGCTGAATAAAATGTGATCGTATGATTGCTGAAGATAAGGGCGCATACTTTCCGCCAATGCTTCGATATAGCTTTCTTTGTTGTAATATGGCTCCACAAATTTCAACCTGAATTTGTACCCATTTTTTTTATGGATCTCTTTCGCATATTCAACTGCCGTTTCATAACTGCTCATTGCATAATGCGGGTATAACGGAACTGCGATCACTTCTTCCAACCCGGGCGAAGCCGCCAGCAGTTTATCAAAACCTTCCGTTGGAGAAGGATTACCGTAGCGCATCGCGATCTCCACAGGTTCTTCTACATGCTGTTGCAAAGCGTGCTGTAACCGGCGGGTTAGTTCTACTAACGGTGAGCCTTTGTCGGTCCATATTTCTTTGTAAGCCGCTGCAGATTTTGGCGCACGCAGCGGCGTGATGATTCCTTTTACAAGTAAAAGCCGAAACAGATAAGGTTTATCTATCACGCGTTCGTCCATCAAAAACTGGTTGAGATATTTTCTTACATCCGGAACCGATGTGCTGTCCGGTGAACCGAGATTCATCAATAAAATTCCCCTGCGTTGGTCACTCATGTTGCTGAAATATTTTGCAAATGTAAAATAGCGGCGCTAAACATTCAGGAAAATCTGCGGGAACCATTTCGTACATGATCATGATAAATAAATGAGTTATGGGTGACGTTTTTTTGATCGTTAGCGAAAACCGAAGCGAAACTCTTCACCGCAGAGGACATGAGTGAACAGAGGTTTCGTGGCGCATCTCCGCGAAATCTCCGTATCTCTTTTCTCTGCGGTAAAGCGGTAGAGTGAAAGCCAAAGCCACGCCGGAAATTTCAACCATCCGAATTATCCGTCACCCGCGCCCCGTAACTTAACTATCCGAGAAATGACATTCCAATGACACATCACATTTTATTTCCCAACCAAGTACAAGTACTTTTGCATCAGAGAAAATTTAAGACCACGACAGTATAATGATAGCAGAACCAGTCACAGATATTTCTTCTTTTTTTGTAGCCGGCATCAATTATAAAAAATCAGATGCCTCCATTCGTGGCCGTTTTTCTGTCAACCATCAGCAATATCTTCGGCTGATTGAAAATGCCAATCAATTTAACATTGCCAATTTATTTGTTTTGTCTACCTGCAACCGCACAGAAATATATGGTTTTGCAGAAGATGCAGAACAATTGTCGAAGTTGCTGTGCAGCCATACCGAAGGATCTTTTGAAATTTTTTCTGACCTGCGCTATATCAAACAAGGTGTAGAAGCAATCGAACACCTGTTCCACGTGGCAGCTGGGCTCGATAGCCAGATCCTTGGCGACTACGAGATCATTGGCCAGATCCGCACCGCAGTTAAATTGTCGAAGGAATATCATTTTATCGATACATATCTCGAAAGGATCATCAACGAAGTATTATCGGCTTCGAAAGACATTCGCACCAACACACACATCAGCAGTGGAACGGTTTCCGTATCATTTGCTGCGGTGCAATATATCCGCCAGCATTTTGAAGAAATAAAAGGCAAACGTATTTTGCTGGTGGGAACCGGCAAGATCGGTGGCAATACCTGTAAAAACATCGTGGATTATTTGCCTGGTGCAGCTGTAACGTTGATCAACCGTTCGGAAGAAAAAGCTACAGCGCTGGCTTTGCAGCATTCCGTTCAATTTGATTCGATGGAGAATCTGCGGGTGCAACTTGCAATGGCAGACGTGGTGATCGTTTCTACCAATGCACCGGAACCTGTGATCCGTGAAGCACATTTAAAAAATGCAGGAAGTAAGCTGATCATCGATCTTTCCGTTCCATGTAATGTAGATGCGGCGGTAAAAGAGCTGACGAATGTGGTATTGGTAAATGTGGATGAATTAAGTAAGATCAATGATGTAACTTTACAAAAAAGAGCGGCAGAAATACCGAAGGTGAAAGCCATCATTGCAAAGCATATTGTTGATTTTTTAGAATGGCACCAGATGCGCAGACATGTGCCGGTGTTAAAAACAGTGAAGAATCACTTAATGAAAATACAATCCTGCGACGCGCCCGGATCTTTTTCGATGAAGCCTGTCGGCGAAGAGAAGATCCAGAAAGTGATCAACGGAATGGCGATCAAAATGCGTACACAGGATCAGCGCGGCTGTCAGTATATCGAAGCAATGAACGATTACATCTCTACTGCTTCCAACTAAAAAAATGCAATCAGTTATCAAGATAGGAACCAGGGAAAGCGAACTGGCCGTGTGGCAGGCAACCCTGGTAAAAGAAATGCTGGCGCAATATGGCCATGCAGCGGAATTGATCCATATCAAAAGCGAAGGCGACATTGATCTTCAAACACCTTTATACGAAATGGGGGTTCAGGGAATTTTTACCCGCAGTTTGGATATTGCATTGCTCAACAAAACCATCGACATCGCGGTACACTCCATGAAGGATGTGCCTACACAATTGCCAGAGGGGCTTGTGCAGGCGGCGGTGATCAAACGCGGCAATTACAAGGATCTTTTTGTGATCAATGGTTCCGTGGATCAATGGGTAAATGAGTCAATACGTCAATGGGAGAATGATCATGCAATAGAAAACATCGATGGGTCCGCAACAAAACCATCCGAATTATTGACCGCCTATTACAAAGAATTTGTTCAATCATTAAACGTTCCTTCAACTCCCATATTCACCTATTCACCTATTGACCCATTCACCCATTCGCCTATTCACCCGTTCACGCATTCCACCATTGCCACCAGCAGCATTCGCCGCAAGGCGCAATGGCTGCATCGTTATCCGAACAGCAATATTGAAAACATTCGTGGTAATGTGAATACGCGCCTGAAAAAAGTTTATGAAAGCGAATGGCAAGGTGCCATTTTCGCGGCAGCAGGATTGGAACGGATCAACAAGAGACCGGGCAATGCGATAGAATTAAACTGGATGTTACCCGCACCGGCGCAAGGCGCCGTAATGATAGTTGCACGAAAGGATGAGCCCGATCTTTTCACAGCCTGCTCGTTGTTGAATGACGGCGAAACGGAAATTTGTACAAAAGTGGAAAGAGATTTCCTGCGCGAACTGACGGGCGGCTGTTCCACACCCATCAGCGCGCTGGCGCAGGTACACAACAGGGAAATTCATTTTGAAGGGAATATTTTATCGCTGGACGGAAAACAAAAAGTGGCGGTTCAGCAAACGACCGGCATCGCGCATGCGGAAGAACTTGGTAAAAAAATGGCGAAGGAACTACAGAACAATGGTGGTAAAATAATAGCAGATAGTATCATTAATGGAAAATAAGATACACATACTTTGTACGCGGGATATTGATAAAACACTGATAAGAAACGCTGCTGAAAAAAATATATGGATAGATGTACTTCCCTTCATAGCAACGGAGCCGATAGAAAATGTGGAAGTACAGCAGGAAATAGAAAATGCGCTCATCCTTTCCGCTACGGTGGCTTTTACCAGCATGAATGCGGTGGAAGCTGTGGCCGGATTTCTGTTGGATGATCAACCAGACTGGAAGATATATTGCATCGGCAATAATACGCGGCAACTGGCAAAAAAACATTTCGGTGATCAAAGCATTGCGGGTTTTGCAAATGATGCTACCACACTTGCTGAATTGATTATTGATGAAAGTGAAACAGAAGAACTGATCTTTTTCTGTGGCAACAGGCGCCGGAACGAACTGCCGGATCTTTTAAAACACAAGGGCATTGCGGTAGAAGAAATCGTTGTATATGAAACGACCGCCATCAGTAACATTGTTAAAAAAGAATACAACGGTATACTGTTTTTCAGTCCGAGCGCGGTGGAGAGTTTTTTTGATGTGAATAAGGTTTCTGAAAATACTGTTTTCTTCGCGATCGGAAAGACCACGGCAGCAACCATAAGGAAATTTGCAACAAATAAAATCATCGTCGCCAACGAGCCAGGCAAAGAAAATATGTTTGAAAAAATGTTGGAATACTTTACATAGTCACGCACCTGCGAAGTTTAAAAATGAATTATTGATCATAAAATATTAAAAGATTTATGAGATTACAGATCATAGATCACATACCTCATCGATATGAACGATTTATTATTACGGGTTCTCAAAGGAGAAGAAACAGAACGTGTTCCTGTATGGATGATGCGACAGGCAGGGCGCTACCTTCCTGATTATCTGAAGCTGAAGGCACAGTACGATTTTTTCACGCGTGTGCAAACGCCGGAATTGGCCACCGCCATTACATTACAGCCTGTTGACCAGGTAGGCGTAGATGCGGCGATCATTTTTTCCGATATACTCGTCATCCCGCAAGCCATGGGAAAAGAAGTGTTGATGGAAGAAGGAAAAGGTCCTTCATTGCCTGTTACCATTCAAACACAAAAAGATGTGGATGCGTTGATCACGGAAAATGTGGAAGAAAATTTGAAATATGTAATGGATGCGCTCTCGCTTACAAAAAAAGAACTGGCTGGCCGCGTGCCATTGATTGGTTTTGCCGGTGCACCGTGGACGATCCTGTGTTATATGGTGGAAGGTAAAGGAAGCAAGACCTGGGACAAAGCAAAACAGTTTGCCTATACGCAGCCGTTGGTGGCGCATAGTTTGCTGCAAAAAATAACCGACATCACGATCGCATATTTGAAAGCGCAGGTGAAAGCCGGGGCCGATACCGTGCAGGTTTTTGACAGCTGGGCCGGATCATTAAGTCCCGCAGATTTTAAAATTTATGCGCAACCATATTTACTACAGATCGCGGATGCTTTGAAAGGCGATGTGCCTGTGATCTTATTTCCGAAAGGAACCTGGTATGCATTGAAAGATCTGAGCGAAAGCGGCGCTGCCGGTATCGGCATCGACTGGTGCGTGTCGCCGCAGGCGGCCCGTGAATTTACAGGCAGTAAAATAACATTGCAGGGCAACTTCGATCCGTCAAAATTACTGGCACCGATCCCGGAGATACGAAAGGCCGTAAAAGAAATGATCGATGGTTTTGGAAAACATCGCTACATCGCAAATCTGGGACACGGCATCATGCCGAACGTTCCGGTAGATCATGCCAGGGCCTTTGTGGAAGCAGTAAAAGAATTTGGAACAAAATAATTTTCCCATGTATAAAACAACCACCAGGGATTTTCGCCAAAGATGGATAGATCATATTCATCAGCTACAGGATAATATTTGTGCGGCACTGGAATCTGCCGACGGTAAAGCTGCGTTCCGGCAAGATGAATGGCAAAGGCTGGAAGGTAAGGGTGGCGGCGGTTTTACAAGAGTGATAGCAAACGGGAACGTGTTGGAAAAAGGCGGTGTAAATACTTCTGTGGTGTACGGAAAAGTAACCGAAAAAATGCGTGGATTGCTTGGCCAGGATGCTGCGAAATGGTTTGCAGCCGGGCTTTCGCTGGTATTGCATCCCATCAATCCCTATGTTCCTACGGTTCATGCAAACTGGCGCTATTTTGAATTGTACGACGAAAACGACAATGTAGTTGATCGGTGGTTTGGCGGCGGCACCGATCTTACACCGTATTATTTGTTTGAAGAAGACGTCATCCATTTTCACCGGACATTAAAAAATGCGATCGATCCGTTTGGAGAAGATCTTTATAAAGAATATAAAAATACCTGCGACGATTATTTTGTAAACAAACATCGCAACAATGAAAGACGCGGTGTTGGCGGCGTTTTTTATGAACATCTTCGGCCGGTTGATGAAGCAGACGCAGAGCGATTGTTCAGTTTTCAAGAAGCAAATGGAAATGCATTTTTGCCTGCATATCTGCCGATCGTTGAAAAACGGCGCAACACAAATTATACAGAAGAACAAATCATCTGGCAGGAATTTCGTCGTGGCCGCTATGTAGAATTCAATCTCATTCACGATCGCGGAACGATTTTCGGACTAAAGACAAACGGTCGCACGGAAAGTATTCTGATGAGTCTTCCGCCGCGTGCGCGTTGGGAATATGATCAGCATCCGGAACCGGGAAGTGAAGAAGATAAATTGTTGCAGGCATGCCTGAATCCGCGCGATTGGCTGAATGTGAATATCAGCGAAGAAGAAAGAAATGCGTGGGCGGGCAAGTCGAATACATGCTGACAGAAACGTTAAGAACGAAGAATCCTGTATTAATTGTCCGTCATCCTAACCACTAATCTCTAAACTCTCAACTCACCATGATATTACAAAGACGCAACCGAATTCTCCGCATCAATCCCGCCATTCGCGCTATGGTAGCAGAAACGGTTCTTACACCCAATGATTTTATAGTGCCGCTGTTTATCGATGAAGGCGAAAATATTTCTACAGAAATTGCGTCAATGCCGGATTATTACCGTCGCAGCATTGATCTCACGGTGAAAGAAGTAAAAGAATTGTGGTCGCTTGGAATCAAATCCGTTTTGCTATTTATTAAATGCAAAGACGAACTGAAAGATAATACCGGTAAAGAATCCTGGAACAAAAACGGTCTGATGCAACGCAGCATCAGAGCCATTAAAGATGCTGTGCCGGAAATGTATGTGATGACGGATGTAGCGCTCGATCCGTTTTCTTCGTATGGCCATGACGGGATCGTAAAAGACGGCGAGATCTTAAATGACGAAACAGTAGAAGCATTGGTGAAGATGAGTGTCAGTCATGCCGAATCCGGTGCGGATATGGTGGCACCGAGCGATATGATGGATGGCCGCATCGGCGCGATCCGCGAAGGATTGGAACAACATAATTTTACAAAAACCGGCATTATGGCTTACAGTGCGAAATATGCGTCTTGTTTTTACGGCCCTTTCCGTGATGCGCTCGACAGCGCACCTGGTTTTGGTGATAAGAAAACTTACCAGATGGATTATTCCAACCGCACAGAAGCAGTGAAGGAAGCCTTGATGGACGTAGAAGAAGGTGCAGACATCGTGATGGTGAAACCAGGGTTGCCTTATCTCGACATTGTGCGCGACTTAAAAAATACAGTCGATATCCCGGTGAGTGTGTACAATATCAGTGGTGAATATGCCATGATAAAAGCTGCAGCGCAGCGAGGATGGATAGACGAAAACAAAGCGATCCTGGAAACACTGACGTCGATGAAGCGGGCAGGCGCGGATCTGATCGCGACTTACTTTGCAAAAGATGCGGCAATGTTGTTAAATGGATGATCATCATAAAAGGTTTGTCAGCCTGAGCTTGTGGAAGGCCTTCCACAAGCTCAGGCTGACAGAAAGGATTTAGAAAAATATTGTATCAAAATATTGATAATGAAATATAAAAACAGCAGACAACTTTTTGAACGCGCACAGCAATCCATTCCCGGCGGTGTCAATTCTCCGGTACGCGCATTCAAGAGCGTGGGCGGAACGCCGGTGTTTATCGAAAAAGCGAAAGGCGCTTATTTATATGATGCCGATGAAAATAAATACATCGATTATATTGCCAGCTGGGGGCCGATGATTTTGGGACATGCTCACAAACCTGTGGTGAAAGCCATTCAGCAGTACGCGAAAAATTCCACTTCATTCGGAGCACCAACAGAATTGGAAATAAAGATGGCTGAACTGATCGTTGGTATGGTTCCAAACGTGGACCTGGTGCGTATGGTGAGTAGCGGTACCGAAGCATGTATGAGCGCGTTGCGCCTTGCGCGCGGCTATACCGGAAAAAACAAAGTGATCAAATTTGAAGGGAATTATCACGGCCATGCAGATGCCTTTTTGGTAAAAGCAGGTAGTGGTCTTGCAACATTGGATATCCAGACAGTACCCGGTATTCCTGCAGGTGTGAGCAATGATACACTTACGGCGCCGTACAACGATCTTGCCTCGGTGGTGCAGCTTGTGGCGGAAAATAAAAACCAGATTGCAGCAATTATCGTTGAACCCGTTGCGGGTAATATGGGTTGTATCATACCAAAGACCGGCTTTCTGGAAGGTTTGCGCGAATTGTGCGATGAAGAAAATATCGTGTTGATCTTTGACGAAGTGATGACAGGTTTCCGTTTGTCTGCCGGCGGCGCACAGGAACGATTGGGTGTTGCTGCAGATCTTGTTACTTACGGTAAAGTAATCGGCGGCGGGATGCCGGTGGGCGCTTTTGGTGGAAAGCGGGAAATTATGGAACATATTGCGCCGATCGGAAACGTATACCAGGCCGGCACTTTAAGCGGAAACCCAATCGCGATGATCGCAGGCTACACGACGTTGAAAGAACTGAAAAATAATCCGGAAATTTATCTTTCGCTCGAAGCAAAGACTACTTATTTACGGAAAGGCATTGATGAAGTTTTGAAAAAAAGTACTTTGCCGTTTGTCATCAACCAGTTTGGATCGATGATCAGCATTCATTTTTCCGATAAGCCTGTTACAAATTTTGAAGAAGCTTCGCAATGTGATATTGCTTTATTTAATGAACTGTTTCATTTTATGCTGCAACACGGCGTTTATCTACCACCATCGGCATATGAAAGCTGGTTCTTGAACGACGCGCTTGCGTTTAAAGATCTTGACAAAACGATCAGGTTGTTTAAGAAATTTATCAAATCGAAGAAGTAGTTTAGAGATTAGATTTCGATGCCTCTAACACTAGTTTCTAATCGCTCATCTCTAAACTCTAAAATATATGCAGAAACGAATATTAGGAAACAGCGATCTTCATCTTGCTCCTGTGACATTTGGTGGCAATGTTTTTGGATGGACGATCGATGAAAAAAAATCCGGACAACTCCTGGATGCCTTTATTGGTGCAGGTTTCAATACGGTTGATACGGCCGACGTTTATTCACGCTGGGTGCCGGGAAACAAAGGCGGCGAATCGGAATCCATCATCGGCAACTGGATGAAAAAGCGGAAGAACAGACATGATGTAATTGTTGCGACCAAAGTGGGCAGCGACATGGGGAACGGGAAAAGTCTTAAGAAAAAATATATTTTGCAGGCGGTGGAGGATTCTCTTAAGCGTTTGCAAACAGATCACATCGACTTATATCAAACGCATTTTGACGATCAATCTACTCCGGTGGAAGAAACACTGGAAGCTTATGGAGCTCTTGTAAAAGCAGGAAAAGTACGCTGGATAGGTACTTCCAACATGAGCGCTGAAAGAATAAAAGAGTCGCTGGAAGCAAGTAAGAAAAATAATTGGCCGATCTATCAATCGCTCCAGCCGCATTATAATTTATATGCCCGCGAACATTATGAAAAAGAATACGAGCAATTGTGTCTTGATCATAATCTTGGCGTGATCAGTTATTACTCGCTGGAATCGGGCTTTCTTACAGGGAAATATCGCAGCAAAGCAGATCTTTCCAAAAGCCCGCGTGGTGGTGGCATGGAAAAATATTTCAACGATCGTGGCCTGGCTATTTTGGACGCGCTCGATACAATCAGTGCGAAATACAGAAGCACGCCGGCCAGTATTGCCATTGCATGGCTGATCGCCAGGGAAAGCATCACTGCGCCTATTGCGAGCGCCACAAGCGTTGCACAATTTGATGCATTGATAAAAGCTGCAGAGTTGGAATTGACAACAGATGATATTAACTTGCTGGGTGCAGCCAGTTCTATAAAATAATTTAAATCACAAATTTTTACTTCGTGCTTCGCAGGAATGATCTGGTGATTACACAGATTGGATTCGCCGCAGGTAAATGTTTTTTCCGCAGAATACGCAGATGCCTAGAATGGAAACTTTTTAGATCTGCGTATTCCATGCAATCTGCGGGACAAAAATTTTGAGAAGCAAAATAAAATCTGTGTAATCCTTTAATCATTCCGCGCAGCGGAAAAGAAAATCTGTGATCAAAAATAAAAAACATCATTATGAAAATCGTCATCGCTTCCGATCATGCGGGTTTTGAATACAAGAATATTTTGCTGGCAAAAATCAAAGCCGACGGTTTTGATATAACTGATCTCGGAACTTTTGATACAAAGCCTGTGGACTATCCCGATTGTGCGGCGGATGTTGCCACTGCCATTCAGCAAGGCAGAGCCGACCGGGGTATTCTTATCTGCGGAAGCGGAGTGGGAGTGAGTGTGGCTGTAAACAAGTTTAAAGGAATCAGGGGTGGTGTTTGCCACGACACCTATTCGGCGCACCAATGCGTAGAACACGACGATGCCAATGTATTGTGCATCGGCGAAAGAGTGATAGGGATTGAACCCGCAAAGGAAATTATAACGGCTTTTCTTCAGGCGAAATTTACCCACGAAGAACGTCATCAGCGCCGGTTAGATAAAATCAATGCTATCGAGTCTTCCAACATGAAGTAACCAAATTATCCTCCACATCAACTTGAAACAGAGACATTATTGTGATTTAATTATCTGAGAAATACGTGCCGCTTCCCAACCTATGATGGATGTTTTACGCGAAGCGCCCCAATGATACTGGCCTAATATGCCGCCCGATTGTATTACGCGATGGCAGGGGATAAGCAGGGCAACAGGATTATCACCTACTGCCGAGCCTACGGCTCTCGATGCGTTTGGCCGGCTCATCTGCTTCGCAATACTTCCATAAGTTGTTAATTCTCCCATCGGAATTTTCAACAACGTTTCCCAAACCTTTAGCTGGAAATCTGTTCCTTTTAAGTGCAACTTTACCTGTTCAGGCTTTTCCCAGTTGAGGGTAAATATGTGCAGCACTTCGATATTGATGAAAAGATCATGTAATCTGCCCGTTCCCGAAAGCCCGGTTTCAGCAGCTGTGTCAAACAACGTTGATTGATTTTTTTTAAGCAGTTGTTTGGCATGTTCAACTGTAATGTATTGCAGAAATTTTTTAGGACTTACTTCTGCCCATTCCGTAAATAGTTTTTGAAAATGAAAAGGGCTGAGATGAATTGCCGCTGCAATTTCTTCCAGCCGCGGTTGTGATTTATAATTAGCCTGGATATATTCTATTGCTTCCGCAATGCGTTCGTAGTTGGTTGTTTCCTGTGTTTTCATTTGTCGGTTTTAGAAAACAAAAGTAGTATGGAGATGGAATTTTATCTACCCGAAACTTGCGGTATTTTAACGCAGGTAAGCTTAGTAAAAAGCTTTTAATTTAATAAAATCTTTCGAAAAAGGGATCTGTCTTTTACGCAAAGCTTTCCCGTATCTTCCCTGAAAGATCTGTTATGATCATGCGTTCGGCGATACTGATCATATTTTTAAACGCGGTTGCGCCGGAAATACCGTTACCGATAATTACAGGTTTTGCAACGCCCAAAATGGGGACGCCTCCGTAGCTTTCAAAATTAAAGCGTTGGAAGTGTTCATCTTTGATGTTGCGGCGCTGAACAATGTCGTGGATGCTTTCTGCGAGTTTCAGCACCACATTTCCTGTGAAGCCGTCACATACCATCACGTCCGCTTTGTCGAGCAGGATATCACGGCCCTCGATGTTTCCGGTAAAATGGATGAGGTTATTTTCTTTTAACAAAGGATAGGCAGCTTGCGCCAGCAGGTTTCCTTTTCCTTCTTCTTCGCCGATATTTACCAGGCCAACTTTTGGTGACCCGATCTTTAAAATGTGTTCAGCGAAGAGTGAGCCGAGGATAGCAAACTGGTTGAGGTTTTCCGGCTTGCAGTCAGAGTTCAATCCAACGTCTACGAGTAAGCCAAGTTTGCCGCTTTCACGCGGCATGTAAGCGCCGATGGCCGGGCGGAAAACACCTTCGATGGCTTTGATACTGAACAAGGCGCCTACCATCATCGCGCCTGTATTGCCGGCGCTGATGAAAGCATCTGTTTTGCCGGTGGCCAATAAATGAAAACCGATGGCGATAGAAGACTGCTGTTTTTCTTTAAGCGCCTTTGTGGGATGCTCATGCATTTCGATCACCTGGGCAGAATGAACGATGGAATATTTTCCTGCAGGAAGCGGATGTTTCCGCAAAAGTTGCGTAATCTTTTCTTCATCGCCGATCAGAATAAGCTGGATATTTTCTTTCTCTTCTTCAAAAAATGCGGCAACACCTTTTACTGCTTCAAGTGGAGCATAGTCGCCGCCCATCATATCCAAACCGATCGTGATCATGCAAGAAAATTTTTAAATTAAAAATTCCAAAACAAGCTTGAAGTTACTCAAACTTTAGTTTTGGAATTAAAATCTTTATGGCAAAAATCAATTTGCTCTCAATGGTGCTTTTTCAGCAACAACTTTTCCTTTGTAGTATAATTTACCTTCAACCACGTGCGCGCGATGACGTACGTGAATTACACCTGTGGTGCTGTCGGTACTCAAAGTAGCTTCCACTGCTTTATAATGTGTTCTTCTTTTCGCACTGCGTTGCTGACTGTGGCGCCTTTTTGGATTTGGCATGACTGTTTATTTTTAAAATTAAAATTTCTTTTTTCTGTTTTTCTAACCGCTCATCACTCATCTCTAAACTAATTCTCTTTGAACTTATCCAGTCCTTTCCACAAAGTATTGGCATTGTGTTCTTCCTTCACTTCCATCTGCCTCAGTTTTTCCAATACTTCCTTGTTGCACTTTGATCCGCCTCTTTCATCTTCGCCACACATCTTTTGCGTTGGTACGCTTAGCAATACAAATTCGTAGAGCCAGTCGCTTACTTCGAGATGGCTTTCGGTGCGTGAAATGTAAAAAACATCCGGATCTTCTTCGTTCAGGTTCATCTCGTCGGGATTGTCAACTAGTTTCACCACCAGTTTAAATTCATCCCAGAGGTCCATTGTCAATGAATTTCCGCATCTGTCGCAACTAACATCGGCTTTACCGCCCACTTCAAACTTTAGCAGCATGAAGCCGGTATTCTTTTCCAATGATAACTTCACGTCCGCTTTTGCATTTGCAAAATCTTCGGCACCTTTTTCTATAAAGAACTTATCGTCTAACTCATAGTTAAACTCATGAACGCCAGGCTTTAATCCCACAAACGCAATTTCAAATGCCCTCTTGTTAGCCATTGTGTTCTGTTTAAAGGACGGCAAAGGTAATAGAAAAATATCAATTGTGGGTGTAAAGTGAAGAGTTTTTCTATTACAAACGCGTAAAATTACACTATTTGGCTAATTTTATGGCATATGAAACTCACCCGAAAAGCAATTGTGGCAATTATATTAGTGTTGTTTTGTATACTTATCCACTTTTACAGCGCTGATGTTTATCGTGTAGAATACGGATACAGTCTTGGTTTCTACCCGGTTATAAGCCGGGTACTGCGCTATGCTTTCGGTTGGCTGCCCTGCAGCATCGGCGACCTGCTTTATGGTTTGCTGGCTGTGTGCCTGGTATGGAAACTTATAAGTTTTATAAAAAATGTGTTCCGCTCCCGATGGCGCGCCGGTTTCCGTTCTTCCTTCTCACAAAAATTGCTTCGGCTGGTGACGATCTTAAGTTTTACTTATATCGTTTTCAATATTTTTTGGGGAATAAACTACAACCGTAAAGGAATCGCGTGGCAATTAGGATTAAAAACGGAGAGATACGATACGGAAGAATTGAAAGAAATCAATTGCCTTTTGCTACAAAAAATAAATGATAGCAAAGCTGCGCTGGTACGGAGCCACGAACCATATCCTACAAACAAAGAATTGGTGCGTTCTGTTACAACCGCGTATAAAGCATTGGCTGTACAGTATCCTTATCTTTCCTATGACCCTGTTTCTTTTAAGCCTTCGATGTGGGGTTGGGTAGGCAACTATGCAGGTTTTTCCGGCTATTACAATCCGTTTACCGGCGAGGCACAGTTAAACACTACGATCCCGAAATTTTTACAGCCATATACCGCGTGTCATGAAGCCGCGCACCAGCTTGGATATGCGAAAGAGATGGAAGCTAATTTCGTTGGATATCTTGCTGCAGCTGCATCTCCGGACACGTTGTTTCATTATTCGGTTTATCTCGATCTGTTCAATTATGCAAACCGAAACCTGTATTTTACAGACTCTGTTTCTGCAAAATTATACCGCAAGGAGCTATCGCCCGGAGTAGTGAAGGATCTTAAAGAATGGATCACATTCAGCAGAAAACACCGCAATCCCGTGGAACCTTTTATCCGTTGGGGTTACGGGTTGTTTTTACAAAGTAACCAGCAACCGCAGGGTATTTTAAGTTATGATGAAGTAACCGGTTTTGTGATTGCGTATTACAAAAAATTCCACAAGATCTGATAGGCTTCCTGAAAAAAATGAACACAGATCAGGTTTCAGTGGAAAGGAGACCGTATAGAATATCCGGATCGTTATGAAGAAATAAAAAGAAGCGCAATTATAAAATAATTTTGATCTTCTCCCTGAAACCCGGATCGCTCAATACGCGCAATTCAAATGCGTTCATCCATTTCTGCAGTTGTGCATTTTCGCTTTCGGTAAGTTCATTGAAAAAATATACCAGTTCCAGTTTTGTATCGTCTTTCAAAGTGGCGTACACTGCTTTGGTCAATACCCATGCCGTGCTTCCGCCTTTCATTCCCGCATGTTTGAGCCATTTTTGATTCGCAGGGTTTTCCATGACCGATTCCATCACTTCTGATAAAATGCCATAAGTGTTTTCATCAAAGTATTTCCGGTTATTTAAGATCTTGCAGATCTTAGCATATTCCTTTGTAGTAGATGCAGGCAGCCGGTCGCTCCATGCTTTTTGCATTTTCATAGTTAGATCCTGGGGGCGAAATTTTTCTTTCAGTGCAGGGCTGAATTTTAAGGCATTGTGCATATCGAAAATGTACCTGCTATACTCCTGATCGGATAATTTTTTTATCCCTTTCAAAACATTGTCCTCGTTTTTATTCTTCGGATTCTGATACATAAACAGCGCCGCCACCAAAGGATAGATTGCAGTGTGTTGCTTCAGGTCAAACAGCTGAATGTTGTTTTTAACATTATCAAATCCCAGCAGGTCCATCAGATATTCTGTATTGGCATTGCTGCTGAATATGATCATGCCCCGCGCAACATCGATCAGTTTTGCGCTGTCGTGGCGGATATGACCGAGTTTTTTTTCATAATCCAGCCAATGCGGATGTGCATTGCCATCTGTATTGGGAAGATAGTATTTATCAAGCTCCGAAAGTGGAACATATTCTTCCTCATCGATCACATTTTGCGCAGCCTGCTTCGCAAATTCTATGGCCACCATGATCTTGACAGTACTTGCCAATGGCATCAATGTATTTTCATTTACATGCGCAAGCACCGTATCATTTTGCACCAGGTAGATCGATGACCGGGATTTATTAGACACAATAAAATTCAATAAGGAATCAGCGGGCGTTTGAGAAAAACTTTTTGCGAAGCAAAAAATAGTTGTAAAAAAAATGAGTGATAGTATTTTCATATCAGGTTCATTGCAAGATGAGCGTTTATACGGTTAGATGTTTAGTATGGGACTAGCTATTCAAAAGCTCTTTTAATAATTTTATATGTTAAGCCTGCACGCCTAACCCCTACACTAAAACTGGTTCTTCCACATCATGCTTTCCACCGGCTTATCAGGCTGGCCGCTGTATTTTGCATTTTTCTTTTGGTTATATTTTACCTCTATGTCGCCTTCCACAGGAAAGTAGATCAGCTGGCCGATCGGCATTCCTTTATATACACGAACTGGCTGCTTTACAGAAATTTCCAGCGTCCAGTTTCCGCAAAATCCCACATCTCCTTTGCCTGCAGTTGCATGGATGTCGATGCCCAGCCTTCCTGTAGAAGATTTGCCTTCAAGAAATGGAACATGTGCATGCGTTTCAGTATATTCTTCTGTAACACCAAGATAAAACATGTGCGGCAGCAATAAAATTCCTTCATCCGGAATTTCGAAGTGCCTGATTGTATTGTGCTTCTTTGCATCAAGTTCGGCGTGTTCGTACGTAGCAAGGTTCTTTCCGAGATGTACGTCGTAGCTGTTGCTGCCAAGGCAGTTACGGTCGTACGGAGCAATCCTGATGGTGCCTTTTTCTATCTCTTCCAAAATGCGGGTATCGCTGAGTATCATGTTTTTTTGTTGACGGACTTCAGTTCCTTGTGGCGGCATCGTTGTGTCACTCACTTTTACTGCATACCTTTATTGAGCAAATGCGGGTTTAAGCTGCAAATCTAAAATCTTAAATTAACAATCTCAAATATACATTTTTCCAATGCCGCTGGTTTACCAACAAAATATCAACTCCTGCACCAAACTCGGTGTGTGGCATATTGCCGAGGATGAGGATTTTTTTTTGGGAAAAGTGATTTTGCAAAACAGTATCACCCATCCGCATAAAAGATTGCAACATCTTGCCGGCAGGTATGTTTTGAAACAATTGTTTCCCGATTTCCCATTGGAGCTTATTCGTATTGCCGGCACGCGTAAACCGTTTTTGCAGGATGAGCAATACCATTTTTCCATTTCTCATTGTGGTGAATATGCTGCGGTAATTGCAAGTTCCAGGAATCGCGTTGGAGTGGACATTGAAGTTCCGCAGGAAAAGATTGAAAGGATCCAGCACAAGTTTCTCACACAATCCGAATTGAATAAGATCGGTGCGTTGTCGACAGACAGGCGGCAGGCGCTTACGATAGCATGGAGTATCAAAGAAGCGATGTTCAAATGGTATGGGAGTGGAAAGGTGGATTTTCGTGGCCATATGACGATCCATGATATTGAGCCGAATGATTTTGCTTTTGTGGCAAATTGTTCTTTTAACAAGGAAGAGGTCTGGCCTTTGAAAGTACATGCGTTGATGTTTAATGGCATCAGCCTGGCATTTTTGATCACCGAAAAATAGGTTGACAACCCATAGGGTTGTCAACCCAAAAGAAAATCACCATCGCCCCACCGGCATTTTCTCAAATCACGACGAACAAAAAACCGTAAATCCTGCTGAAGTAGTAAGTTTGTGGCGATGATACATCATACACCAGAGGTAGCGGTCGTAATATTGAACTGGAACGGGCAGAAATTTTTAGAAAAATTTCTGCCATCGGTTATTGCTTCAACCTATATTAAAAAGCGGGTGATTGTCGCAGACAACGCGTCAACGGATGATTCGGTTCAGTTTTTAAGAAATAATTTTCCCGCCGTAGAACTGATCATCAACGATTCTAACAAAGGCTTTGCCGGTGGATATAACGAGGCGCTTCGCAATGTAAAAAGCGATTATTATGTATTGCTCAACAGCGACGTGGAAGTGGATCGCGCCTGGATAGAACCGGTAGTCGAACTCATGGAATCGGATAGCTCCATTGCCGCATGCCAGCCCAAGCTATTAAGCTACCATCAGAAAGATATGTTTGAATACGCCGGCGCATGTGGTGGCTGGCTTGATAATTTGGGTTATCCATTCGCGCGCGGGCGCATATTTGAACATTGCGAAAAAGACAACGGACAATATGATAATATACGTCAATGTTTTTGGGCAAGCGGCGCAGCCTTGTTTATCAAAGCGGAGAAATATCACGAAGTTGGCGGCCTCGATGAATATTTCTTTGCCCACCAGGAAGAGATCGATCTGTGCTGGCGATTGCAATTAAGCGGCTACAAGATCTTCGTCCAGCCCGCTTCTGTAGTGTATCATGTGGGCGGCGGCACTTTGCCTAAAGGGAACAGTCGTAAGAATTTTTTGAATTTTCGAAACAATCTTATCATGCTTTGCAAAAACCTGCGATGGTACGTGGCGCTTTGGAAGATTCCGTTTCGGATGGCGCTCGACGGCCTTGCCGCATGGAAGGAATTATTTACGGGCGATACCTCATTTTTTTTTACAGTAATCAGGGCGCATTTTCATTTTGGAAAATGGTTGTTGTTTGAAAAGAAAAAGTCTATCTTTCCCAAAAGCAGAAAGGGCACGGTGAGCGGCTGGTATCGTGGAAGTGTTGTGTGGGATTATTTCATCAGAAGAAAAAAAACGTTTTTTGAAATTGTTGGCAACAAATAATTTTTTTTAACAGGAAGCCCTTATTTTTGCAATCGAAAATTAACACAAATGCAACAAGAATTAAAGGAAAATGAGCAAAAGGATTTTGCTCACAATTGGGTATCTTCTTCGCGTTTTATCTGGTTCTGCCAGGTGTTTTTGGTGCTGGCATTCGTACTGGGCGGCTGCTATAATTTGTATACACATCGTTACAAAGGTCATCCGGAAGTGAATGTTCCCGACAATACTTTGTATAATCCAAAATATAAATAATTTTTTTTGGATTTTGTGAAACAACCCTTATTTTTGCAATCCCAAAAACAAAAAAGTTCTTTTTTAATAACGCGGAAGTAGCTCATTTGGTAGAGCACGACCTTGCCAAGGTCGGGGTGGCCAGTTCGAGCCTGGTCTTCCGCTCAGAGTCAAGGCAGATAGCTAAATGTTATCTGCTTTTTTTTTCTCTATCTGGTTCATCAAGGGAAAATGACTATTGATTTTTTTTAATAAATTAGATAGTGTCACCCGGGTGGTGAAACTGGTAGACACGCGGGACTTAAAATCCCGTTCGCAGCAATGCGAGTGACGGTTCAATTCCGTTCCCGGGTACAAAGCCTCAGTTATAAGCTGAGGCCTTTTTGTTTCCGGCTACTGAATCAGGAATCATTAAACTTCTATACTGATAAAAATCTAATCGCTAAACCCTAAACCCTAAACTTAAAAAACTAATTGCTATTTTTAAGCATGTTTTCCCGCATCTTTAACTGGCGCACCATATTATTATTGATCGCCGTGGCCATTGTAACCGCGAGCATCTTCTTTTCAAATTTTCTTGCAAAGAAAATTTCGCTTGAAGAAAAGCAAAAAGTCGAGCAATGGGTAGAAGCAGTAAAAGAGGCCAACAATATAAATACCACGCCAACGATCCTTTCCAGTAAGGTACTCACAGAAAATAATAAGGATATCCCGATGATCGCCGTTACCGAAACTGACAGTATTCTCGATCACTATAACCTTGACAGCAACCTGATTGTTCATGATGCGAATTATCTTCAAAAGAAGTTAAGGGAATTTAAAAATTCTAACGCGCCCATCATCTGGAAAAACCCTTATGACCTTAAACAAAATAATCTTGTATACTATGGTGAGTCGGCACTGTTGAAACAGATCCGGTATTTCCCGATCGTTCAATTGGGGGTAATGGCACTGTTCATCATAGTGATTGTTTATGCAATCACTACCCGCAATAAAAGTACGCAAAATCAGGTGTGGGCGGGCATGGCAAAGGAAACCGCGCACCAGCTTGGAACACCGATATCATCTCTGCAAGGTTGGGTGGAAATGCTGAAAGATATGCCGGGAAATGAGAAGATTGCTGCGGAAATGAGCAAAGATGTGGAAAGATTGATATTGGTGAGTGACCGCTTTGGTAAGATCGGAAGTACGCCGCAACTGGAAGAGAAGGACCTGGTGACGCAAGTGGAAAGCATGGTGTCGTATATCAAAAGACGTGCACCCGATAAGGTGAGTTTTGTGGTGGAAACTTTTGGCGAAACAGAAATAACGGGTATGATCAATCCGCCATTGTTTGATTGGGTAATAGAAAATCTTCTGAAAAATGCGCTCGATGCCATGGACGGCAAGGGGAGTATTACTATCAGTATAAAAAATGAAACGGCGCAGATCATCATCGACGTAAAGGACAGCGGGAAAGGCATCAGCAGCAAAAATATCGGGAACGTTTTTAAACCGGGCTTTACCACCAAAAAGCGTGGCTGGGGGCTTGGGCTATCACTTAGTAAAAGGATCATCAACCAATATCATAAAGGCGAATTGTTTGTAAAACAGTCGGAACCCGGCAAGGGTACTACTTTCAGGATCTTATTGAAAAAATAAATGATTGCGCACAGGCTATACTATTTTTTGCGATGGGGGACTGACAATCATATTTGTTTAAAAGCAGCAGTATTTAAAAAAATATGGTGTTCCTGCTTTAAATTGGCCTATTAACCTTAAATTTGCATTCCTCAAAAATGCGGTCATGGCGAAATTGGTAGACGCACTACCTTGAGGTGGTAGCGCCCACACAACGGGCGTGTCAGTTCGAATCTGATTGACCGCACAAACCTCTCCTTCACGGAGAGGTTTTTATTTATATTTACAAACTAAAAATTAGCAACATGCCAAATGATATTAAGTGTCCCAATTGCGGGAACGTGTTTGATGTAGAGGATGTACTGGCTGCCGATATTGAAAAAAAAATACCAGCAAAAATACCAGGCCGAATTACGGCAATCATTGTCCAAAATGGAAGAGGAAAAGAAAAAACTGGAGGCAGATCAGCAATCTTTTGAAGAAAAGAAAAAGCAGGAAAATGAATTATTTGCACAAAAGCTTCAGAAGGAAAAATTAAAACAGGAACAGGAAATACAGGAGCGGCTAATGAAAAGCATTACCGCCGATTATGAGAATAAACTCCGTGTATTGCAGGAAAGCACCAATGATGCGGAAGAGAAACTGAAAGAATCAAGGAAAAAGGAACTGGAGTTTTTAAAGAAGGAACAGCAGTTAAAGAATAAGGAGGAGGAACTTGAGATCATGGTGCAAAAAAAACTGCAGGATGAACGCGCACAGATAGCCGAGCAAATAAGATTACAGGAGCAGGAAAAAAATGCGTTACGCGAAAATGAACAACAACTGCGCAATAAGGAACTGGAGATGAAACTCGATCAGCAGAACAGGCTGATCGACGAGATGAAACGAAAGGCTGAACAGAGTTCTAGCCAGCGGCAGGGGGAGAGCCAGGAGTTGTTGCTGGAAGAAATTCTTAAAGAAAACTTCCCCTTCGATCTTATCGACGAAGTAGGCAAAGGCGTGGAAGGTGCAGATTGCATTCAAACCGTTCGCAACAGCGGCGGTAAGGAATGCGGCAAAATCATCTATGAAAGCAAACGTACAAAAGGCTGGAGCAGTAACTGGATAGAGAAATTGAAAGCCGACAAGCGCAGCCGCAATGCGGATATTGCCATTTTGGTTACACAAACATTTCCAAAAGACATGGATAGCTTTGGTGAGAAGGACGGCATCTGGGTTTGCAATTTCACGGAAGTTAGCAGCGTTTCTTACCTCTTGCGCGACGGACTTTTAAAGATCTATGATGCTCAAAAAAGGGAAGAAAACAAAGGTGATAAAATGCAGATGCTGTACAATTATCTCACCGGCGTTGAATTTAAGGGACAGGTGGAAGCAATAGCTGAAGGGTTCATCTCGATGCGGAATAGCATCACCAAAGAACGTGCGCAAATGGAAAAGCTGTGGCGCGAAAGGGAAAAACAACTGGAGAAAGTTTTGCTAAGTACCACTGGTCTCTATGGTTCTGTTAAAGGCATTGCCGGCGCGTCCGTTGGTGATATTCCGCTACTTGACGGAGATGACGGAGAAACACCGGTTATTTCGGAATAGATGTCAGGTACAGCTTTTTTACACCTGGTACCTACAAAGTCGAGCCTCTTACAGTTAATGCCGATTTGATTACAATATTTTCATTCTTGATTTCTGTGCCTTTTTTATCAAGATATTTGAATAGTTGAGATGCAGCTGCGGCACCCATTTCATTGGCTGGTTGCGTAATGGTTGTCATTGGCGGGTTTAGAAAATCAGCAGTTGCAAGATTTGAAAAGCAGATAACTTTCAATTTTGCAGGGATCTTAATTTCCAGATCTTTAGATACGCTGTATGTTGTAAGCGCCAGTTTCTCGATCGATGCAAAAATGCCGTCTGGTTTTTTTGAGCCGGTAAGCAGTGTTTTTATTTTTTTATAATTGCTTTTGTCATCATTTGTACATTTGATGATCCGTCTTTTATCCTGCTTGATATTGTGCTTGTCCAATGCTTCAAGATAACCCTGCATCCTTTTATTATCGATCGACAAATTTCCGGAAATGGATAAATAGGCGATGTCCTTACAGCCGCTTTGGATCAGGTGTTCCGTTGCAGCAAAGCCGCTGGCAAAATCGTCCGTAATGATCTTTACTGTTTCAATTTCGTGGCAGATTCGATCAAAAAATACGATCGGTATATTGCTGTTGATGCATGCATGCAGATGCGAGTAATCTGTAGTGGTACACGACAGGGACATCATGATACCATCCACTCTTCCATTCTGCAAATGATTCAGTATGTCTATTTCTTTCTGCGCATCTTCATGTGTGATGTAAATAAGCAGGTGATAATCCTTTTCCCGCGCGATGGATTCCGCTCCATTGATCACCTGCAGAAAAAAACTGTTCGTCATTTCCGGGATCACGATCGCAATCGTGCTGCTTTTTTGATAACGCATGTAGCGTGCGTAAGGATTGGCCTTGTAGCCAAGCTCCTTCGCTTTCTCTAAAACTTTCTTTTTGGTATCCTGGCCAATCTCATAGCTATCTTTCAACGCTTTGGATACTGTAGATATGGAAACACCGAGTTCTGATGCTAGTTTTTTAAGGTTCACTTTTGACATATATGGCGAAGTTGTAAATGCTTGTTTCGTGTAAAATTATCGAAAATAATACGAATAAATACTACTACGTTTTCGTAAATAAATCCCGCAAACATTTATAAAAACTAAAGAAATAAAGAGAACTTTCGTTTAGAAAAATGAAATTTTCTATTGCTTCTATTACTAATAATGCTAAATAAACTGCTGTATGAACCTTCAAAAAAACGGTAGCGTGTCAATATCTCCGCGCAGGAAATTGCCGCTATTTTCTTTCTTTATTTTCTTCTTATTTTCAGGTCTTGCGGCTTTTGCACAGTCCAAACAAGTGGAAGGAATTGTAACCGATTCTTCCGGTACACCCGTTGCAAATGTGAGCGTTACCGTCAACAATCCCAGGAATGGTGCCGCAACTGATAGTAAAGGATTTTATTCCCTTAAAGCAAACAACGGCGCAAAGATCACTTTTTCCAGCACCGGTTTTAATGCAGTGACCACAACTGTTGGCGAAAATCGTGTGATTAACATGCGGCTCCTATCTTCCGCTCAAACAATTGATGCGGTGGTTGTGGTCGGTTACGGAACACAAAAAAAGGTAAATCTCAGCGGTTCAGTTGCGGTGGTAACTGGCAAAGAATTGGCAAACCGGCCCGTTCCTAACGTAACGGGTGCGCTGCAAGGTGTGCTTCCGGGTGTTACGGTTTTTCGCGGGAGCGGTAAACCTGGTGCAGAAGGATATGGAATCCGCGTTCGCGGATTCAGTTCCACAACCGGAACTGGTGCAGGCATATTGACACTTGTAGACGGCGTTGAACAGGATATCAATCTTCTTGATCCCAGCGATGTGGAATCGATCTCTGTTTTGAAGGATGCATCGGCATCTTCCATATATGGCTCGCGGGCCGCGAACGGCGTATTGCTCGTTACTACAAAGCAAGGTGCCAACAGTGGCGGAAAGACCCGCATAAATTTCAATACCTATTATGGTATCAATATTACGGCACGTCAGCCGGAACGCCTCAATTCATGGGACGAACAAACCCTTATTGATGAAGCGCGTTTTAATGCTACCGGGGCAAGAGAATTTAACGACGAACAGAATGAATGGCTCCGCAATCCAAATTTTTCATATCGTCCCAACCCTACGGCTGACCGGTGGGAATATTTCGGAAACAATAACTGGGTGGAGGAAGGGATGGATAAAGTGAATCATCAGCAAAATCATTCACTATCCGTCGGGGGAGGTACACAGAAATTAAATTACCTCATGTCCGGTAGTTATTATCAGCGCGACGGCGTTCTTAAATTCGGACCGGATGATAACTCCCGCTACAATTTCAAACTGAATGTAAATGCAGAACTCAACAATTATTTAAGTCTCAAAGTAACGACGGGATACATCGGTTCCTTCACACGCGAAAATTCTTATGGTACGGAGCAGATCATCAATCGGCTTTATCGCAGTCGTACACGCCAGTCGCTGTATGTGCCTGCAGAAGACAAAACCGGCAATATCTATAATGGCGATCTGCAGGTAAATGCGGTGGATATTGAAAAAAATGCCGGCCTTGAAAAACGCGACTACGAAACATTTACAAGCAGGGTAGGGTTACAGGTAAAAAATGTGGTCAAGGGACTTACATTGGATGTTATCGCCTGGAGGAACCAGAATTCTTATAATATGAGGAATGAGGCCAAAACCCTTTACTGGTATGGTCGCACAACCAATACAGTTCGTTTCAGCATCAATACGCCCAACAAACTTACACAGATAAAAAACAAGGGCTATCAAAATAACATTCAGAGTTTTCTTACTTATAATTACAAATGGAAAGACCATTCCTTCACTTTACTGCAAGGAGCCTCTTATGAAGAATACCGGAAAGATGAAGTACAGGCAAGCGGACAGGGAATGCCAAGCAACGATCAGTTTAGTCTGAACTTTGCCGACCCGCTTACAAAAACGAGCCAGGATCTTGTACAAACATGGGCCATTGCATCTTTCTTCGGAAGATTGAATTACAATTTCAAAGGCAAATATCTATTCGAAGCATCTTATCGTCATGATGGAAGTTCGCGTCTTGTACCAACTGATCGCTGGCGGATGTTCCCGTCTTTCTCTGCAGCCTGGAGAGTGAGCGAAGAAGATTTTATGAAGAACATTTCTTTCCTCAACAACTTTAAGGTTCGCGGTTCTTGGGGTAAGCTTGGCAACAGCGATGTACTTGGTTATTACGATTATCAGACGTTGCTGGTTAGTGGTATTGCCACCTCCAACAATCTTGTGTTCAACGGCCTTCGCGCGCCGTACGTTTACCAGGCGATCATGGCCTCGCCCGACCTCACCTGGGAAACCGTAGCGCAGACAAACGTTGGAGTAGATCTTGGATTCTTAAGAAACAGGCTTAGCGTTACTGCGGATTATTACGTGAAAGTTACGACCGACCTCTTGGCGCAGGCGAATATTCCTAATATCGCCGGCGTAGCCCCAGGCTTCATCAACCAGGGGAAATTAAGATCATGGGGAAAAGAACTCGACGTAAGGTGGAAAGACCGGGCAGGCAAAGTTGAGTATAGCGTCGGGTTTAATATTTCCGACAACCAAAATAAACTTGTGGATTACGATGGAAAAAATGCGATCGGTACCGGCGGTGTGGTGAACCTTGTGGAAGGATATGGTCTTAATAGTGTGTGGGGTTATAAAACCGACGGCTTTTTCCAAACCGATCAGGAAGCGGCAGATTACAAAACCAAAGTGAACTATCCTTTCTTCGCAAATCCCAAAGCAGGTGATGTAAAATATCTTGATCTCAATGGTGACGGGAAGATCGATGCAGGCGGCGGCGTACCTGGCAATTCCGGCGATCTTGTTTATCTCGGAACTACGAACGCGCGTTATACATATGGGTTCAATGTAGGCGCCGCATGGAAAGGATTTGACGTATCTGTGTTTTTCCAGGGCGCCATGAAACGCACGTTCCTCATCTCCGAAGAAACCTTGTCTCCAATGCTTGGAACCGCTGATATGCCATGGACCATCCACATGGATCGCTGGACTCCGGACAACCCGGATGCTTTTTTTCCCAGAATGTATCAGACAAGTGCGCACAACTACAAACCTTCTGACCGCTGGGCACAGAACGGAAGTTATATCCGTTTGAAAAACGTACAGATTGGTTACAATGTTCCGGTTCCGAAAAAACTGGCGCAACAGGTTCGCGTGTATATCTCCGGTCAGGACCTTTGGGAATCTACAAAAGTGTTGAGCGTATTTGACCCGGAAGTGAGCAACAACGTAAGCGCCACCACTTATCCATTCTACCGCAGTATCGCATTTGGATTAAACATTTCACTTTAATTTTTACGAACATGAAAAAAATCATTCATCTTTCTATATACCTACTCGGCGCAACATATTTGTTGAACAGTTGTAAGATCCAGCGGGATCCGGAAACAGATATCGTAGATACTCAATACTGGAACACCGAAAACGATCTCATCACAGCATCCAATCGTTTGTACCAGGAACTGGATGGTGATTGGATAGACAACCGTGCAGACGATGCTGTAAATACCAGTCCGAATTCCGTAAGTACCGGCAACAGATCTGTGCCAAATACAAGTGCAGATTGGAACGACCGTTACGACGAAATATTTACCGCCAACAACATCCTTGAAAAAGGGTTGAATGCAAGAGTTTCAGACGCGGTTCGCAACAGGTGGTTTGCAGAATCATATTTCTTCCGCGCATACGCCTATTCGAAACTGGTGAAAATATATGGTGATGTTCCACTGTTGTTAAAAACATTGCTGGCAACATCCCCCGAACTATATATGGCCCGTACGCCAAGGGCGCAGGTGGTGCAACAGATATATGATGATCTTGATTCTGCGGCGAAATATCTTCCGAGAAGGTCGGAACTTCCCGCAACTCAATGGGGGCGTGTTTTTAGAAGTACCGCATGGGCGCTTAAAGCGCGTGTTGCCCTGCATGAAGGCACGAGTGCGAAATTTCATAATACGCCGGGAGTTGACTGGCAGGCACATCTCAATATTGCAATTGCGGCTGCAACCAGCACGATGGGCGAGGGACATGCTTTGTTTTCAAATTATGGCAACCTTTTTATCCAGGCTGGTGAAGGCCCGGCGAACCTTGAAAATATTTTTGTGAAAATATACGGTGTCAGCAAAGACAACCTGTTACTCGGCCACAACCAATCAAGGAACCTTGAAAACGGGCAACTTGCGCCCACCAGAAATTTATTGCGCCAATATTTATATGCCGATGGTTTGCCTGCATTTGGTATAGATGGTACAACACCATCCGCCACGCGTTCTGCAAATTTTATTGCAGAAGCCGATGAAACAAGTTATAATACCATCCTGGATAACCGAGACCCACGCGTATCGTTCTCTTATTTTCGCGCGGGAGAAGTGGCTTACCAGGGGCCATGGATTCCGAAAACATCATTGGGTATCAGAACTGCCATTGCACCGAAAAAGGAATTCAATACCATCGATCAGAATATTGTAAATGCTGCAACAACCGACAGGATATTGATCCGCTATGCAGAGGTACTTTTAATTCTTGCTGAAGCTAAATTTGAATTAACAGAAGCGATCAGCGATGCTGATCTGAACCTTACAGTGAATACATTGCGAACCAGGGTTGGTTTCGGCCCCAAACTTACCAACGCATTTGTTACCGCAAATAATCTAAGCATGCGTGAAGAGATCAGGCGCGAACGTACAGTGGAACTGGCGCTCGAAGGTTTCAGGTATGACGACCTCCTTCGCTGGAAAATGGCGGAAACTGTTTTGCCGAAAGATCTGCTCGGTGCAAAGTTCATTGCTGCGGAATGGGTAGGTACCAATCAGAACAGCCTGAATCTGAATAGTGACAGGGTATTGATCGTGGAACCCGCCAACACCAGGAGTTTCAGGGTCGATCGCGATTATCTGTATCCTGTTCCGTTAAATGAGATCAGTCTCAGCCAAGGCAATGTTATTCAAAATCCAAACTGGTAAAATAAAAAACGAAATCATGAAATTGTTCAATTATATTCTCGCAGTATCTGCCGCCATTATTATTTTTACTTCGTGCAACAAGGATCCCGACACGCCAAAAGGTGTGTCGGATCTGGATCATCACTATTACGCGATCTTCGTTCCGAACAACAACACCGCAGTAACGGTGGCAAGAACGCAGACAGCATTGCTCAAATTTCCGGTGCAATTTTACTCCACCTTTGTGCGCGACTATGATGCCGTAGCAAAATACCGTGTAACCACAACCAATATTACTACTCCTGCTTACCCGGGTGTGGATTATAATATCGTTGATAAGAATGGAAACTTGATCCCTTCATCTGACAGCACATACAGCATCGTTTTTCCAAAAGCAATACAGGCGATGGATACGATCTATATCAGGTTGTTAAACAATACCGCACCAGGCGTGCGTAAAATGGAAGTGCAAATGCTGGATAATGTCACGCCGCAGTTTGATGTTGATATATTTTCCACAGCTTTTTCGCGGCCGGTAACGATCAATTAAATTTTTTGTGATTTGCTTTAAGCCGATTGCATGCCTTGGTTAACAATTGCGTTTTGCATTGACAGAAAATAAAATGGATACCTAAATTGAAATAATCTTATTTGAAATATATTTTTCTATCCGTTGTTTTCCTGCTGCATGCTTTTGTTTATGCGCAACGGATGGTATTGCCGTTGAACAAGGGATGGAAATTTTCGAAGATTCAAAGCGGTACGGAGCATCCTCTAAAGGTCGATCTTCCGCATACCTGGAACGTGGCTGATGTGATGGATGATGAACCCGGTTATTATCGAGGGTCTGCATCTTATAAAAAAACGATTCCTTTCAACCGTGTATTCGTGGGAAAAGAAATTTATCTTTTTTTTGAAGGCGCCAATCAAACTGCAAAAATCTATGTAAATGATCAGCTTGCGGGTGTGCATATTGGCGGTTACACGGCATTCAACATAAGGCTGACGTCTTTTTTTAATTTCAAGAGACAAAACGAGATCAGGGTAGAAGTAAGCAATGGCGCGGACCGCAACGTTCCACCCTTGAGTGCCGACTTTACTTTTTACGGCGGTTTGTACCGCAAAGTTTCGTTGGTTGCACTTGATGACGTTCACATGTCTTGCGATGATCATGGGAGCAACGCTGTTTTTATTTCAACGTCCACTGCAAACGAGCAGGAGTCGGTAGTCGATATCCGTACCATCGTGTCAAACAGAAAAAAAACTGATAAAAAAATAAAACTCACTACAACAATTTATGATGCTGCAGGGCGGCAGGTAACATCTTTTTCATGCGCCGGTCTTTCTAAAATATCAGGCGATACTTCATTTCTACAGGCAATCACAATCGATCATCCGGTTTTGTGGACTCCCGAGCATCCGTATTTGTACAAAGTTGTTTCAACAATTACGGATATTATCACAGGCAAAAAAGTTGATGAGGTAACCAATCCGCTTGGCATACGTTGGTTCAGGTTTGATGCTGACAGCGGCTTTTTTCTCAATGGTAAGCCGATAAAATTGATCGGCGCCAGCCGCCACCAGGATCGGGAAGGTATGGGGAACGCTGTGCCGGAAAAGCTTGCGCGAAAAGACGTGGAGCTGTTGAAGCAAATGGGTGCCAACTTTCTGCGCGTGGCCCATTATCCTCAGGATCCGGTTGTGATGAAGGCTTGCGATGAATTGGGCTTACTTTCGTCTGTGGAAATTCCGGTTGTAAACGAGATCAACGAATCAGATAGCTTTTATAACAATTGCCTGGCAATGCAAACTGAAATGATCCGGCAGAATTATAATCATCCGTCGGTGATCATATGGTGCTATATGAATGAGATACTGTTGCGTCCGCAATTCAACAATGATAACGAAAGGCAAAATATTTACTTTTCAAACATCCGTCTTCTTGCAAAAAAACTCGACAGTCTTACCCGAAAGGAAGACCCGTTACGGTATACAATGATGGCTAACCATGGCGCATACGGAAAATATGCAGACGCAGGTTTGATAGATATTCCTATGATAACCGGCTGGAACTTATATCCAGGTTGGTACAGTGCCAACCTGGATGATCTTCCGGCCTTTCTCGATCGCTTTCATAAAGATCATCCCGCAAAGCCGGTGATGATCACCGAGTACGGTGCAGATGCCGATCCGCGGATACGGAGCGCTGCACCCGTCAGGTTTGATAAAAGCGTAGAATATGCTACCGTATTTCACCAATATTATTTCAAACAAATAATGGCGCGGTCGTTTGTATCGGCAGGCGTTATCTGGAACCTTGCCGACTTTAATTCTGAAACGCGCAATGAAACCATGCCGCATATTAACAACAAAGGATTGTTGCAATGGAACAGGGTTCCGAAAGATCCTTATTATTTTTACAAAGCAATGTTATCTTCATCGCCGTTTGTAAAAGTGCTGGGATCCAAATGGAGCGCAGGTATTGCCGATAGCGGGAAAACAACCGGCCTTCAGAAAGTACAGGTAGCGGCCAATCGTTCGCCGGTATCACTTTCTGTAAATGGGCGATCATTTCCAGATGCCTTTCCGATAGATGGTATCTGTGAATGGATGGTTCCGTTTGTAAACGGAACAAATGTTATTGAAGCGTCTGTGGTAAAACATGGTCGTTTTTATGTAGACAGCAATTTGGTTGACTTCCGGTTGCAGCCTTTCAAATTCCAAGATAAAAAAATCTTCAGCGACCTCAATATTCTCGCCGGTTCAAAGCGTTTATTTATTGATTCCGCCGGTAATGTGTGGCAACCGGATCAGCAATATTATTCCGGAGGCTGGGGCCATGTTAACGGCAAACCATTTAAATTAACGGGTAGTTCATTGCCTTATGGAACGGATAAAAACATCAAAGGAACACCGGATGATCCTGTTTATCAGACGCAGCTGGTTGGTCTTTCTGCCTATAAGATGGATGTTCCGGATGGCGAATACGAAGTGACGCTTTATTTTGCAGAATTAATGGGTGGCAAAGTGCAGGAAGTAATATATAATCTTAATGGAAATAACCGCATGGAAAAAGTTGAGAACAGGTGTTTCGACGTGATGATAAACGAAGTTCCTGTTTTGCAACGGTTCAATATAGCGAAAGAATTTGGAACAGCTACAGCGGTAAAAAAAACATTTAAAATAATCGTCAGTAATAAACATGGGATCACCGTAGGTTTTAAAGCAACGGAAGGTGAAACCATATTGAACGCACTCCGGGTGAAAAAAATATCAAGATGATCAAAAGAAATTTTTTAGCAGCTGTTATCTTTTTATTTGTTGCTTTGAACACTGAAGCGCAAAAAATGAAAAAGGTAGTTACACAGTTGGAACAACAAACACAGGTGATGCTGGCCCAAATTGCCGATAGGCGCGCAGCTTCGGGCAATATGTCATTGGTGTCTCCCAGAACTTTGGAAAATGGCGAATTGAAACTCGTTCCGGCAAAGGACTGGACGAGCGGCTTTTTCCCGGGACAACTTTGGTTGCTTTATGAGTTGACAAATAAAAGTGTATGGAAAATACAGGCAGAAGCTTTTACAAAAAATATCGAAAGTCAGCAATACGACCTTACCACTCACGACCTCGGTTTTAAAATATATTGTAGTGTGGGAACCGGCTACCAGCTTACGAAGGACGAAACTTATAAACGCGTGATCATCCAGGCGGCTAAAACTCTGGCCAAAAGATTCAATGTAGTTACCGGAACCATCAGATCGTGGGACAATACGAGGCGCTGGACCTATCCAACGATCATCGACAATATGATGAACCTGGAATTATTGTTTGAAGCGACGAAACTATCCGGTGATTCTTCCTTTTATAAAATTGCGGTTATTCATGCGAACACGACCATGAAAAATCATTTCAGAAAAGATTTTAGTTCTTATCACGTGGTTGATTACGATACCATAAATGCCGGTATCGTCTTGAAAAAAACGACGCACCAGGGCTATGCAGATGAAAGTGCGTGGGCGCGCGGGCAGGCGTGGGCATTGTATGGCTTCACGCTTTGTTACCGGGAAACGAAAGATCCTGCTTATTTGAAGCAGGCAGAGAATGTGGCCGGTTATATTTTGAATAACCCGAACCTTGCCGCAGACCTTGTACCGTATTGGGATTTTAATGCCCCATCAATTCCTGATGAACCCAGGGATGTTTCAGCGGCGGCCATTATTGCGTCTGCATTGTATGAGTTAAGTTTATACAGCGGCAATAAAAAAATATACCTGGCGAAAGCCGGCAGGATGATGAGTAGTATCACCAATCATTATCGTGCATCTGTTGGTGAAGCAAAAGGATTTTTATTGTTGCATAGTACGGGCTCCAAACCAGCTAATAGTGAAGTAGATGTGCCTTTAAGTTATGCCGACTATTATTATCTAGAAGCACTAGTCAGGAGTAAGAGGATAAAAGAAAAGAGATCAATTTTTTAAATATTATTACCTGATGCTTTTGGTAAAATGTATGCGCATTTTTTTGTTGTTTGCTGCAATTTCTTATTGCTCCGAAAGCCGTGCGCAGCAAAATAGTCGGCTGAATGATAATTGGCAGTTTTTAAAACAGGATATCGGCGGTATCTGGGAAGCTGTGCGGCCGGTAACCAGAAATGGTCCAGAAAGTGTTCCGATTTGGTCGGACGTAACGCTGCCGCATTGTGTGAATGCTGATGATGCCACGGATCCGGATGTTAGTTACTATCAGGGTCCGGCCTGGTACCGTACATCGCTGAATATTAGAAATCCGTATAAGAATGGGAGAACGTTGCTGAAATTCGAAGGTGCCGGTCAAAAATGCGATGTGTACGTTTATACAACTAAAGTGGGCTCGCATATCGGCGGGTATGATGAATGGACGGTTGATATTACAGATGCGGTAAATGATTTTAAAAATACCGCCGCTTTCAAGAAGCAATTTAATGAACAAGTGCCGGTAGTTGTTCGAACAGACAATAGCCGCGATCTGGAAATGATTCCGTCATCACTGTCGGATTTTAATATTTATGGCGGCATCTACCGGTATTTGAATCTTGTGTATGTGCCGCCGCTTTCGATTGACAAGCTGTTTGTTTCGACACAGGTTGACAAGAATGGGAAAACTGGTACATTAAGGATCAGGGCAAGGTTGTACAATAGTTCCGATGCGCCATCGGCGATATTGATGGTCAAGGTCAAAGATCCTGGTGGCAAGGAGATCGTTCGGCAACGCGTGCCTGCAAATAGTTTAAGCGGCGATATTGCCGGAGGGGAATTTATTTTTCGTTCACTGCAATTGTGGTCACCTGGATCTCCTAAATTATATACTGTTGAGATGGCCGTTATCAATGGAAAAGATACTTGTGTGAAAATGGAAAAAGTTGGTTTTAGAGACGCCCAGTTCGTAAAAAACGGCCCGTTCCTGCTAAATGGAAAACGGTTGTTACTGAAGGGGACGCATCGCCATGAGGATCATTCAGGTGTTGCCGCAGCAATGACCGAAGATATGCAACGTGCGGAGATGTTGCTCATGAAAGAAATGGGCGTAAATTTTATTCGCCTCGGACACTATCAGCAATCACATTATATTCTCGATTTGTGCGACAGCCTTGGCATTTTGGTATGGGAAGAAATTCCGTGGTGCCGTGGTGGTTTAGGCGGAAATATTTACAAAGAGCAGGCACGCAGAATGCTTACCAATATGATCGAACAGCATTATGATCATCCTTCGGTGATCATATGGGGCCTCGGAAATGAAAATGACTGGCCGGGCGATTTCCCGACATTTGATACCGCACAGATAAAATCATTTATGATTGAACTCAATGATCTGTCACACCAACTTGATCGCTCACGAAAGACTGCCATCCGGCGTTGCGATTTTTGTAAAGACATTCCCGATATTTATTCTCCCAGTATTTGGGCCGGTTGGTATCGTGGAAATTTTATGGATTATAAAAACTTTACAAAAAAAGAGTTCGGTAATGTCAACACATTTTTACACGTAGAATGGGGTGGGGATAGCCATGCAAAACAACATGCAGAAAAGCCCGATGATGATTTGCTTTTGTGGCTTAAATCCAATGATACTGCGACTTTCATAAAAAATATCGGCAATGCAAAAGATGGTGATTGGAACGAAAGTTATATTTGCAACCTGATTGACTGGCACCTGAAGGAACAAGAAACTATGCCGTGGCTGTCCGGTACAGCAGCCTGGACATTCAAAGATTTTTCTACCGCTATTCGTCCGGACAATCCCGTTCCGTATATGAATCAAAAAGGTGTGGTGGAACGCGATCTCACAAAGAAAGAAGCATACTATGTTTTCCAGTCGTGGTGGTCCGATAAGCCAATGGCGCACATTTACGGCCATAATGCACCTATCCGGTGGGGCAATACGAGAGAAGAAAAATTAGTAAAGGTTTACTCAAATTGTGATAAAGCCGAACTTTTTATCAATGGTAAAAGTGCAGGTATAAAAAAGCGGGACGGACGAAATTTCCCCGCAGCGGGTTTGTATTGGAACATTGTGTTTGAGAAAGGAAACAACACTGTCGTTGTGAAGGCTTTTAAAAATAAGGACACGATAAAAGACAGCGTTACTTTTTATTACGAAACGGAAAAATGGGGTAAACCCGCGAAAGCAGTTTTGGAAAAGTATACACAGCAAAATGGCATTGCTATGGTAAAAGTGAAACTACTCGATGGGCAGGGCCGGCAATGCCTTGACGCTACAAACTGGGTTCGTTTTGGTTTGGCGGGTGATGGCAGATTGATTGATAACCTTGGTACTTCTACAGGATCGCACCTCATCCGGTTGTACAATGGTACGGCACAAATCAGTTTAAAAACAAACAACGGGAGAAGTGTAGTAAGCGCAAAGGTAGATGACGTAGAAACAATTTTTATAAACGTAAACAAATAGATAATATGCGGATAGATAAATTTTTTCTTACAGTAATTTGTAGCGTGTTTTATTTATTTACTTTCTCTCAGAACAGTTGGACCTCCAATTATGTAAAGTTTGCTGATGATAGTTCCTTAAAATATATTGCTGATGAAAAGGGAAATATTATTCCGGATTTTAGTAGAGTTGGTTGTTATCAAAACAATGGGCCATTGCCAGAGGTTGCCGTTGTTAAAATTGTGGAACCGGCTGGAGACAGCAGCCAGCAAGTGCTTCAGGCCGCCATTGACGCTGTTTCGCGGATGCAGCCCGGGAAAGATGGTTTTCGCGGAGCGATCCTGTTGAAGAAGGGGATTTATAAAATTCCAGGAACAATCAGGATCTCCGCAGCTGCAATCGTGCTTCGCGGTGAAGGTGACGAAACGACGTTGATTGCAACGGGCAAAGGGCAACGCAGTTTGATCAGCGTAGGCGGCACGGGAAAGTTGAAGGAAGTAAGCGGCTCGCGGCAAAAGATCACCGATGGATATGTGCCGCTTGGTGCAAAATCTTTTGCCGTGCAAAATTGCGGCGGATTTAAAGTCGGCGACAGCATTGTCGTTTTCAGGCCGGGGACACAAAAGTGGATCGATGATTTGAAGATGAACGAGATCGACGTGCGCGATAGTAGTACAAAACAGTGGGTCGCGGCAGATTACGATCTTCATTTTGAAAGAGTGATCACAAAGATTGCCGGCAACACAATATTCATCGATCAGCCGGTAGTGATGGCAATGGAGGATCAATACGGTGGCGCACAGATCTATAAATACACATTTCAGGGACGTATCAGCGATATTGGAATCGAAAACATTTTATGTAAATCTGAGTACAACGGCGATACTGATGAAGATCATGGCTGGGATGCGGTGTATTTTAACAAGATCCAAAATAGTTGGATCAAAAACGTAACATCTGTTTACTTTGGGTATTCTTGTGTTAATTTGGGCAACGAAAGCCGAAACATCACTGTACTGAACAGTAAATGTCTCGACGCGAAATCCAGGATCGAAGGCGGCAGAAGATATTCGTTTAACAACGATGGGCAAATGAATTTGTTTATGAATTGTTTTACTTCCGAAGGCAGGCATGATTATGTAACCGGCGCAAAAGTGCGTGGCCCGAATGTTTTTTACAATTGCCGCGCAGAGAAAGCGCACGCCGACATTGGTCCGCACCATCGCTGGGCCATGGGTACCTTGTACGACAATGTAGTGAGTGATGGTGAGATCAATGCACAGGATCGTGGCAATTGGGGAACTGGACATGGCTGGTCGGGCGTAAACCAGGTTTTTTGGAACTGTGTGGCATCAAAGGCTGCGATACAGGATCCCTGGGTGTCGGGGAAAAATTACGTTATTAATATGCATGCATTAAAATATGAAGGCAGGCTGAAAGGTAGAACGGCAACCGGTTGGGAAAATGACTTTAATGCAACTTTACAGCCAGCTTCTTTATACGAAGCACAGTTGGATGAAAGAAAAAGACAACTTAAATTTTAGACGAAGTAGAAAATTAAACGGAAGTTGCCGCAGATGTGCGGATAATTTTTTATAATATATTTTTTTATTTGCCTGCGACGCGATAAAGTTTGCGAAGCAAAAAATAATCCTTATAAAAATCAAACATGTCAATATTCTCTTTAGAAAATAAATCCATCATCGTTACCGGCGGCACGGGTATTTTGGGAAAAGCATTTGTGGAAGCCATTGCTGCGGAAGGAGGTAACGTGGGTATCCTGGGACGCAATAAAGTTGTGGCAGAAGAACGCGCACATGAGATTTTCAATGTTGGCGGAAATGCTCTTCCGCTTATCGCAGATATCAGCAAGGAAGATGAGTTGTTAACCGCGAAAGAATTGATGATTGAAAAATTTGGCAAGATCGACGGACTTGTAAACGGCGCCGGCGGTAATATTCCGGAAGCCGTTGTTGAATCGGACGATGATATTTTTTCTCTCGATATCAACGGTATAGACAGCGCCGTAAAATTGAATCTTTCCGGAACAATACTTCCCACACAAATTTTTGGACGGGCGATTGCGCAAAATAAAAGCGGCAGCATTGTAAACATTTCTTCATTGAGTTCCGACCGGGCACTTACCAAAGTGCTTGGGTATAGTCTCGGTAAAGCCGCCATAGACAGCTATACAAAATGGATGGCGGTAGAACTTGCCAATCGCTATGGTGACAACATCCGTATGAATGCGATCATGCCGGGATTTTTTTTAACAGAACAAAACCGCAAATTACTTACGAATGCCGATGGTACTTACACTGAAAGGGGTAGCCTGATTATACAACATACGCCTTTCAAAAGAATGGGGGATGCAAATGAGTTGAAAGGCGTATTGGTATGGTTGCTCAGCGATGCATCAAAGTTTGTGAATGGAACGATAGTTACTGTAGACGGTGGTTTCAGTGCTTTCAGCGGTGTTTGATTATTTAATAAAGCAACATGTTTTTTATGGTATACAATAGTGTTCCGCATATGATACAAACGATGCGATGGTTCGGACCATCCGACCCTGTGAGTTTGTGGGATATCAAACAGGCAGGGTGCACCGGTGTTGTGACTGCCTTACATCATGTCAAAAATGGTGAAGTGTGGAGCGTGGAAGATATTATGCAGCGCAAAGAAGAAATCGAATCGGCCGGACTTACCTGGGACGTAGTGGAAAGTGTACCCGTTCACGAAGCAGTCAAAACGCAGACAGGAAATTTTGGGTGCTTCATTGAAAATTACCAGGCATCGATCAGGAACCTGGCTGCGTGCGGCATTCGCATCGTCACTTACAATTTTATGCCGGTGTTGGACTGGACGCGAACCGATCTTGCCTACCTTATGCCGGATGGCAGCCGGGCGTTGCGTTTTGAAAAAGCGGCGTTTGTTGCATTTGATGCTTTCCTGCTAAAGCGAAAGAATGTAGAAAAAGAATACAGCATTCCGGAACTTGAAAAAGCGAAGATCCGCTTCGATGCAATGAGCAAAGATGAAAGAATATTGCTGCAAAGGAACGTCATTGCCGGTTTACCGGGCAGTGAAGAAAGTTTTACGTTGGATCAGTTTCAAAAAGTATTAGACACTTACGGGGATATCGACGCTAAAAAATTGCGCAGCAACCTTATCTATTTCCTGCAACAGATCATTCCGGTGGCAGATGAATGCAATGTAAAGATGGTTATTCATCCTGATGATCCTCCTTACCCGATCCTCGGCCTGCCGCGCGTAGTAAGCACTTCGGAAGATGTGGAAGAATTGATAAATGCTGTTCCTTCACTTAATAACGGGATTTGTTTTTGCACCGGGTCGTTCGGCGTTCGTGCTGACAACGATCTTCCGGCAATGGTTAAAAAATTTGGCGACCATATTAATTTCATCCATTTACGTAGCACCAAAAGAAATGCGGAAGGTGATTTTTATGAAGCCAATCATCTCGAAGGCGACGTGGATATGTACGAAGTGGTAAAAGCGATCATCGGCGAAATGCAACGACGGAACCTATCCATTCCCATACGGCCCGATCACGGTCACCAGATGCTCGATGACCTCAAAAAGAAAACGAATCCGGGCTATTCGGCGATAGGGCGCTTACGTGGACTGGCAGAATTGCGCGGGCTGGAACTTGGAATAAGAAGGTCAATCACGAATTAAAAAAAAGCCTTTCCAAACGAAAGGCTTTTTTTTGATTTTATTTTTTCAGTTTAATAATCGGCCGGAATACTTCCCAATTTGGAGCCTGCTGCATTGGAGATCGTAATGTTGCCATCCTGGTTCTCCTGCGTGCCGATATAAATGTTGCGGTTACCTTTTTTATTGGACAATCCGATTCTGCCACCTACGTTTGGCGTAGACAATCGAATGGTTTCTTTATTATTATTCAGCAAAGCAAAATAGCCACCGCCATCTTCCGTATAGGTGATCCAGGCAAGCTTATCGCCGTATTTATCATTTACTTTGAAGTAGCCGCTTTCGCCTTCGGTTACTCCGAACTCAACAATTTCTTTTGCATCGGAATTAAACATGCCCATGTATGCGCCGCCGCTGGAAGTGCGGGTAACTTTGAACAGTACGTCACCATCGTCATCGAACGTGTTGATGCCGCCTGCACCACCTTCAGAAGTAAAAAGATCCACCAGTTTCTGACCGCTTGTATTGTAGGTCGTCAGAGAGCCATTGCCTTTATCTTCCCCCAATTCGGCAATAACTTTTCCATTATTATTTACCACTTGAAAAGATTTAGCCTGGATTTTATCCGGCACAAACTGGTTCTTCGTTCCGGAAGCCATTAAAGATACGGCGCAAATGGCGCAAATTCCGATGCCGAAAATGATGCGGTAATTACGTAAATTCTTTTCCAGCTTTTGTACGCGTTGTTCTAATTGATTCATAAAATATTTTTTTTTAGTTTAGAAAAGATAAGAAATAAGTTTGTGCAAGTATAGTGAACAAAACTCAAAAAAGAAATACCCGTTGGCGGGTATAAATTCAGGGCGTAGCGAAATACAATAAGCAGGAGGCAAAAATTTCTTTTCGCGGGTTCGCATCAAAGCATATTCATTCGTAAAGGATGCTCCCTTTCATCTTTTCAATGGTGCGGCCGGTTTTATTAAAGGGAATCTATATTTCGATTTGTTTTCCGAATATTTTCAGGCTGTAACGCCGGTCATCCATTACAGCGATTTCTTTAAGATGCGCCCACTCTTTAAATCCTGTTTTTAAAAAAAGGCGGATACTTGGTTCATTATGAGCGAAAATAAATCCAAGTAAAGTATGTATTTCCAAACATGCGCATTTGCAAAAAATGTAATTCAGTATCTCTTTGCCCAGCCCTTTTCCACGTGCGCTTTGATGAAGATAGATACTGATTTCGGCCGTACCATTGTAAGCCGGCCGGCCATAAAAATCCTGGAAGCTGACCCAGCCGATGACCTGGTTCTGTTCATTTTCAACCATCCACAAAGGCCTACGGGCGGGAGTATGCTTGTGGAACCATTCTTCTTTAGAGGCTACAGACACGGGCTCGGTATCTGCGGTTACCAATCGCCCCGCGACAGTGGAATTATAGATCGCTACGATTTCCGGAAGATCGGTAATAAGGGCATCTCTGAATTTCATCTTGCGAAGAAGTCTTTTTTGAAAGTACAACTCAAATATATATAATTTAAAGGTGACCAATGCCGGGTTTCGTGGGTGTCGTTAAGCAAGCGTTCCGGCGCACATTGAAATAGGAGCGTTGTCCCATAAAAAAATCCCGCATCTGCGGGATTTTTTTATATATCGGTTGGAACCAAAAATTTCCAGGCAATGAACGCGGGCTGTAGCATCGCCTACCGTTTCTTGCCGCTTTGCCTTGTTGCCGTAATGTCCCTGTCGAATAGATACAAACCGCTTTTATCCTCGCCTATCAATTCGAGTTTATCGTTCAGGATGCGTGCGCTTTTTTCTTCTTCAATCTGCTCGCTTACATACCATTGCAGGAAATTGTGTGTTGCATAATCGCGTTCTTTTAATGCAAGATCCACGAGATCGTTAATACTATCGGATACTTTCAGTTCGTGGGCAAGAAATTCTTCAAACATGCTTTTGATTCCTTTGTAAGTAACGATCGGCTGATCCAGGCTAGGTACTATTGCAAATCCACCTCGCTCGTTGATGAAACGCATCAATTTGAGCATGTGTACACGTTCTTCTTCGCTTTGTAAAAAAAAGAATTCGGCCACACCATCCAGCCCCGGCTGAATTTCGCTCCAGCTAGCCATTGCAAGATATGCCTGCGATGAAGACGCTTCTAGTTTTACCTGGTTGTTTAATGCTTCCTGCATTGGTTTTGATAACATATCAATGTATTTTTAATGATGAGGGCAAAGATATATTTTTTTACTGCCGGCTGCAAGAGTGGAGTTACAAAAGACCAATCTTTTACAAAAAAAAATTGTGATCGCGCAACAGGTTCAGCAAAGCGACGGCAAGTTATTTTCCATTCCGGCGAACGAAGGATTTGTTACAAACTGCATAATAAATCAATAATGGTATATTTACGGCCAAAAATTAATCATGGATAATAATGATATTCTAAAAAAATTAAGGGTGGCACTTTCGCTGCGTAATGAAGATATCATCGAAATATTGGGGCTGGTGGATTTTAAGATCAGTAAAGGCGCACTGGGAGATTTTTTCAGGAACCCTGATCACCCGGGATATGTACAGGCCCAGGACCAGGTGCTGCGCAATTTCCTCAATGGTTTGATCATCTACAAACGAGGAAAATTGCAGGAAGAGAGAGGGCAGGGTTAAGTCTACCCATCCATCTAAAAAGGCACTGCTATTTTGCAAACTCCTTTAAAGATTTCCCGATTGACCATTCACAATCTGCTACTCCCCATCCTCCTGATCTGGCAGGCTGTAGCTGTTATTTTCCTCGTCTTCTTCGCCAAGATCTTCGTCGGCATCGTCATCACCCGAACCGGGGACATCTAGGTCGCCGCCTGTTTTTGAATTGGCTGAACTTTTTTCATTCAATAATGTTCCATCGTCGTCGCGGTTATCAAGTTCAGCATCGTGAAGATTGCGTTCTTCATCATCTTCGAAAGATTCGTCGAGTAATTTTCTTTCTTCCGGAGTAATGTCTGCATCATCGTTGCTAATATCTTCGCCTTCGCGGCCGGCCGCATATTTGCTGGTATCTTCCATGGCATCTAATTTATTTTCTTCAAAATTTTTCATGGTAAATATATTGTAATTAAGTGATGTGCTATTTATATTAAAAATTTTACTCTGGGAACGGTCTTCGACAAGCTCAGACTGACCGTATTCAGACTGACCGCATCCTGTCATGTTGAGCCTGTAGAAACATAGGTACAATGCGGATTTTTAATTTAGGTTTATTATTAAAAGTACACACGCTTATAATTATATTTTTTTAAATGAATGGTTAATGGTTACGATGATGGTCTGGTTCTGTTTCATCGTCTTCGTCATCGATGTCGTCTGTCCAGTCTTCGTCAGGCAGATTGTCTTCATCGGCCAGGCGATCAGTTTCTACGCTGTTGAGTGCAGCTGCCTCATCATCAAACGTATCTTCCTCCAGTAGTTCAAGTTCTTCGGCGCTGATACCATCCTCCTCATACGATTCATCGTCTGTATCGAGTATATCGTCTCCTTCCGATGCTGCAGAAAATTCCATCGTATCGTGCTTTAGATCAGTTTTAATTTCGTCTTCTGGTTTTGTGGGATCTTTTTTCATGTTGGGGAAGTTTAGTGATGGAATATGTACGAAATATTGTGCCATAGATTGGCAGTTGAGATCATGAATTTAATTGAAAAAATTGAAATTGTTTTTCGGAAAGACGAAAGTTTATAAGGAGTGAAGGACGATTCATTTTCTTCTTCCCTTCTTTATTGCGAAAAGCAGTTGAGTGCCAGCTTACTTATACAAAATCTGGCAGTTGTTGCAAAAATAACTTTGTCTTTTTCCCTTTCCCGTTTTTTTCTTGTGAAGTAGTATATCGCAACGCGGACATACTTTTTGTTCATATGCTTCCCAGTGTTTGCTCAGCGTGCCCGCCCTTTTCCATTTTAAAAATTCAAAGGCATATTTCCTCACTTCTTCCAGGATCTCTGTTATTCTGGAAGGCGGGAGCTTATTCGTGATGCTATCCGGATGTATCCGGGTACGGAACAACACTTCATTCTTAATAATGTTTCCTACACCGGAAAATATTTTCTGGTCAAGCAATACGTCACAGATCATCTCGCCGGCCTTGTCTTTTAATTTTCTTTTAGCTATGGGAACGCTCCATTTATCTCCCATCACGTCTGCGGCCCAATCGTACAATTTACTCAATGGTTCATCCAGTATTGCAACCTGACAGAGATAAAAATTTACCTCATCTTTTACAAAATGAAGGCTTAGTTTAGGGTTGTATTTCTTTCCTTCGTTGATCGTGTATGAACCAAACATCATGAGATGAATGCGCACGGTAAAATTTTTAAAACAGATCAACGTGTGTTTGCCCCAGGTTTTAAGATCGATGATCTTTTGCCCCTCGAGGCGACTGAAATCTATGCCGGCGTAGCCGGAAGCGCTGATCACTTTTTTGCCTTTGAAAGGCAGTAGTACGTCGTGGAGAATGACAATGGAAGGACCTTCAGGCATAAATGTTTTTGCTATTGCTAAAACAAATCCTGCGCCACTTGGATTCATTTTTGCAGCGTAACTCAAAAATAACCTTATGGAATGGCGAATCGGGTGTTCAGGTTTTTCTTACGGCGACTGGCGGGAGATATTTTATCCGGAAGATCTTCCACAATCAGAGTGGCTGGAACATTATGCGCGATTCTTTGATTGCGTGGAGCTGAACGTAACCTTTTACAGATTTCCGGGACTGACGTTCTTCAAAAATCTATTCGATAAAACTCCGGATGATTTTGGCTTTATTGTAAAAGCGCCTAAGACGATCTCACACATTAAACAGTTTATGGACGTTGATGCAGAGATTTATCAGCTTTACAATATTGCAAAAGAAGGACTGCGGCAAAAACTACGTGCATTTCTTTTTCAACTTCCGCCGTCGTTTTCATTTACAAAAGAAAGGATGGAAAATATCATTACACATCTTGATCCCACATTTATAAATGTTGTAGAATTGCGTCATTCAAGTTGGTGGACCAGCAAGGTTTACAAAGAATTTTCAAGAAATAATATTACGTTCTGCGGCGTCAGTTATCCTTCGTTGCCAGGCGATGTGATCGTTAATACGCCCACACCTTACTACCGTTTTCATGGCGTTCCAAAATTGTATTATTCTATGTATGAAGAGTATTTTTTAAGAAAGGTAGCCGACACCATTGAAACAAATAAAAAAGTTACCGAAGGATTTTTATTGTTCAACAACACCGCCACACGCGCGGCTTTGGAAAATGCAACGTACATTCAGGAATATGTTGAATTAAACCGGGCATATTAGGCATTCTATTGTAAGCCGGTATCATTTCGCGCGCTCATATTGTTCCGGCCATTTAATATTATCATCCAACTCTTTTGCGGCTTTTAATGCAAAGTACGGTTCACGCAGCATTTCCCGCGCCATGATCACCAGGTCGGCCTTTTGTTGTTCCAGGATATCTTCAGCTTCAGAACTTGTTGTGATCATCCCGACAGCGCCTGTCAATATTCCGGCCTGTTTTTTTATTTCAGCGGCGAAAGGCGTTTGATACATCGGCCCTGCTGTTATTTTTTGTTCACGTGAATTGCCACCACTGGAACAATCGATCAGATCCACACTCAGTTCTTTCAAAATATTTGCAAGCTTTACAGAATCTTCCAGTTTCCATCCATCATCTGTCCATTCCACGGCAGATATTCTTACAAACAATGGCAAATTATAACCGATTGTCTTCCTTACTACGTTAACGATTTCTGTTAATAACCTGATCCTGTTTTCAAAACTCCCACCGTATTCGTCCGTACGATGATTACTCAAAGGAGACAAAAACTGGTTGATGAGATACCCATGCGCTGCGTGGATCTCAATCACCTTAAAACCTGCATCTATTGAGCGTTTTGTAGCGGCGGCAAAATCCTGTATGCATCGCCTGATGTCTGCGATCGTCATTTCTTTCGGTGCCGGCTCTTCGTTTGCGTACGGAATTGAGGAAGGTGCCAGTGTTTTCCAGCCTCCTTCCGATTCGGGGATGGCTCTGTTGCCTTCCCATGGTCGATGATGACTCGCTTTTCTGCCGGCGTGTGCCAGTTGAATTGCCGGAACACTTCCTTGTGCCGAAATAAAATGGGTGATGCGCTGCAGGAATTCGATGTGCTCATCTTTCCAGATACCAAGATCATTGGGCGAAATGCGCCCTTCTGCTGAAACGGCTGTTGCTTCTGTAAGGATCAACCCCGCACCACCTACCGCACGGCTGCCTAGATGCACCAGGTGCCAGTCGTTTGCGAATCCGTCTGTAGATGAATACTGACACATCGGTGAAACGGCGATGCGGTTTTTAAAAGTGATGTTTCGTATGGAAAGTGGTTGGAAGAGGCGAGACATGGATGTGATTTTTTACAAAGGTAATTTTGTTTTAAAAATGAAGGGAAAGAAAGTTTTGCAAAGTCTGGCCAACCTTCGTTGCTCCCCTTCGGGGAAATTATCATTGCTTTAGCAAAAAATAGCGTACAATATCTGATCAACATCTGCGCTTGATAGAATATTCCACTACATTTATACCCTAAAAGTTCCATCATGACCAACGATCAACTCGCATCACTCATTGGCGCAGAAAACGAAAGTTTATTAACGCATACCTGCACTACTATCCCGAAAGAGAACCTGATTTTGCCATCTGGAAATTTCGTGGACAACGTGTATGCATTGTCGAACCGAAGCATCCCGGTTTTAAATAATCTTTCGAGAATATTTGGGCATGGCCGGCTTGGCGGTACCGGCTACTTATCAATATTGCCAATCGATCAGGGTGTGGAACATAGCGCCGGCGCATCATTTGCGCCAAACCCAATTTATTTTGATCCTGAAAATATTTTAAAGCTTGGTATTCAAGGTGGTTGTAATGCAGTGGCAACAACGTTTGGCGGACTTGGCATTATGGCCCGGAAATACGCCCATAAGATTCCTTTTATTGCGAAGATCAACCACAACGAGTTGCTCACTTATCCGAATAAGAACGACCAGATCTTGTATGGAACGGTGCGTGAAGCCTGGAACCTGGGCGCAGCTGCGGTTGGCGCCACTATTTATTTCGGTTCAGAAGAATCGGGACGTCAGATCACAGAAGTGGCCAAAGCATTCGATGAGGCGCATAATCTAGGGATGGCCACCGTTCTTTGGTGCTATTTGCGCAATGATGCTTTTAAGAAAGATGGTGTCGATTATCATGTGTCCGCAGATCTGACCGGGCAGGCAAATTACCTTGGTGTAACGATACAGGCCGATGTTATCAAGCAAAAATTACCGGAAAACAATGGAGGCTTCAAAGCGTTAAATACCGGTAATAGCAGCTATGGCAAACTTGATGAAAGAATGTATACCCAACTCACTTCATCGAATCCTATCGATCTTTGCCGCTACCAGGTAGCCAATTGTTACATGGGTAGGGCAGGGTTGATCAATTCGGGCGGCGCCTCACAAGGCGAAAAGGATCTGAAGGAAGCAGCATTGACTGCTATTATCAACAAACGCGCGGGCGGCACGGGATTGATATCCGGAAGAAAATCTTTTCAAAAACCGATGAAGGATGGAGTGAAGCTGCTTCATACGATACAGGATATCTACCTGGATGAAACGATCACTGTTGCGTAATTTTAAATATGTTATTTATTTACTTTTGTTGCTGCGAAGAAAAAAGCACTCCCGTTTAATACCGGGAGTGCCTAGTTCCCTGCAAAAACAGGAACAGGAAGAAATTATTAGCAATTGATTCTTCATAATACCATACCATTTCAGAGAATCCGGTGTATCGATATTTTAAGCATTTCCTTTTTTCTTTGCTTTCGATGTAACATTTTTTCAGAATCGTGGCGCCGCGATAATCTATTAAATTTAAAACCAGAACGCTAGTGCGTCTGTTTGTGACCGATGGCTTTTTCCATAGAATGGATAAGTTTTTCTGAAGCGGCCTTTACTGCTTTGTGAAGGGTATCGGCGTGGCTCGTTACTGCAATTGGGTTCAGTCCTTTCAGTCTCGCTTCAAGAACACATTTTTTATCTTCGGTGCCGCCTTTTGGCCCATTATCATCGCTAAGATGAACTTCCAATCTGGTAATTTGTTCGTCAAATCTTCCAAGTGTACTATTTAATGTTTCGGTAAAATGTTCAATGAGGCGTTCACTGCTTTCGATGTTTTTATCCGTGTTGATCTGTATCTGCATAACATGTTTTTTATTACAAAATAGGATTGATTACGGGATAACATGTTTCAACAATGATGCCAGCACACTTAATTGAGATGGATTACAAATTTATCCCGATTGAAAAAGCCCTGCGTTTCCGCAAGGCTTTCCTGTACTTGTAAAAGTTCTTAAATGAATTAGTATCTGTACATTTCGGATTTGAAAGGACCTTCTTTGCTCACGCCCAGGTATTCAGACTGTGCAGTTGTCAATTCTTCCAATACAACGCCGATTTTTGCAAGGTGTAATCGAGCCACTTTTTCGTCGAGGTGTTTAGGCAATACATATACTTTGTTTTCGTATTTGTCTGTATTTACCCAAAGTTCGATCTGCGCCAAAGTCTGGTTGGTGAATGAGTTACTCATCACAAAACTCGGGTGGCCGGTAGCGCAGCCCAGGTTTACCAAACGGCCTTCTGCCAATACGATGATGTCTTTTCCATCGATGGTATACAGATCAACCTGTGGTTTGATTGTATTTTTTGTAGAGCCATAGTTTTTATTCAACCATGCCATATCGATTTCGATATCGAAGTGACCGATGTTACAAACGATTGCTTTATCTTTCATTGCTTTGAAATGTTCTGCTGTGATCAGATCGCGGCAACCTGAAGCGGTAACGATGATGTCCGCTTCTTTAACAGCATCGATCATTTTCTTCACTTCAAAACCGTCCATGGCAGCCTGTAATGCGCAGATCGGATCGATTTCAGTAACGATCACACGAGCACCCGCTCCACGCAAGCTTTCTGCAGATCCTTTACCAACGTCGCCATAACCGCCAACAACAGCAATTTTACCTGCCATCATCACGTCTGTTGCACGACGGATAGAATCCACCAGGCTTTCTTTACAACCGTATTTGTTATCGAATTTAGATTTTGTTACACTATCGTTTACATTGATAGCCGGGATGGGCAACGTACCTGCCGCCATTCTTTCGTACAAACGGTGAACGCCTGTTGTAGTTTCTTCGCTCAGGCCTTTTACACCTGCAACCAGTTCTGGATATTTATCAAACACCATATTGGTAAGATCGCCGCCATCATCCAGGATCATATTCAAAGGACGATCGGCACCACCAAAGAACAACGTTTGCTCGATGCACCAATCAGCTTCTTCCTGTGTTTGGCCTTTCCAGGCAAAAACACCGATGCCTGCAGCGGCGATAGCAGCGGCAGCCTGATCTTGCGTAGAGAAAATGTTGCAACTGCTCCATTTAACCTCGGCACCAAGTGCGATCAAAGTTTCTATCAATACAGCTGTCTGGATAGTCATGTGTAAACAGCCCGCAATGCGCGCGCCTTTCAACGGCTGGCTCGCGCCATACTCTTCGCGGATGCTCATCAAACCTGGCATTTCAGCTTCTGCCAGCATAATTTCTTTACGGCCCCATTCAGCAAGGCTGATATCTGCAACTTTGTTTTTCAAAGAAAAATCAATTCCTTTTTCGGTAATTGTTGACATAATTGTTGATTTTTAAAATTTAGGTCACAAAAATACTATTTGTAGGATAAAATTCTGCATACTTCTTTACATTTGGAATAAAGTTTACGTAATTTTAATATTAGTAGAATAAAATACTAACCAACTATGAAATCTTCCGCCAAAAAAGCCGAAACCGCTGTGACCGTTCCGGCACTTGACAAAGCCGATCTTTCGATCCTCAAATTATTGCAGGAAAATGCCCGCATTACGGTCAAGGAAATTTCAGAAAAAGTGCACCTCAGCACCACGCCCGTTCACGAGCGCATCAAGCGGCTGGAACAAAGCGGCGTGATCAAACAATATGCAGCGCTGCTCGATCCCACGAAGTTGAAAAAAGGACTGATGACGATTTGTTACGTTTCCTTGCGGCAGCACAGCAAAACCGCCGGCGTGCAGTTCATCAAAGCTATCAACGCTATGCACGAAGTGATCGAATGCTACACGATCAGCGGCGAATTTGATTTCATGCTCAAAGTGGTGACGGAAGATATGAATGCGTATTATGATTTTCATGTAAACAAGCTCGGGCAGATTGAAAATATGGGCCACCAGCAAAGTGTATTTGTGATGGGAACGGTGAAGGAAACGCATCAGCTGATTTATTGATTTGACGACGCGAGGGTTTTATCGCAGATTTTTTTCTTTGCCTCGGGCAAAATGATTTCATGATTACGCAGATTGGATCCCGCTTCGCGGGATTTTTGAACCACGGAGACACGACGACACAAAAGTTCACAACGTTGTGTTGCTTTGTGCCTCTGTGTCTACGTGGTTCAAAAAAATCGTTTCTATCTGCGTAATCATGAAATCAATTGCGAAGCAATAAAAATCTGCGATAAAATTTTCGCTTCCATCAATCATCCATTATCTTTATAATTATCATTCAAATTAATCATACATGAAAAGTTCCATTGCTGTCGCCATCGCGGCCATCGCCCTCATCATCTCTTTTTTCCTGATTGGGAACGCGTATAAATACAAATTCAAAACGACTGAAAATATTACCGTTACCGGCTCTGCCGAAAAAGATTTTGTAAGCGACCAGATCGTGTGGGACGGCAATTATACGCGCAAAAGCCTCGATCTGAAATCGGCGTATGCATCTTTAAAAGAAGATGAATCCCGCATCAAATCTTACCTGAAGGAAAAAGGTATCAGCGACGCAGAAATGGTTTTTTCCGCCATCAGCATCGATAAAGAATTTAATACAAGATATGATGAAAACGGGCGCCAGATCGGCAATGAATTTACCGGCTATAATCTGAAACAGAATGTAACCGTTGATTCAAAAAACATAGACAAGGTAGAAAAAATCTCGCGTGAGATCACAGAGTTGATTGAGTCGGGCATTGAATTAAATTCATCTGCGCCTTCTTATTATTACACAAAATTATCCGAGCTGAAAATTGATCTGCTCGCCAAAGCCAGCGCCGACGCAAAGTTGCGCGCAGAAACGATCGCGAAAAATGCAGGCAGTTCATTGGGGGGCATCCGCAAAGCTACGATGGGCGTGTTTCAGATTACGGGGCAAAACAGCAATGAAGATTATAGCTATGGTGGTGTGTTCAATACCAGCAGCAAGAATAAAACAGCCACGATCACGATGAAGGTAGATTTTGCGGTAGATTAAAGCATGTTGAAAGTGGAAGGTTGAGAGTTGTTAGTACATCAGAACTTAGTGGAAGGTTTATCGGATTAAGAATCAAAGTAAACTTTCAGGACCTTTCAACTTGCAACGCTAACGTCATCACATAATCATCCATCACAAAGCCATTCCCGATATCCAGCACCTCTTCTCCTGTAATTACAAATCCGTTTTTTGTGTAGAAATGAAAAGCACTATTGTATTTGTTCACATTCAATTCAAGCGCCTTAATATTGCGCGTTTTTATTTCCTCGATAATATGACCAAGTAATTTTTTACCGGTTCCTTTTCCCTGCTGGTCGGGGAGAAGATATAATTTATTTAACCTGCAGGTGTTTGTTTCATCGCCCGGTTTGGGTGAGTAGGATGCAAACCCAACGGCTATTTCATCATTGTAAGCCAATACGAACTGGTGGCGCAGATGTTCGATCTGATCCTTCAACACTGCTTCGGAATACATTTTTTCCAGCATATAGCTGATCTGTTCTTCAGTAATAATTCCCTTGTAGGAAACCGGCCACGTAGTATGAGCGATGTGTCGGATGACATCAATATCTGATGTAGTCGCCTTTCTGATGCTAAACATTTACAAGACGGTGATTTTTAAATTGGGGGCCTGCAGTACCTTACCTTTTGCATCCTTTACTATCACTTCCAGAAACTGAAGCTGTTCGCCTTTCCTTAATTGTTCTTTAATGGTGGTGGTCCAAATTTCGGGTAAGGGGGTTTTAGTAAACAATTGTGAAGCTATGCTGGTAGCTGGAATTGCTTTGCCATCCTCGGTTTCCGAAACTCCAATGCGCTTATAGACGAATGTGTAGGAAGAAACCTGGTAAACTGCTTTTTTATCGTCCACAATTACGATCGGTTGATCGATGATCGTGAGGATCTGCTCAGGCGAAAGGCTGATGGAATCTTTGAATTGGCCAAGCGAAGTGAATAATTTTACCCTGGCGGTTTTTGTAGCAGCGGAAGTTCTTGTTTGAGCCGTGGCCGCATAAGTACTAAATGAAATTGCAAAGAATAAGATGATATATTTCATAGTAAAATAAATGTTCAATGTTTGTCAAATTTACAAAACTAACTTTAATACGTTCAGACTTTAACAAAACACAGCCCAAGCTGCAACAATAATTATTCATTATTGTTTACAGGGTCTGCAGGCTCTCCATGATCACTTTTATCTTCGATTCCGCATCTGCCCTTTTCTTTTGTTCCATGGCTAGCACTTCAGGCTTTGCATTCTGAACAAATTTTTCATTCGATAATTTTTTGTCCGTCGATATCAAAAAGCCCTGCAAATGCTGCAATTCTTTCAACAAACTTTCTTTCTGTCCTTCGGTATTCAACGGCTGTTCGGTTTCAATATAAAATTTATCTTTCCCAAGTACGAAAGTGATCGTCCCCGCAATGGCTTCTTTTGTATAGTTAACAGATTTTGCGTTGACTTGTTTGGTAAGCAGCGGTTCGATCGTTCTAAACAATTCTTCATTATCCGTTTGAATATGCAGCGCAATCGTTTCCTTCGGTTTGATCTGTTGCTTGTTGCGTACGTCGCGTAAACTCGAAATGGCTTCTTTCAAAAGCAGTGCCTGTTGCAAAATATTCTTGTCTACAATACCAATTGGCCGCAATTGTCTTCCACAAATATCATTGCTGCGATCTTCCAGCAAATGATAGATCTCTTCGGAGATAAATGGCGTGAATGGATGTAATAATTGCATGAGTTCGGTAAAGAAGCCAATCGTCTTTCTGTAAACGGAAGATAAGATCGGTTGCTCAAAACCAGGTTTTACCCATTCCAGGTACCAGCTACAGAAATCATCCCAGATCAATGAGTAAATCGATTTTAACGCTTCGCTTAACCTGAATTGTATCATCAGTTGATCAACTTCCGCGCTCACTTCATTTAACCTGTTTTCAAACCAAACAGTCGCAAAATCAGCATTGCCGTCGGTCGTCGGTTGTCGGTCGTCGGTCGTCGTCTGCCTTCCTTCCCACATTTTGATCAACTTCAGCGCGTTCCACAATTTGTTATTGAAATTTCTTCCTTGTTCCAATGAACTTTCATCAAACAACAGATCGTTGCCTGCAGGCGAGGCGATCATCACTCCAAAGCGCACCGCATCTGCTCCATATTGTTCGATTAATCCAAGCAGGTCAGGCGAATTGCCCAATTGCTTGCTCATCTTTCTTCCTTGCTTGTCGCGCACCATGCCGGTAAAATAAACATCCTTAAACGGCGGTTGATCGGTGTACTCATAACCTGCCATGATCATGCGCGCCACCCAAAAGAAAATGATGTCTTGTCCGGTTACCAATGTTGTTCCGGGATAATAATACGTTGCGTCTGGATTGCCTGGGTTACTGATGCCTTTGAAAACTTCCATTGGCCATAGCCAACTGGAGAACCAGGTGTCGAGTACGTCATCATCCTGTTTCAGTTCAAGCTGGCGTGTTTCAGGTTTCATGTTGTGCAGCGTATCAAGATTTTCGGCAACATAATAGTTCCCGTTTTCATCGTACCATGCAGGAATGCGTTGTCCCCACCACAATTGACGGCTGATACACCAATCTTTGATATTTTCAAGCCAATGGCTGTAGGTATTTTTTGTTTTTGCCGGATGAAATTTGATCGTATCGTTCATCACCGATTGCAGCGCTTCAGGATTTCTGTCCATGAATTGTTTCATGTCAATGAACCATTGCAAACTCAATTTGCTTTCTATTACGGCGCCGCTGCGCTGACTGGTACCAACCTGGCCGCGATAATCTTCAATTTTTTCGATCAGTCCCAACGCAGCAATATCTTCCGCGATCTTTTTTCTTAATACAAAACGATCCATGCCGTTGTATGATAATACTTGTTCCGTTAAATTTTCTTCCGGCAATTCTTCCGAAGTAAATTTTCCTGTCACGTCCAGCGTATCAATTGCTGCCAGCTTGTGTTTGAGGCCAAGCATGTTATCATTCTTATCATGTGCCGGCGTAATCTTCAAGGCGCCGGTTCCGAAATCTGCAGTTACATAATCATCCGCGATTACCGGAATTTTCCGGTTTATGATGGGGACGATCACTTCTTTTCCGATCATGGAAGTATAGCGTTCGTCGGTTGGATTAACACAGATCGCCACGTCGCCCAAAATTGTTTCGGGCCGGGTAGTGGCAACAGTAATGCCGGCGCCACCATCTGCGAGTTTGTAATGCACATAATATAATCTGGAATCCACGTCTTTGAATTCCACTTCTTCATCGCTCAGTGCGGTGAGGCTCACGGGATCCCAGTTTACCATTCTTTTGCCGCGATAGATCAGTCCTTTGTTGTAAAGATCCACGAACACTTTTATTACTGATGCATAATAATCCTTATCCATTGTAAAGCTGGTGCGGTCCCAATCTAGACTGCAACCCAGTTTTTTCAGTTGTTGTAAAATGATGCCGCCGTATTTTTCTTTCCATTCCCAGGCGTAGCTTAAAAATTCATCGCGCGTAAGCGATGATTTGGTGATGCCGCGTTCTTTAAGCATGGCCACCACTTTGGCTTCTGTGGCAATGGATGCGTGATCCGTTCCCGGAACCCAGCAGGCGTTTTTGCCTTCCATGCGCGCGCGGCGGATGAGAATATCCTGTATAGTATTGTTGAGTGCGTGCCCCATGTGCAAAATCCCCGTTACATTTGGCGGCGGGATCACGATCGTATAAGGTTCTCGATGGTCGGGCGTGCTTTTAAAATAACCCTTGTTGAGCCAATGTTTGTACCATTTATCATCAATAGCCTGCGGCTCAAAATTCTTAGACAACTCCATATGTTTTGTACCTTTTTAAAGTTGCCAAAGGTAATGAAATCGGGGTAAATCCTTCCTGCATACCGGCACTCTGAACTAATAATGTAATAGGGAATAATTAATAATGCTTCAATGACCAGAAGTTTTTAAAGTTTGAAGCAGTATTTAACTAAAATAATTAGTAAGTTGCGTTCTGGATTTTCCTTTCAGCCTGAGCTTGTTGAAGGCTGCCTTCAACAAGCTCAGGCTGAAAGGAAAGCATGATAGCAATTCTTAATTCTTAATTTTTAATTCTTAAATGTACTCCATCGTTGACATAGAAACCACCGGCGGCTCTGCCGCGTCCGGTGGTATCACCGAAGTGGCGATCTATATGCATGATGGTACAAAGGTAACCGGTCATTATACAACATTGATAAATCCCGGGCATCCGATACCGGCGTATATTACTTCGCTCACCGGCATCAGCAATGCGATGGTAGCGTCGGCGCCTTCGTTTGAAGAAGTGGCCGAGAAAATTTACAATATTCTCAGCGAAAATATTTTCATCGCTCATAATGTAAATTTTGATTTTTCTTTTTTGAAACATCAGCTGAGGCAGTGCGGCTACGATCTGATCGTAAAAAAATTATGTACGGTGCGGCTCAGTCGCAAAACGTTCACCGGTCTGCCATCTTACAGTCTCGGCAACTTGTGCCGCAGCCTGCACATTCCTTTGGAAAACCGCCATCGTGCCGATGGAGATGCTCACGCTACGGTATTGCTGTTTGAAAAAGTATTGCTGGCCAATGGGAAAGTGCATGTGGATGAAATGCTCAAAAAATCTTCCGGCGAACAATGGCTGCCGATGCAGCTAGATAAAAAAGTAATCGCGGGTTTGCCCGGCAAGCCGGGCGTATATTATTTTCACGACGTTAAAGGAAAAGTGATCTATGTTGGAAAAGCCGTGAATATTAAAAAGCGCGTGAGCAGTCATTTTACACACAATGATGCGGCCTTACGCCGTCAGCATTTTTTGCGGTTGATCGCAAACATCACGTATAAAGAATGCAGCAACGAATTACATGCGCTGGTGCTGGAAAGTGCCGAGATCAAACGGTTGTGGCCAAAATACAATTATAGTCAGAAGGAACCTTTGCAGAAATACGCGCTGTATAGTTTTGAAGACAGCAAAGGTTTTATCCGGCTGGCGATCGACAAAAAAAGAAAAAATTTGCCGGCATTGTGTGTTTTTAATTTGCTCAACGACGGTATTATTTTGCTTCGCAAAATGGCGGAACAATTTGAACTGAATTTCAAACTTTGCCATTTAGATAGAAATCGGTTTACCGAAGAAGAATTGTCATTGCTGGAAGAACCGCAGGATCACAATAAAAAAGTGTTGGCGGCTTTGCAGGAACTGCAAAAGCAATTACCCACATTTGCAGTGATCGAACGCGGCATTACTAAAAATCAGTTGCTTTGTTTGCTGATGGAAAAAGGAAGTTTCTGGGGAATGGGCTATATCGAACCGCAGATGAAAAATGCGGATATTCATTCATTGAAGGAAAAGTTGCAACCGTACACCGATAATAATTTTATCCGCAATAGTATTTATTCTTATGTGGAAGCAAATCCTGCGACAAAGATTGTCTTTTAACCACAGAGACACAACGACACAGCGGAACACAACGTGATGCATCGAAATATAAAACGTCGTATTGCTTTGTGTCGTTGTGTCTCCGTGGTTGAAAAAACCTTATTTTCGCGCTCCAAAAAACACCATCAAATCCAAAAATATTCATACATGTTCTCACAATTAATCGCACAAAAATTATCCATTAAACCGTCGCAGGTAGACATCGTTTTGCAGTTGTTGCAGGAAGGAAGCACCATTCCCTTCATTGCGCGGTATCGCAAAGACATGACCGGCGCGTTGGATGAAGTGGAAATTCAAAAGATACAGGAAGAAAATAAATTGATGACCGAATTTGCGGAACGCAAAACATTCATCGAAAAAACGATCACCGAACAAGGTAAGATGACCGAAGAATTGCAGGCGAAGATCAACGCGGCTGTTACGATCGCGCAGCTTGAAGATCTGTATCTTCCTTACAAACAAAAAAGAAAAACAAAGGCCGTGACGGCGCGCGAGAACGGCTTGCAGCCATTGGCAGATTTGTTGCTCGCGCAGCAAAATATTGACATCGAAAAAGAAGCTGCGGCATTTATCAATGAAAAAGTTTTGACTGCAGATGCAGCGTTGCAGGGCGCGCGCGACATCATTGCAGAAGTGGTGAACGAAGATATTTCGGTGCGGGAGAAACTGCGCAAATTATTTGAGCGCGACGGGTTATTGAAAAGTACGCTCATTGCCGAAAAAGAAAATGAAGCCGCGAAGTACAAAGATTATTTTGCGTTTAGTGAACGAATCGCTACCGTTCCGTCGCATCGGACCCTGGCCGTGTTGCGCGGTTTTTTAGAAGGTTACCTGCGCAATGCTATCGAACCACAGGAAGAAATTGCGCTTGAAATAATTGACGAGTTATACATCAAAGGCATGAGCAATTGCAGCGAGCATATCCGCAAAGCGGCCAAAGACAGTTACCGGCGTTTGCTGCAACCAAGTCTGGAAACAGAATTCCGCACTGCGCTTAAAACTTCGGCAGATGAAGAAGCGATCAATGTGTTTGCAGAAAATCTTCGTCAACTCTTGCTCAGCGCACCTTTGGGCAGCAAGCGTATTCTTGCCATCGATCCGGGTTATCGCACGGGCTGCAAAGTTGTTTGTATTGACGAAAAAGGCGAGTTGCAAAAAACGGCACTTATTTATGTGCATGAAAAAAACAATCGTTTGTACGAAGCGGAACATACGGTCCGCAATCTTGTAAAAGAATATAACGTGGAAGCATTTGCCATTGGTGATGGTACGGCGGGCCGCGAAACGGAGCAGTTTGTGAAAGGATTGCAATTAGGATTGCCGGTGTTTTTGGTAAATGAAGATGGTGCGAGTATTTACAGTGCCTCTGAAATTGCACGGCAGGAATTTCCGGATGAAGATATTACGATCCGCGGTGCTGTGAGCATCGGCCGCAGGCTGATGGATCCGTTGGCAGAACTGGTTAAGATCGATCCGAAAAGTATCGGCGTTGGGCAATATCAGCATGATGTAAGTCAGCCGCGACTGAAAGAACGACTGGATCAAACGGTGATGAGCTGTGTGAACAGCGTGGGCGTAAATGTGAACACGGCGAGCAAGCATCTGCTGAGTTATGTGAGCGGCATCGGCAGCACGATTGCAGAAAATATTGTGAATTACCGGCGCGAGCTTGGTAAGTTCTCAAGCAGGAAAGAATTGATGAAAGTGCCGCGTTTAGGCGGAAAAGCATTTGAACAATGCGCCGGATTTTTGCGCATTCCGGGCGCAAAAGATGTGCTTGATTCAAGCGCTGTGCATCCGGAAGCGTATGTATTGGTAGAAGCAATGGCTGCGGATCTTAATGTGGGCGTGAACGATCTTATCGGAAACGAAACGCTGTTGAAAGATATTCCGGTGAGGAAATATATCAATGAAAATTTTGGTGAGCATACTATCAAGGATATCATTTCAGAATTGAAAAAACCGGGACTGGATCCGCGAAGCGGCGTGCAGTTGTTTGAGTTTGCGCAGATCTATTCGATCGAAGATGTGCACGTGGGCATGGAAGTGCCGGGTATTGTAACGAATCTCACGCGCTTTGGCGCGTTTGTGGATATCGGCGTAAAGCAGGATGGGCTCGTGCATGTATCCGAAATTGCGCATAAATACATCCAGGATCCGGGTGAAGTGCTGAAGCTGAACCAACCCGTAAAAGTGAAAGTGATGGAAGTGGATGCTGCAAGAAAAAGGATCGCGTTGTCTATCAAACAAACCGAGGCTGCGCCTGCACATCAGCCGGGGAGTGGTAAAACAAGAATTCAAAATCAATTTGCAAAAAATACCAAGCCGGAAGCGCAGCAGGGAACGATGGCGGATGCGCTGGCAGCGTTGAAGATGAAATTCAAGAATGTATGACATAACGTATGATCTGTGATGTTTGATCTTCTTAAAATTGTGAAAGCCTTTTTAAAAATAATTGCCGTCTGAATTTAAAAAGATTACAGATCATAGATCAATTTGAGGCCATAACGAAGGTGCTCATCATTATTTTTCTCATAACAATTAAATTTTTTATAGAAGAAAATAAATGTGCGGAAGAAAGTGTTAAGAATTAATTTCATGCTCTTTTAAGAGACCTTTAGCTTCTCTGTTTTTGCGATTGGATGAAATCCTTTTCCGGTAGGCGTTTGGGAAAAGTTGCATGTTTAAATGTTGAATAATGGTAAGTTTGAAAACGGTGCTGATTTATAAATACTGCATCAGTAATTTCGAAAAATCGGATCGTGCTATCATTTCTGCACCCATACTTTCAAGATGTTCTGAATAGATCTGGCAGTCGATCAGGGAAACGGATTGATTTTTTAATTGTTGTATATAGCTGATAAAAGCAAACTTGCTGGCATTGCTTACAAGGCTAAACATGCTTTCGCCAAAAAATATTTTTCCAATACGGATGCCGTACAATCCACCCACCAGTTTGCCGTTGAGCCATGCTTCAGCGCTGTGCGCAATACCGAGTTCATGCAATCTTATATAGGCTTCTTTCACATCCGTTGTGATCCAGGTTCCCTCCTGATTTTTCCGGTTCACTTCTTTGCATCGCGAGATCACTTCCGGAAATGCTTCATTGACCGTGAAATAAAATTGTTGCTTCCGGAAAACCTGCTGCATGCTTTTACTGATCTTTAGTTTTTCCGGAAACAGAACAAACCGCGGATCCGGGCTCCACCAGCAAATAGGCTCATCGTCATTGTACCATGGAAAAATACCATGGCGGTAAGCTTCCAGCAACCTTTCCGTAGAAAGATCTCCGCCGATGGCAAGTAATCCATCTTTATCCGCGAGATCGACAGATGGGAATTCAATTTTTTCGTTTAGTAAAAACATGGATCAGCCTGCGATAATTTCGATAGTGGCGCCGATTTGGCGGTCTGTGATCGCATCGCATTGCGGCTTTAGATCGTTATAACTGCCGTTTTTAACAGCATATTTTCCTTTGGTGTGAATAAGCATGGCACATTGTTCTGCCTGCTCCTGCTGGTGACCGCAGATTTCTATAAGTGCTTCGATCACCCATTCAAATGTATTTACTTCGTCGTTCCAAACTACAAGAGAATAGTTCTTTTCCGTTTCGGTGAGTACGTCCACATCTTCATTGGGCGCTATAGCTGGATTATATGTTGAACTTTCGATCATTTTGTTCCACAAAACTAGCAATTTTTGATAAAAACATTTAGCCTTTATTTAAAAAAATTCATTCCTTTGGAGCGGTGCCACTGCAGCCACTGCATGGTAAATCTAAGTACGGCTTCGGTTTTTGTTCTAAAGAATTGCCTTTCAGGCATTTTAAAATAATACCAGTCGAAAAAGCCATCGTCGTTTGTTTCCGGCCGCACCTGGTAAAATACACCGTATTCTTCTTTGCTATCCCATTGGCGGGACGAAACAACCGAAAACATATAACTAAAACCCGTGATCACATAGAGGTAGTTGTTGAAGTCCTCGTCACATTTAAAAAAGTCAAGCATTTCCATTTTTTTTAATTGCAAATTTTTTGAAATCAAAGAAAGGTTGCCCGGGTGGGATGCAACAACCGTCTGCAAGAAATCTCACAATGTGTGCCAAGTTACGGAAGGGTGGGGAAGTTGTAAAAAGCGGGATATTAAAAAAAAGTGATTTTTTCATGACGAGCGGCCACACGCTACAGACCATTGTTGCCGATTCCATGATTTCTATACGAACCGGAGAATGGGAAATCTTGCGATGCTGGCAAATTAAAAAAGCCTTGCAAACAGTATAAGACTTTTTGTGGGAGCTACAGGATTCGAACCTGTGACCCTCCCGCTGTCAGCGGGATACTCTGAACCAACTGAGCTAAGCTCCCAATTATTAAAAATTAAGAATTACGAATTTTCCATCGGCCCGGGTCGTCTGCCACGAACCAAGGCAAATATTAAATACATAAAAAAAGTCTTACAAATAATGTAAGACTTCTTTGTGGGAGCTACAGGAGTCGAACCTGTGACCCTCTGCTTGTAAGGCAGATGCTCTAAACCAACTGAGCTAAGCTCCCTTTTTCAAATTCGGATTGCAAAGATAAGGGTAAAATGTTCCCTGCAAAATTTTATCAAACTTTTTTTGAAAAAATCTGAAATAAATTTTTGAGCTACCTTTTAAACTTAGCATCGGTGAGCAAGTTTGGATCATCAACATTTCAGCTTTCATTGCCTTTGATGTCTTCCAGCGTGTTGCCGGCATTGTCATCTTCATCATCTTCTACCATCCTTTCCACATCGCCGGGATCAGTAAACGGCACTTTGTCTTGCTGGCTGTAGATATCGTCTTTTGCACCGTACCCAGGATTTCCATACACTTTATTCGAATCTGTAACCGGAGATTTTTTTTCGTTGTTGTTTGCCATAAAAATGTTTTATAGTTGGCTGCACATCTCATGCCGGTTTTAATAATGCGAAATTGTAACCCAGGCCTTATTAAAATTCAACAGGTAAAAATTTATTGAATGGGTGATCCGTGGCAAAAAAAACTCGCCCGAAGGGCGAGTCTCAAATATTTACAAATACGAATGATCCGTTATCTTATTTCCAATCGAAACTCAAAGGCACATTCAATTTCAAACTGAAATTGCGACCCATATTATACACACCCGTTCTTCCGGTTACAAGATTTTCTGCTGCATATTTTAACCTGCTCAGGTGATTCTGATAGGCAACATCTCCGAGGTTGATGCCGCTCAGACTCAGACTGAACAAGGTCTTACTGTTCTTGTTTACAATATCTGTTCCGATGCCTGCATTCAATAATGTATAAGATCCTGTTGGGGTTTCGGTATTGAATGCGGTGAAGGCTGCATTTTGTTTGAAAGTATTATCGATCTCAAATTTCACATAAAAGTTGCGTATTGTGTTGGAAAGCTTGTTGAACGCACCTTTAAACTCAGTTGAAAATTTTGCTGCAGGAATAAACGGCAAGTCGCGTGTTCCTTCGATCGGTTCCTTCAGTTTTCCGCTTACGTAAGAGAAAGTATTCAACACGTGCAGCCAGTCGAGCGGGTGCGGGTGAATGTCGAGCGTAGCTTCCAGTCCGGCAAGCGCTGCTTTGCGCTGTGAAAATTTGAACGCATCTATATCCTCTCCATCCACTTCAACAGTAGAATCGCCGCCGGAAGTATTTTGCAATTTGCGATAGAAGATAAAATTATTGAAGCCGTTGTAAAATGCAGATATTCCAAGCGATACATGTTGTGTGGCATAGGTTGCGCCACCATCGATCTGGAGGCTCGTTTCGCTTTTCAGATCGCGGTCGCCATACTCGTACCTGATCGTTCCTTCGTGCGCGCCGTTTGACGCAAGTTCCGGAATGCTTGGAGCCCGGAAACCACGCGCCACATTGAGTTTCAGATTTAATTTATCAGTCGCCTCATAAGTCATGCCCACACTTCCTGAAACATTCGAAAAAGATTTTTTAAACGCATCGCCTTTGACATCCGTTCCATCCATCAGGTTCTTCACGTCAATGTTTCTTGTATCAAAACGTGCACCGCCACTCAGCGTAAGTTTGTTGATCGTTTTTTGTGTGTAACCATAAATACCAAAGTCGAACAAATCATAATCTGGGATCAGTTGTTCCACGCCTTTGTTGGTATTGTTCTGTTGCATCCCGTTGACACCGATTGAACTTTTCCAGCCATTTTTTTCTGCGAAATGAAATTGTGCCGTGTAAGTAATTGTTTTCAGATCGAAGAACAGCGCACGTTCCGCAAGGTCGTCGGGATTACCGAATTCTTCACGGCGGTTTTGCTGGAAGCCGATATTGAAGGTTAAATTGTTTTGCCCAAACTTAATGTTGTTATCGGTCGCAACTTTAAAGTGACGAATGTGTTGGTAAGGAATCTCTGGATCGGTGCTTTTAAAATCTGCATCTGTTGCACGAACCTCGCCGCCGCCCGCCACAGGTTTGATGAAATACCCGTCATCATCGCGTTCGCCTTCCACCAATCCGGCTTTCAGATTAAAATTGCTTACTAGCAAGTGGCTGTAGCCCCAATTGCCATTGTAACCAACATATCCGCCGAGATTATGCTCATTGAACTTTGAATTAAAAACATAGCCGTCGTATTTGTTCTTATAATCAGCTGCAGCTTTGTTGGAACTATAAATGTTCCAGTTGAACCCGTTGTGATTGCCGCCGATATTTGCGTTGAAAGTTCTGAGACGATTATTTGTCTGGTAATTGCTGCCAATATTTGCCTTGATCGTATTTGCCGGTACCGGAACATTGGTGATGATATTTACCACACCAGCCAGCGCATCACTTCCGTAAATGATGGATGCCGGTCCTTTCAATACTTCAATTTTATTTACACTTGCTTCATCCACTTCAATACCATGTTCGTCGCCCCATTGCTGCCCTTCCTGACGAACGCCGTCATTGATCGTAAGCACGCGGTTGTAGCTCAGTCCGCGGATGACAGGCTTGCTGATAGCCGGGCCGGTAGCCAGTGTTGATACGCCACCCAATTTAGTCAACGACTCAATGATATTGGTAGAAGTATTTTGAAAGAAATCTTTGCTGCGCAATACTTCCACGGAGAAAGGAACTTTTTTTGTTTGTGTGGCGCCGCTTACCCCTGTGACCACAACGGCGTTATTTTCCACAACAGATTCGCCTAAAACAAAGTTATGTTTTGTGTCGCCTGCGATGGTGATGGATTCGGCAACGGTATTGTAACCGATGTGAGAAATTTCGACGAGATGTTTTCCTTCAGAAATGTTTTTGATAAAATAATTACCGGCTGCATCGGATGAAACGCCGGTGCGTATATCCGTAATATAGATCGTGGCACCTTCAATAGGTGCGCCGGTTTTTGCATCGGTTACTTTTCCGGAGAGTGTGCCTTGCAATGCGAAAGATTGTGTGGTGAAAAATATCGTCAGCAGTATAAGAAATGAATGCAGTATTTTTTTCATGTTTTTTGATGTATAAGCGATGATCTGTGATATACGATCTGAAATGCCGCATGTTGCATCAGGTCGTCCATCACAAAAAGTGAGTAAATATGTTATAGTGATAATGATAATAAAATGTAAAGCTGATTGGAATGGAAGGCTAACCTTGAATCATCAACTTTGAATTTCGAACTTTACGATGTTGGCGGGCCGCGGCCTGACGCTGTTGCTCCGGCAGAAGTGATGAGTTTTGTGGAGTGCTGAATAACTTCAGGAAAATATCTTTCCGGAATGTTCAATTGAAACGACTGATGAACATGATCCTTGTCTTTTGCGAAATCGTAGTCACAAATGGGGCAGGGATGTGTAACCGTTGAAAATGCGGTCTTTTCAGCCGGGCGGTTTGAAAAACCAGATTCATGGGTATGCAAGGTCTTGATCAACTGCACCGCCATAAATACAACGAGCAGCAAAAATGCCGCGAGCCGTTGTTTAAATATGGACGTTTTTGTATTCAACAATACAAAGATAGGGTATTTGCAACATTGTTGTAAAAGAGTTCAATGTTCAACTTTTAATATTGAACTTTCTGCCGTTCACCGATTAAAAACGCCACTCGGCTAATTAATTGTCATGAAATTGTAACACGGAATATACATTTGCGTCCCATAACAAAAATTATATATGCAAAAGTTCGTATTCGTATTATTCTGTTTGCTGCTGACAACAATGGTAAACGCACAAAAAATTACCGGAACGGTAAAAGATGAGAGTGGCAAAGGGAGAAAAGGTGTTACCGTTTCTTTATTACGCCCGAAAGATTCCACGGCGATAAAATTTGCCCCAACAAAAGATGATGGCAGCTATGAATTCAGCAATGTTGCTCCAGGCGATTATCTGGTAAGCACCAGCCATGTTGGCTACGCACCAAAAATTTCTTCCCTTCTCACAGTGAGTGGTGCAGATATTTCTGTTCCGGTCATGAACCTGGAGAAATCGTCGGCAAATCTTGCTGCTGTTACAGTTACCTCAAAAAAGCCAATTGTGGAAGTGAAAGCAGACAAGATGATCGTAAATGTGGAAGGAACAACAAACGCAATCGGCAACGATGCCCTGGAGCTGCTGCGTAAATCGCCGGGTGTGATGGTGGATAAAGATGATAATCTCAGTCTTAGTGGTAAGAATGGGGTGCAGGTATACATCGATGGAAAACCAAGTCCGCTCACCGGGCAGGATCTTTCCAATTACCTGAAATCGCTGCAATCTTCGCAGATCGAATCTTTCGAGATCATAAGCAATCCATCCGCAAAATATGAAGCGGCGGGTAATGCAGGCATCATCAATATCAGGTTGAAGAAAAATAAATCTTACGGTACCAATGGGTCCGTAAACGGAGGCTATAATATTGGCACATATGCTAAATACAATGGTGGTATTTCTTTTAATAACCGTAACAAGTATACCAATATTTTTGGAAACTATACATACAACCAGGGTATTAATGTGAGTACGTTTAACCTTTACAGAACACAGGCGGATTCTACATTTGATCAGATAAATAAAATGAAGTCGCGCAACAAGGGGCATAATTTTAAAGTGGGTGCGGATTATTTTATCAATGCAAAAAGTACCATCGGGTTCGTAGTGAATGGTAATATTTCAGACAACAATCTGGCAAGCAATGGCCCAACCAACATCGGTGTTGAAAATACGGGCGAAGAAGTAAAAGTTTTGCAGGCAAGCAGTAATAACAAGATGAAACGCTCTAATGTAAACTTCAATGGAAACTACCGGTATGCCAAGCAAGGCGGAAGTGAACTGAATGTTGATCTTGATTATGGTTTTTTCAATTTGCGCAGCGACCAGTTTCAGCCCAACAATTATTTTTCCTTGCCTTCCAACACTTACCTGTACAGCAATGTATACCAGATGATTGCTCCGACGGATATCGACATCAGTTCTTTGAAAGTGGATTATGAACAGAATTTCAAAAAAGGGCGACTGGGTTACGGCGGTAAAATAGGGTATGTAAAAACTGACAATGATTTTGGCCGTTACAACGTGCTGGGTTTAACCCCGGAAAGCCCGAAAGTACTGGACACCGGTCTGAGCAACAGATTTGTGTATAAAGAAAATATCAATGCTGCTTATGTTAATTATAACCGTGCCTTTAAAGGATTGATGGTTCAGGCAGGTTTGCGTATTGAGAATACCGATTCAAAAGGTACATCAACCGGTGTTCAATGGAACCCGGTCACTCAGAAATATGATGATAACTTCGATTCAAGCATTCATCGAAACTACACCGATTTCTTTCCAAGTGCCGCCGTGACGTTTAACAAAAATCCAAAGAGCATGTTCAACCTCACCTACAGCCGTCGCATCGACAGGCCGGCGTACCAGGATCTGAACCCGTTTGAATTTAAATTGAACGATTACACCTACCAAAAAGGCAATACACAGCTGAGGCCGCAATACACCAACAGCTTCGGGATTACGCATACTTACATGTACAAACTGAACACCACGTTGAACTACAGCCATGTGAAAGATATTTTTGCACAGTTGCCGGATACGACCCAAAGTTCAAAGGCATTTATGACGAAGAAAAATCTTGCAACGCAGGATATCGTAAGCCTCAACATCAGCTATCCGTTTTCTTATAAATGGTATAGTTTTTTTGCGAATGTGAATTCTTATTATTCAAAATACAAGGCTGATTTTGGCGGCGGCGATAGAAAGATCAACCAGGATGTGTATGCGGTGAGTTTTTATATGCAAAACTCGTTTAAACTGGGAGGTGGATTTACGGGAGAAATAAGTGGGTTCTATAATTCACCTACGCTTTGGCAGGGTATTTTTAAATCGATCTCCATGTATTCTGTAGACGGCGGACTTTCCAAGACATTGCTGAAGGGCAAAGCGACGATGAAAGCTACGGTAAGCGATATTTTCCATACATTAAAATGGAGCGGTGAAACCAATTTTACCGGTACTTACGGAAAAGCGAGTGGCCGTTGGGAAAGCAGGCAGTTCAAGATCAACTTCAGTTATCGTTTCGGTAACAGCCAGGTGAAGGCCGCGCGTCAACGCAAAAGTGGAGCAGAGGATGAAAATAAGAGAACACAAAGTAGCGGAAACGGCCCCGGAGGGCAATAAAGGAGGATAATTACGCATCAAAAGCTGACAAGAACGCGTCTGCGGGCGCGTTCTTTTATGTAAAAATCGGTGCTGATTTCACTTCTGTTTAAGGCGAAAGAGAGCCCGGTAAATACCTGGGTACCCGATTTAGTTATACACAATATTTTTTTATAATTAAATGAAAATCAGTATTGTAAAAATATTTATTCTTTTTTATTTTAATGCCGTCAAAAAAAAATAAGATTTTGTTTTGATTTTATATTCAGAAGACTAATATTTGCATAATGAAAATACTCAAACCGTGAGTATTTTTACGCTACCTCCAATCCTCTCGAAACACCTTGCCTATTCCTCTTATCTCATTCTGAAACCTGCTGCTGGCTGCAATCCCTAAGTTGTTAGCACACAGTAAATGTCCCGACCATATTATTGATGTAATAATATAAAACAAGAAAACTGTTTACTTCACATCTACGTAACTGCTTTCGATTAACACTAATTACTGGCTCGCGCCATTAAGATAATCAGATCCTCCCATCCTTTGTAAAAGATCATATGCTTATTTATCACAGTAATAATGATTTTTATGAAGAAAGTTTACTCCACAAAACATGCATTTCAAACTGCATTTTGTAAACGCGCGCTGTCCATTTTGGTCATCGTTATTTTTGCCACCAATTTTGGCGGATATTCCCAATCAACGTTACCTGCTTTTTGCACACATGCCAAATCAACTTTGCCTGAAGGCTGGACGCAAAGCGGCTTAAGTGCAAACACTACCAGCATTGACGCCTGCGGCGGTTTTTCATTTAATATGAATGGCGTTGGCGATTATATTATGGTCAATTACGATGCAGCGGCTACTGCGTTTTCTTTTAACCTTAATATCAATACTACAGGAAGCAGCAAGACGCTGCTGGTGGAACAATCTCCGAATGGAACAGCATGGACAACGGCTGGGACCTATAACCAGGGATCTGGTAATGGTGTTAAATCGGCCGCATTGCTGGCTACTTCGCGTTACGTTCGTTTCAGATGCTCTGCCCGTACTGGCGGCAGCTTTGATATAGATGGATTGCAGGTTTACAATACAACAGCTTTTTCCTGCTATTGTGCAAGTGCTTCAACATATACCGGTACAGATGGTGAATATATTTCCGGAATCGCTTCCGGCACTTTCAATAATACGACCGGTCAGAGTAACTATGCTAACTATATCAGTAACGGTGTAATCAATACAGTTACCCAGGGTTCCACCTTCACCGTAACTGTGACATTGACCAATCGTTCTGCGTCAGACGATATCGTTTATATTTATGGCGACTGGAACAATAATGGCAACTTTACCGATGCTGGTGAATTGGGTGGTCAGGCCAATATTTCGTCTACCAATACCGCAGTTACCGTAACGGTACCGGCCACCGCTACCGTGGGAACGACCCGTTTAAGAATAAGAATGGGCGATAAAAATCACACGACTGCGATCATAAATGCTGCTTGCCAGACATTTACATATGGCGAGGTTGAAGATTACATTGTGGAAGTGCAGGTTCCGCCTTCTATTACCACCGAAACAATCACCCCTGCAACTTACTGCCCTGGTGCCTCCGTATCCGTTCCATTTACTGCAACCGGCACCTATATAACGGGAAATACTTTTACGGCTCAATTGTCTGCTTCCAACGGCTCATTCGCTTCGCCAACGACGATTGGAACATTGGCGGCAACTGCCAGCGGAACAATCAATGCTATCATTCCGGCAGCAACTCCTGCGGGAACAGCTTACCAGATCCGCGTGATCAGCAGCACACCTTCCGTAACAGGCACTTCTTCGGCTTCCATCATTACTGTAACGGCTTTGAGCGCAACGCCTGTAGTAACTTCTCCCATCTGTATAGGAGCCACCACTGTGAGCGGTACTTCTTCCGAACCCAACGGCACTGTGGTAACTGTTTATAAAAATGCAGTTTCGCAAGGTACCACTATTGTTACCGGCGGTGCGTGGACAATGACCGTAGCCTCATTGGTAAACGGGGATATTATCACTGCCAACGCAATAGCATCCGGAAAGTGTACGAGCGCAACGTCAACATCAGTAACCGTAGCAAATTCTGCGGCACCGGTGATTATGCCAACCCAGATCTGTGCGGGTGCTACCAGTGTGAGCGGCACCGCTTCGGAAGCAAATGGAACAATAATCACCATATATATAAATGCGGTTTCCCAGGGAACAACTACTGTAACTGGAGGGGCATTTACAAAAACCGGCTTGACGCTTGTAGCAGGTGATGTGATCACAGCCGACGCAACTGCGCCCGGCAAATGTATCAGCACCTTATCTGCCTCGGTAACTGTGCAAAACGTAACTGCGGCTCCGGTAGTTAATTCTCCCGTATGTGCGGGTGCTACTTCCGTTAACGGCACAAGCACGGAAGCAGACGGAACTTCCATATTAGTGTATAAAAACGGCATTGCCCAAACTCCTGCGGTGACTGTTACGGGTGGTGTCTGGACAAAAACCGGCTTAACATCCGCCGTTGGAAATACATTTACAGCATATGCAACTGCAAGCGGAAAATGCCAGAGTGTTATTTCAAATACAGTTACAGTAGCAACATCCGCTGCACCAGTAGTAAGTTCGCCAATATGTGTAGGTAACACATCGGTAAGCGGTACATCTTCTGAAGCAAACGGAACCATTGTCACGATATATAAAAATGCAGTTTCACAAGGTACCACAACTGTGAGTGGCGGTACATGGACCTATGCAGGTTTGCCGACACTTGTTGCCGGCGAAGCTATTACGGCAACGGCGCTTGCTCCTGCAAAATGTTTGAGTGTCCTGTCGAATTCCGTAACGGTCGCAACTTCAGCCGCTCCGGTTGTTAACAGCCCGATATGCGCTTCGGCCACATCAATCAGCGGTACAAGTTCGGAAGCAAATGGGACATCCGTTTTGGTTTACAAAAATGGCGTGGCTCAAACACCTGCAGTAACCGTAACCGGCGGTGCATGGACGAAAACAGGATTGACCTTTGTAGCGGGTGATAACGTTACCGCAACAGCAACCGCATCCGGTAAATGCGTAAGCGCAGTTTCGGCTACAGTTGTAGTAAGTGCTACGCCAACAGTATTTAATGTAACTGGCGGCGGTGGTTATTGCAGTGGCGGTATAGGAACGGCAGTTGGTTTGAGTGGTTCTCAAACAGGAGTAAATTATACACTGAATCCGGGCGCAATAGTGGTTGCCGGTACCGGTTCGGCTATTAGTTTTGGTAACCAGACAGGTGCAGCAACTTACACTGTTTCTGCTCAAAATACTGCCACAGGCTGTACGGCCGCTATGAACGGAAATGCAGCGGTTGTGATCAACCCATTGCCAACAGCAGATGCTGGTGGTAACCAGGTTGTTTGCTCTGGTTCAACAACAATATTAGGTACCGCTACCACGGCTTCAGGCGGTACGGCTCCTTACACATATGCATGGACACCAGCAGGAAACATTTCTTCCAGCGCTTCAATAGCAAGACCTGCTACAACAGCAATTACAGGTACCGTAAATTTCAATGTATTGGTGACAGATAGTAAAGGTTGTATCGCTAATAGTTCTGCAAGTGTAACAGTAGGAAATCCTGCAAAAGCTTGGAACGGAATCGGTGTTCCAAGCGGGGCCAGTGAAGACGGTAATTTTAACGATCCCCAGAACTGGGTTCCGAAAGGTGTACCCGGCGCGTGTAATGACGTAGTGATGAACCTGTCAGGAAGCGGATTCTTTGTTGGTGAAACAGCATTAGTAACTGTTAATGACAACACAACTATCAAGTCCCTTACAACAACCCTTTCCGGTACTGCGATCTTGTCTTTCACGCCAACAGCATTTCAACTGTATGTGGCGCCCAGTAAGAATTTTACTGTATTAAACAATACCAATGTTGCTACTAATATAAATGTTTTTGGTATTGGTTCAGGACAGACATATATTATTGCGGGAGCGAATTCGGTGATCAAATTTAACGGCGACCTTACGACGACGGTTTCAAATGCTAATAATGCAAACTTTCCATTGATCGCGTTGACTAACAACTCCGGTAAATTCTACATTAACGGAAATGCAAACCTTGGTGGTATCGGAGAAGATTATAATAATAAGCCGGCTTCCCTGGTGTTTGACGGTGCGACTGGTACAACGCAGACTATTACGCATAATTCCGGGGCACAAACTATTTATCTTGGAGGAACGACTACAGATATCGGCGAAAGCAATTCTCCGACGGTTGTATTCACAGGCGCAGGTACAGGTGGATTCAATGTGAATGGTAACCTGCGCGTATTGAATACTTCTACCCTTGATATTACTTCAACACAATTTGTAAACAGAAGAACGGGTGGTGGTGTATTCAGCGTAAATGGAGGAGCAACATTGAGATTGGGTGCAGGTTCTGGTGGGCAGACGGGTTCTAACTTCCCTTCTGCGTTTACCGCAGGCAGCATTAATCTTAATAGTGCAGCAACGCCAACCAGTACAGTTGAATACTATGGTACTGTGGCCCAAACAGTTTTTGCAACACCAACTTATGGCCACCTGGTAATAAACAACAATTCAACTAAAAATATCACTGCAGGAATTTCTGTACGTGGTAATCTCACTATTGATAACAATGCTGTATTTTCCGGCGCAACTTCCAACATACAACTTGGCGGAAACTGGATCAACAACGTTGGTGTTGCCGGGTTTACACAAACCGGTCTTGGAGTTGTGACCATGAATGGCACAGGAGGTCAGGATATCGGGGGTTCGGCAGCAGGAGGAACTTCTTTCAACAGGCTTATCATCAATGATGCGGCCGGCGTGAACCTTTCGAAAAGCCAATCGGTAAGCACGTTGCTTACCCTCACGTCGGGTATATTGAATATCGCTTCAAGTAATCTTACCATTGCGCACGCGGCAGCAATCGCCGGTTCTCCATTCAGCGCAAGCAAGATGATACAGGCCGATGGTGCAGGTGAAGTAAGAAAAATTGCAACGTCAACAGGAGCTTATCTTTACCCGGTAGGTGAAAAAACCGGTACGGTTGAATATTCTCCCGTGACAGTAAACGTAACTGCAGGTACAGGTTTTTCTTCTGCGGCGTTCGTTGGCGTAAATGTTAGAAATGCAAAACATCCGAACAATAACAGCAGCGCTCATTACCTTAACCGCTACTGGAACATCAACCAAGCCGGATTAACAAGTTGTACCGCTACAGTAAGTGCAACTTACCTGCCGGCGGATATCACCGGTACGGAAAGTCTAATCAGCAGCGCACAGCTGAAAGGCGTTTTCAACCAGGCTACAAATGGCTGGCTGAAATTCAGCACGCTCGGATCTTCAACATTGACCGCAACAGGCGCATTACTGGCAAACAACCAGTCGAATGCGTTTACCGGGATTTCTGCAGACAATCCGGTTGCCAGCATTTCCGGCGGAACGGTAACGATCTGTAAGGGACAATCTGTACCGCTTTCAGCATCTGCTACGGGTGGCGAACCAGGTTACATCTATTCATGGGACAATGGCGGAAGCCTCGATAACCCGTCTGTTGCAAATCCTACGGCTACTCCTACGGCAACAACTACCTACACGGTAACGATTGCAGACATCAATGGTATCAAAGCAACGGCTACCAAAACAATCATTGTAAATGATCCTGCCAATATCGGAACACAACCTGCAGCAAATCTCAGCGGTTGTACAACACCGATCGTATTCTCTGTAACCGCTACAGGCACAGGTATTAGTTATCAATGGCAGGTGAGCGCAGATGGAGGGTTGAACTACAGCAATATTACGGGCGCTCCTTATACCGGTTTTTTAACAAACCAACTTACGCTCAATACAATTGATCCGGATATGGATGGATATATGTATCGTGTGATCGTAAACGGCGCGGCTCCATGCGGTAACGTAACGTCGGACGTTTCGAAATTAAACGTGAAGAATATCTGGACGGGTGCATCGGGTACAGACTGGAACATTGCTTCCAACTGGTCCGGAAATGTATTGCCCGACATTTCCTGCGGAACAGTATATGTTCCCAACAAGGCTAACCAACCCGTGCTGAACAGTGGTACAACAACCGTAAACAATCTTATCGTTTATCCGGGTGCATTGGTAACCGTGCCTTCCGGAGCAACACTTGAAATCACCGGCGTATTGAATGCTGCAAATGGATCGATTGATGCGCAATCTGGCATCATAAAAATGTCGGGCGGTACACAATCTGTTTCTGGTGCTTCATTCACAGGCAGAACAATTGATACATTAATCAACAATACAACTACTGCATTAAATGTGTCATCAACATTGAACGATGTTCTTAACATCAAGGGGTTGCTTTCTTTTGGTAATACAAATGCCGATCTTAATACAGGCGATAATATTACGCTGAGATCAACAGTAAACGGCACAGCAAATCTTGGAAAAGTTGCTCCCGGAAACGTGATCTCGGGCCAGGCGATTTCCGAACGCTACATCAATACCGGCACAGGCGTTGGTCAGCATCCTAAGTCATGGCAGTTCGTATCGGCAAACACAACAGGAAGCACCGTTAAACAAAGCTGGATGGAAAACAGCGCGCCTACACCCGGATATGGTGTTTGGGTAACCGATCCTTCCGGTTTAGCAAATGGGTTCGACAATACTTCACTGGCGCCCTCTATGAAAGTGTACAATTCGTCCAACAATTTGTTGGAAGGTATTCCCAATACCGGCGTTCAGTTGAAAAACAACTTCGGTTATATGTTGTACGTAAGAGGCGACAGGACGGTGAATAGCGCAACAGGACCAAACAGTACAGCGAAACCAACTACGTTACGCGCAAAAGGAAATCTCGTTACCGGTACGCAAGTTCCGATCACTGTGAGCGCAGGCAAACTGCAGTCAATCGGGAACCCTTATCCCGCTGCGATAGATTTTGAAAAGCTATTATTACCCGGCGGGAAAATTGACAGTACTTTCTATATCTGGGATCCGACACTCGCCGGTAGTTACAATGGCGGCGGCTACCAAACCTTTAAAGCTGAAACAGGATGGCTGGCAACACCCGGCGGTGGTTCGCTCTATGCAACAGTATCTGACTATCATACCATTCAAAGTGGTCAGGCTTTCTTCGTGATCAATTCATCAGCTACGGATGATAACATAACGATCACTGAAGATGCTAAAGTGGAAGGTACCAAGCTTGTTTTCCGTGGCGGCGAAGGAAGCGGAGATAATAATGGTACAGCTGCTAACATCTCAATGCTCAGCACAATGCTATTCTCCAATGCCGGTGTGCTGACGGATGGCAACAGGGTGGTGTTCAATGATAATTACAGTAATGCAGTGGACGGCCGTGATGCGAATAAAGTGACCAATGCCGGCGAGAACTTTGGCCTGACAAGAGATGGTAAATCTCTTGCTGTTGAATCAAGAAGAAAATTACAGGCAACTGATACGATCTATTACAAAGTAAGCGGACTTACGAACCAAACTTATAAACTTGCTTTTGCTGTGCAAAATATGGGTTACAATAATTTGGGGGCCGAGTTGATAGATAAGTCTGATAACAGCAGGAAGCCCGTGAGCCTTACAGACAGCACGATCATATCATTCCAGGTAACGTCGGCCGCCGCAAGTAAAGCAGCAGACAGGTTTATGCTCGTATTTAAACCTCTTGCGCCTTTACCGGTAAACATCGTTTCAATTGCTGCCAACCGTAACAATGATAGAAGTATCGCTATCACATGGAAAGTAGAGAATGAAATCAATATTCAGAAATATGAAGTAGAACGAAGTGCCGACGCAAGAGTGTTCAAAGGAATTTTGAGTGCATCACCGGAAGCCGTAAACGGCGGCAGCGCTTCTTACCTGCGTACTGATCTCAGCCCGCTGGCGGAAGACAATTTCTATCGTATCAAAGCAACAAGCATCGGCGGCCAGGTTCAATACAGCGCGGTTGTTAAAGTGGCACCGGTGAAAGTGAAAGGCGATATCGGGGTATATCCAAATCCGGTTGCCGATAAAAACGTACAGATCAGATTTACTAATCAGCCTGCAGGTGAATACCGTATACAACTGACAAATAAATTGGGGCAGATAGTTTACAGCGGTATGGCTCAGGTGAGCGGAACAGTATTTGTAAAATCTGTGCCGTTGAATCCTACGATTGCCGCGGGTAACTATCAACTACAGGTAATCAGTGAAGAAGGAACAAGTACTACGCAGCAGGTGATCGTGCAATAACGTAGAATGAACTATTGATTTATGAAGAGATGCATGATGTAAATTTTTTTATGGGTCATACATCATAGATACAAGATATCGGATCAACCTTACCATCCGGGACACCTAACGTTCCGGATGTTTTTTTTAATAATAAACTGTTCGTTTCAATATAATATCGCCGGCGTGACCTGTTAAAAAATTATAACCACAACGATTATATCCGGCACCAACTTGACTTACGTCAAGCCGACTGGTGTTGTTTCCTTGAGGTATATCGTTAAATGCCGAAGGCAGTGTAGTAAAATATCCAAATCCGCGTGAAACGACGGGTATATCGACGAAAAACGCAATAATCGCGCGATTTGATTGTTTTTATCCTGTTATCTAAAATATGTTTGCTTGTCGCCTCCTTTCCAAAAAGACCGGCGTATGAAAACTCCAAACCTGTAAAAACAATATCGTGAAACAACCTTTACAAACCTTGTTGCTGGGCATTCTATGCTCGGTATCTTTAACCAGCTTTGCAAAAAGCGACAAGATTACCTCCGGATCTTCTGCTTATTTCAATCCCATTAAAATGTTCAGTTCTTTTCTGAAAACTTCCACGGGCAATATGGCTGACGGCAATAGGGTAGTATTTGCTCCCAATTATTCTAATGCGGTAGACGCTAACGATGCGATCAAGCTCACCAACCCAGGTGAAAATTTCGGCGTGTTGCGTGACAATAAATTGCTCGCGGTTGAGGCCAGGCAGCCGATCAGCACCGATACTTTATTTTATAGAATGACCAACCTTGTATCCCAGACATACAAACTTGTGTTGGTACCGCAAAATCTTATTGGCACAAACAGTATATGTGAGCTGATAGACAATTACAAAAATACCAGGACGTTTATTTCATT
>JAATFP010000002.1 GCA_015655125.1 Chitinophagales bacterium | reverse complement strand
CTTGTAATGAGCGTCAATCCGGGCTTTGGTGGGCAATCGTTCATTCCGCATACGATCACCAAAATAAAACAGGTAAAAGAACTAATCAGTGCGCAATCGCTCAATGTAAAGATCGAAGTAGACGGCGGCATCAATTTGCAAAATGCAAGATCGATTATTGATGCAGGAGCAGACGTGCTGGTAGCGGGAAATACGGTGTTCAAATCATCGAACCCGGCAGAGACCATTGCGGCGCTTAAAGCGCTTTAATAGCTTTAATAAATAAGGCGATGGGTGAATAGAAGTTCGCTGTTCCGGCACTTCACTGTTACAGTTGTTTCTCCATCTGCTTCAGCACAAACACGTTTTGTTTCACCCAGTTTGTCTCTCCTTTCGGCCAGGTATATTTATGTTCCATTAATTTTTCTGCGATCCGGTAACATTCATTTGCCTGTTCTTTATTGTAAAAACAACTGAACCAATCAGGTTTTAACTCTTCTTCCTTTTGCAGAAATATTCCCCCTGAATACCAGCGGAAACAGCTCGGAAATCCGGTAAAATTTACAATCTCAGAATTCGTTGTGATGCAGTAATCATAGTACATCACAAAGAAATGAATGAGTCCTTTCAGCCGCGCGGTGAGTTGCTCCGTTGTTTCCTTTTTCTTCGGCGCAATGCGCCAGAGATTATTGGTGATGTAAAAGGGGCTCAGCGTATTGTCCTGAAAACCTACTGCATCCGCAATGTATTCCATGATCTCGTTTCCCTTTTCGCCATTGGTGCTGCCAAGTTTTAAACTCTCAGGCGTTAACGCACCGATACGGTAAGATTCCCTGGCCCCATTGCTCAACGTTATATTCAGCATAAACGGCTTTTTTTCCTGCTGCAATGTCCATTTCCCTTCTATATATTCGCCGCGCGGATTTTTGATGAGTGTGCCATCGTCAAAAAAGCAGAAGCCACGCGCCACCATCTCGAATGAAGAATTTCCGGCGCTCCTGAGATCGGCCATATCACTTTTATTGTTCCAAAACTGGCAAATTATCTCTTCCAGTTTTTGCGATTTCTCCAGGTCGCGCATTCCGAGCCGGCTGAACTCATTTCTTTTTGCCGCCGTTTCTTCGTCCCGTTCGGACTGCGCGTCGGTCGTAGCGGACTTTTTTGTTTTTGAAGAATCACAGCCAGTCATTGCGAATGTAGCCGCAAGCAAAAATAAAAAAGAAAGTCTCCTGTACGTCATGCGGCAAAAATAAAAAACATCGGCGATTGGCCGATATTTTAGCGCTAAATGATAAAAATATTTATCTTCATAACATGAGATTACTGACTGCGCTGTTTTTCTGCCTGCTGACCATTTCTTCCGTAGCTCAAAATAAATCAGCTACCGTCAGCGGCCGCGTGATCGACGAGAATGAAAATCCGATTCCGAATGTTTTCATTTCAATACTCGGAAAAACTACCGGGATCCTCTCTTCAGACAGCGGAACGTTTTCCATCAAAGCAGTGGCCGCCAAAGCCTTCGCATTGATTTTTTCGCACACAGGTTATACTTCGGTTCAAAAAAATTTTTATTTAAGTCTTGATGAAAATGAAAATATCACGGTCAAATTATTCCGTAATGGTAAAACGCTTGATGCTGTGGTGGTGCAGGAAGACCGCGAAAGAAAAGAGAATAGCCTGGTGAAGATCAATCCGAAAAGCGCGGTGGCGCTGCCAAGTACAACCGGCGGAATTGAAGCGTTGATCAAAACATTGGTTGGTAGCAATAATGAACTGACATCACAATACAACGTGCGTGGCGGAAATTATGACGAGAACATGATTTACATAAATGATTTCGAAATTTACCGCCCATACCTCGTGAGCAGCGGCCAGCAGGAAGGCTTAAGCATGATCAATCCTGAGCTTGCAAAGAATGTGAACTTTTACACCGGCGGATTTCAAAGCAAATACGAGGATAAGATGAGCAGCGTACTCGATATCCAATATAAGAAACCAACCAGTTTTGGAGGCAGCGTGTATGCGAGTTTACTGGAACAGGGTTTTCATCTTGAAGGAAGTGCCAGTAATAATTCGGTCACTTATCTTGTGGCTGTACGAAATAAAAGTAACCGCAACCTGCTTAGCAATCAGCCTACACAAGGCGCTTACATTCCTTCTGCATCGGATGTGCAAGGGTATGTTACCTACAAATTAAACAATAAATGGCAACTGGAACTGCTCGGCATCATTTCAACTTCCCGGTTTAATTTCTTTCCGGAGTCCGTAAAGAAAACAGCGGCGGTTTTTTCCCCCTTATTCACATCGAATGTAGGACTCGATATTTACTTCGAAGGACAGGAAAAAGACAGTTATACCAGCAGCCTGGTGGGGGCCAGTATCGTACATGCGCCAACAAAGAATCTTCGTTTGAAATGGATGCTCAGCCGTTATAAAGACAAGGAAAAAGAAAATTTCGATATCGCAGGTGACTATCTTTTTGGCGAACGCGACTTTGATAATACCAGCGGCACTTTTGGAGAAATCATTAACCCCCTGGGCCAAGGTTATTACCAGGATTATGCAAGAAACGAACTGGAAATAGAAGTGTGGAACGCTAGCCACAAAGGGAGCCTGGATAAAGGAAAACATTTCATTCAATGGGGAACGATTGTTGAACTCACAAAGATCAACGACCAGTTGCATCAATGGCAATACCAGGATTCTGCCGGGTACTCTTTACCGCAGGTAAATAACGGGCCATCGTTATATAGCTCGCTTAACAATGCTGCAGATCTTGACATTCAAAAATACAGTGGTTATTTGCAGGACAATATCCATCTTTCAAAAGGAAAGAACGACGTGAGTTTGCAGGCCGGCATACGTTTCAACTATAACAGTTTGAACAAGGAATTTTTAATCAGCCCGCGCGTGCAGGCAAGCTGGAAGCCGAAAGGACAGAAAGATATTGTATTCAAAGTTGCGGCCGGTGTTTACGATCAGCCGCCATTTTACAGGGAGCTCCGCCGGTATGACGGTACACTAAATACGGGTATAAAAGCGCAAAAGAGTGTACAATTTGTTGCCGGTGCAGATTATAATTTCATCGGAACAGGTGGCAAACCGTTTAGGTTAACAACGGAAGCTTATTACAAAAAAATAACGGATGTTGTACCATATGATATCGATAATGTGAAGATCCGTTACCTTGGCAATAACGATGCGAAGGCATATACAACCGGCGCAGAGGTACGTTTGTTTGGTGAATTGGTAAAAGATGCTGAAAGCTGGCTCAGTGTTGGTTTCATGCGCAGCCGCGAAAACCTGGATAACGATTATTTTTTCCAATATAAGAACGCTGCCGGTGAAATCATCGGACCTGGTACCACCGACCAGGTAATAACAGACAGCGTAAAAAATAATGTGGGTTGGTTACGCCGCCCTACCGACAGGCTGATTACCGTCGGACTATTTTTGCAGGATTATCTTTCCACGAATCAGAATTTCAAAGTGCATCTCAATATGTTGTACGGAAGCAATATGAGCTACAATGTTCCGGGCAGCGTTCAATATCGCAATGG
>JAATFP010000040.1 GCA_015655125.1 Chitinophagales bacterium | reverse complement strand
TTAATGAACATCGGAATCAGTCCTGTCATCCAGCCGCTGCAATGAATGATATCGGGGGGCCAGCCGAATTTCTTAACGGTTTCCAGGGCGCCTTTACAAAAAAGCACGGCCCGTAATCCATTATCATCGAACCAGTTTTCGGCCTCATCGGTAAAAATGGATTTACGCTTAAAATAATCTTCATTATCAAGAAAATAAACCTGCAATCTTGCGTTTGGCAAAGATGCCACTTTGATCACCAAAGGATAATCATCGTTATCGATCGAAACATTGATACCCGAAAGACGCACTACCTCGTGCAAACGATGTCTTCTTTCATTAATCACACCGAAGCGCGGCATAATACATCTAACTTCCATATTGTTGTCGTTCGACAAAACCGCCAGTTTGTTGACTACTTCTGCAAACTCTGTCAGTTCCAGGTACGGCGACATTTCATTTGCAATAAATAAAATTCTTTTCTTTGTTGACATTTGTACTAAGTTAGATGCTGAATTGTACCTTTTTTCCAAAAGGTGTGCAAAGGTACAGTTTTTTTATCTAAATACAGAATACACAAGCATTTGAAGCCTTTTATCCTTTACAGATGATACTCATAAAGACAATTTCACAACTGCGCGAAAAGCTGGCACCCTACCGTAACAAACCCTCATCGATCGGTTTTGTGCCAACGATGGGCGCCCTTCATGCCGGCCATATTTCTTTGATTAACAGTTGTAAAAGTGCAGATACCATATGTGTTTGCAGCATTTTTGTAAATCCAACGCAATTTAATAATGCGCAGGATTTTGAAAAATACCCTATCACCATTGAAAAAGATATCGATATGCTGGAAGCGTCAGGTTGTGATATCCTGTTCCTTCCTTCGGTAGCAGAAATGTACCCGCCTGGCGATGTAAAAAAAAACTACGATCTCGGGTACCTTGAAACCATTCTCGAAGGAAAATACCGGCCGGGGCATTTTCAGGGCGTTTGCCAGATCGTGGATAAACTGCTCGCTGCGGTGCTGCCCGATAATCTTTACATGGGACAAAAAGATTACCAGCAATGTATGGTGGTACAAAAAATGATCGACCTCGAAGAATATGCAACCGTTCTCAATATCGGCCCTACGATACGCGAAAACGATGGCCTGGCCATGAGCAGCAGGAACCTCCGGTTAAATGAAACAGAAAGACAACAGGCGCTCACCATCAGCAAAGCACTGATCTTTTTAAAGGAAAAACTTCGGCCGGGACAAACGGATAGTCTGCGTCAGCAATCGGAAAAAATTTTAACGGATGCGGGATATAAAGTAGATTATGTTGCAGTAGCGGATGCGGCTACACTCCGGCCCGTGGAAAACTGGGACGGTAAGCAGCTACTCGTTGCGCTGGTGGCCGCCTTTCTGAATGAAGTCCGGCTGATCGATAATATGGTAATCAATGGGTGAATGGTGAATTTATAAAATCCTGCTCACATTAAAAAACTGCAACAGGATAGCTCATACCCTACATCCAGCGCCGGAAATCTATCGCCTAAAACCTTAACTTGTGCTACAATGGGCAAGCGACTTCTCTCCATCTTACAATATATCATCTTTCTCGGTGGTGGCCTCTACCTTGTATGGTGGCAGTTAAGTTCCATGTCGCCGGAAGAAGAAAGAGAATTCCGGTATGCGTTTACCCATGCAAATTATTGGCTCATCATCCCCGTTATCATCATGGCCATCGCCAGCCACGTAAGCAGGTCGATGCGCTGGAAGTTACTGATGGAACCGCTCGGTTACGATCCCGCTTTGAAAAATGTATTTGCCGTAACAATGATCGGTTATCTCGCAAATTCAGCCGTACCGCGCCTGGGAGAAATTCTCAAATGCACTTTTCTCGCCAGGTATGAACACTTAAAAACGGACAAACTTGTGGGTACGATACTCGTTGAACGTGCGTTCGATTTCATCTGCTATCTCATCTTCATCGCTTTCACCGTGCTGATACAACTTGGTGTGGTGGGAAACTTTGTAAAGAAGGAACTCATCAAATCCAATCGCGGCTTTCCTTTGTGGGGTAAAATTGCTGTACTGGCCGCAGTCATCATTGCAATCATCTACGGCATCCGGTTGCTTCGGAAAAAATATCCGCAAAACAATATCATTGTTAAAGTAAACAGCTTTATAAAAGGTATGGGCGATGGCTTTATAGCTATCAAAAATCTAAAAAACAGACGACTCTTCATCGTTAATACTATCTTTATATGGTCCATGTATCTCCTGCAGATATACGTGGGCTTTTCGGCAATGAAAGGAACAGCCGGGCTTGGAACCGGCGCTGCATGTTCCGTACTCGCGTTGGCCACACTTGCAATGATCGTTACACCCGGCGGCATCGGGTCGTTCCCGATATTTGTAATGAAAACCCTTACACTTTATGGCATTACCAACGCTATGGGCAAAGCTTTCGGCTGGCTCATCTGGGGCGTTAGTACAGGTATCATCGTAGTTGTGGGGCTCATCTGTTTACTGGTATTATTATATGTATTTAAAATCAAACCTCATGCGCACAACGAAAGCCATTCCCGCGAAGATATTTTCACAGAATGAATTGCTCATGGAAGTAAAGCGCTGGCGACTTAAAAATAAAAAGATTGTTTTTACCAACGGCGTCTTCGATATCCTTCACGAGGGCCACATTGCATCCTTGTCTGAAGCCGCGTCTTATGGCGATGTACTGATCGTGGGAGTAAACACCGATGCTTCCGTAAAAAGGCTGAAAGGTGAAAGCCGGCCCGTGAACCCGCAAGGCGCGCGTGCATTGCTGCTGGCTGCTTTGGTGATGACAGATGCCATCATATTGTTTGAGGAAGATACCCCGAAAGATTTGATCGCGGCCATTCTTCCGGATGTTCTGGTAAAAGGCGGCGACTACACCATCGACCAAATCGCCGGTGCAAAAGAAGTTATTGCCGCCGGAGGGGAAGTGAAGATAGCGGCAATCCTCGAAGGCATTTCCACCACAGCGATTATTGAAAAGATGAAAAATAATTGATAACTAATAATTAATATTAAATAGTTTTTCACCTTGATACATTTAAAGAAATTGCGGAAAGAATGATGCGGCCTGGCTAATGCTCATTATTAATCATTAACTCTTAATTATTGCCTTTGCTTAAGAAAAAGACCATCGTTCGCGATATCAGTTGGCTGTCATTTAACCATCGTGTGCTACAGGAAGCCGCCGATCCAACTGTACCGCTAAAAGAGCGCATCAAGTTTCTTGGAATATTTTCCAACAACCTCGATGAATTTTTTCGTGTCCGCGTGGCCGCTTTGCGCAAGATGATCGAACTCGGCAGCAAAGCAAAGATGCACCTCGAAGCCGATCCTGCCGCCATCCTGCGCGATATTCAGACAAAGGTTTTGCAACAGCAGACAGAATTTGAAGAAACCTGGAAGGAGGTTTTGCGGGAAATGAAAAAACAGCATATCTTCCTCATCAGTGAAAAAAAATTATCCGGGCTCCAACAGAAATTTGTACTGGATTATTTTAACGAAGAAGTACGAAGCTACATCGTTCCTCTGATGATCGAAAGCCTGCAGGCCTTCCCCACCCTGAACGACAAATCGATCTACCTGGCATGTAAACTTTCTAAAAAAGACGGAACGATCGCAGAACGATTTGCACTGGTATCGATTCCCGTTCGTCATTTACCAAGATTTATTCTGCTCCCGTCAAAAGCAGGTGAACAGCAGATTATTTTGCTGGAAGACATCATACGGTTTTGTCTGCCAAACATATTTTCGTTTTTCGGTTACGATACTTTTTCCTCGCACGTGATAAAAGTGACACGCGACGCAGAGATCGACATCGACAATGATGTATCAACGTCTATGATCCAGAAGATCGAAAAAGGCCTGAAGAACCGCAAGAAAGGGAAACCTGTCCGTTTTGTTTTTGATAAGGACATTGACATTTCCTTGTTGCAATATTTGCTCAAAAGACTCGGCCTTACCAACAATGAAAACATCGTTCCCGGTGGACGCATTCACAATTTCAAGGACTTCATGAATTTTCCGGATATTTTTGCAGCACAAAAAAATCTTCGGAAAAAACCTTTCACCCATCCCTTGCTCCGCAATGCGAACAGCGTTACTTCGGTAGTACTTGAAAAAGATATATTGCTCAATTTTCCTTACCATTCGTTCAACAGCATGATCGATCTGCTGCGCGAAGCCGCTATCGATCCACATGTTGTAAATATTAAGGTAACGTGTTACCGCCTCGCTTCGCGATCTAAAATAATCAATGCTTTAACAAATGCGGTGCGCAATGGTAAGCACGTGACCGTAATGCTCGAACTCCGCGCCAGGTTTGATGAAGAAGCCAATATCGAATGGAAGGCAGATCTCGAAGAAGCTGGTGTTAAAGTGCTGATCGGCGTTCCCAATCTGAAAGTGCATGCAAAACTTTGTCTCATCAAACGGCGCGTAAACAACATTACCACGCATTATGGGTTTGTAAGCACCGGCAATTTAAATGAAAAAACGGCGAACGTTTATGGCGACCATTGCCTGCTTACATCCGACCGGCGCATCATGGCTGATGTGAACCGGATTTTCACGTTCCTCGAACATCCGAAAACGCGCATCGATATTTTAAAATCATGTACCATGCTGATGGTGTGTCCAACAGGCATGCGCCGCCAGATCAATCAACTGATCGATCGTGAAATAAAAAATGCAGCGACAAGAAAGCATGGCGGCATCATTTTAAAAGTTAATTCACTTAGTGATAAGGCCCTTATAGAAAAATTAAATGAAGCCGCGCGCGCAGGCGTAAAGATCAAACTCATCATACGGGGCATTTGCTGCATGTTTACTGAAAATAAAAAATTCAAGAAACCCGTTCAGGCCATCAGCATCGTAGATGAATACCTGGAACACGCGCGTGTGATGATTTTCAACAATGGCGGCAATCTAAAAGTGTATATTTCTTCTGCCGACTGGATGATCCGCAATATCGAGCACCGCATCGAAGCTGCTTGTCCCATCCTTGAAAAAGAAAATAAACAGGAACTGATCGATCTGATCAACATCCAGTTGAACGATAATGTGAAAGCACGTATACTCGATAATAATTTATCCAACCATATGGTCAACCCGCGCAACCGCACCAAAGTGCGTTCACAGGTGGAGATCTATAATTACCTGTTTAAAAAACTAACGGCCAGCCTGCCTGCACCGGCAGGAGTGTAAAATTTTTAAATGCCGAACCGTTTTTAGGCGTATTTTACAGCAACGAAAAACGATCTCATTTTGGTACTGGCAGCAATTGATATAGGCAGCAATGCCGCTAGATTATTGATCACGGAAGTGAAGCAGGACGCACCGGGGAAACCTGTGTTCAACAAGTTGAATCTCTTCAGGATACCGCTGCGACTGGGTTTTGACGTATTTGCGCAAAAAGATATTTCTCCCGAAAGAATGGACATGTTTTTAGAAACCATGCAGGGTTTTAAACACATGATGAATGCGTACAAAGTGAAAGCCGTGAAAGCGTATGCCACGAGCGCAATGCGCGATGCCGGCAATTCTAAAGAAATCATCGACAAAGTAAAGAAATCCACGGGCATTCAAATAGAGATCATCAGCGGCGATATGGAAGCAAATCTTATTTATGAGAATCATGTGGCGGAAAATATGGACAAGGATCACAGTTACATGTACATCGATGTGGGCGGCGGCAGCACAGAGATCTCTTTTTTCAGCAACGGCATCCTGGTATTCAAAAAATCTTTCAACATCGGTACGATCAGGTTGTTGAAAAACATGGTGACCGACAAGGAATGGGACGAATTGAAGAGTACCATCAAAGCAGTTACGAAGGGCCATAAAGAAGTGGTCGCTATCGGAAGCGGCGGCAATATCAACAAAGTTTTTTCCTTAAGCAAAAAGAAAGACGGCCGCCCGTTGCCGCTGGAACTACTGCGCGATTTCTATAGTGAACTGAATGCATTTCCCCTGGCGGAAAGAATTGTAAAATTCAATCTGCGCGAGGATCGCGCGGATGTGATAGTTCCGGCACTGCTTATCTACATCAACGTGATGCGCTGGGCAAATGCAGAAAATATTTACGTACCCAAGATAGGGCTGGCGGATGGATTGATACAGCATTTGTGGGCGGAAGTGAAGAATGCCTGATGGCAGACAACGAACCACCCACAACCGTGGAGACGCGTTCCCACGGCGAATTTCAAATCGCAACATTATATCGATCATACATCATACATTTATTCTATTTTTACACGCTCAAGCAGGATTTGTTTTATTCTAATGCAGAGCCATCTCCACTTCGCCCGTTTTACAAACCATAAAACAATACCATGTCCATTCACAACGAAGTAAAAAAGATCACCACCAACACCTTACAGAAAATGAAAACTGCAGGTGTAAAGATCTCGATGATCACCGCCTATGATTTCTCGTTTGCAAAAATATTTGATGCCGCCGGCATCGACATCATTTTAGTAGGTGACAGCGCCAGCAACGTGATGGCCGGCCATGAAACAACGTTACCCATCACACTCGACCAGATGATCTATCATGCAGCATCGGTGGTACGCGGTATTGATCATTGCTTTGTAGTAGTGGATCTGCCTTTCGGATCTTACCAGGGCAATTCAAAAGAAGCATTGCATTCGGCTGTCCGCATCATGAAAGAAACGGGCGGCCATTCCATCAAACTGGAAGGTGGTGCCGAAGTGGTGGAATCCATCAAACGCATTGTGGATACCGGTATTCCGGTGATGGGCCATCTTGGATTAACGCCGCAAAGCATCTATAAATTCGGCACTTATACTGTGAGAGCAAAGGAAGAGGCCGAAGCGGAAAAATTGAAAAAAGATGCCTTGCTTTTGCAGGAAGCAGGTTGTTTTGCCATCGTACTCGAAAAAATTCCGGCCACACTTGCTGCGGAAGTTTCAAAATCACTTTCCATTCCTACTATTGGCATCGGCGCCGGTGGCGATTGCGATGGACAAGTGTTGGTAATGCACGATATGCTGGGCATCAATACGGAATTCAAACCCCGTTTTTTACGTCAGTATCTCAATATGTATGAACAGATCACCAGCGCCGTGCAGCTATACATTAAGGATGTGAAGAGCAACGATTTTCCAAATGAATCGGAACAGTATTGATGAGCTACAAATGCACATTCTAAAGATTGCCATTACGAGCGATCAGCAATCTCATTCCAGGTTGGGGATTGCCAAACTGCGCACAATGACGAATGCAGATAAAGTTTTTTATAATTCAAAACAACAATGAAACTTTTACTAACTGCCTTATCTTTTCTATCCATTCAAAATATTTTTTCTCAAAAAGCTATAGAACTCGACCCTCTGACCATTACCAGTTCGCGAAGCGCACAACGAGCATCGGAAACGGGAAGAAGCATCACGGTTATCGACGGAAAAACGATTTCGAAGTTACCGGTAAATTCTTTGGACGAACTGCTGAAATACGTTGGTTCCGTAGAAGTGCAGCAACGTGGACCGGCAGGCTCGCAAGCGGATATTGTGATCCGTGGCGGCACTTTTCAACAGGTGCTTGTGCTGCTCGACGGAATCAAAATAAACGACCCGATCACAGGACATTTTTCCGGCTACATGCCCATCGTGCCGTCACAGATCGAACGCATCGAGATCCTTAAAGGGCCGGCTGCGGCGGCTTACGGCTCAGAAGCTGTTGGTGGCGTGATCAACGTCATAAGCAAGGTGTTTGCATCTTCTTCAAAAGAAAAATTAAGCAGGACCACCGCCGGCATAGCTGCCGGAGAATACGGTTACATCAGCGCAAATGCGGGTTTTGAACACAATAATAAACATGTTCATTATTCACTCGGTGCACTTACCAATAATGCGGACGGACAATTGTTGCGTGGTGAAAATCGCGGCTATTTTCACAACAATACTTTTTCTGCCAATGTTGCCATCAACTTAAACCAGCATTGGAAACTGTTGCTTCACAGCAGCTACGACAGCCGTGATTTTGCTGCTCAAAATTTCTATACCACTTTTGCCAGCGATACCGCCGTTGAAAAAGTAACAAGCTTTTGGAACCATCTTAAACTCAAAAGAAGCAAAGGCAAATCGACCACGGATTTCGATATCTCATACAAAAAGGGTTCCGACGACTACCAGTACAACAGGGCTTCCGTTGCAAACGAAAACAAGAGTGACCAGCTGAGTTTCCAGATCGTCCACAACCAGCAGGTATCCGAAACATTTCAATACAATACGGGCGTTTTGTCGGAAATAAAAAAGATCACATCCAATGATCGCGGCGATCACAGCAATTCGGGCATCGCTGCTTTTTCATCGCTCGTTTATAAACGGAAAAGACTGATGCTGAACCCTGGATTAAGGCTGGTACATGATGAAAATTATGGAACGGAATTGTTGCCACAGGCAAATGTTGCCTATCGTTTGAACAAGATAAACCTGAAAGCAAACGCAGGGCGGGCCATACGCAGCGCCGATTTTACGGAACGATTCAATAATTACAATAAAGCGTTGGTTACAGGCGGAAGCATCGGCAATCCCGACCTGAAGGCAGAAAGATCATGGAGCTACGAAGCCGGCGCCGATCTGCTGCTGAAAGATTTTAAATTCTCAGCGGCGTGGTTCTATCGCGATCAGCAGGATATAATAGATTTTGTAACGACGCCTTATGCAGACATGCCGAGAAAAGATAACCTGGTTGCCACAGGAACCTATGCACTTGCAAAAAATATCCGGAAGGTGAAAACCGATGGAATTGAACTGGAAGCTATCTACAGGAAAACATTTTCACCCAAAAGCAATTTGCTCGCTACCGTCAATGCAACTTTCCTGCACTCAAAAAGTTCGGATATGTCACCATCATTCTATATTATTTCACATGCTAAAAAATTACTGCAACAAACCGTTGCTTATAATTACAAAAATATCGGAATCACCTTCACCAGTATTTTTAAGGAAAGAATGCCACAAGCCGCGTTGGCGATCAAATCTGTTGTTACAAAACAATATTGGATAGTGAATACTAAACTGGCATACACTTATCAGTTTGCAGATGCTTTCATCAGCATCAACAATATCGGCAACGTAAAATATGTAGATCTGCTCGGAAGCCGGATGGCGGAAAGCTGGGTCAGCGGCGGATTTGAAGTAGATTTTTAATTGCGCCGCAACTTTTGTCCCCGGATGCACTGGTAAAATTAAGATAGGGCTACCGATACCCGATACCTAAATTAGTTTTCTTAACTTGCAGGCCGAAATAAAAACTTGTTTCATATGAAAGATATTCTCAAGTCCTTAGGCATATCCGCTGCCAATCCGGGTGCATCTACGGGTGCAACATGGATCAAAACAAAAGGCGAAAAAATAGCATCTTACTCACCGGTAGATGGCGAAGTAATCGGTACAGTGACCGGCACAGACAAAAATGGCTACGATGCCGTTGTGGCCAGGGCGCAACAGGCATTTACAGAGTGGCGCTCCTGGCCGGCTCCGAAACGAGGCGGGATCGTTCGGCAGATAGGCGATGAGTTACGGAAAAACAAATCGGCATTGGGTAAACTGGTAAGCTATGAAATGGGCAAGAGCCTGCAGGAAGGGATGGGTGAAGTGCAGGAAATGATAGACATCTGTGATTTCGCCGTAGGATTATCGCGACAGTTGCATGGCTTTACCATGCACAGCGAACGTCCGGGTCACAGGATGTATGAGCAATATCATCCACTGGGCATCGTAGGAATTATTTCCGCTTTCAATTTCCCGGTAGCAGTATGGAGCTGGAACAGCATGCTTGCATGGGTTTGCGGTGATGTTGCCATCTGGAAGCCAAGTGAAAAAACGCCATTATGCGGCATTGCCTGCCAGAAAATAGTACAACAGGTTTTCAGGAAAAATAATGTCCCTGAAGGTGTGAGCGGCCTCATCATCGGCGGGCGCGATGTGGGCGAATGGATGGCTGCCGACACACGCATTCCGTTGGTGTCAGCTACCGGCAGCACCCGGATGGGCAAAGCCGTTGGTGCGGTTGTGGGCCAGCGTTTGGGTCGCAGTTTGCTTGAACTGGGTGGCAACAACGCCATCATCATTTCCAAAGATGCGGATCTCAGCATCGCCATCACTGCGGCCGCTTTCGGCGCCGTAGGAACTGCAGGGCAGCGTTGCACCACTACCCGAAGGCTGATCATTCATGAAAAAATATACAACAAATTCAAGGATCTGCTTGTTCATGCATACGGACAATTGAAGATCGGCAACCCACTGCTGGAAAAGAATCACGTAGGTCCGTTGATTGATAGAGATGCAGTTTCGATGTATCTTGCGGCGATTGAAAAGTGTAAGGCTGAAGGCGGCAACTTCATCGTGGAAGGTGGTGTTTTAAAAGGGAAAGGTTATGAAAGCGGCTGCTATGTAAAGCCATGCATCGCTGAAGCGAAGAATAGCTTTGAGATCGTACAGCACGAAACATTTGCACCGATCCTTTACATCATGAAATATAAAACGATGGAAGAAGCACTCGCAATACAAAATGGAGTTCCGCAAGGATTGTCTTCTTCTGTGATCACTAATAATCTTCGCGAAGCGGAAGCTTTCCTCTCAGCAAGTGGCAGCGATTGCGGCATAGCAAATGTTAATATCGGTACCAGCGGAGCCGAAATCGGTGGAGCATTTGGCGGTGAAAAAGAAACCGGCGGCGGGCGCGAAAGCGGAAGCGATGCATGGAAAGCCTATATGCGCAGGCAAACGAATACCATCAACTATACCGATAAGCTACCGCTTGCACAGGGCATCCGGTTTGATTTGTAAAAGAAACCATAATAATTACGAAAAGTGCCGCATAAGAAGCAATGTGGAACTATTTTCGTTGGTCAGACAAACACTTAAATAAAGCATATGACTAAATTTCCGGTATTATTCCTCGGTGCCCTTATTTGCGGTGCAGCAGCAATTGCGCAACCGATGGTTAGCAAAGAAACTACTCCGAATGGCTGGCATCTTCAGGATCAGGCTACTTCGGGCTATTATGGTATCAGCCTCGATAAAGCATATGATTTCCTGAAAGAACAGAAAGTAAAAAGTACCACCATCACCGTAGCGGTAATAGACGGCGGTATCGATACAACACAGGAAGATCTTAAAGCTATTTTGTGGACAAATCCTAAAGAGATCCCCGGCAACGGAATCGATGATGATAAAAATGGTTATATCGATGACGTTCATGGATGGAACTTTCTAGGTGGCAAAGATGGCCGTAATGTAAAAGAAGACAGTTATGAAGCCGCACGGGTTTATTACAAGCTCAAACCCACCTGGGAAGGTAAGGATGGTGCCGGTTTAAAAGGCGCACAGAAAGCCGAATACGATATGTATATTGCCGCAAAAGACAAAGTGGTGGGTGATTTCAAACAGGAAGAATTCGACCAGTTGAAAATGATGCTTCCGATGTTCAAAGCGGGAGATTCTGTGCTTCGCAAAGAACTTGGCAAGGAAGAGTATAATGGAACCGACCTCAGAAATTTTTCTCCGAAAGCCTACGAAGGCAAAGCCGTGAGGCAGATGATGCTGGGCATTTCGCAGGCGAACAACAGTTACGAAATAACGAATACGCAATTGATCGGCGAACTGGAAGGTGAAATCAGAAAAGGTGAAAATGTAAATACGCCACCGGAAAATTACCGCGCACAGATTGTGAAAGATAAGGAGGAGGATATCAACGACCGTTTTTATGGCAACAACGATATTATGACAGGTACGCCGTTTCACGGAACACATTGCTCTGGTATAATTGCTGCGATCAGGAACAATGGCAAAGGCATCGATGGTGTGGCAGACAATGTACGCATCATGATGGTACGCGCGGTGCCTGATGGTGACGAACATGACAAAGATATTGCAAATGCCATCCGGTATGCGGTTGACAATGGCGCACGCATCATCAGCATGAGTTTTGGTAAAGATTTCTCTCCGGAAAAACAATGGGTAGACGATGCTTTCCGCTACGCAGAATCAAAAGGCGTATTGCTGGTACATGCTGCAGGAAATGACAACAAGAACATTGATACCACGTCAAATTTCCCGAACGTACATTATCTCAACGGAAAAGGAAGTGCAACCAATGTGATCACAGTTGGCGCCAGCGGCGATCCTAAGAATGGGGGCATCGTGGCGAAATTTAGTAATTTCGGCAAACAAGACGTTGACGTATTTGCACCAGGCGTAGCTATTTATTCTACGATTCCAGGCGTTTCAAGTTATGGCAACGCAAACGGAACAAGCATGGCTTGTCCGGTGGTAGCCGGCGTTGCAGCCTTGATATTGGAACACTACCCTAAGCTTACGCCTCAGCAGTTAAAACTCGCCATCGAAAAATCCACACAGGCGCCTTCGGTGAAAGTGAATGTTCCGGGAACAAAAGATCAGGTATATATGAGTGAACTATCAAGGACCGGTGGCATCATCAATGCGTATGAAGCTGTGAAATATGCCAGCACGCTGAAACCAGGCAAAAAAGTGGATCTGCCAAAATCTTCTTTTAAGAAAACTAAAAAAGCCTAGGACCGGATTTCATAAATTATTGCTCGCGCGCCGATAAAGTTGTCGGCGCTTTTTTTTGCCACTGATTGTACTAATTTTTGCGGAGAATCCCCTTCTGTGATTTTTTTCTCCACAGATGACGCAGATAAGTCAGCTACAGATCGTACTAATCTGGCTTTATTTACTTCGGCGCGAAAAGAGTGCTACCGGCACTTTGTCAATTTTCTCGCTACCCCTCTCTCGACAAAAAAATCCGCGTTATCCGCGTCATCTGCGGGATAATTTCAACAAAGGTAAAAAACTGTGAAATCCGTGGCTATTTCAAAAAAAATCTGCGTAACCTTGTGATCATTTTTTATCCGATTTAATCTTTTCAATCATGTCCAAACCATTGCCTGCCACTTACCCCGTTCATTTTGACGCCTATGTAAAACAAGTTGCTGAAGAAGATCTTATCAAAGCGATCCACGAGCAGCAGGAACTGATTGATCATTATTTCGATAGTATTTCAGAAGAAAAATCCATGTTTTTATATGCGCCGGGCAAATGGACGCTGAAGGAAATGTTGCAACACATCATAGATACCGAAAGGATATTTACATACCGTGCGCTTTGCTTTGCAAGAAAAGAATTACAACCACTTCCCGGATTCGAAGAAAATGACTATGCTGCAAACTCAAATGCTAATGCACGCTCATGGAAAAGTCTTTGCGAAGAAATGAAAGCTGTAAGAAGATCATCGCTGTTGATGTTTGAAAATTTTACAGACAACATGCTCGACTCATCAGGCATCGCCAATCAAAGGCCCGCCACAGTAAAAGCAATGGGCTTTGTGATGCTTGGGCATGTTTATCATCATCGCAATATTATTGAAGAAAGATACCTTAAGGATCTGTGATAACGTGACCTATGGTGTGTGACGCACAATCCATTGTCGTTGGCAGAGAATGACGCAATCTCCTGTTATTTCCGCTTTCCAAACCAAGGTTGTTTCAGGGTAACCAATGATACTAAAAATAAAGGCCCTGCATTTAACAGGGCCGTCATATCTTACTCCTTATTCTTTATTTTAATTTTCCGGTGCCACCGTGCCATTTGCTTTAGCAATGTTGGTCTGCACGATCATCTTGTTCAACACTTTTACTGTTTCGTCTATGTAAATATCATTGCTCACTTTCTTCACAAAGTCTTTGTTACGGTCGATCTTTTCTTTCGTCTTGTTGATGGACACCGTATCGGCTGCAATGTTCCTCACGTCCAGGGCTTTGGGCAGTTTGTAAAGATCTTCCATTTGTTTTACCACGTCGCGGATCTCTTTTTGATCCTGCTTGTATTTAGTGATGTTCAGTGAATATTCTCTATCTGCATTTTTTTCGAGCCATTCAACATTTGTCTTTATTTTTCCAAATGTGGTGCTTTTATTGGCATCGTCGTTTGCGCTGTTCACGATTGAATTCTCGCTGTAAGTGCTTGTCCAGGTCTTATAATCCGCCTTTTCAATCTCATCATACTTCAGTGCATTTGGATTGTCTTTTTCCCTGATCTTGAGGTATTCTAAACGATCCGGCAGAACGATATCAGGCACCACACCTTTTTGTTGCGTAGCATCACCGTTGATGCGGTAGAATTTTTGCAAGGTCAACTTTACCGTTCCCAGGTCTTCTTCTTTGGTGCTGCCGAAAAGATTGTTACCGGAAGAAGGATTGAGCGGAATGTTTCGCTGCACTGTTCCTTTCCCATAAGTAGAAGTGCTGCCGATGATCACACCACGTTTATAGTCCTGTATTGCTGCGGCAAAGATCTCAGACGCCGAGGCGCTGGTTTCATCCACCATCACGGCAAACGGTCCGTCGTATACCACGTTTTTATCACGGTCGCGCAATACCTGTGCTTTTTCATCACGCCCTTTCACCTGGCAGATCGGACCATCCTCGATAAATAATCCGGCCATCTGCACTACATCATATAGCGAACCGCCGCCATTACCGCGCAGATCAAGCACAATGCCTTCTACTTTTTCTGCTTTCAGCTTTTCAATCTCTTTCTGAACATCCACTGCACAGCGGGCGCCTCCTGGTTTTTCAAAGTCTGCATAAAACTCAGGCAGATAAATATATCCGATCTTATGTTCTCCTTTGATGATAACTGATTTTGCAAAGGTTTCATCCAAACGGATGTCATCGCGTTGCAATGCTACAACCTTGATTGTTCCATCCAGTTTGCGAAGCGTGAGTTTCACCACCGATCCTTTTTCCGCGCCGCGGATAAGTTTCACGGCATCCGGAACGGAGTAACCCGTTACGTCCACCGGCTCAGCGTTCCCCTGGCCCACTTTAAGCAGTTCATCATTTTCTTTGATCTCCCCGCTTTTCCAGGCAGGCATTCCGGTTTGCAAAGAACCGATCTTGATCTTGCCGTCTTCTTCCTTTATTACGGCACCGATTCCGAAGAAGCTTCCTTTCATGGATTCGTTGAAAGAACGCAGATCAACGGGGGGGAAATAGTTTGTATGCGGATCCATCGTTCCGGTGATCGCATTTACAAAAGTGCTGAAATTATAATCGTCTGTTTCGCGGTTACGAATAGTTGTAAAAGAGCGTTCCATTTGTTTTCTTACAGATTCCCGCGCTTCTCTCTCGAGCGTACTGTCGGCTTTCATTTTAAAATCCGGTTTCCCTTTGTTTTTATCGCGGTCATTTTGCATGCTCACGTACTTGTCAAGCACCAGATATTTGAGGTATTTGCGCCATACTTCTTTGCGTTGCTCATCAGAAGCCGGGAAAGTTGTTTTATCAGGATCAAGCACCAACACTTCATCTGCCGTGAAATCGAACGGCTTTGATAAAATATCTTTATAGAAAGCGGCCGATTCATTCTGGCGCTTCAGGTAAAGGGCGTTGATCGCGTAAAAAGATTCGATCGGCGCACCATGAATTTCGTCATCGATCTTATCTTCATATTTTTTCAATTCGTCTATATCGCTTTGCAACAATACTTTTTTGTCGCCGTCAAGATCACTGATAAATTCCTTAAAAACTGTTTTACTAAAATCATCGTCGATCTTCTTCGGACTGAAGTGACCTTCTTCCAGCAATACGCCCACATTTCTCAGGATTTTTGAATAACGCACCTTAGGGTTGTCGTCATTGTCGTTTTTTCCCTGCGACTTAAAAGCAATGAAAAAACTTGCACCGGTTAGCACCAGCATTACGGGGATGAATTTTTTACTCATAATAAAACCTGCAATTTTTTGCATGCTGTAAAAATAACGATAAAAAGACCTTATAAGATAATAAGAACGTATGGATGCGGATAATGTTTTGTTAAACAGGCATTTTGGAAAAGATTCGTGATAAGCGGTTTAAAAAGGGCCACGGATTACGCAGTGATTTGCACAGATTTTCGGGTTTGGCTTTCCCGTCTTCCCGGCAAATAAATCTGCGAAATCCGCGGCAAAAAAAATCCCCTGATTACTCGGGGGAAACTTTCAAAGTGGGTAATCGAGGGGGCTCGAACCCCCGACCCTCAGAATCACAATCTGATGCTCTAACCAACTGAGCTACGACTACCGTTTTAAATGTTGGGCTGCAAAAATATATAAAAACTCGCCTCGCACAAAATTACATTTTAAAATATTAGAAAAAAGTATACTTTTGCCGCCAATATTTTTTAAATGCCCGCTACCCTGATCATCTTGATGTTGCTTTTATCCACGTTATGCGGGTGGCTGATCGCCGGCACATTGATTTACCTCGCGTTTTCCACAAAAGAAGAAAAAATATTCGGTTTGACAGTTGCGGGAATAGTTCCCGAAAACCGGGCCAAATTGGCTGACGATATCGCTGCCATTGTTGTCAAAAACTGGATGAACGAAAAAGAATTGCTTTCATACCTGTCGGGGGAAAACATCATGGAAAAGCTGCGCCCCGAAATAGAACTGCACGTAGATGTTTTTTTAAAAGAAAAGATCAGCGAAACTTTTCCACTGCTCTACAAGTTCATGGGTGAAAAAACATTATCTAAATTCAAAGAAGCATTTTTAGAGGAAGTGGAAAGCATTTTTCCGGCACTGCTCAACAGCTATGCATCGGCAATATTGCAGGAAGCAAAACCGGAGAAAATCATTGCTCAAAAAATAAAAAGTATGGATACTGATGAATTGAAGCGTATTATCAGGCTAAAAGCAGGCAATAAATTGACATTTATCAAGTTATTAGCTGCAGCGATAGGTCTGATGATGGGTATCTTACAGATATTTTTAATATTATTTTTAAAATGACCAGACCAGACATCCGTAAGGAGTTCCGGCGTATGTTGGCTGAACAGGAACTCCGACATCCTTTCGAAGCAGAAGCTTCGATATACAACTGCTAAACAGTATATGAAAAGATCAGTGTGGGTAATTTTTATGGTTCTGTTAATGAATTGCGTTTCCGCAGTAGCGCAGCGATCTGCCCACACTTCCGGCCGCGATATCGGCAACATTTATGGCAAACTGGTAGATTCCGCCACCGGCAAATCCATCGCGGGCGCTTCCATCCTCGTGATAAGTCCGGCGACGGACAACAACGGAAAAAAAAGGAAAGACATCACATTGGCCACCCAGCTTACAGACAAAAGGGGACAATTCAATATCGAAAATTTACCTGTCGGAATTCCTCTTTCACTCAAAATTTCAACGATTGGCTACCGGAACGTGGAAATAAACATCAGATTGGCCGCTAAGGCAGCAGATGGTAATATAGCGTCGAATACGATCCGCGACCTGGGCAATATCAGGCTTTCCCAGAATGCAGAAGAATTACAGAACATAACGATTGTCGGTGGTAAACCCCTGCTGACGCTTAACCTAGATAAAAAAGTTTATAACGTTGAGAAAGACATTTCGGCAACCGGTGGTACCGCCATCGATGTAATGAAGAATATCCCTTCGGTAAATGTGGACATCGATGGTAATGTCACTCTTCGAAATGCCAGTCCGCAGATATTTGTAGACGGGCGCCCTACTACCCTTACGCTTGATCAGATCCCGGCCGACCAGATCAGTTACGTAGAGATCATGACGAACCCTTCAGCCAAATATGACGCCAGCGGCGGCGGCAGCGGTATACTTAACATTGTTCTCAAAAAAAATAAACGATCAGGTTACAACGGAAATCTTCGTGCAAATGTCGACAGTCGCGGCAGGCCCGGCTTTGGAGGCGATATAAACATCAAACAAGACAAGGTGAATTTCTTCGCCGCAGGCAATCTTGCTTTCCGGAAAACGATCACGAATGTCAATAGTTTCCGGCTCGATACTTTAAGCGATGGCTTGTCGCATATCGTGCAAACAAATCGCCCGGTAAACAATTCGGTTTTTGCATTTGGCCGGCTGGGAATGGATTATTTTATAGATAACAGGAACACGGTTTCAGTAAGTGGAAATATGGTTGATGGAACATTTAAGGTTAATGACCGTTTTAACCTTTACCGCGATTCATTGCGCCCGGCATATCCATTTGTGGAAACCGGTATCCGCACTCTTAAAGTAAAAGCCGGTGTCCGTACATATGGAACCACGTTGGGTTTCAAACATAATTTCGCACGCGCCGACCGTGAGCTTACTATTGACGGAAACTTTAACTACAGCGAGAATTACAATACATCCGATTACAACAATACTTTGTTCGACGTCATGCGGATCGCCAAACCACCCCAGGGTGCGCAACGCGCAACCGGCGGCGGTCATTCACGCCTGTTCAGCATTCAGAGCGATTATACCGATCCTTTCTCGGGTACACAGAAGATCGATTTCGGGCTTCGCGCTGTACTAAGAAGTTATAACAACTGGAACGATAATTATCTGGAGGACGTGAATACGCGGCAATACATGTTGTTACCCGACATCGGCGTGAGATATAATTACAGCGACGTAGTAATGGCTGCTTACACTTCTTACTCGCAAACGATTAAAAAGTTCAGTTATCAGCTTGGGTTGCGTGTGGAAAGTTCCGAATATAAAGGAAATTTCATTTCAAAGAACCAGCGTTTTTCCAATCAATATCCGCTGAGTCTTTTTCCGGGCGCTTTTTTAAGTTATAAAGTCTCTCAGAAAGATGATGTGCAGTTCAATTATTCACGCAAGATCAACCGGCCGAATTTCTTCCAGCTGATCCCATTTGTCGACTTTTCGGATTCATTGAACCTATCCGTTGGTAATCCGTCGTTGAAACCTGAATTCACGCACCTTATGGAAATCGCTTACAACAAACAATATGGGGAAGGGCAATCATTGGTTATAAGTTTATATGGAAAACTGACTGATAACCTGATCACACGTTATCAGTACATCGATGCTACTATCAACCCGCTGAAACCGGCGCTGTACACAACTTATGCAAACGCACGCAACAGCACCACTGCCGGCCTGGAACTGACCGGCAAAAACAGTGTTGCGGACTGGTGGGATATCGTGTCGAACATTAACCTGTTTCATGTAACTATCAAAGCGTCCAATCTGGTGCCGTCCGGCGATAACGATCAATTCAGTTGGTTTGCCAAACTTAACAACAGTTTCAAACTACCGGCTAATTATTCGATCCAATTATCCGGCGATTACCAGGCAAAAACGATCATGCCTGCGGCCGGAGCCGGCAGCCGCAATAGCTCCGGCGGTGGTTTCTCGGGATTACAAACGACCGCCCAGGGTTATATAAAATCAGCTTATGGCGCAGATATAGCCATCAAAAAAGATTTCCTGAAAAACAACGCAGCTTCACTCACCTTGCAGATGAGCGATATTTTCCGCACGAGGGTTTATACCACCCATGCAAACGGCATTGGCTTCATGCAAGACAACAGGCGCCGGCGCGACCCGCAGGTACTGCGTCTTAACTTCACCTGGCGCTTTGGAAAATTTGATATGGCACTGCTGAAAAGAAAGAATACACGGAACGATCTGGAGAATATCCCTGAATGAGTTCGGGAGTTAAAAGAGTTGAGAGAAATCAGGATTTAGGGGTTGAGGATTTAAGAAATTCAGGTTAGCGTCTCAAAAAATTCACCGTACTTAACTATCGCAAACTTTTTGAAGATTTCGCCGTTCGCTCATTCACCTGCTCATCCGACAAAAAAGTTTTTGAAGATTTCGCTTTCACTATTGACCATTGACTAAATTTGCCTCACTTAAAAAGGTATAAATGAAAAATTTCAGTTTTAAAAAACTCGTTCCTCACCTTATAGCAGTTGCCGTTTTTTTACTGGTGAGCATCATTTTTTGCAAACCGGCGTTGGAAAGCGGGGTTATTTTAAAACAATCAGATATTACCGGATGGCACGGAATGAGCCACCAGTCGTTTCTCTATAATGAAGCGCATGGACATTTTCCATTGTGGGTGTCGAGCATGTTCAGCGGGATGCCCGCTTACCAGGTGATGATCTCGGGTTCATGGTCACCTGTATTGATGCTGGATCATGCTTTTCAGCTCTGGCTGCCGCAGCCAATGAATTTTTTCTTTCTTGCATGTATCTCATTTTATTTTTTATGTATATGTCTGCGGCTTCGTCCGCTGGCAGCAATATTGGGTGCCCTGGCTTATGCCTATTGCAGCTTTTCACCAATCATCATCACAGCAGGACACAACACGCAAATGCTTGCATTGGGATATGCCCCGGCGGTGATAGGTGCATGCATCCTCATTTTCCGCAAAAAATACCTGGCCGGCTTTACCCTGGCAGCACTGTTTACATCCTTGCAGATAGCACAGGGGCATCAGCAGATAAGTTACTACCTCTTCATCATTTTAACTTTCATGTCTGTCAGTTATATCATTCAGCTGATAAAACAAAAAGAGATTCCCCACCTCGTTAAAAGTCTTGTGCTCCTTGTTGTTGCCGGGCTCATCGGCGTTGCCACCAATGCAGTCACTTTATTTCCGACATACGATTACGCCAAAGAATCCAAGCGCGGCGGACAGCTGGTAATGGATCAGTCTTCCATCGGTAAAAATGATAAAGTTGTAAATGGAAAAACAACCGGACTTTCAAAAGAATATGCATTCGACTGGAGTTACGGCCAGGCTGAAACGATGACGCTGATGTTCCCGGGCGTAATGGGGTACGGCAATCACCAGGCGGAGCGTGATGGCGATGTGTACCAGTTCCCTTTACTTGATGAAAATTCAAATGCAGTTAAAACACTCACCGAAAAATTGCCGGGTGTGGGCGAACAAGCCGCCGGGTATGCCAGTTCCAGCCTTTACTGGGGCAAGCAACCTTTCACAAACGGGCCGGTATATCTGGGGGCGGTAGTTTGTTTTCTTTTCATCACCGGCATGTTTTACCTCGACGGAAAACAGAAATGGTGGATCCTCGCTGCGAGTATTTTCGGGATAATGATGGCCTGGGGGCATAATCTTGCCGGTTTCAATTATTTCCTGTTTGATCATTTTCCGCTATACAATAAGTTCCGTGTACCAACGATGGCACTGGTCATTCCGCAGATGTTGTTTCCCATCGTTGCCGCTATGGTGATGAGTAAAATTGCAGACGGCGATGATCCTGACGCGTGGAAAAAATTCCGTACCGGCGCCATTGCAACTGGCGCGGTGTTTTTGCTGGCGCTTGGTTTTTATGCCAGCAGTAACTTCAGCAACGAAAACAGATTGCGTACTAACGAGTTCAATAAATTGTACAATGCACAGGATGTTAACCTTCAACAAAAGCTTTACGATCTTGGTCCGGATTATAAACCTTCCCGCGACAACCAGGTGTATGAAGGAATGGTAGCGAATTTCCGCGGCGCGCCGGATGCACAAAAGTCTGCACGGGAATTTGTGTCTGCACTGTCTAAAGACAGGGGCTCGGTTTTCCTCCGTGATATTTTCCGCTCGTTCATCTTCATTTTGCTGGCTGCCATCGCGATTGCTTTGTACATACGCAAAAAGATCAACGCTACAATTTTACTTGCAGGCGTTTCGCTGCTGCTCTTGATTGACCTGCTCTCTTTCGACTCAAAATACCTGAATGATAAAAGTTTTGACGCAAAAGATAAATATGAAGAGCAGGAGTTCCCGATGACGACAGCCGACAGGCAGATCCTGGAAGATAAGGATCCGAATTTCCGCGTGTATGATCGCTCAGTGGGCAGTCCTTTTGAAAGTTCAAAAGCATCCTATTATCACAAATCGATCGGCGGCTATCACGCGGCGAAGATGGGCATCTATGATGACCTTACCACGTATCAGTTACCAAATGACAATCCGAACGTTTCAGTCCTCAACATGTTGAACACGAAGTATGTAATCCAACAGCAAGGCAACGACCTGGTAGCTGCGCAAAATCCCGCAGCATTGGGTAACGTATGGTTCGTAAAAGAAATAAAATTTGTTGACGGCCCCGTAGCTGAAATGCGGGCGCTCGACAAATTCAATCCGCGCAACACGGTAGTGATCGATCAGAAATATAAGCCGTTACTGAACAACATCACGCCTGCAGACAGCACCGCCTCTATCAAAATGACCAGCTTCGATAACGATGATATAAAGTATGAATCCAACGCTGCGGGCAATCATGTAGCTGTTTTCAGCGAAATCTTTTACAAGGATTGGGAAGCATTTATAGACGGTAAAAAAGTGGAAATAATGAAAGTGAACTACGTGTTGCGCGGCCTCGCAATCCCGGCAGGTAAGCACAACATTGAATTTAAATTTGAGCCGTCGATATTTTACATAAGTAAAAACATCAGCAACATTGCATCATGGCTGGTGGCAATTTTACTGCTGGCCACCATAGCATTGGAAGTGAAAGCAAGAACCAAAAAATAAAATTAATACGATCGGGAGCCGGGAATGTATACTACTCCCGGCTTTTGTTTGATATGTCTATACCAGTAAAAATAGCAACACTCGTTCCCTACCGGATCTACCCTGCTAAAATGGGCGGCCAGAAAGCTATTGCATTATTTTACCGTTATCTGCAAAATCATGTGCCTGTAACTGTGATATCAACAGAAAATAACAAAGTGCCTGCGGAAGTCACCTCTTTTTTACCGTTGCTGAATAATTCTGTCAGCCGATACATCAACCTGCTTTTATTTTTTAAGATAAAAAAAATAATCCGGCATCAACAATTCTCTCACCTCGTCATCGAGCATCCCTATTTCGGATGGCTGGGATGGTTGCTGAAAAAATCAACCGGAATTAAACTGGTCGTGCGTTCTCACAATATCGAAGCGCTGCGTTTTAAAAGTATTGGAAAGTGGTGGTGGCGCATGTTGTGGCGCTATGAAGGATTTGTTCATCGCCATGCCGACCTTAATTTTTTTATTACAGAAGAAGACAGGCAATTCGCCATTGAAAATTATTCGGTAAAAAAAGAGCGATGCCATACGGTAACCTATGGCACAGAAGTGAAACAACTGCCGGCAAACCCACTGAAAACCGAGGCAAAGAAATACCTGCAAGAAACACACAATATCGCTGAAGAGGATCGCATCCTGCTGTTCAACGGTACGTTGGATTATAAACCCAACGAAGAAGCGCTCGACATCATTCTGGAAAAAATAAATCCCTTACTAAAAAAAACAAACTTCCGATATAAGATCATCATTTGCGGCAGCAAACTGCCGGCGAGATTTGGTGAACTGAAATCATACAACAAAAGCAATGTTATTTATGCGGGTTTTATAAACGATATAAATACTTATTTTCTGGGTGCCGACATTTTTATAAATCCTGTATCTACCGGTGGTGGCATCAAAACAAAACTCGTTGAAGCGCTCGGCGCAAATCTTTCATCCATCAGCACCGCAAGCGGTGCCATTGGCGTACCTTTGGAGGCGGGCGGTGAAAAGTTAAAGATAATAACGGACGGCGACTGGAATGCCTTTTCTGCCGCTATCATTTCCACCGATCCGGCAATACCAACGCCCAATACATTCTTCAGACATTTTTATTGGGGAAACATTGCGGCAAAAGCTGCAATACTTCTTAACGAAACGAAAGCGCAATAAAATATGGTGACAGGAAACGGTATGATTGCGAAAAGATTCAGCAGCTACGAAAACAATGATGCATTCCTCATCTATGCGTCCGGCGTTTCCAATTCAGGCACTACGGATACTGACCCTTATGCGCGCGAAGCAGCGCTTATAAAGGCTTCTATTGAACAACATCCGGAGAAAAAATTTATATATTTCAGCACCTGCAGCGTCTACGACCCTTCACTGGCAGATTCCGTTTATGTAAAACATAAGCTTGAAATGGAAGCAATGATCAAATCGTTGTCGGGAAATTTTGTGATCTTTCGCCTTTCCAATCCGGTGGGAAAAACAAACAACAGACATACGGTACTCAATTTTTTTATAGATCACATCTTACATAAAACAGCGCTGACTGTGTGGAAAAATGCATCGCGGAACATTCTCGACATCGACGATATGTTTACCATAACCGATCACATTCTTTCAGCCGGCCTTTTTAGTAACGCTGTCATAAACGTTGCCAACCCCGACAACTACAGCGTTCCATTCATTATCTCAGTCATAGAAGAGCATTTCAAAACAAAAGGTATTTACCATTTCGACGATAAGGGAAATGGCCCGGTTATCGACATTTCCGACATCAGGCCGTTATTGAGCCAATTTAATATTAATTTCACGACTGAATATTTACCGCGTTTACTGGCTAAATATTTCCCTGTATCATGACCTATTTTGCTGCAAAAAGAAAATTAAAGATAGAAGGATTACTCATGTGGCCATTTGTGGCGCTGGGTAGATTATGTGGTCATGTTTTTTCTTTAAGCACTACCCACGACGTTTTCCTTTTTTTTCCGAATGGCGATATAGGCGGATCGCCGCAGGTGAACATCGACCTTACCAACTGCATCAGAGATAAAAAGCCGCTGATCATCTTTTCCAAAAAACCGAACAACAACGAGTTTCGCGAAAAGTACAATATCGATGGCGTGCGCGTGTTGGATATCCATCGTTACATCGATCATAAATGGCTGCACTTCATCAACTTTTTTTATCGTGGATTGCTGGCCACCTGGATCAACAAACGCCCTACGGCAGTGGTGTTTGGCGGGGAAAGTATTTTCTTTTATAAAATGTTGCCGCATTTAAAACTATCCGTTCACACTGTCGAACTTTGTCATTTGCCTACATGGCTGCCCTATTCCATCGGGTTCATTGATCTTATCGATTGCCGCGCATTCAGCACCCAAAAGCTGAAAGAAGATGTGGAAGCGCAATACCGCGACAATCATCTTGCGGAAGCATATTTTAAAAAATTATATTTTTTCGACAATGCGATCGATATACCGCCATACAAAGAAGTTGTGAACGAAAAATTACAGGTATATTTTATCGGTCGTGGTGCCGCCCAGAAAAGGGTGCATCTGATTGCAGCCATCGCTGAAAGGATACATCAAAAAGCATTGGCTGTCCAATTCAATTTTGTGGGCGATGTTGATAAAGTGATCGATATTTCAAAATATCCGTATTGCAATTTTTTCGGCAATATCAAAGATCAGCAGAAAATGAAAAAAGTATACGAAGACGCCGACGTGTTGCTTATGACATCCTCTCACGAGGGATTACCGATTGTGGTGATGCAAATGATGGCGCATGGAAAAGTGGTTGTATCAACCGCTGTAAACGGCATTCCGGATTATATCCATCATCTTCAAAACGGGTTGTTGCTCCATGCTACGGAAGAAGGTTCTATCATTGAGGAAGGCATTGCCGCAATAGAATTACTGTTAAACGATACGGTTTTGAGAAAGCAACTTGGTGAAAGGAGTCGTGAAAAAGCGATAAAAAAATTCAGTCGCGAAGCATTTTGCAGAGAATACAGGCGCCTCTTAAACCTTTAAATCCTTACTGCATTAAATAAGAGGCTCCCATAAAAAATTTAGAAAATAATCCTACTTTTAAAACAGGCAAAGGTATACGTCGCTGAAAGCTCAGCATTTTCGATATAGGTTTTGCAATGCTATTTTCTTTTGCGAAATGCTGCAGGTGCGCCTCGCTCCTGATCTTAAGATTCCGTAGCAGCCGCCAGTAATGATCATACACGCGGATATCTTTCAGGATAACAATTCCCATTTTATTAAGCAGATAAAGATATTCCGGGATCTCCACTTCCGGGTTCCGGAACGCAGATTTCGTAATCTGTTCGTTATTCACACCGATATTGACCAATGCTTCACTGATAAACGAAAACGGAACAGCCTGCAGGCAACGGATGTAAAATTCGATATCCACCACCCACTTCGTATTTTCATCAAAAGGCGCAACGATGTTATTTTTGAAAATAGTTGTACTAGGATGCCCTATCTCATTGTTTGAAATAAGACATAGGGGCGAGCGCCTCATCTTTTGCACAACATATTCCTTCACCAGGTGTGTTTCCTTTAAGGTTCCATCTTCATATTTACAATATCCGGAAAAGATAAAACCAGCTTCCGGGTGCTGATCGATTGCATTTGCAAAAGCCTGTAAACTTTTCGGCGATGAAAACCAATCATCATCATGCATCACTTTTATCCATCGGCCATTCGCTTGTTGGATACCCGCATTCCAGTTGGCCGGTGAGCCCTTTGCCGGTGTATTTTTTACATAGCGCAGCGGAAACCGATCCGCATATTTTTTGCAAAGTTCCCCTACGGCATCATCCGGACTGTCATCTGATAACACTACCTCAAAATCTCTGAAAGTCTGATCCGCAACGGAACGCAACAATACATCGAGGTATTGGATATTTTTGTAAGCGGGGATGCAGATGGAAATGAGTGGATTCATGAATGATTACCTTATTTTTCCCGGTAGCAAAAAATATTGAGTTGAAGGTCCATACCAATATTATAGATTCTTTCAACGAAGGGATCAGGCGAAGTGAATTCGTGTTTTATATGATACCGAAATCCGGCGTCTGCTACAATCTCCAATATCTCATGCAGCACCTGAGGTTTGCCTTCAAAGCTGTGGTATTCTATAAAAAGATTTTCCACATTCTGTAACTTATCAGCGCAGTCTTTTATCACATTGTATTCTGCTCCTTCAATGTCAATTTTCAAAAAATCGACTTTCTCGTCCAGGAGATCACGCAACCGGAAAGTTTGTACGTTCACATAGTTACCATTCGCCTTCACTTCTTCGATCCGTCCACCGGCACCGCCTTCACTCATAAAAGACAACGTTTCATCAGCGTTATCCCAAATTGCTTTATTAAAGATCTGCGTATTGGAAAGGCCAAATGATTGAACATTTTTTTTTAGAAAAGAAAAAATATGGGGATCGGCTTCAAAACCAACGATACGCGCTTTATCGAAAAGGCTTTTAAAATATAGAATGCTCATTCCCATATTTGCTCCGCAATCGATTATATACGGTGATGGATTGGCTGATTTGAAAAGATAAATATGATCGCGAAAAAGTTCATTATTGCCCAGATCAAAGGCCGATGCATCATGGATGTACAGCGTTTTGCCCCGGAAAGTTATCTCATAAGGTTCAAACCTGCTGCTAACCATCCGTTTCCCTTTCCAAAAGCCATGTTTATTAAGCGCCTGGATCTTCGTGCCATTCAATTCATAACCGAAGCGGTTCAATAATTTATTAAATTTTCCCATACCTTTTCCGGATGCATTTTATTTTATGTTGCGACGCAAATTAATCATAATTCTCTTAAAGTACTATAAACACTGGTAGCAACCTGTTGCCGATCCTCAAATCTGAATGATTTGCTGTAGATTTGCCGCTCGAAACATCCGATATGTTAAAGACACTTGAGAGATTTTACCGGTATTTTTTTCCGAAACAACTGCCGAACAAAAAAATTTACATCGATGCCATTAAAGGAAAAGAAGGAATTGAAATAGGCGGCCCCACGGGGCTTTTTAATAATAAAGGTATTTTACCGATCTACAAACATATCAGACGGCTTGATGGTTGCAACTTTGGAACGGAAACCGTTTGGGAAGGTCATTTGAGGGAAGGAGAATTCTTCTCTTACAACGAAGGGAAAGGTTCCGGTCATCAATACATCGCCGACGCCGTAGATCTTTCAGTAATACCAGACGGGAAATATGATTTTCTTTTGTCTTCACACAGCCTCGAACACATTGCCAACCCCTTAAAAGCTTTGCAGGAATGGAAAAGAATCTTAAAAAAAGACGGATTGTTTTTACTTATACTTCCATGGCGTATTAAGACATTCGATCACCGCAGGCCCGCCACCACACTGGCGCATATCAAAGAAGATTTTCTTCGCAATATAGCAGAAGATGATACAACTCATTTTGAAGAAGCTATTTTACTTCATGATATTAGCCGAGATCATGGCATTTCTTCTAAAGAAGAATTAACAGAACGTGTCCGGAGAAACATCGAGAACCGATGTCTTCATCATCATATTTTTGAGCCTCAATTGGTAGAAGAAATGATCGTTGAAGCGGGGTTTAAAAAGTTAAGACTTGACCTCATGCAAATGCATATCATATTGCTGGCGCAAAAAAAATAAAATACCTTTCTGTAAAGCAATACAAAAACAGGCGAATGAATACATCTTTGATCGCAGTGGTCATCACTTATTATCCGGATGCAAAAGTTATCAGCAATTTTCTTTCTTATTACGATAAGGTTGCAAAGCTGATCGTAATAGATAATACTGATACTAACAATGACGCTTTTCTTGAGAAGCTGAAATCATTCGACAAGGTTGTTTTAATAAAAAATGGTGAGAACAACGGCATCGCTGCATCGCTTAATCTCGCTGCCTTTAAAGCGATTGATCTGGGTTTTCACTGGCTGCTCACAATGGACCAGGATTCGTCTTTTACAGGCGAACAACTCTCCCAATACCTCTCGTGTTTTGAAAAATTGCAAAAAGAAACTACAGGAATGTTTGGTGTTAATCATGAAGGAAAAACATTTGATGCACAGCAGGATCTTTGTGTGGGAGAAAAAAAGCAAGCGATCATCACTTCCGGAAGTATCGTAAATCTGGATGCATTTAAAAAGACAGGCATATTCAACGAATCTTTGTTCATCGACGGTGTAGACACGGAATATTGTTACCGGTTAAACCAACATGGCTACGACGTTTTGATGTTATCCGCAGTATCTATGACACACAATCTTGGCAATACTATCACGGTTAAAAACTGGCACGTGGGAAAAATAGTGGAGCGTAATCTTCATGCGCCGGTGAGAATATATTATATCACCAGAAATTATTTACTGCTCATCAAACGTTACAAAAAAGATTTTCCGGAAGAAGTGGCAGCATTAAAACAACAATTGAAGATCAAGATCAAGAACGGATTGCTGTATGACAAGAACCGATGGAAAGTACTGAAATATTTTGCGAAAGGATTGTCGGATTATTATCGCGGAAGATTTGGTAAAATTAAAAAAAGCTGATGCACGCAATCATCAACAGAATTTCGAAGAAAAAACGTCGCGATAATAAATAGCACATTTGAAGAATTAATTGATAGATTTACTTTTTTCGCTAAAAACAGTCAACGATTCATGTCACAAATAAGAAAGAAAAGTCTGAGAGCGGCTACCTGGATCTACGCAGGTTTTCTTGTTGGTGCATTGAACACTTATTTGTTTACGCACCAGGATTGGTTTGGAACCGATCAGTATGGTCTTACCAGATCGTTGCTGGATATCAGCATGTTGCTATGCGCATTTTCTACCTTGGGTACAACCAATTTTCTCATCAAGTTTTTCCCTTATTACGCCGATAACCTCGATAGCAAAAAAAATGATATTCTTTCGCTTGCATTAGCCATTGCGATCGGTGGATTTATTCTTACCACGATTTCTCTGTTTGTTTTGCAGCCGGTCATCATTCAGAAATTCAGTACGAATTCGCCCCTGCTGGTAGAATATTTTTATTATGTGATTCCGCTTACATTCTTCATTCTGTTGTACAATCTTTTAGAAGCATATTCGTATGGTTTTGAAAAAGGTGTTCTTACCAGTTTGTTAAAGGAAACGGTCGTACGCTTCTATACCACGATCATTGTTGTGCTGAAGGTTTTTAATTTCATCGATTTCAAGCTGTTCATGATCTTGTTTGCCTTACAATATGCGGTGGTAACACTCATATTAATGTTTCATTTAAAAAAAGAAGGCAAGCTATGGCTGAGTTTCAAATTCAGTAATGTCACAAAAAAATACCGGAAAAAAATATTCGCTTTGTTATCGCTAACTTTTGTGGTGATCATTATTTCTGTATTGCGGCAAAGCATTGACAGCCTTGTGCTGGCCGCCAAACAGGATCTGAACAAAGTTGGAATTTTTGGCTTTTCGCAATATTTAGTTTCCGTGATGCAGGCGCCGTTCAGAAGCCTTGTGGCTATTACCATTCCTGTCCTTTCGCGTGCATGGAAAGACAAAAATGTCAAAGAGATCAACAGGATCTATCATCGTTCTTCCATTAACCTGCTTACGTTTGCCCTTTTTATATTTTTCGCCATCTGGCTCAACTTCGACAATGCGATCGTTACTTTTCACATGAACCGCAATTATCTCGAAGGAAAAGAGATCCTGTTCATCCTCGGAATGGTAACAGTGATAGAAATGGGAACCGGCGTAAACGCGCAGATCATCGGCACTTCGGTTTACTGGCGCTTTGAGTTGTGGACAAGTTTGCTGCTCACGATCATGATCATTCCACTCAGCTATTACCTTACTGTGCGGTACGGAATAATGGGGCCGGCACTGGCCAATCTTATTTCTTTCAGCGTGTATAATTTTTTAAGATTTTGGTTCCTCTGGAAAAAGTTCCATATGCAGCCTTTCACAAAAAAAACTGCGGAGGTTATCCTCATTTCATTAGCCGCCTACTTCGGCGTTTATTTTATTTTCAGGAATAACACGGGTTGGCTGGCGTTGTTTGGCTGCACCGCATTATTCGCTGTTTTTTTTGCAATACCGGTATATCTGCGCAATATATCGCCTGACGTGAAACCAGTCATAAACAGCCTCGTAAAAAAATTCAGAAAATAATTCTTTGACATAACTGTACGTTTATTCCGATAAGTGTGTAAAATTTCTCCAAAACCCTTTACCACGCTTGATTTTCATCAGATTTACCATCGCTTTTTCAGGTTTTAAATTACATTTGTAGTAACTACTACTTTATGAGATTTACCCTATTATTGGGCCTGCTGGTTGTGCAATTGACAGCATCGAGCCAGTCACACCCCTCTTTTACAGCAGGTACAACCGATCTTCCATGTAACAATTGGCTAAGCACGCCGTCTTCGGGTTCCTACATGAATATCGGAGACCTAGATATTGTGGGCCACATTTTTACAATAGAAGCCAATGTTAACCGAACAGTTCTTTACACACCAGGTACAGGTGATGACAACGATGGCGATATCATTTCAAAACATTTTGATCCTACCAACACAAATTATCTTTTACGGGCAAATCATGGATATATTACAACAACAAATGGATTTTTTGCCACGCCGGATATTTGCGAATTTCAATTGAATAAAACCTATCATCTGGCATTGGTGTATGATGGTAGTTCCCTCAAATTTTTCAGAAACGGATTTTTGATGAGCGAGACTGCCGCCACCGGCGATCTCATTCAAAGTAATTTACCAACACGCATCGGATTGTACTCCGGTTTTACAGATGAAACCTTCAAAGGCTTCATCAACGAAGTTCGCATCTGGAACGTGGCACGTACACAGGCGCAGATCCGCGCGTATATGAATACCTCTTTGCCAAGCCCAGCTACCCAGCCAGGGCTGCAGGCTTATTATACTTTCGACAACCTCCTCAACAAACAAGGCAATCCAGCCTGGAACGGGACCTTGTTCGGCGCTGCTTCCATAAACGCAACAAATACATCCTGCACCATGGTAGCAGATAGTTGCGCACAAGTGGTGCCACTTACCGTCACAGCTTCCTTCAATGCGCCGGCTACCGTATGCGTTAATACACCCGTGCAGATAACCAACACTTCTCAAAATGCAACCAATTACTACTGGAGCTTTTGTGAAACAAATTTTCAAACGGCACCTGCTGCCGTTAACCTGGGGAATGTTGGTGGCACACTTAGCTTACCGGTATTCAGCGATCTTGTACGCGATCAGAATGGCGATTATTACGCCTTCGTCACCAATCATGTTCCTGCGGGCATCACACGATACCGGTATGGAAGCAGTTATCTTAATACACCCACTGTTGATTTTCTTGGCAATCCGGGAAATAATCTTGTCAGTCATCCCGAAGACCTGAAAGTAGTAAAAGCTGGCAACAACTGGATAGCGGTCGTGGTGGGTGGAAACCCACAAACCGGCGACCAGTCAAAAGTGAGCATCGTCAACTTCGGCCCGAACATCACCAATAATTCTCCGGCCGTAACAAGTTATGCAAACATTGGCGGGATGGATTTTCCGCTGGGACTTTCTGTATTTTTTGCCGGTGGCCGATGGTATGGCTATACAGTAAACACAAACAACAATACAATCACCAAACTTGATTTTGGCACCGATTTTACAGCGGCACCAACAGGTGTAAATCTTGGTAATCTTGGCGGCCTGAACATTCCGACCGGAATAGGTGAAATCAACAACAATGGTAACTGGCACCTTTTTGTGGCCAATGAAGGCGACAATTCATTGACAAGACTTGACTTCGGTGTTTCGCTCAACAGCGTGCCTGTAGGTATAAATATTCCCAATCCAGGAGGAATTTTGGCGAAGCCGAGAGATATTTCTTTTATACGCCTTTGTGACGGCGTGACGGCATTTGTTCCGAACGGAACGACTGCCAGTGTTGTCAAGCTCGATTTTGGTAACAACCTGCTGAACACACCTGTCGCTACAGATCTTGGAAATATCGGCAACTTCGATTTTCCACACTCCATTTCAAATTTATTTCGGGTAGACAATGATATTTATACGCTGATCACAAACGTGAACAACAATACCATCTCAAGGTTGCGTTTTGCGGGTTGCCAAACGATCCCCGGTTCGTCGCAACAAAATCCTAGTCCGATCACTTACACGCAACCAGGAACTTATAATATCAATCTAACGGTGGATATCGGCTTGCCAACACAAACGTCCTTCTGTCGCCAGATAGTGGTTCAACCCTGCGTAACCGATACCATCGTAAACGATTATACACCTGCTATTTCCCTTGATGTTTGCAAAAATATTCTCCATGTAGCAGATGCCAACAAATTCAATGCAGGCGATACTGTGATGCTGATACAAATGAAAGGCGCCATCATAGATAGCACAAACACTGCCGCTTTTGGAACCATCCTGAATTATAAAAATGCAGGGAATTACGAATTCAATATCATAAAAAGCAAAAATGGAAGTGCGCTCGAAATGTTGAATGCAATTACCCGCCAATACGATTTCTTCCAGGGGAAAGTGCAGTTGATACGCGTTCCTTATTTTACTAATCTTTCTACGGATAAAAAGCTCACCTGCCTCGCCTGGGATGGCAACAAAGGTGGCGTGCTGGTGCTGAATGTGCAACAAAACCTCACCTTAAGAGCCGACATCGACGTTAGTGGCAAGGGATTCCGTGGCGGAGCATTTGGAAACAACCTTACCAATACACAGGATTGCGGTAAGAACGATTACTTTTACCCGCTGTCTTCCACCTTTGCAGCGATTAAAGGCGAGGGCATTACCTCTCTTCAAAGTGACAGAATAAAAGGCAAAGGCGCTTACGCAAACGGTGGCGGCGGCGGACTGGATCATAACAGCGGTGGTGCTGGCGGAGGTAACGGCGGCGCCGGTGGACATGGCGGTTACCAATTTGAAGGCTGTGGTAATGCACCGTTCGACAATGGAGGTATGGGCGGAAGGCCGCTTCCACAGTCGGCTTCAGCGAATAAGATCTTCATGGGCGGCGGGGGCGGTTCGGGACACGCCAACAATACAGCGGGATTCAACCCCGATGGCGGTAATGGCGGCGGCATTGTTATTATCAATACCCCCTTGCTTACCAACAATGGCTTCTCCATCAATGCAAGCGGCACAACCGGCATTAGTTGTTCTTCCAATCCTGCCAACAACAATTGCAATGAAGGCATGGGAGGGGGCGGTGCCGGCGGTACGGTAGTGCTGAATGTAAATACTTATGCAAACGCAAACCTGCCGATCCTTGCAAAAGGCGGTGCCGGTGTAAACGTCGATTTCTTCGATGCTGCTGCCAACTATAAACACGGCCCCGGCGGTGGCGGCGGGGGCGGTTCTTTATGGATCAAACAAACTGCAGCAGTGGCCGCCTTGCAACCTGATCTTGGCGGCGGCGCCAACGGTGTAAATACATTTTATGGCAATGATGCGTGGGGTGCCGGTTCCGGCCAGGCCGGCGTATCCACCTTTAATCTGGTACTACCCGTAGACGCGGTTCCATTTAAGCTTAATATCGATTCAGTTCGTTTTGCATCGGTTTCAAACAACTGCCGTGCTTTTAATTTTGAAGGAGCAGGATATACCAACACGACCGGCATCGCCGGTTGGAACTGGACCTTCGGTGATGGCGGCACCGCAAATACGCAAAATGCTTCTCACACTTATAACACCGGCGGCACATTTGATGTAAAATTGGTGGTAACAGATATCAACGGCTGTAAAGACAGCATTTCCAAACCTGTGATCGCAACCATCGTAACCGTTGATGCCGGCCTGGATACTGCTTATTGCTCCAATACAAGCATCACGCGTACGCTACACGCTACAGGTGCGGGTCCGTGGTTGTGGGCGCCGGCTGTAAACCTTGACAACAACACACTGCAAAATCCGGTGGCGACGATCGGCACTACCACGAAATTTTATGTAACGCTTACTGATGGAGCAGGTTGCAACGGTCGTGATTCCGTAACGATCACCATCAAACCTTTACCAAATGTGCGTACGCTTTCAGATTCTGCCATCTGCAAAGGAAGTACGCTGGTGCTTACCACCATCGGCGCCGGTAGTTACACCTGGACGCCTGCGGCATATGTGAGCAACGCTTCCATCAGCAACCCGAGGTTCACCGATCCTAATTCGCAAACTTTGTATGTTGCCGGAACCAGCGCCAATGGCTGCATTGGCAAAGACACGATCAACGTTACCATCAAACCTTTGCCTGTTGTAAAAACGATCCCTGATTCTACTATTTGTTCCACAGCCTCTATTGTTCTCACCACAACGGGCGCACAAACGTATTCATGGACACCCGGTACCGCATTGAACAACACCGGTATTGAAAACCCCGTTTTAAGTAATCTGCAGCTGCCAACGATGTACATCGTTACCGGTACCGGAGCTAATAATTGCGCAGCAAAAGACACCGTGAACATCGCTATCCGCAACCCCTTAACGTTTCAGGCACCGCCGGATAAACAAGTTTGTTTTAAGCAATCAGTGACGCTGAATGGCAACAACGGCAATAATGTTATTTACAGCTGGTCACCCTCTTCTTCGTTAAATAACGCTAATATCATCAACCCGGTTGCATCACCATCGGGTACGCAGACTTATATCCTTACCATCACGGATCAGGTTTGTCATTATAACACAAATTTCAATGTGCTGGTAACCGTCAACCCCTTGCCCACGGTGGATGCATCAAAATCGAATGATGTCAATTGCGCGCTCTCTTCATCAACGCTTACTGCAACCGGCGCAGCGCAGTATGTGTGGACACCTGCTTCGACATTGACAGGCGCGAACACTTCCGTTGCAGTTGCCAGCCCCAATGCGACTACATTATATACGGTAAATGGAACGGATGGGAACGGTTGTAAAAACACAGACACAATCAGAGTGATTGTCAACAAATCATCCGGGAACTTCAGCATTCCAAACACGTTTACGCCCAACGGCGACACTAAAAATGATTGCTTCGGTGTAAAACATTGGGGCAATGTAACGAACCTGGTATTTATTATCTACAACCGTTTTGGTGAAAAGATTTTTGAAACGAACAGCCCGGATGTTTGCTGGGACGGCCGTTACAAAGGGCAACCGGCCGATCAGGGAACTTATGTTTATTACATTAAGGGAACAGTGAGTTGCGGAGAAATCATACAAAAAGGAAATGTGTTGCTGCTGCGATAACGAAGAGCTTGCGGCTCATGGCGCGTTTTTTATGCGGGTAAAAAGAAAAATAAACCCTGATAATTATGATGGCACATTATGCTGATGAAGTGAAACGAAAAACGAAACTAAAAATGTGATGATTATTGTGATTGTTATTATTTTGATGTTGCCGGTCCGGCTTGTCATAAAAGCCCATTCACCAAACACTTCGGACTTCACAAACATGACAGGCTTAGAAAAGAAACACCGGATGCGCTCCCCAAAAAATATGCAGATGTATATTTACAAACCGTCTTCTTTTATATACCGATGAAACAGTTTCATGGCCTCTTTTTTGTCTGCCGTCAGATGATAGTCGATGTTGTTGGTATAATATTCTTCAAGGCTGTAAGGCGGAAAAGGATTTGCAGCTACGATCTCTTCAATATGCGAAAGTCCCTCACCCGTTGTGGTATTGAATTTTTCTTTAAAATCAGCAGGTAATTCTTTATTGGCCACCCATGCCGCAAACAAAAACGGTAACCCCGTAAATGTTCGCCACTCTTCGGCAAGATCGTAAATAAAAACAGAATGCATTCTTTGTTGTAAAGCACGGTCTCCAATCACCAAACCTGCAGTTGTGCCTTTGATGTTTTCCTGGTAGCCGTCTTTGGTATCGATCAATTGCGGTGATATTTTCCAGTAGTGCCGCAGCAAAATCTTCATCAGGGCCGCTGAAGTACGGCTTTGATAATCCACTAAAACACGTGTTACCTCCTGTAAAGGAACCTGGCTAAAAAGACAAACACTTGCCACAGGCTTGCTCGCGCCGATGCAAAAATCAGAAATGATATGAGATTCTTTTAGCCTGGGAATCATCGCGACCGGTATCAGTCCAACGTCAATTTCGTTACCAAGCAACATGGCCGCCACTTTTGCGGGATATTCGAAGATCAGTTCAATGTCATGCTGCATGGCACCCTTTTCAAAACCATACACCAGCGGTTTGGTATTGAGATAACTTACCGCTCCCACCCTTACTTTTTGTTCCAATTGATTGTGATTTTTTTCCGTTGCAAAATTACCTGAAATTTTCCGCAGATTTCGCAAATACCACAGATAAAGACCGGAATGTAAGCGCAGCATTTCCGTAAAATCTTCCGGCTTAAAAAAATCCGTTAATTTCGCAGCAAAATTCCATCTTACATGCAACTTTCTCCACTCACCGCTATTTCACCCATCGACGGCCGTTACAATAAAACCACCAGTTCGCTGGCCGAATATTTTTCAGAATATGCTTTGATAAAATACAGGCTGAAAGTGGAAGTGGAATATTTCATCCTGCTGGGTGAAAAGAAATTTTTTAAACCTAATGCAAAACTAAATAACCAACTGCGGCAATTGGTGGAAGATTTTTCAGAAACAGATGCATTGGAAATAAAAAAAACCGAGACAATAACGAATCATGATGTGAAAGCCGTGGAATATTTTTTAAAAAACAGGATTGATAGCTTTGGCGCAGGCGCCGCGAAAGAATGGGTACATTTCGGACTTACATCGCAGGACATCAACAATACGGCCGTACCGATGCTTTGGAAAGACAGCATCGAGCTGAGCTATCTTCCGGCCATTATTAACCTGCAGCAGCATTTGCACAAGTTGGCTCAAAATTGGGCGGAGGTTCCGATGCTGGCCCGTACACATGGCCAGGCCGCTTCACCTACACGGCTTGGGAAGGAACTCATGGTGTTCGTAGAGCGGCTGGAAGATCAGATCCAGTTATTCAGCTACATTCCGTTCAGTGCCAAATTCGGTGGTGCAACGGGCAATTTCAATGCGCACCATGTTGCTTTTCCAAAATATGATTGGGTAAAATTTGCCAATGAATTTGTGGAAGAAAAACTGGGCATTCAACGTCAGCAATACACCACGCAGATCGAACATTATGATACGCTTGCCGCCCACTTTGATGCCATTAAGCGAATGAACAATATCCTCGTGGATCTTTGCCGGGATATCTGGACGTACATAAGCATGGATTATTTTAAGCAGCAGACAAAAAAAGGCGAAGTGGGCAGCAGCGCGATGCCGCACAAAGTAAATCCTATCGATTTTGAAAATGCCGAAGGCAACCTGGGCATCGCCAATGCTTTACTGGAGCATCTTTCCGCAAAATTACCGGTATCGCGCCTGCAGCGCGATCTAACCGACAGTACAGTGTTACGCAATATCGGCGTGCCCGTGGCGCATACCATCTTGTCGATTGCAGCTATTGAAAAAGGACTCAATAAACTCATCCTCAACGAAGCGAAATTAAAAGCCGATCTTGAAAATAACTGGGCCGTTGTAGCGGAAGCCATTCAAACCATCCTTCGCCGGGAAAATTACCCGCAGCCTTACGAGGCACTCAAAGATCTTACGCGCGGAAAAAATACGATCGACAAGAAAGCAATGCATGATTTTATCGGAAAATTAAAAGTAAGCCCGGAATTGAAAAAAGAATTAAAAGCGGTGAACCCGCATAATTATACCGGGATTTAGTTTAGAGATTAGGGTTTGCTCTTATTTTCGTAAAACCATTTATGCAAAACTCAACCATTCCCATAATCCACCTAAACCCTCAACTACTTGTGTATTTCGCTTGTAAAGTGAAACTCTATATCAGGATTATTTGTCCGTTCGGTATTGAGAAACCATTCGCTTTGCGCCAAATATACTAAGTGACCGTCTTTATCCTCTGCGATATTCGCCTGTTTGTATTTTACAAAATCTTCCAGCTTTTTCGGGTCCTTGCTGGTGAGCCAGCAAGCCTTGAAAAACGGCAGACTGTTCATTTGCACCGATGCGCCGTATTCCTGGAGCAAACGATATTGAATAACTTCAAACTGAAGTTCACCCACACAACCGATAATCTTTTTATTTCCACCAAACTGGGTAAATAACTGTGCCACACCTTCATCTGTCAATTGATTCAATCCCTTTTCCAATTGTTTGGTTTTCATTGGATCTTTATTAATCACCTCTTTAAATATTTCAGGTGAAAAGCTGGGAATTCCTGTAAAATAAAAATTCTCGCCTTCGGTAAGCGTATCGCCAATTTTGAAATTTCCGGTATCGAAAAGACCCACTACGTCGCCGGGAAATGCTTCTTCGATCACATCTTTTTGACGTGCCAAAAAACTGTATGGATTACTGAAACGTACATCCTTGTCGTTGCGTACATGATGATAATAGGTATTGCGTGCAAACTTACCGCTGCAAACACGCAGGAACGCGATCCTGTCGCGGTGTTTCGGATCAAGGTTGGCGTGAATCTTAAATATAAACCCGCTGAACTTATCTTCCTGCGGCAGTACATCGCGGGTAGTCGTTCCGCGCGGACGCGGTGTGGGAGCAATCCGAATGAATGTATCCAGCATTTCTTTCACGCCGAAATTGTTAACGGCGCTTCCAAAAAATACCGGCGCGGTTTTGCCCGCCAGATAATCCGGTTCGTTCAGTTCACCATATACACCGTCGATAAGTTCCACATCCTCACGTAGTGTATCCGCATCCTTTTCTCCTATTTTTGAATTTAAGATAGCATCGTTAAGATCATTGATTTCCATAACATTTTCATCATTTCCTTTTGTTCCTGCGGTAAATAAAACCAGGCTCTTTTCATGCAGATCATACACGCCTTTAAAGTCCTTTCCGCTGTTGATCGGAACGGTCATCGGATGAAGATTAATCTTTAGCTCGTTCTCAATTTCTTCCAACAGGTCGAAGCGGTTTTTGCCATCGCGGTCCATTTTATTGATGAACACGATCACCGGCGTTTTACGCATGGCGATTACTTCCATCAACCGGCGCGTCTGATCTTCCACCCCGTTTACACTGTCAATCACCAATACTACACTGTCAACGGCTGTAAGTGTTCTATAAGTATCTTCGGCAAAGTCTTTATGCCCGGGCGTATCAAGCAGGTTGATCAGGTGGTTCTTATATTCAAATGTCATCACCGAAGTGGCCACACTGATACCGCGCTGTCGCTCGATTTCCATGAAATCGCTCGTTGCGTGCTTTTTGATCTTGTTGCTTTTTACGGCACCCGCCGTTTGAATGGCACCACCGAATAAAAGAAACTTTTCAGTTAAAGTGGTCTTACCGGCATCGGGGTGACTGATAATGGCAAATGTCTTTCGCTTATTGATCTCGTTGATATATTTCATAAAAGTCCGCAAAGATAAGCGCCAGAGGCGCTCAATTAAAAATTAAGAATTAAGATTTTTTTAAACACATTAGCTTATTATCCCTTCGCGGCGGTATGAACTTCACAGGATTTGCCTTTCATCATAATAATTCAAACAGGCAGAATTCTTAATTCTTAATTCTTAATTCTTATTTCTTATTTACCTTTATGTATGCCCAAGTTGCTCAACATTTTATCAAATTCACTGCGATTGACCATCCAGGAACTGAAAGTGAATAAATTGCGCACTGCGCTGAGTTTGACAGGTGTTGCTTTCGGCATCTTCTGCATCATTGGGGTGCTGGCATTTGTCAACAGCATGGAACGGAATATCCAGACGCAGGTGAACAGCCTCGGCAGCAACACGATCTACATCGACAAGTGGGATTACAGTGGCGGCCCGGATGCGCCCTTCTGGAAAATGCGTGCGCGCCCGGTAATGAAATATGAAGAAGCAGCGCTTGTAAAGAGCCGCTCTGAACTGCTCGACGATATCGCTTTCCTGATGCAGACAAGCTCTACGATATCGGTCGGCAACGATGAAATATCCAATGCCGTCATCTATGGCATTGTACCCGCACAGGATGTGATACAACCCTTAAAATTTCAAACCGGCCGTTATTTTTCGGCCACCGAATTCAACCAGGGAACTAATGTGTGCTTAATCGGATCTGACAATGCCGGCGACCTTTTCGGCTCAGCCGAACGCGCACTGGGCAAACAGGTTGAAGTAAAAGGGAAACGCGCAACGGTCGTTGGCGTCATAAAAAAAGAAGGTAAGAATTTTGTCGGGTGGGATTACGACCGTTGTGTAATGCTTCCCTATAAATTCTGCAGGACGGTTTTTGATGAAGATAATACAAACCCAATCCTGATCGCCAAAGGCAAAGACGGAGTAAGTACCGATGCATTGTCGAACGAATTACGTGGCATCATGCGGCAAGTCAGGAGATTGTCGCCCCGCACAGATGATAACTTTTCTCTCAACAGTGTGGAAGCATTCAGTAAATCGATCTCTTCTTTTTTCAGCGTATTTAGCTTTGTAGGCGCCATTGTTGGCGGCATCAGCCTCATCGTCGGTTTGTTCAGCATAGCCAATATCATGTTCGTTACGGTAAAGGAACGAACGCCCATCATCGGGCTTAAAAAAGCGATTGGTGCAAAAAAAGGCAGCATCCTGCTCGAATTCCTCCTTGAAGCAACTTTACTATGCTTGCTCGGCGGTGCAATGGGACTAGCGCTGGTGTATATCGCAACCATCATTATTTCCAAGGCAGCCAGTTTCCCCGTGTTTATTTCACTTCCGATGCTTTTTGCCACCATTATCATTTGCGTATTAGTGGGCATTCTTGCCGGAATTATTCCTGCTTCCAGGGCTGCAAAGATGGATGCGGTGGTAGCCATTCGAAGTTAACCGCTGCGGCGCTGATATTCATTCTTAATTCGTAACTGTATTATTCTAACTTTGCCGGTGAAAAAAAATCTTAATTTTTAATTCTTAATTCTTAATTGACAACCATCCTTGCAATAGAATCTTCCTGCGATGAAACTTCGGCCGCTGTCTGCCGCAATGGGAACATCTTATCAAACATAATAGCAACCCAAAAGATTCACGAACAATATGGCGGCGTGGTACCCGAACTTGCCAGTCGCGCACACATGCAAAACATTGTTCCGGTGGTGGATGCTGCCTTAAAACAGGCCGGTTGTACGATGGAAGATGTTGATGGTATCGCTTTCACGCAGGCGCCGGGATTGATCGGCGCGTTGCTTGTAGGAACTGAATTTGCAAAATCGCTGGCCCTCGCCCTGGGCAAACCATTGATATCGGTTCATCACATGCAGGCACATGTGCTTGCCAATCTTATTGATACGCCCCGGCCGTCGTTTCCGTTTCTGTGTCTCACCGTAAGTGGGGGTCATACACAGATCGTTTTGTGCCGCTCGGAAAATGACATGGAAGTGTTGGGGCAAACCATCGACGATGCCGCCGGTGAAGCATTTGATAAGACGGCAAAATTATTGGCGCTGCCCTATCCGGGTGGCCCGTTGGTAGACAAATATGCAAAACAAGGAAACGCAGTATACAAATTTCCCGAGCCACAAATTCCGGGATTGAACTTCAGTTTTTCAGGATTAAAAACATCCATCCTTTATTTTCTGCAAAATGCCGGAACGGCCAATGTGTACAAGGCAGAATTGGCTGTTGACGAAGGCACACGCAGGAAATTCGTTGCCGATAACCTGGCCAACATTTGTGCTTCCGTACAACATCGGATCGTTAGCATCCTGTTGAACAAATTAAAGAAGGCAGCCGCTCAAACAGGTATAAAAGATATCTGCATTGCCGGCGGCGTTAGCGCCAACAGCGGGTTGCGCAATGCTTTCAAAGAAACAGGCGACCAGCTTGGATGGAACACATTTATCCCAAGATTTGAATATTGTACGGACAATGCAGCGATGATAGCGATCACGGGGTACTACAAATACCTGAACGGCGATTTTGAAAAAATGGACGTAGTTCCCTCTGCACGTGCGGAATGGACAATTAAAAATTAAGAATTAATTGATTTTGTTTTCCTTCAAACAATTCACCATACACCAGGATAGATGCGCTATGAAAGTGTGTACCGATGCATGCCTGTTTGGCGCATGGGTTGCGGATATGATCTCGCCGGAAAAATCGCCCGGGAGCAACACGAGTAAATTTCAAAACATCCTCGATATAGGAACTGGTACAGGCTTGCTGAGCCTGATGCTGGCTCAGCAAACAACCGGCGATATCGATGCCATAGAACTGAACCCGGATGCTGCTATGCAGGCCCGTGAAAATTTTGCAGTATCGCCATGGGCAGCACGGCTCCACATTTTTCAAACCAATGTGCTCGATTTTTTACCTGAAAAAAAATATCAGTTGATCATTTCCAATCCTCCTTTTTTTGAATCGGACCTTCATTCGGGAGATGCAGCAAAAAATGCTGCGAAGCACGACACTACATTGACGCTTGATCAGCTTGTAAAAATTATTTCAAATAATATCAGCGATTCCGGAATCGCAGCCATATTGGTTCCGTGGCAAAGAACAGTATACGAGGAAGAACTTATCGCTGCCGCTGGATTTCACCTTCACCAAAAAGCCCGTGTACGGCAAACATCCGCCCACGGGTATTTCAGAAGCATGTTGCTATTTTCCAAACGGGAAGCAAAGGTAAAAAACCAAGATATCGTCATCCATGATGCGGAAAGAAAATATACGGCAGAATTTACTGCGCTGCTGAAAGGATACTACCTGTATCTCTGAAAGACGGATGAATTGTAAAGTAGAAAAACTCCTGATTATAAATAAAAAAACCCGGCTATTAACCGGGCTGTACGCAAAAAATATTTTTATCTAGAGTATCTTATTCTGCAACTCTACTCTTTCAAAGGCTTCAGCAAAGATCTTCTTATTTCTGACATCGCTCAACACGGCAAGATGGCGTTCGTGGTGAAGATCCGTACCTGCGAACCTTATAAGCCCGTTTTTAATAATGTAACGGGCCGCTTTCGCCGTTTCCCTTCCGTAATAACCGGTAAGCGACAACAGGTTCACCTGCAGTAAAAAACCAAGTTCATTAAGGTGATCGTACATTTTATAATTGCCATGATAATAGGCATATCGTTCGGGATGTGCCAGTATCGGAACATACCCTTCGGTCTGAATGGCAAAGGCCATCTGCTCCGGATTTGAAGGAATGGAAGAATATGAAAATTCGGTGAGTAAGATATTATCGGTAACGGTCAGCATTTTTTTCTTGGCAGCTAGCATCTCAAAAAAATAGCTGTCCAGCATATATTCTGCTGCCGCGTTCAATTCGAAGTCGATATTTCGCTCGGTCATTGCGGATGTAAGTTTATTCAACGCTTCGCCGATCGTTTCCGGCGTGTTGCGATACATATCACTGATGATGTGCGGTGTGGCGGTTGCTTTGGTGATTCCTAAAGCCATCATACCTTTTACCAGGATAAGCGAAGTTTCAACATCAGGCGAGCCATCATCAATACCGGGAAGTATATGGGAATGCATATCGGAAGTAATCGGATAGTAGTTCCGGCTTTCCAATAATGATCTTTTATTTTTAAAGAGATTGAACAAAAGTGTGATTGAGGTAAATGATAAATTCTTTGCAAAAATAAGAAAAGCGGAATACAGATCGGGTGGTTGTTTTCGCCTGGCGGCGAAATTTCCCGCGCAGATGCCGCAGATTTTTTTTGCCGGAAACGCAGGAAAATTTTTCGACAAAAAAAAAATTCCGCCAAAGCCGGTTCATGAACTTTTCTTGTAAAACTGGTGCAACTTACTTAGCGGCTTAAGGATCGATACAAAAAAGGCAAACGGGATCTTGTTCTTTTTCATTGCCAGGTAATCTCTTCTGTTGGCACGAAAGCGCTGCTGAAAATTTTTGTTGCTTTGTCCACCCACGCGCATTTTCACGATCAGCTTTGGTAAATAATGGGCGCTGATGCGGTGATGAAAAAGATAGCGCGCCATGAACTCGTAATCCGCTGCCGTAAAGTAATGCGATTCATAGCCGCCGAACTCTTCCACCAGTCTGCGCTTTACGTAAAACGTAGGATGCGCCGGCATCCAACCCTGGTGAAAAAGGGAGCGACGATAGGGTTTGCCTTTCCAGATGCGAAACACTTTGCTGGTATCTTCGGAATGAACATATTCGAGATCGCCGTAAACAGCGCCCACATGCTGTTCTTCAAATGTTTTTACGATGGCCGATATTACATCTTCCGTTTCCAGCATATCGTCACTGTTCAGAATGCCTATCACATCACCTGTGGCCATCTTCATTCCTTTATTGATGGCATCATACATCCCTCTATCGGTTTCAGATACCCATGCGGCAATATGATCGTTGTATTTTTCGATGATCTTAACCGTACCATCAGAAGATTTGCCATCTATCAGGATATGTTCAATATTCGGGTACCGCTGCTTTATTACAGACAAAATACAATCCTCCAGATATTTTTCCGAGTTGTATGTTACAGTAATAATTGAAACTTTCATTGATCCTGTGTGGTTGTGAGTTGAAGGCGATTGTAAAAATAGGCGGTATCTCATTTATTTCCGTAAAAATTTGGTCATAAACGAGTTATCTTCCCACGAGTCAGCAAAAAGCAAGCCTGAAATTCAATTCACAAAAACTTTGTTTATCAGGTAATCACGCGATCACGGATCTTCATCGCAGGATTGCCTTTATAAACAGAGAAAGCATCCAGGGTACCCGAAGCCACGGAACATACGGACAATACAGCATGACTGCGGCAGATAGCGCCGCCGCAAACGATGGCCCCCGCGCCGATCCACACTCCATCTTCGAGAACGATAGGTTTTACCATGAGGTCAAATTCACGCACAGAAAAATCATGGTTGCCCGAGAGCAACATCGCGCCTTGCGATATACACACGTTTGCACCCATCGAAACCATCCCAAGATTGTCTATCCATACATTTTCGCCGATCCAGCTGTTGGCGCCTACTTCCAAAAACCAGGGATACTTGATGTTTACGCCGGGCTTGATAACAACGTTCTTCCCGAGTTTGGCTCCGAATATCCGCAGCAGGATCTTTTTCAACCCTGAAAAAGGCAACCATGTATTTTTTAAAAACAGGATGTTACAATAATACCATATCATCCGTTTGAAAGGATTACCAGGTTTGTACCAACTGTTATTATAAAGCGAAAGTTCCGTTTTCATTTTTTGCTGCCGGTAGTTTTTGCTGATTTTTTTCGAAAAGCCATATCATGATAAAGATAGCGAGATATGCAAAAATATTGAACCATGTATGATGATCGATGCCGAGCGGCACAGGCCAACCCTTATTGATGGCTAACAACAGCAAACTGATGCGCATTACATTGATGAACCATAGCAACAATACACCGCCAGCTATCCAGCAGATCTTTCTTACAGACCGGCCGGAGGTAGCGGCCACATAGGCGATCCAGAAACTATATACGCCATATCCCACGCAACTCATTGCCACCACCACGCCCCTTCCGTTTACGGCGCGGATGATAAAGCCGGGTTTGATGATCGTATCCATGCCCCATAAACCAGCGACCTGCTTTACCATATACAAGAGCGAATGCTTGATGCCGCTTACGTAGTCGAGGTAATTTTCCACGAACGGGATATAGTAATGACCCGGTGATGAAAATCCAATAACGGCGAGCGTTCCAAAATACAATATGCAAAAAACCAACAGGAACTTTGCCACGAAGAGCATGAATTTTTTATCGGTGAAAAGGCCCGTCAACATCAGCTAAAAAGATTTTTGTAAGAATTCTTTATCTGCGCAATATTCACTTCCTTGCTGATATAATCCTTCGCACCTTGCCGCCAAAACAACAGCTCGGTTTCATTCATAGCGGCAAAAAAACGGATCGCGGATGCAAGCCCATCTTCCGTTTCTGTAGTATTGATGCCTGCCTTGGCGGATTCCAGGCGGTTCCAAGGTGTATGATGACTTGTGATTACGGGAAGGCCCGCACTCAACGCTTCCACGATCGCGTGAGCAAAATTCTCACTTTTACTCGGCATCACAAACAAGTCGTTCTGATGCAGCAATTGCGGCACCAGCACCGGTTGTACATCGCCATTATACCTCACTATTATGTTTGCCGGCAACAATTTTATCTGGTCGATACACTGCTGCCAGTAAGCCTGATCTTTTACCGGGCCATAAATATCATACAAAATATTTGCCGTTACAGAAGCCAGTGATTTTAGTATCAACAAGTGATTCTTCATGGGGCTTATCAACGCCACCGAGATCATCCGCAGTGAACCTGCTTCTTTAACCGCATGTTCACCGCCACCGATCAATCGCGGAAAATTAGACGCTACTTTCACTTCAACAGCGTTGCTGAAATTTTTCCGTATTTGTTGCCGCTCTTCTTCGTCTGTAGCATGAAACACCAGTTTCTTGTGTTTGCCGGACAATTTAAGCGCAACGAGATAGAGCAGTTTCTTGCCTTTTTTTTGAGACAATGCGCCGCTGTGCAGCATTCCCCGTACCGACAATATCTTTTTTTTTGCTTCGCAAAAAAAGATAGGAACAATATTGAAGTGCCATGAAAAAAGTCCAACGATGTACAAAATATGCGGATCGTATTTTTTTACTTCATTCACCAAAGTATTACTGCGGTTTTCCCGCGATGCGTACCATACTTCGGTGTAATCATTGTAGTGCGTCCATCGATCCTTTTCGATATCAGGTAAGGGTTCCTCGTTGAGATCTGTGTCGCTGCAAAATATCCGGTATTCAAAACCTTCCTTCAATTCACTGATCATGTTAACGATTGATTGAACCGGCCCGCCGGCTTTATATGCGGGATAGAACCATGGAATGGTAATGAAGATCTTTTTTATTTCAGGCATAAGATCAGGCAGCAGCTTTTAATACCGGCCGCCGCAGCGTGAGCTTGTAACGCCAGTATCTGAATACGATCCAAAGCAGAAAAGAAGCTTTTACAAGATGGCCCAAACTCGTTTGCAACGCGGTATCCGGGCGTATAGGAAAATAAAATACCAACGGCACGAATAGTAAAGCGACGGGCATTCTCACTCCATATCGTTGAAAACCGATTAGTACGATGTTGAACATAAGCCCAAGCAAAAACATGAATATCGAGCCGCCGAAAGCCCCGAAGTTGATATAGGCGTCACCCATCGAGCTTAAACTCATCGAAGTATGTTTCCGAAGGATGATTCCCGAATACTTATATACAAGTGAATTATCCCCTGCTTTAAGTTTATTAGGCGCCAGTACTCTCGGAAGAAAAGCAGCTTCCAGTATTTTATACAGTTCTCCGCCTTCCGAATAAGGTTCGCGGGCGGGAACGTGCTTTATAATGTAAGTAATGATAAAGCCCTGGTTGATGCGCACATTGCTTCGCGCCAGCGACCCCTTATCAAACAGGCTGCCTTCGTCCTGCGCCTCATCGAGCGCATCGTCAAAAGCGCCCACATCGCCGCGTTTGCCCTGAAACTGTGTGGCTTCGCGATAAACACCTTTCAATTGCTGTATCACTACAATCACCAGAAGAAAAGCAAAGGCCGCCCCGATTTTTGTGGGAAGGGAAGGTTTGTATTTTATTGCGAACACGGCAAGTATAAATACCGTCCATGTTACCAGATCGTGAAACATTGCCGAACCAAGCGACGAAACCACGATCGAACCAAATACCAGCACGAGCGGTGCGGGCTTTAGTTTTTCGGAACCGATGATCAGTATGAATGCCCCGACGAATTTGAAACCGGCTATCAGGTAAAATACAAACCCCAATTCGGGACCGAAAAAGCCTGCCACAAAAGATGCAAAAAATCCGATGCCGATGAAATAATACATCAGGTCGGGATTTTGCTTTACAAAAAGTTTTATTCCACCCTGATCGATTTTTTCTCCACGGAGCCTGCTAAAAAGGTGCAACCCGATAATGAAACAGATCACCGCAGGAATGGCATAGCTAAAATATACCGACTCCGGCACCTGCATTTTATATTTCGCGTATTGAAACTGATCGAGCCCGTTATAAGCAAGTGTGGGGCCTACCAACATCTGGAGACACATCAAAGCTCCAGCCAGGTACCGTACCGGAATTACGTAACCGAAAGAATAAAACACCAGCATAAACTGGTGCGTAGCAATCATGATCGCTATCCTGCTGAACCACGAAAGATCCGGAAACAACAATAACAGCAATACGAACACGGAAAAGTATGCGTACCAATTAATCTTTACATTGTATAAGGTTTCCAATTCGTTTTAATTTTCAACTGATAAAAGCGCATCTTCCAGCGCTTCCGCAGTTTGCCGGTACGACCAGCGGGATATTTTTTTTAAGGAGGCTGCTTTCATGTTTTCCAGTCGCAGATGGCCGGATTCAAGAAGCGCTTTTATTCTTTCAATATAATCCGTTGAATTACCGGATTCAAAAGTAAATCCATTGATGCCATCTTCCACCAGGTCCACTGCAGCTCCACATGCATCACTTGCAAGGATGATTCTGCCGCAGGCCATCGCTTCGTTGATCGAAAGTCCCCAGGTTTCGCTCCTGGAGGTAAGCGTAAACACATCGCACATGCGGTACAGCACCGGCATCATTTGCTGGTTTTGAAAGTCCATAAAAGCAACGTTGTCACCCGCAAGGTTCTTCAAAGCGTGTTCCAACGCACCATTGCCGGCGATAATAAAATGCACAGCTTTATCTTGCAGTTGCTTCGCCGCACTGATGATCATAGCCGGATCCTTTACATTTTCCAGCTTACCTGCATACAGCAACACCAGTTTATCGTCCGGAATACCGAGTTCTCTGCGTTTGTCCATCGCCTGCTGCATGCGCTCCGTATGGTCCTTCTCAAACCGGTCGTTATCGATAGCGTGTGGCGCAAAAACGAGCTGTGTCTCTTTTAATCCGAGCGCCTCGTAGTATTTCTTATTGTTTGTGCCAACATAAAATGCAACGTCAACATATTTGTATACCCATTTCAAAAAAAAGGTTCGCAACAATCTTTTTATTCCCTGCCCGCCGGCCCTCAATGTAGAATCGCCCCGGAAGAAAACCGGAACCCTTCCTTTGAAATATCTTAATATCTTTAAGTGACTCACGAAGCTCCAGCCGTAAACCAGTATCGCATCCGGCTCCCAGCGGTTGAGGTCCGCTATCACAGATGGATTTTTTATCCCTGAAAAATGACCTGACCCAGGCTTCGCTGCAGTATTCTTTACAAATTCATACTCATAGCCTTCGAGCAACGGAATGTCCCACTCTATCACTTTTCCAAATCCCGGATCAAATTTATTTACCAACGACTGTTCACCCCATGTGTAAAAAACTTTTACCTGTATCTTTTTGCGTTCGGTAAGTAATTTGAACAACGGAGCATTGTACTGGATCGGGTGGGTAGTGATAATGGCTAATTTTTTCAAATTCCTGATTCTTAATCCCGGAGAAGAAACTCCGCTCTTATTTTTGATGTGATCGGTTGCCGCCGCACAATCAGCTTAACGAACCTTTTTAACCTGTCTTTAAATCCTAATTGATTCACTTTTGAAATATTGCCGGAGTGCGCGATATAGATGATCGCAGGAAAGGAGATCGGTTCAATGATGATACCATACTTATCCTTCAGCCGGTTCCTTATCCAGCCGTGACTGGTAAACAAACTATAGTCGTGCCAATCGTTTGAAGAAAAATCCGGTATGGGTACAAATTCTTCCCGTAAAATATGTGTGGAACCATTGAACAGATGCATCTTTTCCGGAACCTTTATCATGGCCGATGCACCTGAACTGTAGAGATATCCTTTCTCAATATAAAAACCCGGCACATCTTTTCCTGCAGTGCGTTCCCGCAAATGCTGCACAAGTTTGTTGGATACAAGATCGTCGGCATCTACCGACATGATGTATTTATGACCGTTTTTTTTTGCTATCATAGAACCATAGCAGATCTTCCGGCCCTTGTCCCACCGGCGTTCAAACATTTTGGTATTGTTGTTAAACTGGTGCAGTATCTTTTCATGTCCTTCGATCTTATCGATGCCGGTGAACGGAAATGGGAAATGAACAAGGTGAACTTTTTTATCCGAAATTTTAATGGAAGGTTCATCTGTGTAAACGACGAATATTTCAAAAGCGTCATCCAGCTGGTTCAGCAATGAATCGACCGTATGTTGCAGCAACAAACAATCGTTCTGCCAGTCTTTCGACTCAGACTTTGGGCGAAATGGAACTACAAATCCGATCATCGGGCTAGGGTAAGATATTTATTTCTTTGTAAATGCAATCGTTTTGTTGAGTACCGATGCGGGCGCAAACGGAAAATGCCCGGTGAATATTTTTTGCTCCCACTTTGACGAATCGTTTAGCTCAGGATAGGGATCGAGATAATATCGGCGATCCGCATTATCCAGCAATAATATTCCGCCCTTTTTTATTTTCGGAACAGCGTGTAAAATGCACGACTGACGTGCTCTCCCATCCACCACCACCAGATCGAAATATTGATCATCAAATTCGTCAATCGAGTTTACATAAGCATCGAACGATAAACCGCGGAATTCCCGTCTCGCAGAAAGATTGCTCGTCGGATCAAGCGGATTTTTTTTATTGAAATCTTTGTCCGGCACACCTTCCAGCAATTTGTAATCCACATTTTTTATCTGGCCGTCGGCCAACGATTGTTTAGTAATTTTATACCATTCCTGATCATGATCCACCGACCATACTTTATTCACATGCGCGGCGAAAAATAAGGTTGAGCCTCCTGAGCCGTACTCATATACTTTCATATCTTTTCGGAGCCATTGCTCCAAAAAATCAATGCATCTGAATACGAGCCACGGCACTTTATAATAAAGCGTGCCTTCAGAAGAATTGCGATACCGGCGCCAGCGGCCGAAATCTGCAAGATCCTTAACAAATGTTCCCGCGTTCCCATGCCTGGTAAATGCTTTTGCCGTTGAAAGGGAATAAACGACAAGATCCCGGATGGCGTTGTGTTTTTTTACCGTGGTCAAAATGAAAGATTAAAGAGTTTTAAGATTATGTGTGCTATTAAAATAAATCTGAATGAAAATACTTATCCTGTGTTTCGACAAACTAAACATAAGAGGAGCCTGTCGAAGACGGTTTGCGGGCAAGTTTAGCCCTGATCACTATGAACCTTCCCAACAATTTCGTCCAGCACTTCTGCAAGCGAATGCGTGATACGACTGGCAGAATATTGATCGAATCCAACGGTATCAATCCTTGACGGATCAAAATTTTTCAGAAATACAAGATATTCGCGGTACTTATCACCGAATGAGGAACCGATATTCCGGGCCTCTTCATCACTGTCGAAATCGATCACCATTCCCGAATTAGAGTTATACAACACTTCCACCGCTGTGCTTTGCCTGTGCAGTACAGCAAGGACGGGCTTTTCAGACAACACTGCCTGGTACACCTTCGACGGAGTATAATGCGGCTCCGTGCTTCCCAATATGAATACGCCATCGGCAGCATTCAAATGCACGAGTACATCAAGATAAGGAATACGCTTCGGATACTCAAAAATGATCGTTTGCCAAAGACCATATTTTTCGGCCAATGGCTTTATATTAAAGCCATGCGGATCGTTTGGCGTTTTACCGGAACCTATAAAATGAATTTCCAATGCCGAAAAAGTCTCCGGCTCTTTTTGGATGGCCTGGAAAATATCTTCGAGGATCGTGTAGGCTTTCGGCAACATCGCACCTGCGTATACCAACTGGATCTTTTCAGGATTTTTTTTGAAAATGTACGGACTAAGATTAAAATCTTTCACTTTTTCGTGATCAGATTTTTCACTGCCGTACGGAATGGCCAGATACCTTGCTGTATTTTTCAGATGAGGATTTCGCTCCAATACGCCTTCATAATAACTTGCCGCAACGCCAGTGATGAGCGATGCATTTTTAACAGCAATAGGTTCAAGAAAATTAGCAACCTTGGTTGCAAACCAATGCCGGGAAAAAATTTTTTCTGCGCCGGGAAATTCATGAACCCACGGATCAATATAATCTATACCATAAGGTATGCCGGTACTTTTGTGCAATCGCCGCCCCCACAATGCACCATAAAAAGACGGGATGGTGATATACAAAAAATCGATCTTTTCTTCCACGATTAATTCTTTGGCGCGTTTGTAAACGGAAGAAAAGGCGCGAAGGCCGATGTCTCCTACAAGTCGCGGCCTGGTAAGGCCCATCGCAGGTACTTTTTCAATCCGCAAACATTCCGGTAACATCTTTTCAAGGTTACGGTCTGGCTCTTCCTCGTAATATTTTTCGTCCACCATCAACACGATGGGTTCCCAATTATTTTCCGGGAGATGCTGCACAAAGAATCGCGCCCTGTGTACCGCCGTTAGATTAGAAGGCGGAAAATGCGGCGAGATGATTAAGATTTTTTTCATGTTAAGAGGCGGTTCCATGTATCCACTAGCTTTTCGGCTTCCGTGTTCCAGCTGGCATTCGCGGCGGCCCGGAAACGCGCTTGCTTTTGCAAACGTATGGTATGTTTTTCTGTAAATAATTTTTTTATCGCAACAGAGAGTGCATCCGAAGATAATGTTGAAAGTGTTCCTGCATGCGGATGCTGATCGATAAAATCTTCCTGTGCCTTCGTAACACTCGCCAGGATGTACAACCCGGCTTCGTAGTAAGACAGTATTTTGTTCGTAATGCAAAGCTCACGGTTGAGGTTACTCGATGGATTTTCAAGCGCCAATCCGATATCGTACAAAGCAAGCTCAGCATGTAATGCCGGCTGATCCTGCGGCGGATGAATCACGATATTGCTGATTCCCGAAAGCCATTCACGATTGAAATCTTCATTAAGATTGCCATACAAATGGAGTTGCACCTTCGATGACAATTCTCTTACAACCGGCAATATCTCTTCGAGCCCGCGGCCATGAGAAATATATTGCGAGAACCAAACTAACTGCAGCCGGTCGTCGGCCACTTCCCGGGGAGTCATAAATTCTTCTTTCGGAAAATAATTCAATACCACAAAGTTTGCGGCGTTTGTTGGTCCGATATCGCGTAAGGTATAATCCAGTATCAACGGGGAAGCTGCGGATAAATATTTTGCGTGCGGCAACGTTTTTTTTGAAAGCTCGCGAAAATGTGTCCCGCTTTTAATATCATTCGTTTCCCCGGGATGATAATCTTCGAGGTCAACGCCAAACGAGATATTATGCGCTTTTGCATAACGCATTGCAGGATAAAAACTGCCCGGGTTGTGCGCCACTACGAGATCAGCCCTATTCTTAATTTTCCTTGTTGCACTGAGAAGCAGAGAAGATCTTTTATTGCTTCGCAAAGACAACAGATAATCATTTTGCGGAAACAATTTGAGCAAATAACGGGATGCCGAAAACAAAACAGAATTTCCCAGCCAGCCGAAGAAAGGTTTCCTGCCGGCAGGAATGATCGTACAATCTGTAAGCGGTTTGAGTCTCGCGATGATCTTGTCGTTGATAGGCTTGCTCCAATTTTCAAATTCACAACAAACCACGCTCACTTCATAATTATTGCGCAAGGCAAGATCGATCTCTTTAACAAGTCGCGGATTGGTAGCAAAATTATGTGTTGACAAAAATAGTATTCGCATCAATAAAGCAATTTACCCGATCACTTCGGTTAATACAGCAGCCAACTTACCGGCAAGTTTGCGCCGGTCAAATTGTTCCAGGTATTTTTTATCCGGGGTAAAATCAATTTTATTTGTAAGTAACATATGCATTTTTTTCGCTCCATCAGCTGCATCATCCGGATTTACAATAACAGCCACACCAGATGGTGCAAGTATATCTTTTTGCGAACCTTCTGACACAAATGCCAGTACCGGCCTTCCCATCGTAAAATATTCAAATGTTTTTCCTGCCACAAAACAATCTTTGCCGCCTTCCAGTTTGGCCGAAGTGATCAGCAAAGCATCTGAATTTCGTTGCAGCTCCAGAGATTCTTTATGGCTCATCATCCCGAGATGTTCCACATTTTCGTGCAGGGAAAATTCATTCACCATAGCTGATAACCATTCCGGTGTGTGACCCGCAAACCTGATCCTTAATTTATTTTTACTTTCCGGATATTTTTTGAATAGTTCATTAACAGCCGCAAAGAAGAAGAAAGGCGTACGATACAACCAATCCTGTCTGCGGGGGAAATAATGTAGTATATCCAATCCATTGCGTTTGTAAAAGGGTGTCAGCATTTCCCGCCGCACATCCGGGAAATAGTAAAAACTGCCCACGTAAGTAATCGTAAACTGATCCTTGGTTACATTTCCGGAACTGAACGGCCGGAACTCAAGCAAATTATTTTCATCATCAAAACCATTCGGAATACAGGCAAATTTTTCTTTTTGAAGTGCCGGATGAAGTTCAAGCCAGTCGTCTATCGTTTGTTGGGTGGTAGCTATGATCTTATTTGCGTGTTTAAAATAAAAGGCTTCCTTTTTTTTTGTGAGTAAGTAATGAAAAAAACTGCCAAACGGAACCGTGTTCCACAATGCCCACGCATCGCGCATATCGAGTATCAACGGGAGCTTTAATTTTTCCGCTATCGCCGTGGCGAGCTTCAACATTCCAAATGGAGGTGCGGTTACGAACACGGCTTTAAAATCTGCCGTGGCATGATCTTTTTCAACTTGCTCCGTTAAATGGATTGCCCACTTTTTATATTCGCTGCCGCGATAAAGATTGAAATAAATATTTTTAAACCGCGACCACGTGCTGCGATATAGATGTTTAACCGAATCAATTTTTACAGGTTTCAGCACAACATCTTTTCCTTCCAATTCATCCAGCAAGGAAAAATCTTTTTTACTGTCGAAATTCGCCTCTATAAAATATTCACTGTCGAGGCTGTACACGTATGGCCTGAACCCAAACTCCGGTAAATATTTTGCAAATTTCAGCGGACGAAATGTACCGCCGCTCACGCGCGGCGGAAATTCATAACTAATGAAAATAATATTTTTTTTCTCCATTCTATTCATCAATCCCTGAAATCGCTTTTGATGATTTTTGCCGGAACACCGCCTGCCATTGCGTATGCGGCCACGCTCTTTGCTACAACGGCCCCCGCCGCAACGATGGCGCATTCGCCGATATGCACGCCGGGAAGAATGGTAACGTTTGAGCCGATCCAGGCGCCGTTGCCGATACTGATCGGATGTGCCACTGGCTTACCGTGCCATGGCGCCGCAACGCCAGCTTCGCGATAGTTGTGGTCATGCGTGTACATCGTGCAGTTGGGCCCGATGGCAACATCTTCTCCTATCTGTATATCGTCGCTTACATCGATGATGGTTCCATCGCCAACGTGGGTTCCATCGCCGATCGTCAACTTTCCGTAAAATCCCCGCTCGCGCGAAAAGATCTGGCAGTTTGTGCTTATCCTGATTTTGTTGCCGAACGTCCAATCATTCCGGAGAAAAATACGGGAACCTTGTTCAACAGAAAAAAAATCTCCTGCTATCAAATTTCCTTCTTCCACAACTTTTATGGTTACGTTTTTGTCAATAGAAGCATTGTTCCCTATCGCAAGGTGTGCTTTTTTGTTTACAGTTAATTCGGCATGATGACCAATTTGCACATTGTTGCCCAACTTAATTTTACCTGTACCACCGATAACTAAAGGATAAGCTATTTTCAGGTTTTTCCCCGACTTCATATAAACCGCACGGAATGCCCACTGAAAGCCCTTGAGCATCTTTTTTAAGAACGAATATAAAATATACATCAGGTTGCGCATATCAAATGGCTATTCAGTACTCTTTTAGCTTTATAAAATTATCTTTTATACGCGCCGGGTTAAATTTAATAATGCCTTTAAGTAATTGTTTCTTTAGTAATATCCTGGTATTTTTTATTACCTGTTGCGACTGTTCTTTTGTTAACGGACACAATGGATCCAATAAAAAATTTATTTTAAGCCTTTCATACACTTTAATGAAATCCCTGTAGCTATTCATTTCCTGCTGATCATGCTGCCTCCACCAAATGATTCCCTGGGGCATTAGCACCACGGGAAACTTTTGCGCCAACCTGTGCCACATTTCATAATCGCCAGCCATTTTTATTGGCTTAAATCCATGTACGGAATCAAACACCTCTTTTTTTATGATAGAAGAAAGCGGGGCTCTCACAAACAGGCCCGGGCCAAAGTAATGATACTCGTACGCTTCCTTAGGAGTCAATTGAAATGGAAATAACCGCGATACACCTTGCTTTAACGAACACAATCCCCATCCGGCTTCCGGAAACTTTTCCATCATGGTAACCAATACTTCCAGCCCGTGCGGGTAAATCATATCATCTGCATCTACGTATTTGATGTATTTACCTTTGGCGTAAGAAGCGGCCATGTTCCTGTTTGGATAATCTCCCAGGTTCTCAACATTTACATAAACCTGTATACGCTCATCTTTAGACATATACTCCCGGGCTATCTCAACAGTACGATCTTTCGAGCGGTCGTCTACGATGATCAGTTCAAAATTTTTATACGTAGAAGCAAGCACACTTTCAATCGCTTCCGCAAGATATTTCTCACGGTTATAGGTGGTCATCAATACACTTACAAGTGGTTGCTCATTCATGCGCTTTTCTTTTGTTTTGACATAGGTGCCTTACCGCAATATTGCTCATGCACGAGATCGAGCTGGTCTTCGCCTTTTCCAAGGGCGGCGCTGAAAACATCGTATGCGCGTTTCCTTGCATTATAAAGGTCAACGTTGTATTTCCACCAATACAATTTTTGTCCGGGTGATATTTTTTCTCTCTGCAACATCTTAATGATCTGCAATTTCCTTTTAAAAGTAAACACAGGTTTGGGAGGAACAAATTCAAAAAAACTGTACCGGAAATAATTTACCGTAAGGTTTCGTTTGAAAGTAAAATCAGGTTCCTCATGATGATAATGAAACACACGGGCGGCAGTATTGTAAACTATTGTATAACCGGCCCGGAGTGCAGCTTTCGCCCACAATGCGTCTTCTGCAAATGTTACATGTTCAAAAGGAATGTTCAATAATATTTCGCGGCGATAACAGGCCGTTACATCATCCCAGCCGCACAACTTCACTTTTTGCAACGGGGGCAATGAATCAAATTCAGCAGCCTTTGAAAAAGATATTTCTTTTAATGCCGGGCCGTTTACCGGCCTGAACCATTGCACAGGATTCTTGTCTGCATCATGCGGTACAATCTGCTGGCCGCAAACCCCGGCAACATCATCGTTCACAAATCCGTTGATCAGTTCCTGCAACCAGTTTTCTGAAGACGGCACGGCATCCTGAACCGTCATCACCACATATTTGCCATTGCTCTTTTCAACACCGAAATTCCTTGTGTCGCCATGATTGAAAGATGCCGGCGGAATATTATAAACTGTTACAGGGTATTTTTTTAATAATTCTAAAGTACCGTCATCCGAGCCGGAGTCAAGGATGATGATCTCTGATTTTGCAAAAAGCGTTTGTTGCATGATACCTTTCATACACGCATCGAGCCAGGATACGCCGTTCTTAACAGGTATCACGATTGATATCAGGATATTTTCATTGCCCGTCGTCACGATGCTATCACCGGAATTTTTTGCAGGGTATTAGCCGTAAGATGTTTAAAAATATTCAATACATTTTCAGAAGGGAACCTGAAACGTTTCGCCATGTTGCGCGAAAGTGCTGCCAGCATTGCATTGCGGCGAATCAACCTAAATTCGCTTCTGGTTATGACATTGTATTGCAAGGCAGAATTTATGGTTGTTTTGAAATTCTTCCACTTGCGTTGTACAGCGTAAATCTTAAGTACGTTTAACAATAGCAATTTTAATGAAGAAGGTTCAATACACTTCTGATCGGTGTTACCCAATGCTTTCAAATATTTTTTCCAAAAATAAATGCGCGAGACGATCTTTTTTTCGTTGTTATAGTCTACCCTGCTCAAACTATCGGGACTGCTGCTTTTCACCAGATAATCAAATGGCAATTCCCAGAATATCTTATAAACCGGTTCTTTCAATACCGCCTGTATATGGAAATCTATATCCTGCCAGAGGAAAAGATGCTCGTCCCAGGCAAGGGAAGAAGCAAGGAGGAAAGAACGTTTCCAGGTGGCGCCGGTTGTTTGCCAGGGCCCGTCAAATAAAAAGAAACGATCTAATGTTGATGCTTCATTTTTTATGTTCCAGTATACATCAGGTTCCCGGGGGTTATCGGAAAAAACTGCTCCGGGAAAAACCAGCAGATCGAGGCCGGAATTTCCTTCGATTGCTTTAATTCTTTGCGTAAAACAATCCGGTTTTAATACATCATCAGAATCTAAAAAAATCACGTATTCACCCGTTGCCCGATGAAGGCCCTGGTTACGGCAGGCGTTTGCGCCTTTTGTTTCGCCCTGCCGTGGAAACACTTTTATGCGCAGATCATCTGCAGCAAATTTACCGGCGGTGACGAATGTTTCATCGGTTGATGCGTCATCAACGATGATCAGCTCCCAATTTTGAAATTCCTGTTTTAAGAGAGAAGCTATCGACTCCGCAATTACATCAGCGCGGTTAAACACCGGCATAATGACGCTTATAGTGGGCGTACCAGCCATCTACGATATCTTCCGTTTCAATTTCAATAAAGGCTTTTCCATAATGAAATAAGAAAGAGAGGCAACCGCAATGGTGACAACAGTAAAAAGCACAAACGCAGGAAGCCAGGCATGGTAGGACAGCAGCCGGAATTTACCGAAATTTAAATGGCTCCAGTATTCGCGAAAGGAAATGATAAATATCGAAAAGATGATCCAATGGAAAACATACACACCGTAAGATATCGATCCCAGATAACGGACAACGCGGTTTTCAACCAAAGGCTGCCATGCTGTTTTAATATGAAGCGCACCCCATCCAACCACAAAGAAAGCTGTCAACATACATATTGTTCTTCCGAATGATTGTAATAAAATATTTTCTTCCGGAAGCAAATAAGAGAGCCCTAAAAATGCCACAACAAGTATAACAGGCAAATAAGTTTTTTTTAATACCGACTTCAAAAAAAATTCTTTATTGAGTTTAAGATAAGCCTGCAAAGCGCCGCCAACCAAGGCATCCAGGCAAGTAAACATCGATCCGTGGTTAAAGCCTAAATAACTGTCAAAATGAATAATCCTGGCAACAGCGCGTAAAATAATTGCAAGCAAGATTATGCCTTGAAACGTCCGTAAGTGAAATCGCCTGGGAACGACGATCAGCAATAACGGCCACAGCAGGTAAAATTGCTCCTCCACACATAGTGACCAAAAGTGCATGGTAATATTATTATTTACCCCAAACCAGATGTTCCCGATATTAAGCGTATAAGTGAGTGCCCACGGTAAAATATCCTGTACGTTACCGATCTTAAAAGCCGAAAGAATGATAACGGTGAGATAATACACGGGAAATATCCGCAGGGTTCGTTTCAGATAGAAGTTTTTAAGAATATGGCCCGCAGATTTTCCTGCGTAGATTTCTTTTAGTAATATCTCCGTAATTAAAAAACCACTCAGCACGAAAAAAATATTTACACCCCAAAATCCGAGGTTGAGAAATTTCAGTTTTGCAAAAAAGGTAATTACAATGAAGTGTGATATCAACACTAAAAAAACTGCTACACCACGCAGCCCTTCTAATTGTGTGTAAAAACGCGGTTTAAGGTCTTGATTCGCCATGTTTATCTTTTTAAGGTTTTTTTTACAGATACAAGTTTTGATATATTTTTTTTCCCGATGATCGGGAAAAAAATTTTCTTCCAGGTTTGCGAATTTTTCCATCCATCCCGCACGGCGTGGCGAATCATCTTCAACGATGTTGCATAGTCCCCCGCATTGAGATGCAACGGGTACAGGTAAGAAAGGATATCGTGCCGGTAATTTTTACCCGGGGGATTTACAACGCTTTCTTTGCGAACGGGTGTTTGCGGAAGCACGATGGCTTTTCCTCTTTGAAGGTCGTCGGTACCAAGCGCCATTCGCTGATCATAATACTCAAAGGCAAGTTCGCGAAAGAATTTATTCTTCCATCCATGTACCTGTGTAGCCGAAGAACTGCTGAGCCGATGCAGCGACAAACATTGATGCAACACTACTGCACGATGGTGTTGTATGAGCCGCAGCCAAAGGTCGATATCTTCGCCGGTAACGAATTCGGCGCGGTAACCGCCCAGTTCGCGCATCACTTCCGAGCGCATTAATACGGTTCCATGTGTAACAGGCGAATAAGGGTTGAATTTTTCACGTGTCACTTCCATCACAGTTTTTGCTGCAAAACTTTTATCATTCGGTTGCCTGAAGTTCCATGCCACTTTTCCATTTTCTGTCATAAAAGCTACCTGGCACGCACATAATGCTACATCCGGATGGTCATTCAAAAAGCTTACCTGCGTTGCGAGCTTCTCTGGTAAGGAAATATCGTCTGCATCATGGCGCCATAAATACCTGCCGGCTGCAAGCGAAACCGCTTTGTTTAAAGCAGCTGCTACCCCGCTGTTTTGCTGGTGATGATATTTTATCCTGCTATCAACGTAAGAAAGAATGAGTTCTTCCGATTTATCAGTAGAGCCGTCATTTAATACGATGACCTCAAAGTTTGTGAACGTCTGTCCCAGGATCGAATCCATCGCCGCCCGCAAAAACGGGTCGGCATTGTATACAGGAAAAATAATGGATACTTCAGGGATCATTTTAAATATTTTGCCAGGATATATTTCACGCTTCTGAAAAATGCGCTGTAATTGTATCCTTTAGCAGGCGCCTTTAAAATGCCGGCGATATTGTAACGAAGCGCCGTTAAATAATTTGCCGCCTTCAGATGAACGATAGATTCATCAGCATAGATGAGGCCCGCATTTTTCTGATAAGGTAATTCAAGCGGTGCAAGGAAAGCGGTAATGGCAGCTCGGTCGTTTTCTGCGAGGCTGTCTGTGCCTGTTCTTCTTCTTTCTTCCAGAAAAAAAAAGGCAAGTTTCTCACTGAATTTTCGTTTCAGGTTTTTATTGAATGTACGCGTAAAAGATGCAGGATTTGTTCTGTAATAATAATATGTATCCGTTACCATACCCAGTTCATATTTCCCCATGATGCGATATACCCAATCGAAATCCGCTGCGCTGATGCGGTCGAAGTACATCCGGTAATTTCCAACAGTATCCAACACTTCCCTCCGTACCAATACCGATGCACAATGAAAAGGCAGGTATTGATGTTGGTCGATAAACCGTTCAATGCCGGCTTTATCCAGCTCGTATTTATGGCGCGATCGAACGTTGCCGTTTTCATCGCCGATACCAAATGCCGTTCCCACAAGTGCCGTTGCCGGATGTTGTTGCAAAAATGCCACTTCCTTTTCAATACGGTCCAAGTCGCACCAGTCGTCTGCATCCTGGATACCGACATACGCGCCTTTACATTCAGAAAAAAGATGGTTACACATCGTCAGGTTACCACGATTGTTTTCAAACCTGATCTTCCTGATACGGGGATCTGAAAAAGAAGATATGACCGTCCAGCTTTCATCTGTGGAACCGTCATCGCCGATGAGCAATTCAATGTTTCCATAGGTTTGTTTCAGGATGGAATCAACAGCAGCCGGCAAATATTTCGCCGTATTATATACCGGCATGATGATACTTACCAGTTCACTCATCGAAAAAACTTTGACATTTTTATTTTTATCCACGATAGTTGCTTCATCGGGAACCTTGCCAATATTCTTTTATACCTGGATTCGAGCAACCGGTATTTTTCCAGCATTACCAATTCATGCGCATATTCGGACCGAAGCACTTCCTGGCGCTCGGCCGCCAATTGTTCCGTCTTGATACTGGAAAAACCATACATGTCATAATCAACAATACATTCATTAAGATAAAATAATGAGCATTGGTACCGGAAAATGGCTTTCATAAAAAAGTGCCAATCGCTTACAATCGGGTAACGAAGATCATAATCTCCCAACGATGAGAATAATTTTTTCCTGATAAATGTAGCATTATGACAAAAAGTGCCACCGCTCATGATAAAGAAATTGATCTCAAAATCATATTTGCGAAGTGTTACCTTATCTTTATAGACAGCATTGAAATCGCCGTATAAAATGTCTTCTGCCCTTTCCGGTAACCTGCATCGTTGCAGTGTTTCAGGAGAAGTATAACAATCGCCGCTGTTTAAAAAGTTTATATATTCACCGTTTGCAACGGCAATTCCCTTGTTCATTGCATCATAAATGCCTTTATCTTTTTCACTTACCCAGTAATGGATGCGCCCCGCATTGGCTTCTATGAATTCTTTGCTTCCGTCTGTAGAGCCCCCATCGATCACCACAAACTCAAAATCCGTAAAGGCTTGCGCCCAAACACTTGCAAAGGTTTTTTTCAAACCCGGCAGATCGTTGTAATTAACGGTGATGATAGAAAGTACCGGCATATAACTTTTTACAAAATTGATTTGTAAAGTTCAATATAACGATCGGCCTGAAGGTCCTCGTTGAACTCCTTATAGAAAAATGACATGATCGCTTCACGGTTAAAAGTATATTTTCCTGCAACAAAATTCCGGATACCTTGCAGCAACGATCCGCTTTCAAATCCGGGAACAAGTATTCCGTTTTCACCTTCCACGACCCAGTCTTTCATTCCGCCCGTATCTAAACTCAATACTGGCGTACCATTCGCGAAGGATTCAAGCATCACATTAGGCAGGTTGTCTTCGCGGGAGGGCAACACAAAAAGATCAGCGGCGGCATACAATACATTCAATTCTTGCTGTGAAGTGATATCCTTAAAAGAATGAACCGAGATATTTTCGGGCAAACCTGCTATTTCTCCGCCAACTGCAATTACATGAAAAGGTGTTTCTTTCAATTGCAGTAATGCATCATAAAAAATATCGAACCCTTTCCGATAGTTCTGTAAGTTCTGAGCCACAAAAAGTATTGCCGGATGATCGTTTACGATTCCGGCTTTCTCTCGCGCCACGGATCTGTCCATCAACGTGTGGTCCTCCTGGTTCATGCCGTTGGGAATCAGGTAGTGTGGAAATTTCCCCAGTATTTCGCTGCTCTTCGATTTTTGCATCAACCACTCCGATAAACAAACCACGTGTATGTTTGCACTTCTCACAGCACTCTTTTTTATTTCAATTGCTTTTTTTTCGAAAGCTGAAAAAAAGTTCTGATTGCGGTCCCGGTCGCCTTCATAATGAAATAATCCCATAAACGGGTTCATATCATGCAGCGTCCATACTACCGGCTGATGAATATTTTTAAAGAATGTTGGGTAGTTTAAAAAATTTGCTACCCAATGCAGATGGATAATATCTGCAGTTTTTATCTTATCCTCTTTTTCTATCCTGTAGGAAGATTCCGGGAAACTTATGATCTCATAGTCTTTCGGTTTACCGGCTATTATTTTGAGATTTTTTGTTTTAACACGTGTGTCCATTCCTGCCTTCATCAGTAATTTTTCCTTTATCGACAACGGCAATGGAAGCACCTGCCCGATGTTTAACCTGTTTGCGTCGGCAACAGGTATTTTCTGCTGCTGAAGAAGGTATGGATCCAACCCTTGCTTTTTCAATAAGCCTTTATGGAGCCGCAATGCTGCGATGCCGGCGCCGCCGGTTACCGACGTGCAGACCGTACTAATTTTCAAGGGCGAGATATTGGTCAACGAGATCTTCAACCGTGATCAAACGATGATCAACTGCATTGTCTTTTAAAAAATTTGAGATCTTTCCGCCGCGTGTGTAGTCGATCGCCAGAAAGTCTGCACACAAAGTATGCGCAAAAACCACTGAGTGAAAACGCATGCATATATTATAAACTGATGAACGCATGGATGCCACGATGCTGTCTACCGTTGAAAGATATTTATTGTAACGCAGGGGTATCGAAGTGTAATCCGAAAAATAAGTGCGAATAAAATACCTGGAAAAATCCCTGTCGTCATTGCCCACCACAAAATTATGCATGTGCTCAAACACGATCTCTTTCACGCCCAGAGCAGCCGCTTTCTCTTTGATCATGTTTGCAGTGGCCGTTTCAAAATCTTTTTTAAGCAACAAAAAATCATCATAAGAAATGTTCCTTGAATATTCGTATGTCCATTCCCGCAAGTAACAGGTTAGTACATTTCTTTTAACAGGCTCTATACCGGCAGCAAGATACCTGTTGAGATATTTTTTTGCAGGATCACCACTTAAAGTAACATCTGTTTTTTTCCTGAGCCAGCTTTTGGCAAGTTCAATGCTTTTTTGATCCCGCAACATTATCTCATCCGAAAGATGAAGAATCTCTTTTACGGCATTGATGTATTTATCCTCTGTAAGCGGGCCGAGGCCACAACCATAGATAATTGTTTTCCCCCTGCCTGTTTTTGCGAGCCTGAATGCAGTAAGTGGTGTGGCCAGGTCGTCGAGATCCATCAGCGGGCCGCCGCCCATGATGACGATGTCGGAACCCTTTGCTGTAGCCACAAATTGGCGTGAATAAACCGGGATCACGTCTGCAGCAATATCCAGTTCCATGATCGTTCGCTTTGTAATAAGCGGGTAGAAGCTTGAAATAATTATACGGATATCCGAGCCATATTTTCCCAGCAGTTCTTCCACGATGCCGCCAAGGATGGCTTTGTCGCCCACTGTTTCTGTTCCATACCAGCCAGTTATAAGTACCTGCAACCTGCTTCCTTTTGCCGGCCTTACAGAAGTATGTGCAGAAAATTTTGACGGGTTGTTCAGGTTAATGAACCTGCGCCATTTTATTTCTTCCAGCTCCAGGATCTTTTCTCGGTAAGTAATGGGCGCGTGATAATCGTGAATACAATTATCGCAATCATGATCCAGCAAACGGTTGCGTTCATCAATGTTGTTCTTATACAATTGCAATGCGTCTTCTTTTAATGCATCGCCGATGATCTTCGACTTTGGAGCACAATAAGCCAGTTCTGCACGCGAATTAAGTACCACGCCTTTTGAGTGATAAGGACAACCAATCATGCGCGTGCCGCCAGACAATACATTGATAATGCTTTTATACGTGCGCCTGAACGTTGCGTCCTTTTCGTAAGTAAGCAGCAACTTATAAAAGAAAAGTATGAGGTGATAAATTTCATCTTCGTCGAAATTACGGATCACGTCGGCTTTGTTATCATTGTACAAACGCTTGATGAACTCGGCCACACGGAAACGCCCGTAAATATCGTTGAGCCGCATGTATTCCAGTAATTCGTCTACTTCCCAAACATTTACTTTTGAAATGGTGCAACCGATGGCCACAGGTATTCCTGTTGGCCTGAAGTGATTGATGACATTGATGGCAGATTCAAAATTTCCTTCGCGGCCGCGGACCTTGTCGTGCATTTTACCATAACCATCAAGCGATACCATGATAGAAAAATGTTTTTGATGCAGGTCGCACACGCGTTTCACTTCTTCTATCCTGTTGATCACATCCTGCTGCCTGATCGCATTGGTAATGATGCTCAGGCCCACGATACGCGGCAACGCTGTAATCACAGCTTCATATAATTGCGGAAGATCCTTGCGCAATGTGGGTTCACCTCCGGTGATGCCGATATGTCTCACATTTTTGAAAAGCGGGTTGGACAACACGCTGGTCAATTCCGCAGGCGATACTTCAAATCCCTGCTTCTGTTCCCAGATGTTGCACATGGCACATTTGGAATTACAAATATCGTTCGCATTAAAATTAACCACTTCAATCGGCGGCACTTTATGCAACTTCTTCCGGTATTTTTCCTCGAAATACAAATCCACCAGCTGCTTCCAGGGCTTGTATTTCGTTTTCTTAAAATGGCGATAACGAAATACGATGCTGTTTAATGGAGTCTTTTTTAATATTCGCTTGATAGAACCTAACATTTTAAGAAACCGCCCCGCTTTTAATGATCATGAATTTAGATTTGAATTTCAGTACCGGACTTTCAAAAAGGCGATAAGAAAGTGAACTGATAAGAATCGTTGCGCCGGATGCCCCGATGTACAACAAGAGGTTTGTGAACCAGCTTGAAAAGTTGAACCCGTATTTGTTTAAAACAATTATCACGGTTGCAACAGCAATGGAATGAAAAAGATAAATGCCGTAAGAAATTGTACCCAAATAATTCAGCACGGGATTGGTGAGCCGGATGATTGAATTTGTACCAATGGCGATATTGAGAATAAGGATAGCATACAGCGGACAAAATATAAGATTTGTGACCGGCCCCGCGTCGGGCCACAGAAAATACAGTGTAAATAATAAAACGAGCGCACAGATCTGTATCTTTTTTGAATGCAGGTATTTTGTCCACGCAAACCCGCAATGATACGCCAATGCTACTATGCCACCGATTACCATCGCGTCATATTCCAGTGAATGAAAGACAATGAACACAATTTTATTTTTAAAACTCGGCTGGTCGGTCATCATCGCAAAACACGCTAATTTTATAAGCACGATAGCCATCAGGATGGACAGGAAGATGCGGAATAATTTCTGCTGCCCTACCTTTTTTAAAACATGCGGCCAGGCGATATAAAATTGCTCTTCTGTTCCGATCGACCATAATACGCCAATGGAAAAAATACTCCCGTAAATAAAAAGGACGACGTTGGGTAAGAAGAAAACTGTCAGCGTAAGTTTTTCAAAAAAATACGGATTCGTTTTTACCGGGAAGAAAACGGGATTAATTATATGCGGGAAAATAAAAAAACCGAGCAGTACTATAAGGAAATACAACGGCCAGATCCGCAGTATGCGCCTGGCATAGAATTTTTTTATGTTGATCGTTGCGGTCGCTTGTTTCTCTTTCAGCAACAGATAGGTGATAAGAAACCCGCTCAATACAAAAAAAATCATCACACCGTGATGACCAAGATTCTGGAGGAGCGGACGGATGAAGGCATTATCCAGCAAACCCGGCTTTCCCGCTTTTTGTTTAAAGGATTCAATATGCTGAAAAACCACCATAAACGCAGCGATGCACCTCACTCCACTAAGCCCGGGAAAATATATATTCTTGTTTGCCAAAGTCGTTTGAATGCCATCGTTTCGAACTGAGGCTATTCAGCTAAATAATTTCTACAAACGTTGTAACCTGTTTCCCACTTTATTTAAGAACCTGATCAGCACATTTTTCTTTACAGGTTTAGCGATTTCTTTCTTTACCGTTTCCGGAGCTTTGTAGGCGTTGCTGTACCGTTTTTCAATGCTTTCAGGTGAACCGCCTTTTAATACGATGGGCGTTGACCTTGGCGTAAAGATCTGATCAAATCCCTGGTAGGAAATACGATATGCGCGACGCGGCATTTCTGAAACGATACGATCGCTGGAATGCAACAGGAGCTGGTTAAATATCAGCACGTCGCCAGCTTTCAATTCTGCAAATATAAAATCGTCAAGCGGAATGCCATCTAGTTGAAGCCGCGTGTGATGCGTTTCCCCGGGAATGGAAAACCAGGGCAGAAATCCATGTTTGTGCGAACCTGGTATCACCTTCATCGCGCCATTGTCTACCTTCACATCGTCCAGCGCGATCCATGCAATATATTTTAACGGTTCCTGCGGCCTGTTGATAAAATCCTGGTGCCACGGCACTTCGTTGTTTTTTCCTTTCGGTTTGTAAACAAGGCTGTTCTCATACAGGAAGATATCATCGCCCACTATTTTTGCGATCGAGTTCAGGATCTTTTCATTTTTGGCCATATCCTGAAATTCCGGGTGACGCTGGAACAGATCGTACAAAGCGCCCTGATCGGTGCGATGACGCATATAATATTTCGAGAAGGGATCCTCAAGATTCTTCTCACCATAGGCCACCACCCTGTCGGTAAGGTCACGCATTTTTTTCAACGTCGATTCTTCAAAAACATTTTCAAGGATCACGAAACCATGGTCCTCAAAATTATAATCTGTCTTTTCCATAAAAAAGATTTTATATTATTTGAGTAGCGCTCACAAAATCAGCCTGCGGATTCAAAATTCCATCGCGTGCTGCAGTGGCGTTGATATTACTTTTTTGTTCGTTTATCGTAAAAGACAACAAGTCTTCCATGTAATCGAAACGTTCACTTTTCATGTCGGAAAATGAGAACGTGATCTTAAATATATTCGGTGCAAGTGACGTAAGCGGAACTGTAAACATAACTGCATATTTCCCCGGCGACTTTGAAAACGACTCCGCATCCTTATCAGTGTCCCTCAACGTAATGATGGGTATTCCCTGCAGATTAACGATCTTGATGGACACGACGCTGCCAACTTCCCTTCGGACAATATAATGCACCGACACCGCAACTGATTTGTCCGACACTTCTACATTTGAAGATAACAATTCTATCGGTTTATTTTCGTTCAATGTATCTTTTACATATCTCAACAGGTTACCTGTTTCCGGGTTACCGGAATGCTGATATAAAGTGATGATCTCATCTGTGTTGCCGATCTGTACGAATTTGCCGTTTTGCAGATACAGGCAGCGGTTGGTAAGTGTGTGAATGGCGGCAATATTATGGCTCACAAATAAAACGGTGCGGCCCTCTTTGTCACTCACATCTTTCATTTTACCGATTGCTTTTTTTTGAAATTCCGCATCACCCACGGCGAGCACTTCATCTACGATCAATATTTCGGGTTCGAGATGTGCAGCTACGCCAAACGCGAGCCGGACGTACATTCCGGAGGAATATCTTTTAACCGGAGTATCGATATATCGTTCCACGCCGGCAAAATCGACGATTTCGTCGAATTTATTTTTGATCTCGGTCTTCGTCATTCCTAAAATTGCACCGTTCAGAAATATATTTTCACGGCCACTCAAATCTGGATGAAAGCCCGTACCAACTTCCAGCAAGGATGCAATACGGCCACGGATTTTTATCTGGCCGGTAGTAGGTGTGGTGGTTCGACTGAGTATTTTTAGCAAAGTACTTTTTCCGGCTCCGTTGCGGCCGATGATACCCAATACTTCACCACGTTTCACATCAAAATTGATATCCTGCAATGCCCACACATATTCGCTGCCTCCTTTAAAACTGCGGTCGTTCATTACGCCGATCTTCAGGTAAGGATCTTCTTTTCCGCGCAGGCGGTGCCAGGTGCGGTTAAGATCATGTGCCAATGAACCGGTTCCCACTTTCCCAAGCCGGTATTGCTTTGAAATATTTTCTACTTTTATAACGATGTTACTCATGTGTATCCGATAATAATAGTCAAATGTTACGGCAAATATCCAGGCGCTGCCTGAGGCCTGAACCCTCTACTCATCCTACGCTAAACGGTATCCATAAACGTTCTTTCCACTTTACTGAAGATCACCATTCCGATAAAAACCACTATGATGATGAAGGTGCCACTGTAAAGCAAGCCGTTTATATCAATCGATCCTTTTCCAAAAACCGCGTACCGGAACGCTTCCAGTATCGGTGAAAGCGGGTTCCAGGAAACCCAGGCGCCATACCCCTTCTTTTTGAGATAACTTAGCGGATAAGCAACCGGCGTAGCGTACATCAGCAGCGTTACTGCAAAACCGATCAGCACATTAAAGTCGCGGTATTTGGTAGTAAGCGATGAGATAATAATGCCGAGTCCAAGGCCAAGTCCAGCCATCATGATCACAAGAACGGGTATAAGCAACCAGGACGGGCCGAAATAAAAATGATGGTTCCTGATAGCGTAAAAAATCAGCACCGATAACAGCAGGAGGAATTGTATGCCAAACTTCACGATGTTACTGGCAACAGTACTTAACGGCAATACAAGCCGCGGAAAATACACCTTCCCGAAAATACCGGCATTGCTGATGAAGGTGGATGAAGTGGCCGTCAGGCAATTGCTGAAATAGTTCCATATAGTGATGCCGCTCATGTAGAATGGAATCGGGTCGATATCATCAGTAGGAATGTTCGCTACCTTCCGGAAAATGAAGAGGAACATGGCCGTTGTGAAGATAGGCTGAATAAAGTGCCACAAAGGTCCGAGTACTGTTTGTTTGTAGGCCGCAGAGAAATCGCGTTTTACGAACAGTACCAACAGGTCGCGGTAGTTCCAGATCTCTTTAAAATTCAGGTCCAGCAATTTGCTTCGCGGCTCAATTATCTGGTCCCAATGTTCTTTTTCCAATGGTTGTTCCAACTTTTGTAGTTTACCCGTTCATTAATATAAACAAACTCTGTCCAATATCTTGTAAAGAGAAGCTTTGTATGTGTCGTATCCGAATTTCGCGGTAAGCAGCTCACGGTCTGGTACATTTGCTTGTTTGTTTGCCAGCACTTTTTCAATCGCCTCTCTGATAGCTTCTATATCATCAGGATCCACCAATGTGCCCAAAGCGCCACCGGCAAGCGCGTCAACGCTTCCGTCTTTGTTACCGGCAATCACCGGCAATCCATAGTAAAGCGCTTCAATGAACACGATCCCAAAACCTTCCTTTTTGCTGGGCATGATATATACTTCCGCCAGCCTGAAATGATCAGCAAGCGCCTCATCGGCAACATAGCCGGTTAATACTACCTGTCCCCCTATTCCTGCTGAATCTGCTGCATCTTCAATGAATGCTTTTTCCTCCAATGTATATTTTCCTGCCATCAGGTAGCAGATCCTTTCTGCACTTTTTTTCTGAATACCGGCAATGGCCGAAATTACTTTGTCGTAACCTTTGTAGCGTTCCGTTGCTGCAAGTCTTGTAAGGATGAGCAACACACGATCACTATCTTTCAACCCGTATTTTTCACGAAGGTGCTCATTTGTTTTCGCTGCAGGTGGCGGTAAAAACGGATCGAGGCAATTGTTGAGAACGGTAAGCCGGGATCTCCCGATCTTTTGTACAGCCTGCACCTGGTCGCTGGTAAATTTGCTCACGGAAATAATATGGTCGCAACTTTGCAACATCTTCCTTTTCAAACCATGGAAAGGTTGCCATATCTCAATTCCGTGTGCAAAAAGTATTGTCTTAACAGAAGGTTTTATCTTTTTTATGATCCATGCCGCAGGCAAAAGATTTACATGGCTCAATATCACCATATCCTGACTAGCACCCGCGCGTATTGCGGCAATCATAAAACGGATCTTTGCAGCACCAAATCCCTTGAAATATTTCGCGTTGAAATACCTGTTGTTTTTCGCATCGTCTCTTTTGTCGTGCATGCTCATGAGCGAAAAAGTTCCGTTTGGTATTTCGCTCTCTTCCGCAAATGCTTTTCCTGCCACGCGGCAAACTTTTTCGATACCGCCGGTGGCTGAAAAGGTTTTGAGCGTAAGCATCAATATTTTTTTTGCGGATGTCATTCTTACAGTTCGCGCAGCCGTTGAAGATTTTCTTTTTTAAAGATCGCATTCAACTCCACTCCCAAACCCCGGATCTTCACTTTCGCCGTGTTTCCTGCCACTTCTATCACGATGCCCTCATAATCCATCAGCAAACCTTGTTTGATGAGCACTTTGTCATTGGGAGAAATGGAAGTACTCACTACTTTCACCTCTTCAAATTCCTGCAGGAATTTTTTGATGGTATCTATATCGCTGTCCCTGATCACAGCCGGCTTACCTAGCCAATAAACGTAATTTAAAATTCCATCAATGTTCCTGATGTCCCACTTATTTCTATCATCAATATAAACGAAGATATAACCCTTAAACAATGGTTCCAGCACCACTTTCCGACGGTCGCTCCATTGCCGGTTCACTTTGTTGAGCGGGCAATAATGCCGAATGCCTTTCGCTTCCAGCACGGCAGCGATCTTTTTTTCCCATCGCGGTCTTGTGTAAACAGCGTACCAGTGTTGTAAATCTTCAGTCATGGACAAAGCTTCGCTGCTCCTCAGTCACAGTCGATCTGTGAAAACTGAAGAGAATGGGGAAAACCGGCCGCAGATCTGCCAGCGATGTTATATAAACTGTCATGGCATAACAGCCGTTCCGGTTATCATTATAGCCGGGATGCGGATTTCCGCACTGCCCTTTTATTTTCTTCTAAAAATGTTCTTTATTTTTCCCAAAGCACCAAACAGATTCTTAAAACCTGGTTGCTCACCCTCGGATGTATAGTAGCTACCTGCTTCTTTTCCATAACCATAGCCGTAACCATAGCCATATCCGTAACCATATCCGTAGCCGTTTCCGTATCCACCAAAACCGTAGTTAAAAATAGCCGCGCCCCTCGGTTTGATGCCGTTGAACACGACGCACATGTTGCTGAATTTCTTTTCACGGTTGAGTCCTTCAACGAGATTAAGGAAGTTGGAAGGAGTAACCGCATGACGAATCACATACACCGTGATGTCTACATATGCGTTGAGCAATTGCGCATCTGTTACCGGGCCGATCGGCGCGGAATCTATGATGATATAATCAAAGCGTTCCTTCAACATCCTGATCATTTCACCGAACGCGGGTTTGCCGATCAATTCTGTTGGATTTGGCGGAATGGGGCCGGCAGTGACCAGTGAAAGTCCGGCGAAATCCGTCGGCTTCGTAATCTCATCTAATGTAGCTTTGCCGACAAGAAAGCTCGATATACCCGGATCTTTCTTAACACCGAGGTGCTTACTCAATTTCGGTTTACGAAGATCCATTTCCAGGAGCGCCACTTTTTTACCGGTGAGCGTTATACTGATTGCTAGGTTAGTAGCAACGAAACTTTTCCCTTCACCGGAAATGCTCGACGTTACCAATAATGTTTTGTGTTCGTCATTAAAGCCCAGGAAACCGAGGTTTGTCCTTAGCGCGCGGAACTGCTCGGCAATGACGGTGCGTTTCCCTTCTGAAATTGCGATGTTTACTTTTGTAGGCGATTGCACGATTTCTGCAATCACCGGCACTTTTGTCTTGTCTTCTATTTCCCTTCTGAATAATATCTTGTTATTAAACTGTTCCTGGATCTGCACAAAAAAGATAAATATCAGCAGCCCGATAACGAACGCAGACGTGTAGATATTTTTTGCGATCGGACTTATAGGCCCATACCAGGAAGCTCTTTCAAGTACGCGAAGGTCATCAGATGTAGCGGCAGATGAAAGTGCAGTTTCTTCACGTTTTTGTAAGAGGAAAGAATAAATATTGTTCTTGATGGATTGCTGGCGACTGATCTCGAGCAAGCCACGTTCTTTAAAAGGCACTTGCCTGAGCAGGTCGTTGCTCAAGGCGATATTCTGTTCGGCATTCACTCTTTCCGTATTCAGGGTTTTACGGATGTTGACGATGTTATCTGAAAGGTTGCTTTTAAGTTTTTCAATTTTTTCATCTGCCAGCACAACTGCATTACTTTTTTCCCCGCTGATGCTTAAGGCCTGCTTGGCCTCAAATTCGGCGGTGTAAAGTTGGCTCAGCAAAGACGACAATATCGGATCGGAGACCAGCTCCAGTGAAGGCACTGTTCCGGTGAGTGGCTCGCCACGTTTACGGTGTACATAGCTTTCGAGGTTGTTCAGCACCTGCAGGCGCAGCTCAACTTCGGCCTTCTGTTTATCGTATTCTTTTACGTTATTAAAATAAAGCGCGGCCTGCGATGTAAGATCGGTGATACCTTCTTTTGATTTGTAATTCTGGATATTTCTTTCAACACTATCTAACTGACCGCTTACAGTATTGAGACGTTCTTCGATGAAGTCGATCGTTTTTGTGGCAATCTGATTCTTGTCCTTGATACCTGCAGTGTTATAAACTTCAAATAATTTATTCAATACATCCTGCCCTTTCGTGGGTACGGGCGTTTGGATGTTCACATCCAGCACGGTTGACTGATAAGACAATGGTGTTGCCTTCAAAGACGAAACGATGGAATATGCTGCTGACGATACGGAATTGAACACGACGAAGTAATCCTTGCCGGTAGCGCTTTTATTGTATTGCGGATTTACATGAATAATGTAATCGGTCCTGTTATGAGAAAAAATTCCACCAAAAGGAATACGTTGATTTTTGATAAGTACATATCCTTTTTTCCAATCGATATCGAACTCAAATCTGCCGCCGGCTACAATACTGTCTTTATTTACCGCTTCAAAAACAACGGGTGAATTTGCCTTGTACAATTCTTCGGTCTGTACATTCCCTTTATTATAGATACTGGTATACAGGTTAAGCGACTTCACCACTTCCTGCATCAGCGAAGAACTTTTTAAAACGATGATCTCATTGTCTACAATTTTTTTCTCATTAAAAATGTTAAGGGCATCCAGCACTTTACTGTCGGATCCTTTCTGCGGATCTTTCAGTAATACTTTTGCAGTAGCTACGTACATTTTGGTTTGCGAACGCAGGTATACGAAAGCGATGGAGAATGCAATGAGGGTCAGAAGAAAAAAAACAGGCCAATAAGGAAGGTACCTGTTCACAACCTGCCGGATGATATTTGCCTGAGGCTTTTCGCTAAAAAATTGTTCTTCACTCATGAGTTGCCACAGTTTATTTAAGGAGCCTGTCGATAATGATGATAAGAAGGGAAACGGACGAAGCCACCAATGAGAGCGTCGTACGAAGAGATATCCTTCGCTCCAACCTGTCCGCTTTTTCTTTATCCGGCACTACGTATACGATATCATTATTTTGCACATAATACCATGGAGAATTAAAAATCGACTGATTTTCGAGATCCAGGTGTTTCACTTTTTTTGTGGTTCCTTCTTCCCGTATTATCATTACATCGCTATGTTTACCCGCAGTTGAAATATCACCACTTGCAACTAATACGTCCAGCAAAGGCAGTTGTTCGCCCTGCAAGTTAAGCACCTGCGGCTTGTTTACGGCGCCCAGCACCGTTACCTTATGGTTAATGTAGTTAACGTTCACTATTGGGTCTTTCATGTAGGGAAGAAGATCCTTTTGCAATTGAAGTGCAAATTCCTTTCTCGTAAAACCCGCAGCTTTTGTATCGCCAAGGCGATGCAGCAGAACGGTTCCATTGGGGCGAACCAAAAAACCAGGTGTACCGGCAACGAGTCCGGCAATATCGCTCACTTCACCTGCAGCCTGGTTAAAAATAATGTCCTCGTCTTTACTTAAACTTGTAACGACAATGCTTATGTTGTCGCCGGGTGCAATTTTCGTTTCAAGGTCGCTCGTTACGAAATTCGTAATGGTTGTATCCCTTTTTATCGATTTGAAATAATATGTATTTTTAGCTGTAAGGCAGGATGTGAATAAAAATCCGGTCGAAATAAATATAAACACGAATCGTAAATACCGGGAATTGGAAGCCAGGGAAGAAAAAAGGTTGTTATGCATTATTTGTGCGGATGGTTACTCAAAATGAAACGTCTGCAAAAATCGTAAAAATTATCGTAAAACCGAAACCTAAATTTTGTAGTAGGGATACTACGCAAGTTTTTGAAAATCAGAGGCAGATGTTAACACTCAGGTGGTAAGTTTTAAAACCTATATCTTATGGCTATGTAATAAAAAAGGCAACCGTAGTTGCCTTTTTAAATATACTCGTATCAGCTGACTAAAGGCTGATGGTTTTATTTTTTTTGCGTTAATTGTACGCTTTCTTTGCACCGATACCTATGCCTGCAGCAATCAATAATGAAAGGCCGCCATCGATCGGACAAGGTATTTCCGGATCAGTGCATGGATCCGGTGGATCTTGTGCGGTAGCTGATATGCTTAAACAAAGGAACATACCGACTACAAGCGTAATAATCAACGATTTAAATTTCATATTTTTTTTCATTCAATAATACTGTTTAAACAAAAATAAGCATTGTTGGTATATCATGCTTATCAATATAAAAAAATCAAAATTTGATCATGCCCAATCGCGCGATCATCTCACTGTCAAATCCTGATATTCGTGTAAAAATATCTAAAAAAAAACAAAATACGGCAAATTTGATAAACCTTTGCTCCTTTTTTCTTCACATTACAAACGCCGCGATCCAGAAAAAATTATATACAAAAGGGTTGATATACCAGATTTTGGTTATCATTGGAACGAATCAGGCATTGCCTGATTCGTTCCAATGATAACCTCCGGTGAGTATATTTTATTCCACAACAACTGAAATTGTACCGATGGCAATCCTTGTGTGCCATATTTGCAATTGGTACGTGCCGGCGGGGGCCGCTTTACCAAGGACAATATTTTTTGTAAAATTGCCTGATGCAACTGTCGCTTCGCCCCTGTAAATAACCTGGCCCACCGCATTAGTGAGTAACAGCTGGTAATTCCCAACCGGTTGATTATTGAACTGCAACCTGATGGTCTTATTTACAACTGGATTTGGATATACGATTACAGAAGGAGATGTAGTAAGCGCGCCTACTTTTACAATGTTACTATATTGTATATCGCCGCTGTTTTCCTTCACCTGGATCCGATAATAGTTATCTCCGGCAAGTGGACTCAGATCGATGTACGTGTAGCTGGTACCTCCCGTAGCAGTGACTGTTCCTATTCCAGAAAAATGAATACCGTCGGCACTGCGTTCCACTGTATATCCGGAGATATTCAGCTCATTTTCAACCTCCCAATTTACAGCAACAGTATTGTCTGTATTGCGTATTGCAGTGGTGGATGTGATCGTAACCGGTAATACGGCAACAGGTTTGAACACCAGCATGAACCTGTTGGCAGATTTACTGGCAGCTTCAGCAGTAACCGTAACGTTGATAAAATTCGAATCGGAGAGACTTACAGGAATACGAACATTTGCAAAGTGGTCAACAAGTTCTGCTACCAGACCAGGACGATTAATATTTCGCATAGCCAGTACAAGCACATAGTTTGCCTGCCTCAGGTTGCTCATGTTATAAAATATGGTATCGCTTGCGGAAATGTCACCGCGCGCTTCTACCGCCAGCACGCGTCCATTACGTATGAGCCCGAAATTTTCCCCGGCATTGACAACTTTCTTGGCATCGTTTGCATCTACCTCGTTACGATAGCGGTTGTCGAACACAACCCTGTTGCCATCGGCTATGTTACCTTCTCTTGTATATAAGAGAGAACTGATCATTTTCAAGTCATCTGCCGGATTGCCGCCACGATTCACAAGAAGACTGCCTGTATCCTTTACATTTTCAATAAAGTTTACGGTACCGGCATCTGTTGGTAAGGATCTGGCAAAAAATGCCTGACCGGATTGGATCGACGGGTAATGTGTGCCGGTGTATATAGGCGTATTTCCGGGAGTTATTTCATACAAAGTAGCGCCGGCAACGGTCTGATAACCGCCTACGCTGTAACTTCCCGCGAGCGACGGATCCCATATATAAAAGTTAGATTCAATATTGGCGGAGTATTTTACAACACTATCGAGTTTAATAGCAGATGCATATGGATTACCCACCGAAATTACATTTCCTGCCGGCGCGGTAAGTGAACCAGGCGCTTCGGCTCCCGGTGCATATATCTTACCACGACTGCGGATGGTGGTCGAATTAGCCGTTGCGGTGGCTGTCTGTACTGTTCTGTCTCCACGTACGAAAAGCATGTAACCCTGCGGTTCTTCGAGCAATCCGGTTGAGCCATCGTTCGTACTGAGCTTACCTTTCCAATCGTTGGTATTAACATCATACGCTTTGATGGATGGTGTAAGAGAAGTATTGTCGAAACCGGTTCCAGTCGGACTCGTGATCCATGTTCCTTTTCCGGGAGTTATCGAACCATTTTCCTGCCACGTACTAAAAACCGTTTCCCCTTTTGCGGGCGTTGAAAGGAACTGCCAGCTTTTACCGTGTGTACCGCCGGTGTTCACGAAACGTTCAACGATGAATCGCCCGGTACCATATTGAATGATGCCTGGTTCGCTTGGGATAACACGCACGGATGCCGTCCTGTTAATTGTGGACCTGATAGAAATGTCACCGGTGGCAAGATTTACCTTTGATCCGGCGTTTAGCAGCAGATTGTGTACTATCCCAAGTCCGCTATTGACAGAGAGGCCGCCACCGGCAAGCGTACTGCCATTTGTAAGATCATAGAATTCGAATTCATGGCCGGCCGCCGCAGTATAGGATTGGCCAGCTGTGCCGCTCATGAATACTGCACCATTGTTGTGCACAAAATCTGCAGTTCCGCTTCCTGTAAGATTACCTCTGATTTCCAGCGTTGTGGAAGGTGCAATCTTGTTTCCACTCGTAGAAATTTTAAGATGTTGATATACAAGCGCAGGCACATTAGTGATAGGCTGATCCCCGGTTCGCATATAATCAACGGTACTTCCAGCTGCTAACGTGATGGTTTCTATATTAGGATGTACCGAAGAACTATTGGAAGACGTCGGCGTAAATCCGTGAAACCCTTCGTTATTTCCTGTTTTAAAAATGCCGCCATTTTCTACGGTCACAACCTGCGTTCCGACAGGTCCGGTGATAGAATGATCCGATATTTCGAAAACACCGGTAGATTTTACCGTGAAAGTTCCAAGGTCGCGCAATGTTATGTTGGCATTACTGTTTCCAACCTTATCGCCGGTAATTTCGATATTTTTATAAAGAATCGGGTTGGAATTTCCATCAGTGCCCCGGACAGTCTCCAGGCCTATTGTGCCGGTATTATAGAATTCCACCACTCCATCCGTAATTGCATAAGCAGTGTTTGTTCCCTGCAACTGTGGCTGGGCCGAACTGGTATTTCGCATCCTTAATCTTCCGCTGTTCATTGTAATGCTGCCATTGCCCACAAATGATACAGCATCTCCATTGAGAATACGGCAATCCAGGACAGTATTGTTGGTAACTGTAAGCGTACTATCAACGTTTGCCTGAGCGCTTAGATTTTTATAATCCGCGCCAAACGTGTTCGCTCCGCTATATTTTACGTTCACATAGTTCCATAACGTAGATCCGCGCAATGTTTGAAACGCGTTGCTGCTCCCCGACCCGGCGAGTTCGATCGTACCACCGGTCAGCAAATAAGGGAATGGCCCTGTACCAGACATCCGCGGAATATATTCGCCCGATGTATTGCTCGCGGCAGCCGTAGAATTTCCTTTAACTATCTTATACAAAGTTCCGGGAGACATATACAATGTGCCATCGGACCCAAAAATATATGAAGTAAGGGTTTCTATGAATTGCCCATTTCGAATATCGAGTTTTCCGCCGGTAGTGCTAACGCTGGTGCTGTTGGTAACCCCGAACGACAATGTGGGAGTGAGTGTAAGCGTATTGGAAGCGAGGTCGCAGATCACCACTTTTCCATCAGCTGAAGTGCTGAGGGCTGGATTGATGCAATCGCCTGTAACCTGGTTGGCTTTGCCGGTAAACCAAAATGCCGCTACCGGGCTGATAGAGCGGTTGGCTTTAGCGATCCCCTGCACATTACCGGTAT
>JAATFP010000108.1 GCA_015655125.1 Chitinophagales bacterium | reverse complement strand
TGATGTATGATCTATGATCTGTTTTAGATTTTTAGCGTATGAGCTTTACCTGATGATCTGAAAATTTTCGGGAGATCATAGATCTCAGATCATACATCATAGATAGTGTTGTTGAAGTTTACAAATTATTAAAAAGCTTATTATGGTTATCAAACGCAGAGAATTCCTCCAGATCGGTTCCCTGGCCAGCGCATCGATGATGATGCCGAAATTTTTAAAGGCTTTTGAAACCCGCAATCTTGTTCCGGAAGGAAATAAGGTGGTGGTGGTGGTCCAGTTCAGCGGCGGTAATGATGGCTTGAATACGGTTATTCCGGTTACGAATGATCTCTATTACAAGGGGCGCCCTAAGATCGGCATTGGAAAAGATAAGGCGCTCGGATTGACGACCGAGGTTGGACTAAACCCCGCGTTGGAAGCTTTCAAAGGATTGTATGATGAAGGAAGTTTGTCGATATTAAACAGCGTGGGTTATCCGAATCCCGATCGTTCGCATTTTCGCAGCATGGACATCTGGCAAAGTGCGAGCGACAGCGATAAATATATCAACACCGGTTGGCTCGGCCGCTATCTTGATGCGCAATGTAAAGGTTGTGATAAGCCAACACAGGCGCTGGAAATTGATGACATGCTGAGCCTTGCTTTAAAAGGTGATGCGCAAAAAGGACTTGCATTCAAGGATCCGCGCAGGTTATACAGCAGCAGCAATGAGAGGTTTTATAAAGATATCAATGCGGCGCATCATAGCAGTGAAGAAACTGTGGATTACTTATACAAAACGATGAGCGCCACCTTGAGCAGCGCTGATTATATTTTTGAGCAGAGCAAATTGCATCCTACTTCGCAAGCTTATCCAAATACCGAAATGGGTAAAAATCTTAAAACGATCGCGTCGCTTATCATGTCTGATATCAACACAAAAGTTTATTACGTTTCGCTTGGAAGTTTTGATACGCATGTTAACCAGGAAGCACAGCAAAAAAGATTGTTTACTGAACTGAATGACGCGGTGAAGTCATTTACCGGGGATCTTAAAAAGAACAATCGCTTCAATGATGTGCTGCTGATGACCTTTTCGGAATTCGGAAGAAGGGTGGTGCAGAATGCGAGTGATGGCACAGATCATGGAACAGCCAACAATATGTTCTTCATCAGCGGCGGCTTAAAAGAAAAGGGAATCTTAAATGACATGCCCGACCTCGCAGATCTCAACGACGGGGATCTTAAACACAAGGTCGATTTTAAAAATGTGTATGCTACGGTGCTGAATAAATGGCTGGGAAGTGATGACAGGAAAATACTTGGGTCGCAGTACGATTATCTGAAGTTTATTTAATGGATAATTTCAGAATGCATAACTGGTAATTTCTTAAATCAAAATTTTCTGCGGAATAACCTGCCTTTTGTTTTAAAACGTTACTAATTGTGCATTCTGAAATTATCCATTAGAATTACTTTTTCTGCGCTACGCGATACAGCATCCAGCCCATCGCTGCAAAGAATGCTACGCCAAGCAAAGCGTAGATTCCGGTACCCAGGTTGTTTGTAAGCCCTTCTTCCATGCTTACTGCATTTAAAAATCTGCTTCCCGATTCGCTGCCGGAAATGAATGCTACGATAACGCCTGCAACGGCACCGCCTGCAACAAGGCCCGTTGCAAATAAACTGCCTTTTCCGAGTTCATCTTCTTCCGGAGAACTTTGAATGTTTTGTTTTTTCTTTTTATTGTCAACCAATCCTTTAATGGCACCGCCAATGGCGATGGGCAGGGTTGTTGAGAGCGGCAAATAGGCGCCCACAGCGAAACTCAATGATTTGATACCACATAGTTCCATTGTTACTGCAAGAAAAACGCCTATAAAAACATATTGCCAATCGAGGTTGAATGACAGAATTCCTTTGATCAATGTTGCCATTAAAGTTGCCTGTGGAGCAGGAAAAGTTTCAGTACCGATGGTATGATGGATTCCTTGAGCCAGCAATTCGGCACTTGGCTTATCTAAGAATTTAATGGTAAAGCCAATAACGACCGAAGAAACGATTGCGCCTACAAATAAAGATATCTGCTGGTTACGTGGTGTTGCGCCAACTATATAGCCGCTCTTCAGGTCCTGGGAAGTAGCGCCGGCGTTAGCTGCCGCGATACAAATCATTCCACCCACTACTAATACAAGTGGCTCATACGCCTGGCCCGTCCAGCCCACTGCCATAAAAATAAGACTTGTTCCCATAACTGTTGCGATCGTCATTCCGCTTACGGGATTGTTGGAAGACCCTATCAATCCTACGATGCGCGAAGAAACCGTTACGAACAACGCACCAAAGATGAGTACAAGAAAGCCGATAAGTATTTTTTGCAGAATATTATCGCCTGGAACCTGCGGCAAAATGGCGATTAATAATACTAGTGCGAGGCTCCCTATCCCGACCACTTTTAAATTGAGATCGCGTTCGGTACGCAAAATCTTTCCGTTATCTTCTGATGAATTGCTTTTTATAGAACTGAAACTTCCCTTTACAGATTTGACGATCGTTGGAATTGTTTTTAACAAGGTGATAATACCCCCGGCTGCCACTGCTCCTGCGCCTATCTGGCGGATAAACGCATAATAAATAGCTGCAGAGTAATCGTCAAAAGTATGCGTTGCTGCGTTCCAATGACCTTTGCCGCCATCTTTTGCAATATCAGTCAGGTAACCCAACTTGTGTAATTGCGTAGCGATGATATCTCCGGGAATCAATGTGGCCAGTAAGGGAATAAATACCAGCCAGCTTAACACACCACCGGCTACCAACACGCCTGCGATGCGGGGCCCGATGATATAACCCACACCCAGGTATTCCGGCGTGATTTCGCCACTCACTTTTGCTGATGGAAAGAATTTGTTCTTTGCTGCCGTCATGTATTCGGGCGCTTCGGCGACGATGCGAACGATCTTTTGCAAAATAGCATAAAGAAAAGCTACGCCCAGTCCCCAAAATGCAGTTTTTGCAAAATCACCACCCCGCTCTCCGGCTTTCAACACATCGCCGCAGGCGGTTCCTTCCGGGTACGGAAGCGTTTCATGCTCATTTACGATCAGGGCTTTTCTGAGGGGAACCATCAGTAATGTGCCAAGCATACCGCCAACGATTGCCAGTATCAATATCGTGAGATAATTAAAATAATCCGCGCTGCTTGGCGCTGTCAGGAACAAAAACCCCGGCAAGGTAAATGCTACGCCCGATGCAATGCTTTCGCCGGCGCTGCCGGTAGTTTGAATAATATTGTTTTCTAAAATAGTCGTCTTGAAAAAACGCCTTCCCAATGTGATCGCGATCACAGCGATGGGAATAGAAGCAGAAACGGTGAGACCGGCTTTCAACGCAAGGTAAACATTGGCCGCGCCAAAAATAACCCCGAAGAAGCAACCTAATAAGACAGATTTTACCGTCAGCTCTTTCATGATTGTCCCCGGGGAAACGAAAGGCTGAAATATTTTTTTCTCAGACATGCACAGTTGTTTTAGAAAAGGAAGATAATAAAAAAGACGATACGGGGAAGTATCGCCTTTTTAAAATGAGATTTTAATCTGCCAGATTTTTTACGCCGAACCTGTTTTATCTTTCAGGATCTGGTTCAGTGATTTCAGCCTGGAGTAAATGAGTATGCCGCCGATGAAAGCCGCTACCACAAGAATCAGGAAGAATATTTTTTTGTCAGTGAAGTCGTCCCAGAAACTGGTCATCACGCCGGCCACTTTGCCACCAATGGATGTTGACAAGAACCAGCCGCCCATCATCAACGCGGTGAGTCTTGCAGGTGCAAGTTTTGAAACCAGCGACAACCCGATCGGGCTCAGGAAAATTTCACTGATGGTGAATACGAAGTAGGTTCCCCAAAGCCATGCCGGCCCGGTTTTGAATCCATAAACAGATGGAACGGAAAGGATAGCGAATACCATCACCAAGGCAGATAACCCGGATATGAACATCGCCATTGCAAATTTAGAAGCAGTAGTTGGTTCTTTGCCTTTTTTTCGGAGATAATCGAAAAACGGCACAAAAAATATAGTGAGTAGTACGATGAACAATGGGTTGATCGACTGGAACAATTCGGTGTTAACAAGTTTCACATCTTTTCCCTGCGGCCATTGATCTTTCGGCACGTTATTGAAATATGGATCAGGACCCATTGTGAGTACGGTTTGGGATTTCAGGTCAACTTTATTACCTGCAGCAGTAATGCCATATACAGTTTTCGACGTATCTGGTTTCCCTTCTTTTGTGGTGATGGAAACAATGCTGTCTTTGGATACGACCGCGCTGGTATCTTTCACATCCACAAAAAATTCATTCACTTTGGTTACGAGCCTTGGTGTATCAGTAACTTTTTGCAAAGGGAAAATCTTCCCTGTTATTTTACCTGTTGTTTCAGAAGCTACACGATCCGTATGTTTTTCTGCCCAGATGGTAAGGCCTGTAGAGTTTTGATTGTAGATGGTCCAGAACACAATGCTTACCGCAAAGATGAACAGTAAGGCGCCGATGCCTTTTTTATCCTGGCCTTGTGCTTTTACCCAAAGCGAAATATAAAATGCAATGATTGGCAAACATGCAAAAATAAAGGCATCATTAGCCTGGCTTCCCATGATTGTTCCGCCGAATATTTTTCCGGGGATGATCCAGCCGATAACAGCCGCGATGATTGCTGGCAGAAAAACATAGCCGAAAATCTGACCCAGCGACATATCTTCTTTTTGCGGAACTTTCTTAATGTCTCCTTCTTTAACATGCTTCAGGTTAGCAGCAAGAATGACCATGCCTATGATCAGGCCTATACCGGCGGCGGCAAATGCATAGCCCCAGCCATAAGCATTTCTCAAATAAGCCGCAACAAAATTGCACACGAAAGCTCCGATATTGATACCCATGTAAAAGATATTGTAAGCATTATCTTTCAACGGTTTTAAATCTTCACGATTGTAAATATTACCCAGTACTGTGGAAATATTTGGTTTAAAAAAGCCATTTCCGACAATGATCAGGCCAAGTGAGACATACATTGCGGTATTTCCAGGCAACGACAATCCCAGGTAGCCCAGCGCCATCAGCGTGCCACCAAGAAAGATGGATTTGATATAACCCAGGTACCGGTCGGCCACCAGCCCACCGATAAAAGGAGTGAGATAAACAAGTGCGATGAAACTTCCCACCACGTCGGCACCTACATGTTGCGAAAAGCCTTTACCGCCGGTGGTGGTATCGATCAGATAAAGAAATAGGATTCCGACCATTAAATAGTAAGCAAATCGTTCACACATTTCCGTGAGGAACAGCACGTACAGTGCTTTTGGATGTTTGCCGGTTTTTACCTGTTCATTCATGTTAATTTGTTTAAATATGCTTGAAGGGTTTATTTTAATTGCCCAAAGTAATAAAATTTGTTTAGAGTTTAATTTTTAGCGTACGAAAATTCACGTTACGGGTGGGGAGGTGTTCAAACGCCGGCAATTTTTGTAATGGTGGGCTTCCTGATTTTTTACCGCAGAGAAAGGAGTTTGCGGAGATGAAGGTTTTGCTCTGCGAAAACTCCTTTCTCTGCGGTAAAAATGGCGCAACCAAACCTATCCATAAAATCTCCAGCCATCCGGACAATCCGCCACCCGCCACCCAAAACGCACACCCACCATTCGTAAAAAAAAAGTATTTGTTCCCGCAAGTGAATTAAATTCGCGTGCATTAACTTGAAACTACATACAATATCTCTTTCATGAAAATTCTTCTAGTCGGTTCCGGCGGGCGCGAACATACCCTTGCCTGGAAACTGAAACAAAGCAGTAAATGCGAGTGGCTGTTCATCGCTCCCGGTAATGCCGGTACTGCACAGGTGGGTAGCAACCTCGATATTCAGATTACAGATTTTAAAGGGTTAGCAGACGCCTGTATTCAACATGCAATCGATATGGTGATCGTTGGCCCGGAAGAACCGCTGGTAAAAGGCATCACCGATTTTTTTAAAAACGATCCTGCTACTGCACATATTTATATCATCGGCCCTTCCGGCGAAGCTTCGCAACTGGAAGGCAGCAAAGGGTTTGCAAAAGCATTCATGCAACGGAACGGAATTCCGACTGCGGCTTATGCAAAATTCGATGAAAGTAATTATGAAGAAGGCGTGGCTTATATCCGGAAACATTCCCTGCCGATCGTTCTCAAAGCCGATGGCCTTGCGGCCGGGAAAGGCGTAATCATCTGTAACAGCTATCTCGAAGCGTTAGCGGAGTTTGAGCTGATGGTGCTGCGTTCCAAATTCGGAGAGGCCGGAAGGCGCGTGATCATTGAAGAGTTTTTACAAGGGATAGAAATGAGTGTCTTTGTTTTAACCGATGGAAAAAATTATGTGCTGTTGCCTGAGGCCAAAGACTACAAAAAGATCGGGGAAGGCGACAAAGGGCTCAATACCGGTGGCATGGGCGCAGTTAGTCCCGTTCCGTTTTTTGAAGGCGAATTGAAGGAAAAGATAATTGCCGGGATCATAGAACCCACCATTTCAGGGCTTCACAAAGAAGCACTCGATTACAAAGGATTTGTATTTGTTGGATTAATCATCCACAACAATGAGGCGAAAGTGATTGAATACAATTGTCGTCTCGGCGATCCGGAAACAGAGGTGGTAATTCCAAGATTGAAGAATGATCTTGTTTACTTACTGGTGGCTACTTCGGAAGAACGGCTAACTGAAGTGAAGATCGATACAGATCCGAATGTGGCGGTGGCCGTAGTGGCCGTAAGTGGCGGCTATCCGGGCAATTATGAAAAAGACAAGGTGATCAGCGGACTGGATA
>JAATFP010000038.1 GCA_015655125.1 Chitinophagales bacterium | reverse complement strand
CACATCGTATGGTTTGAAGAACCCGTGCCTATGATGGAAGTAGCCGTTAAGGTGTTGTTGTCTGCCGATATTTTTGCAGTGGTGGGAACGTCATTGCAGGTGTATCCCGCAGCGTCATTGCTGCATTATGCACCCCCCGGGTTAAAAAAATATATCATCGATAAAAAGATTCCGGATGTACGGGACACACAGGAAATTGTGGTAATTGAGTATCCGGCAACAGAGGGAGTTGCCATATTGACGAAAACGCTGCTGAATCATACCGGTCGTTAGGCTCCACGTATTAGATCCTTCTTATACATAAATATTAAACTTTACGCTATACAAACACTTCAGCGGAAAAATGACCGCAAGCCTGAATATCAACGGGAAGCTCATTGAGTCCAACGGACGTAGTATAGATGTGACCTTTGCAACTATTTACAAATGGAAAGACGGCAAGGTTGTGGAACAAAGATCTTTCCTCGATGAGACAACCCTGCTGAAACCACTTGATTTTCATTAACCGGGAGTAGTTGTAACGAGAGGGAAGCCGAAGAGAAGCGATTTAAACACGACGCAAAAAATTTAAAGGGATGCAACCTTTAAATTTTTGCTTATCATAATTCCTTTTCGATAAAAGTCACGCCGTGTTTCTGAAGTTCCGCCAGTACGGGAGCGTAGATGGCTTCCTTCACCGGAATATGCAATCCCCTTAATGTTATCACATCTTCAAGGAGCAGTTTTGCGGCGATACCTAATGGCAATCCTACTGTTTTTGCCATTGCCGTGTGGTGGCTATCGTTGCCTTTTACGATAAGTGAACTGTTGATGCTGTGCTTTGTTCCGCCTTTTATATATTCAATTTCATGTATCATTACCACCATATCCCTGTCTTCAGGTTTGAGTGCCAGTTTTGTTTCCAATGCAACCTGCAAAACATCCGCTGCACTGCAGAAGCCTTTATTTATATAAGTTTCATTATCCTCCAATCCTAAAAAGATGAGCTGTTTCAGGATCAGATTTGCATGATACACTTTGGCGGCAACAGAACTGGCTGCGGAATTTTTAATATCATGGATGTCAATGTCTTTCAGATGGCCCTTATCGTTTACGATCATAAAATTTGCCGGTACCTCTTCACCCGCGCTTTCTGCTTCAGCTTCGGCTTCCATCAACCGCATCAGGTTTTCCAATACCGTCTTGGATTCCGTAAAACTCGCGTCGAGTTTCTCCGCCACCCATTTTTCAAAACCATGCTTTTGAAAATGATCCGTGAAAAAATCTCTCAGCGTTTTCCCATCGCTTTCAAATACCGGTGTTTCGTCCGTCAGTTTTAATTCGATTATATTTTTCCAGCCATCCATAAATTGCGGATAACGAAGAGTGGTGCGTACAAAAGTGGAGGCCTTGTGAAGATCATAAATATCAATGTAGGGTAGGCTATCGCGGTTTGGATAATAACTTAACGCCCCAATGCTATCATCATGGGTATCAATGCTGCGGTCCGTTTCGAAAAGTGATTGGTAGCTTTCGGTGATCGTTTCATTGTCCTTCTTGTATACGGCGCCTGCCTTGCCCGCTAACACTACATTCCGTGGGTTCCAGCTAATCTTATAGTGCCATGGATTATCGTCGCTTTCCGGCGCTACAAGCCCGCCGCAGTGACTCCTGAACGAAGTAACGTCACCGCCTCCTGATTTTATTTTATGCAGCAATTGCATTGCACTCATGTGATCGATACCCGGATCTAGTCCCATCTCACAAAGAAAAAGCAGCTTTCGGTGGTTGATTTCATCCTGTAAGCTTTTAATCTGATTGTCGAGGTAAGATGCCGTGAGCAAATGTTTGCGATATTCAACGCAATCTTTTGCAACCAGGAAATGAAGATGCGGTGGCATCATGGAAATAACAACATGGGCACGTTCTATTAGTTTTGCGCGCGAATGGTCGTCGTTGATATCCAATTGAACCGCTTCCGCAAATTTTGAATTGTTTGTCTTTAAAAGGATCTGTTCCTTGTTTGCATCGGCTACGATAAATTTCCAGTTATTGATCCGGGATTCCGCAATCAGGTAATCTATAAGCACAGTAGCAGATTTGCCGGCGCCAAAAAGTAATATCGTTTTCAATCGAAGATTTTTCAGCAAAGTAAATGAAATTAATAACGGAAACGATGATTTTTTCAATAGAAAACTGGCAAGCAAACACCCGCATTTCAGCTGAAGGAATAAGCCGTCTATCCATCGGTAAAATCCATCCATCAAATTCAACATCTGCGATAAAGATGTGTATTTCTGCCGAAGGCAAATAAGCCCTTTATAGTTTTTTTATTTTTAAATCCGTATGTATTGTGCTATCAGGTAATAAATTTTGCTCTGTAAGCCGTCTTCGACAAGCTCAGACTGACCGCGCATCTGAGCTTGTCGAAACATGGGTAGAATGCAAGGTTTTCATTCAGGTTTATTTTTAGGGGTTCAACATGTTAAAATCCGATTTTCTGCTCATTCGGAGCGTAAACTTTTCACCGGGCTTGCCATCGCAGACCGGAGCGCCTGATAACTCACCGTTATGATCGT
>JAATFP010000063.1 GCA_015655125.1 Chitinophagales bacterium | reverse complement strand
CTGAATAGAAATTCTGCCCCGCTTTAAAATCCAATATCCTATGAAAAACCGATGCAAACGTAACAGCTTTTTTTGTAATTGACCTGGCTAATCGATAAGTGGTTCGTTAAAGTAGATGAAAGGTCGCTTTGGATAGATGTTGGGTCTTAAGCGTAAAAGCCCTAGCTTTATATAAGGATATGAAGAGTATTATTACGTATATCATCGCTGATGACGACCCCATTTACCGCGCTTTAACCTTCCGGCATTTGCAAATGATCCCCAACCTGCGGTGCCTTGCCGAATGCGACAATGCGATAGCGGCTCATGCCGAGTTGCAGGTTCATGCGCCCGATCTGCTGATATTGGATGTAGAGATGCCGGGACTGACGGGGATCCAGTTTGCAAAGAGCCTGAAGCAACTTCCCCTGATCATTTTTATAAGCTCACATCCGCATTATGCCGCCGATGCGTTTGACGTGGATGCCCTCGATTACCTCGTAAAGCCGGCTGCCCCTGAACGGCTTATTCGCGCCATCGAAAAGGCACGCACCCTTATCGAAATGAGAAATAACATTGCTCCACATGAAGCGTTCAAAAATGATGCTGCCGGTTCGTTTTTCATTAAAGAAAAAAACGCATTTGTAAGGATCAACCATGACGATGTACTCTACATCCAGTCATTGGGCGACTTTGTAAACATATATCTGGCCACCGGTGAAAAAAAGATAGCGTTGGTGAGCATGAAGAATCTGGAACAGCAATTACCGCCTGAACATTTTGTAAGGATCTCACGCACGCACATGGTGAACAAACAAAAGATCACAGCCATAGAAACCGGAACGGTGCAGCTTGGAAAATTGCAATTGCAGATCGGGAAAACATATGCCGATACTGTCGTTCAGGTAGTGATTGGCGGCACTGCTGTTAAAAGGTTTATCTAAACTTACCTACTGATGAAATATTTTTTTCTATGGATGATGGCTATTTCGCCCTTTTTATCTTCCGGCCAAAATCATATTGTCGTAGATAGCCTGCTGAAAGTTGCCGATATTGAAAAATCCGACAGTTTCCGCATGATCATCTTTCAAAAGTTGGGGAATTATTATCTCGATAACAATGCGCCAAAAGCTATCGAATTTTTTGAAAAGGTAAATGGCATTGCGAAAGAATTGAAATTACCACTCAGTGTCGCAAATAGTTATTACGACCTCGGTTTTACCTACCTGGTGATGACGGACTATTCAAAATCGTTGTACAATTACCAGCTGTCTTCTACGATCTACGAAGAATTGAAAGATAGTTTCCGGTTGTCGAATGCGTATATGTCCATCGGAAACCTGTATTTCCAGAATAACGATTACGGACGGGTGAACGAATATTATAACAAAGCTGAATTGCTGGTTACAAAAATGAAAGACAGTCTCCAACTCGGTAGTATCTGGGATTCCCGCGGGATCAACTATGACCAGGCAAAAAAATACGATTCTGCACTTATATGGCTAAAAAAAGCATACGCGATCGAGCGACTCGCTTCCGATGGCGAAAATTATGCAGTTAACTCGTTGTCTAATATCGGGCTGACCTACAAACATCTTGGCAGAACGGAAGAAGCGCTTCGCGCTTTTGATACAGTTAGGATCTATTTTGAAAAAAATAATATGTCGAAGGATCGCTTTGCCGCTCTTTACAATAATATTGCCGCAACTAATGCGCAGGCGGGTAAAATTCAATTGGCGATGGACGCTTTCAACAGAAGTATCCTGTTTTCAAAAGAAACCGGCGCATCGCTTATTGAAATGGAAAATTACCGCAACATGGCCGACATGTTTGGAGGCATCAAGGATTTTGCGCAGCAGGCAGATTATCTTAAAAAATATTATAACCTCAAAGACAGTATTTTTTCTGCCGACAATAAGAATCAACTCACAGAACTGGAAGCCAATTACCAGGTTCAGAAAAAGAATACCGAACTGGTAAAGAAGGATGCCGAGGTTGTGAAACAGAAAAGTCAACGCAATATTTTGATCATAGTTGCATTGGCCATTTTTGGAATACTGGCTGTGCTTGCGTATTCTTATGGACGTATCAGGAAAAAGAATGGCTTGCTTCACCAACAGAATGTCAAGATCAATGAGCAGCGGAACGAACTTCAAACACTAAACCAGGTAAAGGACCGGTTGTTCAGCATCATCAGCCATGATCTGCGGAACCCGCTTGTTACGCTGCGTTCGTATCTGTCGCTGTCCGACAGCGATTCACTGGCACCTGAACTTAAGGAGCAATTTAAATTGAAGACGATGGATGCTGTTTCGCACACGGGCGATATGCTGGACAATTTGCTTGCCTGGGCAAATGCGCAGATACGGAACACCAGGGTAAACATCGTGCCTGTAAATGTGTATGAACTCGTAGAAGATGCAGTGAGCCATGTGCAGGCGCAGGCTCTTCAAAAGCAGTTGACGATCCGCCAACAACTTCAGGTTGCTGTAATTCCCGGTGATGCCGATATCCTTTCTGTTGCGTTGAGGAACCTGATTACGAATGCTATCAAATTCAGTTCGGATAAAACAACGATCCGGATCGGCGCTGAGACGATGGACAACGAAGTCCGGCTCTTTGTAACAGATGAAGGAACAGGGATGAGTGCAGAACAGATCGCCGCTATATTTTCCAATCAGAACGATTCCACCAAAGGAACAAAAGGGGAGAAGGGAAGCGGGTTGGGGCTGTTCCTCGTACGGGAATTATTGCAAAAGATCAACGCGCGACTGGAGATAGAGAGCGTGGAAGGAAAAGGAAGCAGGTTTGCCATTGTAGTGTGAGTGAATGGATCAATATGTGACACTGTCTGTATAGGCATTTGAACCAGCGTATATTAAAGGATGAACAAATAAACACAACAATAAATTTCATATTTATTCCTAAACAAAAAACAGCATTCAAATAAAAATTGAATGCTGTTTTTTGTTTAACTGATCGCTAGATATGTTTTCTTACGCGCCTTGCCCATGACAATTCTTATACTTTTTCCCGCTTCCGCAAGGACAAGGATCGTTTCTTCCGATCTTCGGTTCTGCTCTTAACGGTTCTTGTTTAACCGGTCCGGAAGGATCGAAATAATCTTTTTCATTCGCTGCATAATCTTCACCGGCAGCTTCGATCTCGGCCTTGTTCACGTTCATCTTACTCATGTCCGTTTTTTGTTCCCGGCCCTCCCTGATCTTTTGGTTATTGGATTGTTCCACCGGAATGCCTGCATGACTCAAAAAGCTAACGATATCTTTATTCACCTGGTCATCCATTTGCTTGAATGCCTGGAATGCTTCTATCTTGTAAATTACCAACGGGTCTTTTTGTTCGTAACCAGCAGTTTGAACACTATGCCGAAGATCATCCATTGCGCGTAGATGCTCTTTCCATGCGTCATCGATCAAAGCCAGTGTGATGCTGCGTTCAAGCGCATTACCAAGTTCCGCGCCATCCGTAGCAATATATCTGTCAAGATTAGCCAATGCAGAAATTCCTTTTTTACCGTCGGTAAACGGAACCTGCACATTTACAATATGATTACCCTGTTCCCTGCGGATATTGCTGATAATAGGTTTTGTTTGTTCAGCGATCGCAATTTTTTTCTTATTGTAATGATTGGTCGCTTCCGTATACAATTTTTCAGCAAGCTCATTCAGGTTGCCTTTGCTCAGTTCTTCCCGGGTAATTGAGGTATCGATACCAAAATTTACGATTGCTGCAAGTTTGAATCCTTCGTGATCCTCCGCTTCCCTGAAAGAATTCACCAGTCCTTCAGCAACTGAATAAAATGCATTATCAAGATCCAGTGCAAGCCTTTCGCCAAACAACGCGTGATTACGTTTTCCATAAACCACATTGCGTTGCTTATTCATTACGTCATCGTATTCAAGCAAACGCTTACGGATGCCGAAGTTATTTTCCTCTACTTTTTTCTGTGCCCTTTCAATACTTTTTGTGATCATACTGTGCTGGATCACTTCGCCTTCTTTATAGCCCATTCTATCCATCAGGCTGGCAATACGCTCGCTGCCAAACATGCGCATGAGGTCATCTTCCAAAGCCACAAAAAAGCTGGATGTTCCGGGGTCACCCTGGCGACCGGCGCGGCCACGCAACTGCCTGTCCACACGACGGCTTTCGTGACGTTCGGTACCGATGATGGCCAAACCACCCGCTTCTTTCACGCCTGGTCCGAGCTTGATATCCGTACCGCGGCCGGCCATGTTGGTAGCGATCGTAACGGCACCGGCAAGCCCGGCTTCGGCTACCACCTGCGCCTCTTTGCTATGCTGTTTTGCATTCAATACATTATGCGGAATATTTTTTTGCTTCAACATCCTGCTCAGTAACTCACTTACTTCCACGGATGTAGTACCAACAAGCGTTGGTCTTCCGGCAGCGCGCATTTTTTCTACTTCGTCGATAACCGCTTTATATTTTTCACGCTTGGTTTTATAAACAAGATCCTGCTCGTCTTTACGGATCGCTTTTACATTCGTAGGGATTGAAACCACGTCCAGTTTATAAATGCTCCACAATTCCGCAGCTTCTGTTTCGGCCGTACCGGTCATACCCGCCAGCTTATGATACATCCTGAAATAGTTCTGCAACGTAACGGTAGCGTAAGTTTGCGTGGATGCTTCGATCTTCACGTTTTCTTTTGCTTCGATAGCCTGGTGCAATCCGTCGCTGTATCTTCTTCCGTCCAGAATACGACCTGTCTGTTCATCCACGATCTTCACCGCTTCGTCCATCACCACGTATTCTACATCCTTATCAAATAAAGTATATGCTTTTAACAACTGCTGTACGATATGAATGCGCTCCGCTTTCTGAGAATATTCATTCATCAGGTTTTCTTTGCGTTGCAATTTTTCTTCCGGGTCGATATCGGCTTTGTCGATATCTGCCAGTTTGATTGAAATATCGGGCAGGATAAAAAACTCGGGATCTTCACCGTTGCGGGTGATGAGGTTCAAGCCGTTGTCGGTCAGTTCTACCTGGTTATTCTTTTCATCGATGCTGAAATAAAGTTCCGCATCCACTTTCGGCATTTCTTTTTGCTGATCTGCGATGTAATAGTTTTCGCTCTTCTGCAGTTTTACGCGCATACCGGGTTCGCTCAAAAATTTAATGAGCGCACTGTTTTTCGGTAAGCCTCGATGCGCGCGCATCAGGGCAAGTCCACCATCTTTCGGATCGTCGTTGCCTTCGGCAATTTTTTTCTTTGCTTCAATTAAATATTGATTCACCGCTTTTCTTTGCGCTTCCACCAACCTTTCAATACGTGGTTTAAGATCGAAGAATTGCTGGGTGTTGTCGCTGTGACCGATCGGGCCGCTGATGATCAGCGGTGTACGGGCATCATCGATCAAAACGCTATCCACCTCATCCACCATAGCAAAATGATGTTTGCGTTGTACCATCTCATCCGGAGAATGAACCATGTTATCACGTAGATAATCGAAACCGAATTCATTATTGGTGCCATAAGTAATGTCGGCATTGTATGCATTTCTGCGGGCATCGCCGTTTGGTTCATGCTTGTCGATGCAATCAACGCGCAACCCCAGCCATTCGAAGATGGGACCGTTCCATTCGCTATCCCTGCGGGCGAGGTAATCGTTCACCGTTACGATATGCACACCTTCGCCAGCCAATGCGTTGAGGTATGAAGGCAATGTACTCACGAGCGTTTTACCTTCACCGGTTGCCATTTCGGCAATTCTGCCGGAATGCAATACGGCACCACCGATGAGCTGAACATCGTAATGTACCATGTTCCAGGTAACTTGTCCGCCTGCTGCCGTCCATGTATTTTTATGAATGGCTTTATCGCCTTGTATCGTAACTGAATCTTTTTTTGCGGCCAGTTCACGGTCAAGATCGGTGGCTGTAGACTCGATGGTTTCGTTTTCCTTGAAACGGCGGCTGGTTTCTTTTACTACCGCAAATGCTTCCGGGAGCAATTGATCGAGGATCTCTTCGATTTTGGTATCGCGCGTTTTTTTGAGTGTATCTATCTCTTTGTAAATATCGTCGCGGCCGGTAATATCAGCTACTGGCAGATTTTCGGCGGCCAGTTTTCTTTCTTCAATATTGGCATCCACTTCTGAAAGGTGTGCCTTTATCCTGTCTTTGAATTCAACGGTTTTTCCGCGCAGCTGGTCATTGCTTAAAGACCGGTAGCTTTCAAAAAACCTGTTCGTTTTCTCCACGAGCGGCAGGATCTGCCTCACATCTTTTTCGCTTTTATTTCCTCCGAAGAGTTTGGAAAGAATGCTCATTAATTAATTATATAATGTTGAAATAATCGTGTTTTGTCCGCCTTGTTGGTCAAATATGATGCTGTTTAGCAAAATTGGCCAAATTGACAGGGCAGCAAAGGTAATTAATAATGGATAAAGGCATAATGGATAATTTGCAGAGAAGTAAATTTTACGTAAATATTTGATTTTCATTTATCTGTGATCTATGATCTGTGATGTATGATCTGCTTCCGCGGCAGCGTGGTTCTATGAATTTGAAGAGATCATAGATCACAGATCATACATCATAGATTTAAAAAAATTGCCTACTTTTGCACACCAAATAAATATACATCAAATGAGTGGTGCATTAAAAGAGGTTAGAAACCGGATAAAAAGCGTACAAAGTACCCAACAGATCACCAAAGCAATGAAAATGGTGAGCGCGGCAAAACTTCGCCGTGCGCAGGATGCGATCACCCAAATGAGACCCTATGCGCAGAAATTGCAGGAAATGCTCAGCAATATCGTCAGCACAAGCGAAGGTGATGTGGCGATTGATCTTGCGACAGAAAGAATAGTAGAAAATGTGTTGATTCTGCTGGTAACCAGCGATCGTGGATTATGCGGTGGTTACAACAGCAACCTGATCAAGCTTGCAAAACAATTGGCAAAAGATAAATATCCATCCCAGCTGGCAGCAGGAAAAGTGCGTTTTTTGCCAATCGGTAAAAAAGGATACGAGCATTTTTCAAAGAACGGATTTAAAGTAGTAGATACTTACTGGGATATTTTCGCTGGCTTGAGCTTTGAAAAAGTGCAGACAGCGGCGCAATATGCAATGAACGCTTTTGCCAATAAGGAAGCAGATGCGGTAGAAATAGTATACAGTGAATTTAAAAATGCAGCCTCGCAGATTTATACTGCAGAACAATTTTTACCTGTTAAAAAGGTGGAAGATAAAAGTGGCAGCAAGAAAAAATCCGACTTTATTTTTGAGCCAAGTAAAGAAGTGCTGATCGCAGAGCTGATGCCGAAGATCCTGAACACGCAGTTGTATAAAGCAGTGTTGGATGGAAACGCCAGCGAACACGGTGCGCGTATGACTGCGATGGACAAAGCGAGCGATAATGCAAACGAGTTGCTGAAATCTCTAAAGATCAGTTACAACCGTGCACGTCAGGCAGCCATTACCACAGAGTTGACGGAAATTGTGAGTGGTGCAGCAGCATTGCAAGGATAATGGTGAATGGTCAACAGGGAATGTCACCCGAAGAATTCAAAACAGCACTAATAATTTAAAAGTTACCAAATAGCGGACAACTACGCATGGAAATTTCTTTAATCATACCACACATCGAAGCATTGATATTTGCAAGTGACAAGCCGTTAACATCACCGGAAATCACTGAACTCATCAATACCGCTCTTGGGTTTATCGAGGACCGTGCGAGCCTCGAACAGGTGGAAGCCGCGATTGACGGCATTAAAGAAAAATACGGAGCGGAATTTTATGCTTTTGAATTGAAGCAAAGCGGTGGCGGCTGGCAATTCCTTACCAAGCCGGCTTTTCATAAAACGGTAGCGCTTATCAACGGCGACAAATTCATCAAGCGCCTTTCTACTGCGGCACTGGAAACATTGGCTATCATTGCTTATAAACAACCGATCACCAAAAGTGAGATCGAATCCATCCGCGGTGTGAACTGTGATTATGCAGTTCAGAAATTGCTGGAAAAAGACCTGGTCATCATTTCCGGGCGCAACGAAGATGCTGTTGGCAAACCGTTGATCTATTCTACTTCAAAATCTTTCATGGATTATTTCGGGATAAACAGCGCAGATGAATTACCGAAGATCAGCGAAGTGCTGATGGAAGAATTTATAAAAGCGACTGCTGTAAGCGATATGACCAATGTGAGCGAAGAATACAATGAAGCGAATGCAGACAATAAAGCTCCCGCATCATTACTGGATGTAACGGTTACAGGTGAGATTATCGATAGCGAAAACAGCAACGATGTAGTGATGGAAGAAGAGATTATTGTGACAGAAGCAGGTGGCGAGGAGGAAGAAAGCAACGAAGCGTTGACTGATATCAATGATCCCACGTACGAAAAAGAAACAGTTGCGGCGGAAGAGATCATTGCGGAAGAAGAATCCGAAATTGAAGAAGAAATAACCAAGGACGATAAGCAGACAGACGAAGAAGCCTGATAACTTTGTATATCATTTACATTATTTTTAAGGCATCAGTTAATGGATGCCTTTTTTAATTTTCACGCGAAGCTGCAACGAAAAATAAAAAAGGCGCCTGTTATAACTGCGGCTTTGTGAAACTTTGCGCCTTTGCGCGAAACAAAAAACAATATAATGGCCACACTTACATCATCCGAATTGACCAACGTTGCAAAAGAATTCGGCACGCCGGTTTATGTTTACCACGCGGAAAAGATCAGCGAGCAATATCAAAAGCTCACCAACGCATTTAAAAAATGTGATGCCAAAATATTTTATGCGTGTAAGTCGCTCACCAATATCAATATCTTAAAACACGTTTTATCGCTCGGCGCTTCGCTCGATTGCGTGAGCATCAATGAGGTGAAACTCGGCCTTATGGCGGGTTTTGCAAAAGAAAATATTTTATATACGCCCAATTGCGTAGATTTTGAAGAGATACTCGAAGCGAAAGAATCGGGGGTTAATATTAATATCGATAACATCTCGATCCTTGAACAATTTGGAAATAAATTCGCCGGCAGTTACCCGGTTTGCATCCGGTTGAACCCGCATATCATGGCCGGCGGAAATTTTAAAATTTCTACCGGGCACGTGGACAGCAAATTCGGAATTTCCATTCACCAGATACGGCATATCGGGCGTATTGTAAAAACAACCGGTCTGCATGTTACCGGCATTCACATGCATACCGGCAGCGAGATAAAAGATATCAATGTTTTTTTAATGGGACTGAGCGTGATGTTTGGCATGTCGGAACATTTTCCGAAACTGGAATATATCGACCTTGGCAGCGGATTTAAAGTGCCGTATCAACCCGGCGACCCGGAAACCGATGTGGATGAACTTGGGAAAAAAGTGGCCGAAGCATTTGCGCAGCATGAAAAAGAAACCGGGAAAAAATTGCAGGTTTGGTTTGAGCCGGGAAAATATTTGGTAAGCCAATGCGGCTATCTTGTGGTGAAAGCAAATGTGATCAAACAAACGCCGGCAACGGTTTTTGTGGGTGTCAACAGTGGCTTCAATCATCTGATTCGCCCGATGATGTATGAAGCCTATCATCACATCGAAAATGTTTCAAATCCAAACGGAACACCACGTATTTACACGGTTGTTGGCAATATTTGCGAAACGGATACATTTGCGTGGGACAGAACATTGACCGAAGTTCGCGAAGGCGATCTCCTTGTTTTTTACAATGCGGGTGCGTACGGTTTTGAGATGGCATCCAATTTCAATTCAAGATTGAAACCGGCGGAAGTGCTGGTGAAAGATGGCGAAGCAAAACTGATCCGGAAACGCGATGTGTTTGAGGATCTGTTGAAAAATCAGATTATTTGATCCCGCGTAGCGGGATTTTTTTTCGCGGATTTTTTCTTTCGCTTCAATAAAAAATTCTCCATTTAAAAATCTGTCATTACATTTAATCATCTAAAATTAATCTGTTATGGCACTTCACATGGTGGACGACGATCCTAATGATCAGGATGATTATAACGATAACTCCGGCGGCAGCGGTGGAAATTCCGGGGGTGGCGGCATTGGCGGCGGCGGTTTGATAGCATTTCTTCCATTGTTATTTAGCTTGTTCAAAGGTGGTAAAGGAATGATCGTGTTGATCATTATCGCAGTTGCCGGCTACTTCATTTTTAAAAACATGGGCGGATCATCATCATCTGTTGTGCAGAATCTCTTTTCTCAAAGTGGCTACAACTATAGTCCGAAGGAATTCAGCAAGGCACAAGTATACGAGGGCCTGGAAGATGATAACACTAAAAATCCTTTACCCGAATCGGTATCGCTGGCTGCTTTTGCACCGCGTCGTGGCGACCAGGGCAAACAGGGAAGCTGTGTAGCCTGGAGCAGTGCTTACGCGGCGCGAACGGTGCTGGAAGCCGCAAGTACGCGAAGTAACCCCGACCAGCTGGCGTACAGTCCGGCATTTCTGTATAACAATATTGCTTTGGATGATTGCCAGGGTTCGTATATCCAGCGGGCGATGGAGTTTATGCAGAACAATGGCGCGGTAAAAATGGAAGATTTTCAATATGATGAAAATGACTGTAGCCGCCAGGCCAATAGTGCATTGCTACAGGAAGCTGCGGGAAATAAAATCCATGGGTTCCATCGGCTTACAGAAAGCGACGGCGTAAACGATATCAATATCCGCGCAATAAAGGAACATCTCGCCAAAGATGCACCCGTAGTGATCGGCATGATGGTAGGTGGCACATTCATGCAGGAAATGATGGGACAAAAAGTGTGGCACCCAACAAGTGAAGATCGCCAGCAAATGGGCTTTGGCGGCCATGCCATGTGTGTGATCGGCTATGATGACCGCGTGGAAGGTGGCGCCTTTCAAATTATGAACAGCTGGGGTTCGCAGTGGGGACAAAATGGGCTGGCATATGTCCGTTATGGCGATTTCAAGGAATTCGTCCGCGAAGCGTATGGATTGGATCCGTTGCCTAAAAGAGGTGCGGCACTCAATATTGCTTTTGAATGCACGGTTGGTTTGATCAACAATGATACAAAACAACCTATTGCGCTGAAAGCGGGTACCGGCAATGTTTTTCATACAGTTGCCCCAATTGCAAAAGGAACGAAATTTAAAATGGAGATAAAAAACGCGCTGGAATGCTATATCTACATTTTTACGCCCATCGATGGGAAAAGCACGGTGTTGTTTCCTTACAAACCGATCCATTCGGCTTATTGCGGCATTACCGGTTACAGGCTGTTTCCGAGGAAAGAATCTATACAAGCCGACGACATAGGTAACAAGGAATTGATGGCGATAGTGGTAAGTAAGCAGGCGCTGGATTATGCAAAAATAAATGAAGCAATTAATGCCAGCACCGGCGCTG
>JAATFP010000039.1 GCA_015655125.1 Chitinophagales bacterium | reverse complement strand
CAAATCTAATTTGCTCTTCTACCGATGTATTTAAGGTTATTTCTGTAGATAATCAGGCTGATCATATAATGTGTCCCCACGGTAATGTGGGATAACAAGTCAACTGTAACGCTGCACTATTTTATGAAATGGTGCACTATATTTTTAGGGCGTCATGCGAATCTTTCAAGAAAGTAAATATCAAGTAGGAATATCAGAGTAAATCATATGGCAGACTTTACCGACTGAATTAAGACGAGATGAAATCGTTCATCCCAAAGTTGACAGGAGATTGATCTAACATTCCGAGATTTGAATGAAGTAATTTAATAGAGTGAGTGCAGATCAATAATAATTAAAATGTACCAAAATAAAATAACCATAGTGTTGTTAAACAACCTTACCGAGTGACAGAAAATTAAATGTGAAAGCTTGCAAAGCCATCCTGTAGTTTTTTCTTGAAACATCTTCGCTTTAAGCCCCAAGATGTAACTTAGTAACTTTTAAAGAAACATTCAGCTGATCGGGAAAAAGATACATTCACAGTCAAGCCATTATCAATAAGTAATCCAGCTGGTAAATCTCAAAATATATTACGCAAGTTTACAGGTAACAAATCATTTATAGGGAAAAATTTAAGTGATGGTAATGAGAATACAAAAACTCTCTCTTGTTCCGCTAAAATACTTTTAGCCCTCGCTGGTATTTTCAAAATCACACCACAAGCCACTGCCACCAACCGTGAACGCCGCCGCGTGGTCCCAGACCAGCGGCGTAAAGTATTGAGCCGTCGCCACTGGAAAAATAACATCGCCATGTGTTAAACATCCTTTGCCAGAGGAAAACCGCAATCATATGTTTTAGAGGAGAGCGGCACACTCTTTTTCACAGGATAGGGGATATTCAATTTTAAGGAGTGGATATTCGCTCGCCGCGGTCGTGGGCGCCGGGGGAGCGGTGTGAGGGATAGGAACGGGATTTTAAACTTGAATGCCAACCAGGGCTGAAAGTGTTTCCAAAAAATGGATGGTGCTGTCTAACTCCCCGACAAACTGATTTAAGTAAAAGCCTATTTTGACTGGACTTTTAATTTGATCATAATAACTGATCTTAAATGCTTTTTCCAATATGCCTAAAAAAGTGGGATCAAATTTTTTCGGTTACATCCAGATTATTTTTGACCAAAATGTTTTTCAGCTTTAAAAATCTATCGAAATGATCATTGTATTTTTCCTTTTCCTTTGACCGAAATACTATCAGCGCTTTTAAATATTTTTCTACAGTGGTACTCGCCAGGGCCACAATCCTTGAATAACAAACTCATTGTTAAGCAAAAAACGGGCAGCAATGTAATCACGATAACCCAGATCAACCAGCGAAGATCCAATCACCTGTCTTTCTCCCCATGTTATCGTTTTGCTCATAAGTTGTTGGTGCTGATGTTCGGATGTTTCCTCTACCGGAGAATTGTTGGCGCGTTGCCCACGACAAATGCATTGAAGAAAACCTTATTTTAAAAAATATCAGATTATTTTTTACGAGTAGAAATCTGCTTATTTTCCTTTATCATATTCGGAGAAGACACAATCACCTGGGCATTATTTACACCGGGCAAACGGGTTGTTGCACCAGCAGTTTTGGCACCATTAAGGGCAGCGGAGGATTTTGTATGGTTATTTTTACCGGTAGCCATTTGTGTTGTATTTGACATTGTAAATATACTGCTATTTTTTTGGGTTAACAATTTCAATTTTCTGAATAGAATCATCCTTTTTTGTAATGTAACAACCCATGCAAACCAAGTAGGGAAGAACCGCTAATAAACCGAAAGTGAGCGCATTATAAAAGAAATAGCTCTTTTTTCTAAATACGCTTTCATTGGTTGTAACCGCTGTTTCCAATTCAGATATATAGGAAGCTTTTAACAGCTTTGCCAACTCTACCTCATCTGTAGTAGTTTGTTGATATTGGAGGAGATAGTCAACATAGTATTTCTTCGGCAGCTCGAGGTATGCCACTTCAACTGGAATTATCAACCTGATTGTAAAATAGACCGAAATCAGAAGAAGTATGGCAAATGGCAAAAAGGCAATTATTAATAGAGTATTCTTAAATACAATAAATTCTTTAATGAGCGGGATAAGAAAGATTGTAAGTGCAGAATAAATTAAAATGATAATGGCAAATCTTTCTAATACTTTTTGGTAGGCCGTTGTATACTGTTCGTGCCGCTTCTCATTTATTTCGATTATGTAGTCAAGGTTTAAAAATGATTTTGCATCCATAGGGACTGTTTGTTTGTGAAATGTACGGAACTCTAAAAGTACATTTTTAAACGTATAATCTGTAAAATACGAAGCGTTTTTCCACCGAAGTTATTGGGTGTTTTTCCCATCGCAAATTTCAGAATGATCAATAACGTTTTATCAACTGTTGCAGAAATACTTGTCCGGCTGATCAGATTCACTTCCAAACCGCATTCCCCATCTTCCACCTAATACTCGCCTCCTTTACCGCCCATTGCAAATACACCTTCATCTCCCGTGGTGGAAGTTCGATATTTGTTTTCCAATAACGCTCTAATACCCGTATCGAAATGTAATCCGCCGCCTCCTTTGAGCCGGTGAGCATTCGTGCATAGCGCGTAATAAGCGGGTCGTATTTTTTGGCGATCGCCACCAGCGTTGATATTTTCATTGGTTTCTTTTGCATGGGGATTATTTTATATTGTAAGCGCTGAGCACCAACCGGTGTTTGTTTTTAATGTATTTAATAATGTTCTTTCGCATCGGTCCGGCGGCGCGGATGGCGCCTGAAACTGCCTGGTGGCTGAGCATGGGAAATTGTTTGTGGATATATTCAACTTCCGATGGATCGGTGGCGGCTACGCGGATGCGGTCTTGCTTGCCGGTGAGGTGTTTGTTGTCTGACATGATTTGATATTTAAAATGATTGAAATAAAAGAGGAGGGCTTGTCATGTGGAGGAGCGAAACATCTTATTCAAAACGTTGCAGTAGGGTTGTAATTGCAAATATGTTTTTGAAACCAACCTGCAAGGCGAAAGGTGAATGGTCGAGAATCAGATGTTTCGTTCCTCAACATAACAGAAGCGATGTAGGGATCAATGTTCCCGCGCCTTATTAAATAATACCATCAACTTTTCCTGTAATTTTCCCGCCGCTCCCGGATCAGGCTTGTACGATTTTGATCGCAGGCTCTCGTACGCAACGTCTGCTTTAGCTTTCGTGCTAAAGCTTTGGGTGGCGGCACGCACTACGTTTAAAAAGTTTTTGTTCAATATCATCCCGGATTCGTTCATGAGATAAAGCAACAGGCCGAGTTCGTCTACAGAGAATGACAGCTTGATCTTTTCGGCGCAAAAGTCAGCAGGAGAAACATTTTCTTCCTCATTCTTTTGAAAGGCAAACATCATCATCCAGTTTGCCAAATGATCGAGCAGGTGGGTTTGTATTTCCGGGAGGTCGGTATCGTACCGGTCGATGTTTGCCATGCGTATGCAATTTATTTCATGTGTCATTTCGTTTAATAGTTCATACTCTTTTCCTGTTTCCTGCAGGGCAAGGCACTCGCCAATGATGCCCAAACAACATTGTACGCCCGCATAGCTATTGAGCCGAAGACTTACGATGAGTAGCATCGCATCCCAGTTCGTTTTGATCTTGCTAAAATTGTCTTCATAGTATCGTTTGCGATACATCCGCAGATATACCAGTTGGTAGTGCGAAGTTTTGCGCGAAGGATCGAGGAAGTGTTCCACCGGTGATTGTAAGAGGGTAGCAGTAGCGTCCGAAATGCCTGGTTGTAAAAAGGCTTTCTCCAGTTTCCTTTTGAAGTTGGTAACCTTGAACGTTTTTTTGCGCATCACAAAGTTTGGGATCTTTTGGTGGGTGTCGTAATAATCCCCAAAGTCGATAAACACATATTCCAGCAGTCGCCGCAGCATGTAATGCAGGCGATGGTAATATTCGTCCACTGTTTCGTTTTTGTGTGCAGTGGTGGTGCCATTGTTTACGGTAATGAGTTGCTCAAGCATATCCAGCCCGCGTGTAATATCCTTCTGCGCAATCGGCACAAGGATGCTTAGTTTATTGATCTTGCCGTTGGTGAGCCAGTGGCGAAGCAGTTCTCGCGTGTTGTTGATATGGGTGCAGAGATCAACAAATTGAACCTCCAGCGTTAGCGGTTCCAGGCTGCGCCATGCGGCCGGTTGGGCATCTTTATGAAGGCTCGCCACAAAGAGATCTAATTCGTATTTCATGGTGATTTGTTTTATATTGATTGGTTAAAATGATTGTGTGATCCGGAAGCTGGGCGACACTTCCCTGAACAAATTCTTAAAATAGAAACTCGGCTCAATCTTCAAATCTCCTTTGCCTACCGTAAACTGCGCCACACCGATCCGGAAACTGTGTTTATCCATTACCGTTCCTTTTCTGATAATGAGATAACTCAGTTTCAGATTTGGAAACACGCCGATGATGTGATTGCGCGACACATTGAGATTACTTGTTTTGTAACTCAGCGTAATAAAGTGATTGGCAAAAGATGCTTCGCGGCCATCGGCACCTTTTTCAAAAGTGAATGCCATTTCATAGCCGGCAAAGATTTCTTCGCGGATAAAATTTTGTTCGGTGATCATTCCAAAACCGGCACTAACCGAAGGCACAAAATGTGCACGATAGTTTTGGGCACTGAAGGAAATGTAATGACCCATCCGTCGTTGCAGCTTTGTTTCATCGTAAGCACGGATAATCTGGATGGAACTGTTTTCTTTCAGCCACCGGCGGCCGTTGGCACCAATGCTCCATTGCTTATTGTTATACGGATCCAGATCTGCTAGCATCACATTGTACCTGCCAGTATTAAAGTTTTCGATCTCGGCAACACTGTTGAGCGTAAGCGTTATTTTAAGGAAAGGCGGAAAATGTTCACCAATGCGGGGCATCACGCTGTATAGTTTAATGAACACAGTGTCTTGCATAAATTTCACAATGTTTTGCGTGCTGTCATATACCAGCATCCGTCTTTCCTTCGGCGGCATAGCGCCCCAGCCAATGCTGCGCAGCACGGTATCGTATAAATTAATGTCCATTGTGCGGGCATAGTAATCATCCGCAAGGCTGTCTTTAATGCGCTCATAACATTGTACGGCGATGTTCATCAGCGAGTCTATGTTGTAATGCATAGCCGGCCCGTAGCGATCGTATACGTCGATGCGCATTTTGTTGCCCACTTTAAGATCTATAAAAAAAGTATGGCTGTAATTCTGCATGTCTTCAATGCGTGTGGTGCGTACGGCTGTAGATCGTTGTGCATCGCCCGCCTGTACAAAAAACAAGAGGGCGAGGATTGAAATTGAAATTGTTTTCATGTAAAGTTGCTTAGATGGTTTTAAAAATTTGTGGCGTATCAATGATTGATTTCTGTGGGCCTGGAATCAATCGTTTTTTTGTTATAGCCTGAATCCTTTTGATTGTCTTTTTGTTTCTGGTAGTTCCGGTCCACCTGTGTTTGTATCACTTCCCAGATAACATTTTCATTAATGCTGACGGGCTGGTTTTTGGGACGCCCCGAGGCTGGACTGATATATACAGCAGGTTGCAGTTGCTGCGGAAGCGGACCAGATTCGCGCAAGTTCTTGTGGTCATCAGTATCAGTCGTGGCGATGTCTTTTACCGAGTTTATTATTTTCACTTCGCGAATTACCACGGTTCGTACCGTATCGGTTCGCAAAATGTGTGGCGGATTTACTGCCAGTGATGATCTTTCCGGGACAACGATCTTGCCTTGTGATACCATTGCCAACCCGCTGTCAGCAGCATTATCTTTAATGGCCAATACCGGTAACAGAAACAGCGCGCCGATAACAACGAATGCACTACCGGCCCCGAGCAATGCGCGGGTTCGTCTTCGGGTATGCAGCATTTTTCGGCCGAGCCCATTACTGATTTCCAGCTCTGCCGAAAGCCGCTGCCACAGTGCATCTGCGTCCTGTTCAACATAATTCGCATCCTCATTATGTAGGTGCGATAAACTTTCATGAGTGTTCATATAAAGGAATTTTTAGCGTTGCGTAATTGATCCTGCAGATGACGGCGGCCACGTGACACATACATATGTGAACTTCTTTTTGCTAAATGAAATCTGCCCGAAATTTCCTCATGATCCCAATCCATCACCACGTGCAGAATAAAAGCCATTACATATTTATTGTCTTTATGTTTCATAACCATGGAAAGCAGGGTAGCGTGATCCATCTTATTTTCTACGTCCGGCAGCACGCTCGTCTCTATTTCCATATCATCTTGTAACAACACCCACCGGAATTTCTTTCGTTGGTGCTCCTGCGTATTGATGTAGGCAATGCCGGCGAGCCATTTCATTACCGACTCATCATCACTATACCGGAATTTGTGCAGCGTTTTAAAAAACGACTGGTAGCTGCAGTACAACAGATCTTCTGCATCGGTTTTGTTTTTTAAATATTTGCGGCACAGGTTCCATAGCCTGTGGTGAAACAGGATAAACAACTCTTTTTGTGCGTCCAGGTCAAAATGGACCGCGCGTTTGATCAATAATTCAAGGTTCATGCGTTAGTTTTTTGATCGCTCCTATACGTATTGTCGATTTTGGGGCAAAACGCAACAGAAAAAGGAGACTTTTTTTAAAATATTTTTTGGTGATGGAAAATGGCGGCATGGAACCGCTTTTTTTGCAGTGCCAAAAACGCTAAAAGTATTTTTGAACGCAAGGAATTTCGTGGGGAAAATCATCGGGATCTGAGGAGAAAAACAACATAATCCGGTTGGGTACAAATACTCTTTTCTTGTGGATTTTATCATGGAGCCTGATCGCGTGCTGTTCCTGGCACCAACAAATTGTTCCAAAAAGGGTCACGGATCTCACACTAAAAACACCTCAAAAACAACCTTTTTTCATCTTTTTTCAACACTTTTTATCGCCTGTAATGCTCTGTCGACGGGCTTTTTGCATAAAGTGCCGTGACCCCCGTGACTGTTTTTGCGCAAAAAACTTATCGTGCTTTGCATTCAGAAAGGCGCAGATGGTGGAGGGGAGGTTGCCCCCTAAGAAGGCAATACAACGAGTGCGAAAAAATTGGATAAAAATAAACGGAGCCTTTTCAAAAAAGCGTGATGGGTTTTAAAACAGGTTTTAAAAATGTCACAAAAAACGTGACGGAAAAAAAAGTAAAATCAAAACCCATCACGCTTTTTTGAAAAGACGATTTGAAAAAATAAAAATTATGGAAACACTACGGGAATACAGGAAAAAGGTGAATGTCAGTCAGCGCATTCTCGCCGAAATACTTAAAACCACCCGGAGCCAGATTGCTATGGCCGAACGGGGCGAGCGTCCATTGCCGAAAGATGCGAAGAATCGCTTTGCCATCATGCAAACCTTGCAGGTAGACATCAATACTATTAAAGATGCATCCATACCCATGTTGGATGATGCGGTAACACTGGCAGATGAAACGCTTTGCATCTGGCAGGCGAGGGCCGCAGAGAACCATTGGCAACAATACAATAAAAAGCGATTGCTCCGCACCATGAAGATCCGGTATGACCTGCTAATTGCCCGGCAGCTGGAACTATATAAAGCAGTGATCGCCATTTCGGAAACGGGTGGGCATGAAGTGGAAGTGAATTTCATGAAAGACAAACAGATGATGATACATCGGAAAATATTGACCTGTGGACGGATTGCGCAACTCCGCCTGCAGTTATCAATCGATCTGCTCCTGGCCGAAGCAGATATTTTAAACCAATACGTAGCGTCGGCGACGGCCGAAGCTGCGGCGCCTATGTGAGCCTATTCACAAACCAAAAACACCTACCATGAACTATTCAGTTCAATTACTCACCACGGTGGCAGATTGCGACCTGGTACTTCAGGCGGCCGCGCTTGAACAATCGGAACTCAACTTTAAAAGATACGCACTTGAAAAGAAGCGTATCACCAACACCTCTACCACTGCGTCCATCGAGGCACAGATTCCGGCGGTACAGGCGGAAGTAACCGCGTACGAAACCGTACTGGCTACGTTGCCCGAAGGCGAAGCAAAAGAGGAAATGGCAAGCAAGGTTACCAAAGCGAAGTACAAGCTTTTCATATTGCAGGAAAAACGCGCCAGCTACGGTGTGATTGCAATACTGCAGCTTGAACTCGAAATGGGTTTTATCGATGCCAGCATTGCAGAAGTGGCGGTGCAAACAGCAGCGGTGACCGCGCACAAAGCGACCTTGTAATTTTCAAAAAGCGCCGTTACTAACCTGGCGGCACCAACACCCCTTCAATGAGCTGCAGCCATTGAAGAATTTTAAAACAGATCTGTTTCATTAGCACCTGCTGTTGCTTTTGCAACCCGCAGCCAATATACCATGCACACGCCGCGTATTTGCAGACACTGGGTAACACCAGTTTTATACTGTGCTGCGCCGGTAAGTTCATCTCCCTGCGCGAAAGGAAGCTGAATGTATATGGTAAACATTTTTAACCATGGATAGCGGTTCATCAAACGGCTCGCGCCATCAATCGCTGACACCGCTATCCATCATTTTTACGATCATGGAACTTTTTTTAAAACGTACCTATTTTCCCAATGGTACCAACGGTGAGTTGATATTTTTAAACCGCAGGATCTGTTACACGATAGAGCTGGCGATGAAAAACAATTTACCACAGGTATCCTGCATCCCCGAAGGGAGATACAGGATTGCACGACGCTACAGCAGCAAATTTAAGAATCACTTGTGGTTGCTCAATGTGCCCGGCCGATCGCTGATCCTTATTCATCCCGCCAACAACGCGGTGAAACAATTGCGCGGATGTATTGCACCGGTAACAACACTCACCGGTATTGGTACAGGCTCATCGTCAAAACCCGCGCTGGAAAGATTGATGGCTTACATCAATCATTTTGGAAAAGGGGAACAGGTGTACCTAACCATTGAAAACAGGACGTAACGACATTTTATTTTTTCACATTCTCAATCATCTGATATGAGCATTATTGTAAAACGTATGCAGAAAAAGACACCGCTCTTTTTCAAAAAACTCCGCAACATAGGGCTGGCACTGGCCGCCGTAAGCGCCACTATTGTGGCCGGGCCGGTAGCGCTGCCTGCCGTCGTTATTAAAATAGCAGGCTATCTTGCAGTGGCCGGTGGCGTAGCCACGGCTGTGAGCCAGACTGCTGTAAAAGGCGACGAGTGATGTGGAACGATTCTTTTTTCAGTACTTCCACTAAGGCTGGAACGGCTGGTGGTTTTCTCACCATTCTGTTGTTGAATATAACCACCAATGATGTGATCAAAACGCTTGTACTATCCGCCATTGGTGCCATAGTAAGTTTTGTGACTTCATTGGGTTTGCGAGCCATTGCCCGCCGGTGGAAACGCTAATTGATTTTCAAGGCCGCACGATATTGTGCGGCCTTTATTTTTCTAAAACGTATAAAAATGGAATTTAATGTAGACATGATACAAAAAGCTTCTGAGTGTGAATCTGTATTAGAATTACTAGGTGGTTTTTTTATGAGGCTAAATGAAGAGCAAACTACATGGACAGACAAACTGGAAAAAGCTACAGAAAATAACGTTAAAATCAATACTCCTCAATACAAAGCAAAACTGCAGGTAAAGGAACTAATGGCGCTACAGGCTGATACAATAAAGGCGGATATTGAGCCAGGGGTAAAACCGCATGCAGCTAAAAAAAAGCCCCGGCCACAAAAAGAATTATATTCAGGAATGACGATTGTAAAACTGGAATTTAAATGCAACTGCATTGATGCAAAGGTGAATATTATTTTATATATTTATCAAAAAGTTAAGAAAAAGATCAAAATATTAAACATGCACCAAACTCCCTGGTAATTATACTATTTTTAGATTGTTTGAAATTATTTAATATTTCCGTCGGATCATAATGGATAGGTTCATATAATAAATTTTTTTTAATTAGAAAACTACTTAATTTCTTTAACCTATATTGTTAATGTAAAATGCTTTTATATTTACAAGATAATAATTTATTTCCCTAAACCCAACTGCTCATGAGCCACCCTAAGCTCATCATGTTAATTCCGTTATTGCTATTGTGCATGCACACGTTTGCGCAAACAGACAGTTCTTTGCAGCAGCTGCAACAGCTCCCCAATAAATATTTT
>JAATFP010000004.1 GCA_015655125.1 Chitinophagales bacterium | reverse complement strand
GGCTATGCCGGATTATTTTACCAATCAAATGTAGACGGTAATGGCCCTGCATTGCTCGCTCTTACGGAAGGTCATGGAAATGGTATCACAGCAAACGCCGGAAAAGATGGTGATGGTGTGGAATCAACTTGTGACGGTTCAGGAAACGCCATTTACGGATGGACACCGAATTTCGGAACCGGTAAGGCCGCCAGGTTTGCAAACTTCAATACAGCCAATGGCCAACCTACGGTACATATTACTAACGCTGGTACAGGAAGTGCAGAACTGGTAAACCACACAGGCGCGAGCGGAAATATCGCCGTGTACCAAAGCGGTGGAACGAATGTAGCACGCATCAACAAGGCGGGCCGCGGTTTCTTCAATGGCGGTACGCAAACAAGCGGAGCAGACGTTGCCGAAACTTTTGATGTGGAAGGAAATATCAATTCTTACGAGCCGGGCGATGTACTGGTGATCTCCACCAATTCCGATCGTACGGTAGAAAAGTCTTCTGCCCCTTATTCAACATTAGTATCAGGTATCTATGCTACCAAACCTGGTGTACTCCTTACCGAACATAATGCAACTGACGACGATCTCTCTTCCATGGTGCCGATGGGTGTGATAGGTGTGATCCCTACCAAAGTTTGTCTGGAAGGCGGCGCTATCAAAAGAGGTGACATGATCGTAACATCCTCTACCGCAGGTGTGGCCATGAAAGCGGATCCCGACAGGGTAAAAGTGGGGCAGGTAATCGGAAAAGCATTACAGTACTACGATGGACAAGGCATCGGAAAGATCAACATTCTCGTAAGCATTAAATAATACAAAAAAAATCAATTATGAAACCAACATATATATATATCCTTGCCGCAATGCTTTTCCTGTTCGCATCTGAAGCTTCCGCACAGGAATTTAAAACGGATGAAAGTATAAGCAAACAGATTATTAACGGATCCGTGCCGGGATGGAAATATGCTGCGCCGAAGGCCAAAAAAGCTACTCCACCAAAGGATCCTACTGCAGGAAAAGAAACCATCCGCACACAACTGAAAAATCAATCCCTACCAGGAATGAAATTCGCGACAGGCGAAACTGCAACAGCGAAAAAAACAACTACGCACCCGACAGGAGATCCGGCCAAACTCTCCAGTAATTCTCCTGCTCCTGTAGTGAAAAAACAAGAAATCACAGTCGTTCCCGTACCCACTCAGGAAGACGTTAGGGTTCCTGAAAACAATACTGCACCCGCAAAAGCAACGGATACCAAAACGGTATCAAAAAAGGCCGCAGTAAGCAATAATTAACAAGCGTATTTGAAAATTATGCGATTATTTTGCAGGTATGATCAAAAAAATCATACCTGCTTTTTTTTGCCTCGTCACTTTGCAGGCAGGTGCGCAGGCACCTGATTCCACGGTTATCTCCGGAAAGAAGATCATCACATTAAGCGAAGTAGTGGTGGATAACAGGTTGAATGTTTCCGCATTCATCAGGCACATCCAGGAGGACAGCAGTTTTTACAAGGCTTTCAAGAACCTGCGCATCGTTGGTTACACAGCGTTGAATGATATCAGAATGCTGGATAAGAAAGGTGAGGTAAAAGCGTCGCTCAGCAGCAGAACAAGGCAGGTTCGCAGCCCTAATTGCCGTAGCATGCAAACTTTGGAAGAAGCGGTTACAGGTGATATTTATACCACAGACAAACAGTTCAATTATTATACGGCAAACATGTATGCATCGCTATTTTTTACAAAAGATTCCGTTTGCGGAGAAAACAATATCGTGGCCGGAACGGAATTTAACACAACAGGAAAAACGGGAATGGAAAAACACAAGGAGCAACTGAAAATGCTTTTCTTCAACCCGGGCAAGAGGATCAAAGGAATTCCATTCATGGGCGACAAAACTGCCATCTACGATGATGGCATTGCGGAAAATTATGACATGAGCATCGACATGGACGTTCACAACGGCACCAGTTGCTATGTCTTTCATCAAAAAGTAAAACCGGGCAAAGAAGGAAATGTGGTGATGGATGAAATGAATACCTGGTTCAATGATTCAACGATGGATATCGTTGGCAGAAATTATATACTCAGCTATGATGCAGGCATATACGATTTCAATGTTTCTATGGAAGTGGAAATGACTACTTTCAAATCACTGACCGTTCCATCGTTGATCAGATATAATGGCAGTTGGAAAGCCATTACGAAAAAACGGGAGCGGGGAGTGTTCACGGCAACATTGTTTGATTTCCAATGATCATTTTTATTTTGCCATGTTGAGCAAGCCCAACATGACAAAATAAAAAATCATCCCATCATAAAATACATCTCAATTTTTTTTCAGGGAATGTAATCAATTCTTCACCGGCAAAAACGAATAGTTTTTTCCAAATTCCATCATCTGTGCGAAGAAACTTGTAGGATATTCCAGTTTTACATCCACAATCTTTTCGCCGTCCATTACGGGCACCAGCTTCGGCTGTATGAAACCACGATACGGTTTGATATTCAGTTTTGCATACCTTTCCAGCACTTCTTTGTGCAATACCGGATCAACTTTTACGCCGTAGGTTTCCACCAGGTTCTTACCTGCATTATAATCACCTTCTGATTTGATGCGCTGGATCTCGCGCAGTAACTGGCCGAATAAAGTGCGCAACTGGCCATAATCATTTACGCGCACGTACGTTTTGCCGCCTTTCTTTACAAATTCCACAACATTGTTTGCCCTTCCTTTTTCAAACGCCCATTTAGCTATCAACTGACGGTTGCGCATGTGTGCTTCTTCGACCTGGTCGCCCAGTTTCAATCGTGTAAGCTGTGTCATCAGGCCGTTCAGCATGTAATTATCATACTCCGCTTTGCCAACTTCAGTTGATTTTGTAACGCCGATATCTACCAGTTTCTGATCCATGATGTAATACAATGCCACAAGATCCGCGCGGGCTTCTTCGAGGCAACTGGCGTAATTCTTCAGTGTTTTGTCGGTTGTTTCAACGCCGGGATTGATCTGTCCGCTCGCATGTCCGATGCACTCATGCATGTCCGTGTGCAAGTCTGCGGCAAGGCTTCCATAAGCTTTTGCACGCAGGATAACAGTATCATTCAAAGCAAACTCATCGAGTAATCCACCTTTTGCTGAAGCAACATTATATGAATAAACAATATTGCTGAGGGAAACAGATTTCGAGCCAATGTCTTTCCTGATCCATTCCGAGTTGGGAAGGTTGATCCCGATTGATGAATACGGCGCAGCATCTCCGCTTTGAACAACGACTGTAATGGCTTTTGCAATGATGCCTGTCACGCTTTTCTTTTTATGTTGCGGCAGCAACGGAGAATTATCTTCAAACCATTGGGCCTGTTTTGAGATAGCCTCAATACGTTTGGTAGCTTCCAGGTCCTTGATAGAAACCACGCTTTCAAAACTTGCTTTTTTACCGATCGGATCAAGATATACCTCGATAAATCCATTAACCACGTCTACGCGGCTATTGATATCCTTTACCCAGGCGATGCTGTATTGATCAAAAGTTTTAAGGTCGCCAGTTTTGTAATATTGAACCAGGAGATCAAGTGCTTTTTTCTGTTGATCATTTTCAGCAACGGCAGAAGCTTTTTCGAGCCAGCTTACCATTCGCTCGATAGCAAACGAATACATGCCACCTACCTTCCACTGCTTTTCAACGATCTTTCCATTTTCTTTTACCAGTTTGCTGTTGAGGCCCCACGACGGGGCGTTCCCCGTATTGTTGAATTTAGCATAAAAGGCCTCTACCTCCTTTTGTGTAACACCTTCGTAAAAATTAACGGATGAACCGGCCACATTGTCAATGTTTGCCGCCAGGTTGGTTACTTTCGGTTCAAATTGCGGATCGAATACGATCGGTTTGATGCGGGCCAGGAAAGCATTCACATTTTCAGCGGTATCGCGCGGTAGTTGTGCCGTATCGCTGCCCTGCACAAATCCGGTAAATTGTTCAAAGCTGATTGACGGAATAAATTTATCATTGCCATAGTGGTGATGGTTGCCATTGCTGAACCACACACGTCCGCAATATTCTTCAAATTGCCTCCAATCGGGCGTAGTTTTGTCGCCCTTATAACTTCCATATATTGTTTCCAAAGTTCTTCTTAACAACAGTCCATACTTGCTTTTTTGATCGTAAATGATATCCCGGCCGCAGAGTGCAGCTTCGTATAAATAATAGGCGAGTTGTTTTTGCTGCAGCGAAAGGTCGCTGAAACCAGGCACCTGGTAGCGCAGTAACTGAAGGTCGGCAAATGCTTCGCCTTCTACTTTGAAGCTGGTATCATATTCCGCAGCTTTTATTTCTGTGGAAGTATCCGTAAGTTTGGCTTCTTTGTTGTTATTGCTATTGCACGAAACGATGGCAAAACAGGCTAAGCCGAGGAAAAAAATATTTTTTCCGGCTGTTGTAAATATGAAACGCATACGAAATGGTTTATGTGGAGAATAAAAGTAATTAATAAAGAATAATTAATTACTAATAATTACCAACCCGAAGCCATTTTTAAAAAGTTTATCGCGCAGGAAAAATTATTAATTCATTAATCAGCTATTCATTATTATGCAACTCACTTCCCAGGTTGGTGATCTTTTTTTGCTGGCGCTACCGGTTGCATGTATAGCATGGACGGTAACACATGAAGAAGTATTTAAAGAGCCGCGTGAATTTTGTATCAGAAAATCCAAAAGCTGCAAATCGCTTTTACAAAGAAAGTTTTTCTACCTGTTCACTTGTGAATATTGCTTCAGTCACTACGTGACGTTGCTGTTTCTTTTCATAACAAAGTATCATTTGTTGTTTCCCGACTGGCGCGGTTACCTGATAGCTGGCTTTTCGCTCGTTTGGATCGCGAATATTTACATGAGCATATTCGGATTGGTGAGGGTGGGGTTGAAGAAAGAGAAAATGGAAGCTGATATTAAAGAAGTGGAGCTGAAGGAAGCAAAAGATAATCTGTGATGTATGATCTTCGATCTATGATCTATGATCAAATAATCTGTGATGCATGATTTTTATGATAGATGATCGTCCGTCATTCTAATGATTTAACGCATTACACGAAATAATATTTGTTTTTAATTTTACGCTGTTTTAACTTTAGTTTTCACCAAATAAAAAGGAGGTATTCATGTCTACAGATAAATCATGGACGCCTTCGGTTGCTATCGCGTAACCGAGCTTCTCCGTAAAAATAATCTGGGCCAAAGGCCGGAGCCTGTCCGTGAGACGGGCTCTTTTATTTTGGGCGACCGACAAACTTCCATCGTCATCAGCCCGCTTTCAGTTGATCAAGTAAACCTTCCAGTCCGTTCAGCTTTATTTCGTACAATGTCTGCAATTGCGTTCCCAGTTTACCTTTGGGAAACCCTTTGGCAGAAAACCACTCCAGGTAACTCACCGGCAAGCTACGCAGCAGGGTTCCCTTGTATTTACCGAAGGGCATTTTTACCGTAATAAGATCTATGAGCAACTGGCCGTTTGGCATTTGGGCATCTTCCATAAAAGCGTATTGATTTTTTGGGAAAAGTTAAAGAATAATATCGTCGATGACTTTATTCAATATCTGCACATTGCGGCTAAAATGTGGTAATGCTCCAAAGGCACATTCTACATTATTATTCTTACTTAACCTCACTCTTCTGCATTTTTAAACTGGCTATACTTTCGCCATTTTTCTATTACCGCCGCCATATCTTCCGGAACCGGACTCTCGAAGAACATTTCTTTTCCCGTTACCGGATGAATAAATCCAAGTTCCCTTGCGTGCAGCGCCTGTCGCGGGCAAAGTGCAAAACAGTTTTCTACAAACTGTTTATACTTTGTATAGATAGTTCCTTTAACGTTACGGTCACCACCGTAAAAATCATCGTTAAACAATGGGTGCCCGATAGACTGCATGTGTACACGGATCTGGTGCGTACGGCCGGTTTCGAGGCGGCATTCAACCAATGTTACATAATTAAAATTCTCCAGGACTTTATAATGTGTCACAGCATCTTTGCCATGATCACCGTCGGGGTAAGTGGTGAACAATTTACGGAAACGCTGATGGCGACCCACGTGCGCAACCACCGTACCTGTTTCTTCTTCAAAATTTCCCCATACCAATGCTACATACCTGCGATGGACCGTATGGTTGAAAAACTGCTTCGCAAGATCGCTCATCACTTTTTGTTTTTTCGCCATTACGACCAGGCCGCTGGTGTTTTTGTCGATGCGATGCACCAGCCCATAACGTGGCAGTTCACTTTCGTCAATTTCCGGGTAATTAGCTTTGATATAATATGCCACGGCATTGACCAACGTTCCGTCAGGATTGCCGCTACCCGGATGAACGACCATGCCCACAGGCTTGTCGATCACAAAAAGATCATCGTCTTCATAAACGATATTAAGCGGAATATTTTGCGGAACAATATCGGATGATTCATGCGATACCGTTTCAAAAACAATCACTTTATCACCCGCCTTTACCTTGTAATTGTTGGTGGTGGATTTTTCATTCACCAATACCATATCGTTCTCGATTGCCTGCTGAATTTTGTTGCGCGTCGCGCCCTCGATGCGTTGCATCAAAAATTTATCGATGCGCAAAGGTTCCTGTCCTTTATCAATCACGATCGACAACCGTTCGTATAATTCCTCCGATTCCGGCAGTTCTTCATTCAGATCCTCTTCTGCTATATTATTATTTGTTTCCATATTTTGTTTTTTATACGCCTTGTACGCAATTTCATTCCCGGCAAATTTCGCAGATTTTCGACGAAGGAATTGAACTGTTTTGGAGATTTGATTATTCACCTATTAACCATTCACTACACTATCTTTGCAAAATAAACACATTGCATTGGATAAGCAGCACGTAACATTCAAAGATTTAGGCATTATCGACTACCGCTCCGCCTGGGATTTTCAGGAAAAGTTGCTGCAACAAACTGTTTCCTTGAAATCTGAAGCGCGGCGTACCGATCCCGGATATCTTCCATCAGAACTTGCCACCGAACATTTTTTCCTGTTGTGCGAGCATCCGCCGGTATATACGCTCGGCAAAAGCGGGCATATGGAAAATGTGCTGCTGAGTGAAACGGAACTGCAAGCGCGGAACATATCTTTTTTTAATACAAACCGTGGCGGTGATATCACTTTTCATGGGCCGCAGCAGATCGTGGGTTACCCGATATTCGATCTCGAAAAATTTTATACAGATATTGGAAAATACCTTCGTAATATGGAAGAGGCGATCATCCTAAGCATTGCTGAATATGGAATTGAAGGTGGCCGCAGTGTCGGCGAAACGGGCGTTTGGATCGATGCCGGCACCAAAGGAAAAGAACGAAAGATTGCCGCCATAGGTGTTCGTTGCAGCCGTTGGGTAACAATGCACGGATTTGCATTGAATGTAAATACCGACATGAGCTATTTCGATCATATCATTCCCTGCGGAATTGTAAACAAACAAGTAACCTCTATCGAAAAGGAATTGGGAAGAAAGGTGGATTTTGAAGAAGCGAAGGAAAAGATCAAGCGGAATTTTGAAAAGATCTTCCATATGAAACTTGTTGAATCCGTCTTTGCAAATAAATAGTTTTATGATGGAGAACGAATAATTCATCTGATTCAAAAGAGCGGGCCTTAAAAAAGCCTGCACTTTTATGTTGGAAAATTATCCATTATCAATTGATCTTCTTTGGGTCCTTCGGCACGAAAAACTTATTTTTTTCCACTAATTCTCCGTTTTCATAAATCTCAAAATGGTACCATCCGGACCGTACGAAGTTGACTTTTTCGATGATAAGATATTCTTCCGGCAGTTTGTTTAATTCAAAAATCAACTTTTCATTTTCATCGAAGAACCTGGCAGTGTATTTTTTTGCCGCCGCATCGGGAAGATGGATGACCACGGAATTGTAGCGCGACGTAAAGATGCGGCGACTCGGATAGGTGATGAGCGGTTTTGCAGGCGCAACCGGATCTTTGGTAGACGGTGACACTACAAGGCCTGAATCCTGCAAGGGATTGACCTGCCATGGAAAACGCTGTACGGGCGTAACGATACTGTCTTTCCCATCTTCTGTTTTTACAACAGTTACAGCCAGATCTTTAACGGGTCGCACCGGCCTGGATATAATATATGAGCCACCCTCAAATGCGATAAAAACGCGGTAATACATCTTATTATAAGGCGGATTGTTATCGGAATAGCCATTCTCCTGACTCTGCGGATTGAGTACGCTTCCGATCGTGCTGTAATTTTTCAGACTGTCGTAAGAACGTTGAATGTTAAGCGTTGCGATAGGAAGCGTGTATTCATTGCGCCAGCTAACGATGATTTTGCCGCCGATATTCTTTACAGTAACGTCCGGCAGAATG
>JAATFP010000032.1 GCA_015655125.1 Chitinophagales bacterium | reverse complement strand
TGTTGAATTAATTGTGTTGGTGCCGTTTATGATGTTGATTGCTCCTGCAGCGACGATCGTTTTAGGATGACTGTAATCTGTTCCCGAAACAAGGAAACGTGCGCCGGTGGTAGTGACCTTCAAAACAGGTCCGGCAGAAGCGGTTCCGATGGTGAGCGTGCCGTCTGATTTCAATCCCTTGCCGCCAGTGCCCGAGCTGGTGGTTGTTACGTTTCCTGCGTTAATGGAAATGTATGTATCTGATGAAAATGCGGCAGCGGAATAGGAGTCAGTTGTGCCAAGTGTGTTGGTATATACTGCACCATTGCCTGCAATCGTAACCGTTACGTCGCCGCCATTTACGGTGATCCCTGCATCGCCCGACAACCCTTTTGCTCCCGTTGCCGCCCCGGTTCCTTGTATATTGATCGTACCGCTGTTGATCAGAATACTGCCGGTTGTTTTAACGCCGGTGGGATAGGAGGGATCATATCCGCTCCCGGAAGCAGTAAGTAGTATGGCACCCGAAAGTGTGATTGTGGTGGTGCCGCCTGCAAACGTTGCGTTCCCATCAGCTTTGATAGCCTTGCCTGCAATACCGGAATTATTGATCGTCACACCGGCCGTTCCGGAAACATTTACATCCGCATCTGAAGAAATTCCTTTCCCGTTTGTTCCGGTATTGGTTAACCCGATGGTTCCGCCGGTAATATTTACATTTTCATTTGCGCTGAGGGCCGACGTGGAATAAGAGTCTGCCACACCATTTGTATTTACAAAATTGCCGCCATTACCTGCTGTATTTATATTGATATTTCCACCATTGATATTAATATTTCTGTTAGCAGAAATCCCTTTTCCACCATCTGCACCAGCGAGCAATTGAATGGTAATGGCTCCATTGTTTACAGTAATTACAGAATCCGATTTTATGGCACCTGCATAAGAAGGATCGTAACCGCTGCCTGATGCCGTGAGTACGGTTGCGCCAGAAATTGTAATATCAATTGTTCCGTTGTTGACCGTGATGATTCCTTTTGCGCTCAATCCTTTCGATTGAGCACCCGAAACGGTCATGTTGATGGTGCCGCCATCGATTGTGATCAAGTTCGTACCTGTCTTAATTGCTTTTACGTCGGCTGCTGTTGAAATGACGCTGATGTTTCCGCCACTGATAGTAATTGCGCCATTACCGGCATCTATCCCATCGGCCAGCGAAGTTATCTTAGCTGTTCCACCACTCATACTGAAACCTTCCGAGTGTAATCCGTCAGAAGCTGCAGAAACTATAGTAGTGGTACTGTTTAAAATAGTGATAGCCGATGAAGTATTGATGCCATGTTTTTTAACGGCGGTGATCGATAACGAGCCGTCGTTGTCAATCACAACCGGGCCATCGGTGGTAACCGTTCCGTTCTTGCTGCTTCCTGTTCCATCTGACAGAAAACTTGTTGTTCCTGCTACCGGCATTAGTCTGGTAACGTTTCCACCTGCAACAGCGATCGCAGCACCGGAAGGATTTGTCAATGTAAGATTGTTCATTACCAGCTTTACACTTTTGTCTGTTGTTAATGTAAAACTTCCGTTTAGTGAAGAACCCAACATATTGTATTCCAGGTTGTCGATGCCTGATGTGGCAGTTGCCACTACGGTTCCTCCAGTTGCAGTGATCGTAACACCTTGTGTTGAATACGGATTGATGATCGTGGCATTGTCAGTTCCGTTGTAGATAATGTATATCTTATCAGCAACCACGACTTCATTGGTGAACGTAAGGCTATCTATATACTTTTTTTGAATATTGGTTGAGGTCGTAGCGCCCGTTGTGTTAAACCGTGCGTAAGCGCTGTCCAGCTTGATGCTGTCTACAGCTGTCAGTTCCCGCGCATACATGATGTTGCCGGAATTGTGTGCCCTTATTTTTTGCTGGGCAAACGAAACGGTTGTGGTGAATAAAAGGGTAATTGCTAAAAATATTTTTCTCATTGCTTAATTAATTTGATGGTAGATGATCCGTCTATCTGCATGAAATAAACGCCGGATGGCAGCGAGCTGATATCGATACTTTCGCCGGCGCTATATTTAACCTGTTTTACCAGTTGCCCGTTCGGGTTGAAAATTCTGACCGTGGTGTTTATGAGAGAAGCCGATTTGATCCTTATCGTTCCGGAAGCCGGGTTTGGATAAACAGACAACTCGTCGTGTTGCGTACAATAGATCTGCGCCGTGATCACGTTACTGTATGTCGTTCTTCCGTCGGTGTCAACCATCTTTAAACGATAATATAACTGGCCGGAAAGGCCGGTCAATACCAGACTATAAGAACTGTTGCTTCCTTTGCCTGCCACTGAAAGGGAATGATCCCATGCCGCGCCGTCGGTTCCGTATTGTAGTTCATAATGATCGAAATTTTGCTCGCTTCCACTTTGCCACGACACAACGGCCGAACAATTGTTTGGCGTTACTTTCAGATTTAAGAGGGTCGCCGCAAGCGTTGTAAGCGAATCCGAAAATGTAATCTTGCGTATAATGCTTGTAGGAATTACCGTAGTTGCTGCTGCGGCGTCCGGCAATACGTTCAGGTTGTCGGAAGCAAAAAATAATTTTCCTGAGGAAGCCACGTTGAAAGATTGGATGGTGCCATCATAGTAGGTCACTTTTACGCCTGTTTGAGCGACTGCTTCGCCAGCCATTGCCAGAAGCAACATGCAGGCCAGTTGTATTATTTTTCTCATAGATCATTGCTGTTAAAACGGGAAAGTAGACGTTTATAGAAGCGTTTGAAAAAAAATGCGGTCAAAGCGCCGATTTTTGCGATGAATTGACGGCCGATTTTTTAAGAATTTACCTTTTATGATAAATTATTATAATATCCAGGAGCGTTTTTTTCTTATTTGCCGCTGCATCTGTATTTCCGGGAATTGTCAGGCTGCCGTCAATGACATATATGTTCTGGGTCATTTCACTAAGTTGTCCTTACAAGGTGTTTCCGTTGAAAGATAAAATAAAGGGAACGCGTTTGTCAAAAGCCGCAGATGAAACGGACTCGTAAATATTTCTGAATGGTCCGACACCTCGCAAAAAATGATAATTATTTTGATCCGGTATCCATCATATTTCGTTATTAATCTATCTAAACAGTTATCAGGCCCTTTTTGAATGCCACTTCCAGCATTCCTGGCCTTGTTGTTACATGTAGTTTTCTGAAAATACTTACCCTGATTGTTTCCACTGTTCTAACGGAAAGCCCCATCAGTTGTGCAATGCGCTCATAAGTATGATCGCTGCACGCAAGCTGTATGAATTGTAACTCGGTTTTGGTAATGCCGGCATACAGTTCTTCCGCAAGCAGCAGCCGACGGAAATTTACCTCGCTGCTCGACTGGTAATGACCGTATTTGCAGATGGATAGCAGGGCCAATTCCAATTCATTCGGACTCGTTCCTTTTAATAAATAAGCGCAGCAACCCGCGCGTAACATCGAACGTATGGCCTGATCGGTATGTGTCATGCTTACCGCAGCCATTTTTACGGCCGGATAATGGATATTGATCCATTCGGCAACTTCTACGCCACTCATATCAGGCATGCTTACGTCGATCAACACTGCGTCGGGTGCCGAAGGCAGCGTTTGTAACCGTTGTTGCAATGCAATACCGCTTTGCACTTCAAAACTTATTTCGAAATCCCTAAAGCCGCTCACCATCATCGCCAGTCCGTGCGATACCAGGTGATGATCATCAATGATGCCGATCTGGTAGGTCATGTTTTTTCAGGTTGTAAGGGTAACAGGATGTTTACACAAGTTCCGAGATGAGATGAATTGAAACTGATAGTGCCATTTAATGCACGTACGCGATCGCGCATATGCTTGATGCCGATACCAACGTAGGTTTCGCTGGTATCGAATCCTTTCCCGTCGTCTTTTATTTCTATTTTCAGCAAATCCTGCTCTCGGAAAATGCGGATGGTGATCTTTGCCGCTTCCGAATGCCGTTGCACATTCTGAATACTTTCTTTTAGTACGCGCGATAACCCATATTGTTTTTCCGGACCCAGGGGTATAGAGGAATCGTTGCAGATTATTTCAATGGTCATCTTACCTGTTTTATTGATAAGACCTGCTTCTTTCAGAAGTTCTTCATGCAGGTTAAAACCCGCCATCGATTCTTTATCGAGCATTGAAGACACGCATCGAAGTTCTGATATGGCGCGATCCAATGAAGCATTCGCCAACAGTAATGTTGCGGGTGGCGACGCTAATTTTGTACCAGCGATATCGATGAACATCTTTGTGGTTGTGAGGAGTTGACCGATGTTATCATGCAGCTCATCGCCGATCTGTTTGGCTGTTTCTGCCTGCACGGCGAGCCTGCTCAGCATAAGCTTCGCTTCTTCGTATAGCAACGCTTTTTTTCTTTTGAGAGAAAAAATGATTGCCTGCATCACGATCAGCAAGGCCAGCGTGCCTACTGCGATCGCCGAAGTGATCACAAAGGATGCGTGGCGACCGGGCGATACCTGTAGCAGAGCGAGATGAATGAAATGCATAACAATAGGTGATAAATGACAATAGCTGTGTATTGAACGATATGAAAGGTGTGTAAGGCGGCGGGTTGTGACCAATATGACCGGTCGATCAGGCCAAGCAGGTTTACGAAAAACATTCCATTAAAGACCAGTGCAGCGGCACTTAGCCAAAGAGCATGATCCTGCCATACATTTTGCGTCGATCTTTTGTAAGTGCCCAAAATATAAATCAAGGAAAGCATAGTGATCATGGTGTTAAAACACAGGAAACTATTGCTGTGAAACTGTTTCAGCGTACCCGTCACGAATAGTTCTATCAATGTATATAACATCACTACTGCGCCCGACAGGATCGTCAATCGCCTGATCTTAGGGCGATTTGTGAAAATATAATAGAAGATCGCGCTCCAGCAGGAAATATCTATAATAGAAAAAATATTATAGTAGATGTTTCGCGGCAGTTGGAGGAAATTATTGAGGAAGGAAATAACGATATGTTCATTGACCATCGCGAGTATCGTGATGCCAAGCGCCATGCAAAGAATCACCGGCCGCTCCCTGCGCAGGCAAAGAAAGCCGGTGACGATCGTGATTAGTTGTACGAGTAGGATCACATGAAGCATGTTCATTTGTATTAATCGCCTTCATCGCCATCGCATACGGGGGGACAGATACGTGTATAATCGTAATACGCAGTATCGATATCCATATTGCCTGCAATACCATTCTGCGTAGGGACGAGAATGAAGGTATCGGTATCTTTTACAATATTATTTTCCGGATCATCAGCTGTATATTTTGCCAGATAAACCCGGATGCCTGTGAGCTGGTGCGTAGATAAAAGGATTACTATCGCATCAATGATATCACGGTTCAGCCAGCCACTTTTGATGCTGCCTGCCGGCAAACCGCTCCGGTAATGATTGATGTACTCCAGGGCTTTTTTTTTGGAAATCTGCGTACTCATAGTATAAGTTTTGTGATGAGCTGCAATATCTCCAGGATTACCCTTTAAATATCGTGAATATTCCCGATCGTTACGGTGAAATCCCACATGATTTTGTTATTTATTTTTTGTATAATGCCCGATGGTATTGGATTACAGTAAATTCTTTAATGGAATATTTTGTTCCTTAAATTAGAATTACGGTAGGGTATTACTTCTGTAAACAACAGCTCTTTAAATAATTTTTGTGTAGGATTGCTGATCGCATTTGCGAAGGCCGCTTTATATATTCACTTAACGAATCAGGAGCCGCCTTTTTCGTAATACAAATTAATTATTAACGGCCCTGATGTTGGAAAATTTTCGCATTCCTGTACCTGAACTTAAAGAATACATTTGCCTACGCACGATATCTGCCGATCAGTTTTACGATGCAATCATCTATCTCGCTTCCGGTAAAGGGTTTCCGCACAAATGCATCTGCGCCGCAACGTTTTGCAAGCTGTTCGATATCGTCGTTGCCTGATAATATGATCACAGGAATGTCCCTGGTAACATTCGAATTTTTAAGCAATGAGCAAATTGTATCGCCATTAATACCTTTCATCTGTATATCCATAAGTATCACATCGGGTAACTCTTTGCCCAAAAGCGCCCAGATATTTTCTCCATTTAATGACGAACGAACCTCGTATCCCCGGGATTGCATCACCGCACGGGTGGCAAACAATATATCCGGGTCGTCATCTACCGACAATATCAATGGCTTATGTAAAGAATGAATTTTCATGATATCCATATTAACCGTTATTACCATTTAGCATTGAAATAATTTAGCCGGATAATGTTAAAATGCATAATAGTGTAAAATTCGGTTGTGCGTTTGGGCCAGGCAATTTCAATATACTCGATTTTCTTCGCCGGGCTGATGGGTATCTTGGTGATAGTTTTTTTTATGGGCCGAATTTTTCGGCGCAGCCGGATTTCGTCATGTCAACATAAAAAAGATACTATTCGCCCATTCTTTTTCCCATAAGATGACATGTTGATGACACCTGCATTTTTGTTTATGGTAGTTTCCACAATCCGTAAACACTTTTCCCGATGCGGCACGACCTAATGAATGTATTGCGACAATTTGCACGCAAAATTCAAAAATGATGATCGTGAAACTTACAAGATTACTACTTACATTTATTTTACTCGTAACAGTTAACAGCATCTCTTTCGCCGGTAATGAAGACGATGGAAGCGGAACCATCCGCGGAACTGTTACCACCAGCGACGGCCAGCCCGCTTCGATGGTAAATGTGTCTATAAAGAATACAAAACGGAATTTTCTTACCGACGAGGATGGCCGCTTCAGCTTTCGTAATGTTGCGCCCGGCACTTATGAACTGGAACTGTCGATGGTGGGCCATCAGACCGTCGTTCAGTCTGTAACAGTGGAAGCTAATAAAACATCGGATGTAAATGTGCATCTTCAGATATCCGACAAACAACTGCAGGAAGTGATCATCAAATCGGGTAGCAGTGGCTACAAGATTACCAAGCCCTCTTCTTCACTTCGCTTGCAGACACCCTTGCTGGAAACGCCGCAAAACATCCAGGTGGTCACCAACAGGACGCTCACCGATCAGCAGGTGATCAGCATGAGCGACGGTGCGATCCGCAACGTGAGCGGCGTTACAAGAGCGGAACACTGGGGCGATCTTTACGCCAATATTTCTGCGCGTGGGTCGCAGATACAGGCATTCCGCAATGGCTTCAACGTTGTTAATTCATTCTGGGGGCCGCTCACAGAAGACATGAGCTTTGTAGAAAATATCGAGTTCGTAAAAGGTCCTGCCGGCTTTATGTTGTCGAGCGGCGACCCAAGCGGTCTGTATAATGTGGTAACGAAAAAACCGACGGGACAAACAAAAGGCGAAGCATCCATTACACTTGGAAGTTATGACCTGTACAGGAGTACGCTTGATCTTGATGGAAAATTAAGCAGCGATGGAAAATTTTTGTATCGCCTTAACCTGTCGGCACAAAACAAAGGTTCTTTCCGCGCCAATGAATACAACGACCGCTATGCCATTGCACCGGTAATTTCTTACCAGGCAGATGATAAGACAAAGCTTACGCTGGAATACAACTACCAGCGGGCCAACATGAGCGATGTTGGTTCCTTTTACGTTTTTTCTCCCGACGGATATGCTACCAAACCGCGTGACTTTACTTCGCAACCTTCGGGTGCACCCGGAACAAAGATAGACGATCACAGTGTGTACGTTAACCTGCAGCATGATATCAGCAAGCAATGGAAATTTACTGCTCAGGTAGCGAAATTTATTTACGATCAGAAAGGCGTATCGAGCTGGCCGAGCGTGTTCAATGCCGACGGTACTTATATCCGTAACATCGCAATCTGGGATGCTCACAGTGAAATGAATATGGCGCAGGCATTTTTAAACGGTGATATCAAAACCGGCCCCGTTCGTCATCGCATCCTTGCGGGAATCGACATGGCAAAAAAATCTTACCTGGCAGATTGGGGACAATCCTTTGATATCGATACCGAAGCTAATCCATTCGATCCCAACAACCCGAACCTCGGCATACCGGAAAACGGTTACCCGGTATTTGACAGAACCACGCCGTTGCGCGAGCGTGCGCAAGCTGCAGGTGGCATACAGGATATGCGCTACAGCAGTATTTACGTGCAGGATGAACTTGGTTTCCTCGACAACAAACTGCGCCTTACGCTGGCCGGAAGATATACCGACCTTCAGCAATCTGCATGGGGCGCCGCAGCCGACAAAGCAAAACACGTTACACCACGTGCCGGCATCAGTGCATCTGTTAACCCAAGTACGGCCGTATATGCCTTATACGACCAGGCATTCATCCCGCAAAGCGGGCAAATGGCCAACGGTAAAAAAGTGCAACCGATCACGGGTAACAATATGGAAATCGGTGTGAAGAAAGATTGGTTCGGCGGCAAATGGAACACTACGCTGGCGGCATATCGGATTTTAAAAAACAACGAACTCACTGCCGATCCTGCAAGTCCGCCAACTTCCGGATTAAGCATCGAACTCGGTCAGAAAAGGTCGCAGGGAATTGAATTCGATCTTCGCGGTACGATTGCAAAAGGGTTGAATATTGTGGCAAACTACGCCTATACAAATTCAAAAGTGGTAAAAGTATCCGAAGGTGTTACCGCAGTAAAAGTGGGCGATATCGTACCGGGGTATGCAAAAAATACCACCAATGCCTGGCTCAATTACAAGGTGTCGGACGGAGTGCTGAAAGGTGCAGGTATCTCCGCAGGATTCACATGGCTCAGTGGTCGCGCCACTTACTGGGAAGCCGCGCCAAGCAAAGACAAAGATCTGAAAGACTATTTCCGCTTAGACGGCGGCTTGTTCTGGGAACAGGGCCAGATCCGCATCACCGGCAACATCTTTAACATACTCGACAAATACCTGTACAGCGGCTCTTACGAATCATGGACCTCCACACCGGTATACGACTGGCAGGCGGAGGCACCGAGGAATGTGAGATTGAGTGTGAGCTATAAGTTTTAATTACGAATTCGAATTACGAATTACGAATTGATTTTTTAGAAATGCAAGGCCATTTTTTCCAGCGAAGTTACCTTAGCACTGTTGGCAAAAAATAGCGGCTGGTATGTTTTTAAAAATCAATTCGTAGTTCATAATTTCTGTTGCTTTGTTCTGTTTATCATTAGATATAATTTAAACACGCGCTAACCTGTTTTTATTTTAAACGAATGACGGGTTTAGGCGTATCAGTATTTAAAAAGAAGCCGGATCATAAATTTGCCGATATGGCAGGGTAGGTTCCCAACGTAACCGTTTCGCCTGATAAGCTTTTCCTCATCTATTATAATAGTCGTTGATCGATTAGTCCTTTGGACATGGTTTTCTTCGGCTTAGGTTTGTTGGTTAAATATGACCAACTAATGATTTTCAGGATAACTGCCTTATTACTTCTTTTATATTGTTGCCCGGTATATGCTCAAACAACGGATGTTTCGGGTGGGCCAACTATTACCACCGTTCAACCCAGAACTTATAATTTTGCCACATTCAGTAAGATGTTTGAAGTGCCGTCTGCGAAGGAAAAAGCACTCAATAAATCAACTCCCAACCATCCGGATCTCGGTTATCAATATCCACAGCGGCCAACCGGCGAAAATATAATTGAGATCATTTCCAAACGGACAGAAACCGGTAAGTTTTTTGAGGATGCCGATACGATTGGCAAAATATTTTCGCAGAGCGTGGCCGGGCCGGTGCATTATAAAAAAGACGGATACTGGCTCACTTACGATGCCCGTTTGCAACCACGTGCCAATGGCATATTTGAAGCATACAAACAGGCAGAACCTGTTGGCTTTGATGTAAGTGCCGGAAAAAGTTTTATTAAAACACTCGCTGCAGGCAACATCCATTTCAACAACTGGAAGTTATACGGCGTAAATGCTTCCGGTGAAGAAACTTTCATAGCTTCCGCAAACTGGAGTACTTATACTGCCGGTGACGATGGACTGAAGGTTACCGGTATCTTCGATGGCATTGATGCAGAAATGGTGATGGCCCGCGCGGGTATCAAAACAAGTTTTTGGGTAAACCGCAGCAGTTCTCAATGGGCGGCTTACCGTCAATTGGTATTTAAGGACGAGATGCAAGGAGACACCTCGCTGCTTTGGCAATTTGAAAACGGGGAGTCCAGCGGGGAAGCGGTAGGCAATGCATGGTTGATCAATAATGGCAAAGAAGTGCTTCGTGCGAAAGAAGCCATTATGTATTCCCCTTTTAAGAGCGGTTTATACTGCGGACTGAAATATAAATTTGACCGTCAGTCGCTTCAGATGATTATACCCGTTGACAGTTTGCAACTGATGCTGGGCGCCGGGAAGGTGGTTATAGATCCACTGGTAACCGGTACTTCATCCATCATTAATTATCTCAATTCGGGCAGGTTCGGCACCTGCACACCCAATTCCCCCGGCTGTACCTACACCGGTTTTGTAATGATCCCGGCGGCTACTCAAGCCACCACCGCATATTTTCACATGCCGGGTTGGACCACTGCGGCACCTTTCAACAATTGGAGCGCACGCAATGTTGGAAGTGTTGGTTGTATTACGGTACCCTTTGCTACCGTAGGAACACCGGATCCAAACCAGCAGGGTGGCAATACCAACCCGGGAACATTTACTCTCGGGGATCCTTGTATTTACCCACCTTCGTGTAATGTAACTTATGTGCCGTGGTCAACCTGGTTGGAAAGAAGTTGCACATTTCCCAATGCCGGCGTTGGTGCTCCCGCCTACGCGGGATGTAATGCAAACTGGGTAGCAACAAGTACCGATCATCTTAGCAGCATGACCATAGAGGGCCGGACATTGGAATATGGCTCCGCCAATTCGATTTCTGTTTCTCCGTCGAATATTGTTTGCCAGGGGCAACTTGTAAATGTGAGTGCTTACCTCCGATATGGTGTCTATACCTATAATAATACCTGGAGCTACAGCCCTACTCTTAATCCCGTGTTATCTAATGACGCCAATCTTGCGCTTACCCTTAATGCGCCGGGAATTGTACGGATCTATCACCGCGCGGTCGATCAATGCGGAAATGAGGTGAGAAGTTTTGTGGACATTGATGTAAGATCTGCGCCAGCCATGAATATAGGCTCCAACAGCCCGGTTTGCCAGGGACAAACGCTGAATCTTACCACTACTTCGGCGGCTCCTGGTTTTACCTATACCTGGACCGGCCCTTCGGCATTTAGTTCGTCATTACAAAATCCTTCCATTAATAATATGCAACGCCCCAATGCAGGCACCTATCAGCTGAGGATTTCAGGTAATGGTTGCTCGATGACGGCTTCAACCCCCGTAACCGTAAATGCGGCACCTGTGGCCGAAGCAACAGCTTCGCCGTTGTCGCTTTGTGAAGGACAGCCGCTTCAGCTTCAATCCACTTTCAGGGCCAACGATATCAAGATCACGGAATTTACGTTGGGTGCGAATCAACTTGGCCGTACCAATCCTTACCCCGCATTTATTCCCGTGGGTATAAGAAACGGAGGTTATGAAATGATCGAACTCACCAATATCAGCAACACAGCAATGCCTGTAGGCAATCTTGTCATCGAAATGTGGAAAGGCACAGTACGCTGGATAAATTATACGATCCCTGCTGCAGTGGTACTACCGGCCAATAGCGTAATGGTATTGCGCGCCGGGGCCGGGACCGACAACCCCGCACAATTTTATTTTAATATGGCGGGCGCAAGTGAATTTATTGCCAGTAATGAGCCTGCGGGAGTAATATTAAAAAACGGAGTTTATGTAGTAGATGCAGTAGCCGTAAACAGCTATGTATGGCCGGCCGCATCGGGCGTTACCGCCGCCGACTGGAGCGGCAACATCCCATCTGCCCTGGGAAGGGCCGGCGTGATCCGTACCGTCGTGTCAGATAACAATACCGCTGCGGATTGGGAGGTTTCCAATACACCCGCACCGCTGCAAACAATTGGTACCAATAATCCTACAGTCTTCGTTCCTTCCACCGTACCGCCGGTACTTCCCTTTACGTATACCTGGACAGGCCCCAACGGTTACACTGCAATCGTGCAGAACCCGGTGATACCAGCCGCTACAGCCGCAGCTTCCGGAATATATACCGTGGCAGTAGCATCCGGTGGTTGTGCCAATAATTTTAATACGGCAACGGTAACCGTTAATCCCGGTCCGTCCTTGTTGCAACCTTCGGATCAATCTGCCTGCAATGGAACTCCCGTTGCAGCAGTGACCTTTACGCCTACCATTGCCGGAACAACTTTTACGTGGACGAACGATAATCCGTCCATAGGTCTTGCAGCCAGCGGTGCTGGAAACATCGCCTCATTTAACGGAATAAATCCCGGTAACATGCCTGCAATAGCGCATATCACCGTTACGCCTGCTGGCGGAACGTGTCCCGGTGTAGCGAAATCCTATACTATCACCATTAACCCGGTCGCAGTTATAGATCCGGTAACGGGGCAGCAATTATGCGGAGGAACAAATACAGCCCCGGTTAATTTTACCAGCAATATAAGCAGCGCTACTTACACCTGGATAAATGACAATCCTGCTATCGGGTTACCGGCAAGCGGAAGCGGAAACATTCCTTCCTTTACTGCAATTAACAATGGCGCAACAACGGCTGTTGCTCACATCACCGTTACACTTGCGGCGCCGGGATATAATTGTGCCGGCACTACCACCAATTTCAATATTACCGTGGATCCATCGCCGGCAATTACACAGCCAGCGGCACAATCATTCTGCAACGGTTCCAATACCACCACTATTAATTTTACCAGTAACTTAAATGGCACCCATTATGCCTGGACGAACGATCATCCTGAGATCGGACTTGCTGCAACGGGAACGGGAAATATCGGTCCGTTTATCGCTGCCAATACGGGCACAGCGCCGATCATCGCTACCATAACAGTTACACCGGTAACGGGTTCCTGCCCGGGTGTGGCAAAACAATTCACCATCACTGTCAACCCTTCGCCGGAAGTAAACTCTATCGGAAATCAGGCGGTGTGCAATGGCAATGCTACAACGCAGTTTGCTTTTAGCGGTAGCGCCGGCGCGGTTTACAACTGGACGAACAGCAATCCGGGCATTGGCCTTGCGGCCAGCGGAACGGGTGATATTCCATCGTTTACAGCAATCAACCCCGGTTCATCGGTTTTAACTGCCACCATTATGGTTACCCCTGTATTTATTAATGGAACACAGACATGCAGCGGCGCTTCCAAACAATTTACCATTACTGTCAATCCTTCGCCGACCGTAGCCACTATTGCGGTACAACAATTATGCAGCGGTTCTTCCGCTACTTCCGTTCATTTTACAGGGAGCATTGCGGGCGCCACTTATAGCTGGGTAAACAATCATCCGGAAATAGGCCTGGCTGCCAGCGGCACCGGAGATATAAGTTCTTTTGTTGCGATCAATAGTGGCACCGCGCCAATTACTGCAACGATCACCGTTACGCCATCATCAGGCAGCTGTCCTGGTATACAGAATCAATTCACCATCACTGTCAACCCTTCGCCGGAAGTAAACTCCATCGGAAACCAGGCGGTGTGTAATGGTGTTCCTACAACAGCAGTTACTTTCAGCGGAAATGTAATCGGAACGGTATATTCCTGGACAAACAGTAATCCATCGATAGGATTGGCAGCAGGCGGAACCGGTGCCATTCCTTCATTTACTGCGGTCAACACTGGCACTACCCCGGCGGTAGCAACGATTACCGTAACGCCCGTTTTTACAAACGGCCCATCGGTTTGCCCAGGCCCTGCAAAGCAATTTACCTTTACTGTTAATCCTGCAGCTAATGTAAATACGGTGGCAAATCAAGCCATCTGTAATGGTTCTCTTTCTGCTGAAATAGCTTTTAGCGGAACCATCGGTGGTACTGTTTTTTCATGGGCCAATAACAATCCTTCCATCGGCCTTGCTGCTTCCGGTACAGGAAATATCCCTTCGTTCACAGCGGCCAACAACAGCAGTGTTCCTGTTACTGCCATCATAACGGTAATGCCGGCTGCCGGGACTTGCGGAGGCGTTGCAAAGCAATTTACCATTACTGTCAATCCAACCCCGGCCGTAAATGCATTGAACAATACAGGAGGCTGTAATGGTTTTCCGATAACGGTTGCCGCCTTCAACGGTACTGTAAGCGGAACGACTTATAGCTGGACGAATAATCAGCCGACGATCGGACTGGCGGCAACCGGTACCGGCAATATGCCATCATTTAATGGCACCAATATAGGATCAGCTCCGATAGTGGCCACGGTTACCGTTACTCCGTATTTTACAAATGCCGGCGTAGGTTGCGCAGGTGCGGTCAAAACATTTGACATCACCGTTTATCCCGCACCGAAATTAGGTGACGATAAAATCGTAAAGATCTGCGCGGGCGCCACGGCAAATTTAAATACCGTATTTACCACCACCAATCTTACGGCTGTATGGACAAATACGCAGGGTAGTACTATTGATCCTTCATTTGCGGGCGCCGGAAATTACCGCGTCATTGCATCCAATGCAACTGCTTGTAGGGATACAGCATTTGTGGAAGTGCAGCAATATGCTGCCATCAACCTTCAGGTTTTTTCCAACCCGGCAGCCACAACGATTATTGAAGGGCAAACACTACAGTTAATGAGTAGCGGCATAGGAACGCTTACTTACCAGTGGTCGCCAATTGCCGGGTTATCGTCTCCGCAAAATGCTTCTACCATTGCTGTGCCGCCGGTTTCTGCAAAATACCTGCTTACTGTTTTCAATGAAGGGCAGTGCAAGGATACTGCTGGAATCAATATCACCGTATTGCCGCTCGACGTAATACCAAGTGGCGCATTTACGCCTAATAATGATGGCTACACGGATTTTTGGATCATCAAAAATCTACAGTATGCTAAATCGAGCAAGGTTGCCGTGTTTAACCGTTGGGGCAACAAAGTGTATGAAGCGACGAACTACCAAAATAACTGGGACGGAAAATACAAAGGCCAGGCATTGCCCGACGGGGCCTATTATTACCAGCTACAGGTGCTTACCGCCAATGGCCGAACGATCAGTAAATCCGGATCTATTACTTTGGTGCGGTAAATGTTCAGGAGGCAGGGAAAAACTTATGGCTAAAAAAAATACAATGAAAACCGGGTATAAAAAAAATCTTTCGAAAATAGCGGTATGCATCGTCGCAGTTTTGTGCGTTGCCAGCATTGCAGAAGCGCAGCAGCAACAGTCTTTCAGCCAATACCATCTGAACGATTTTATTTTCAATCCCGCTATTGCCGGTACAAAAGAATTCACGTCTTTTCAAAGCGTGTACCGCAAGCAATGGGTGGGGGTAGAAGGTGAGCCGCAAACAGGGATGGCTTATATCCAGGGGGCGGTAAAGTCGCGCGCCGGCAATGTAGGCCTGGGTGTTGCCCTGTATACGGACAAAGCTGCGGCAATAAAACGTACCGGGCTAACTGCAACTTATGCACAACACTGGGCCGTCAATGAATCGGTTTCGTTCTCACTTGGCCTCACCGGCAATGCTGAGCAGTATTCGCTCGACAGGGAAATACTGGCCAAGAGCCTTGATCCTAATGACCCCTTGCTGGGCAATACAAGTGCAAAGATGGCCTTCGATGCGGGCTTCTCAGCATATGTATACGGCGATAAATGGAGCATCGGCGGCTATGCCAACGACCTGCTGCAAAGCCGTCTCGATTTTTATAACGGTAGCCAGGCAAAGCTTGCCCGACACTATTTTCTGATGGCTCAGTACGAATTTAAACTTGATGAAGAAGGTGCGGTTGGCCTGCTCCCGGCCGTGCTGGTAAAAGCTGCCGCTAATACACCTTCGCAACTCGACATAAACCTAAATCTTATCCATAATAACAACAAATGGATCGGGTTGAGCTACCGCACCAACCAAACCCATAGCCTCTCCGGGAATGTGGGCCTGATACTTAGTGATAAGTTGCTGCTCGGGTATGCATACGATATGGTTGGCGGCAAACAAAATCAATTCAATGCCGGGCAAAACAGCAGCCATGAGATTACGCTTGGGTTGCGATTCGGAGGCAGCGAAAATGCAACAAATAAGCAGTTACGGTGCCCTTTGTTGTAATGGGTGTGTACCGGCTGTAAATAGTTATTCGGATAGTATTTGGTAATCCGGGAGAGCAATCGGGGCATCATCGTTTACCTTGAAAATGCCGGCCATCAAGAACGCTTTCTTCGGATGGTGTGCCAAAATGAAACTAGGGCGAGACGATCAGGATGATTTCATAAACTTTATCATTCAACGAATATAGAGGTGCTTTCTTTTCTCTTCGGGGAAATGATGAGTAGCTATATATTAAAATATTGATTCAATTTCCGTTTGTGTGGTTGCTGTTTTTTAAATTTCAGTAGGCGGATAACCAAAATGATTTTTGAAAGCGAAGGAAAAATGAGACAGGTTTTCGAAACCTACTTCATAAAACACTTCAACACCTGTAGCATTCAGGAAGGCGTTTAATTTAAATAATATGAAAAATCACTTATGGAACAATGATAGTTTGAATGCAAGATCCAAATGTTGCAGCAAGTCATTTATAGCATTGGTTGAATTTTCCTGGCGTATATAATATTTATTCAATTCCATATTTTAGTTCTATTTCTTTTCTCTTTTTTTCATCCGCCATCTCAAAACCAAAATTGCTGCTTTGAGAACCAAAAATCTGATAACCGTATTTTAATCCGTAATATCTATCAATAAGCATTTTAAAAGGCATTACGCCCAAGTCTTTCTCTTTCACTGCAATTTGTACAACAGGTAAGTATTTTTCCATCATTGCAATATTTGAATGTTGAATAACTGCCCACATTACACTTTCAAATTTTTCTCCGACCAAACTTTTACCTATATACTTTTTGTGCTTGTCGTACAATGCATTTATGATTTTTTGATTTTGGCTGTCCAATTCTTTTTGTTTGGTCTGAAAGTCTTCTGTACCTCTGTATTTACGGTCATCAATATCAACCTGATAAATTTGTTGAATTAATGCATGGTCCAGATTATTTGTTTGAGAATATTCTTTAACATCAAAATTATTTTCTGCTGAAATTAATTTGCATTCTTCTAATTTTTTGTCATAATCTGCCCGGATAATATCGAATCCCGGTTTGTTTTTAATGGATTTTTCAAATGAAATAAAATATTCGCAACTGCCTTCAGTATTCTTAAATTTTTCAAACGCAATTTTTATATTTTCTTCGCTTTCCTGTAGCGTAAGAAAAGCAGACAATACATTGAAATAGTCGGCAAGATTAAAATTTTCAGGGCGATTTTTTGTTGCGGTTTTGGTTTCTTTTAAAATCATTATTCCGTAATCAAAATCTTTTTGGAAAATAGTTGAGCTTTTAGTGGGCTGATAAGTAAGGATCTGCTCTTCAAAATCATCATATTTGAATTTGACTTTGTTTTGGGCACTACAATGTGACGTATATACCGTTAAGAGAAGGAAAATTATTTTTTTCATTTTGATTGTTTATTTTATTGTAGCTAACAATCTCTTTTTGCTACTCACAATTTTGTTCCTTATTGCACACTACAAAATGCTTTCGGAATTTTGCAATAACAAATATACAAAATATGCTTAAGGTAAGATTTATGATGATTGGGCTATTTACATCAATCTCAAACAGGCGCAGGATGAGATAATGCTCAAAAAAGATTTAGAATTTGAATACATCATCAATAATTTAGAATAAAAATATAGCTAACAGTTTGGTAAAACAATTCGGGGCTATACTGTAAGTTCAAAATCATCATTTGTTTTCGCAAACTATGGTGAATATGTAGAGAATTTCAACTCGTCAGACACAATCAACCTTGAAACTATCTGAACTTAAAGAAAACACTAAACATCAAACATTTTGACAACTTAAAAAATAAAATAATAAAAACCATTTGTAAATTGTTGTCGTATATATTGTCTTTGCGACATTTACAAAGGCTTTCGGCAAGCTCAGGCTGACAGTGAAAATCTTTTATTAAACTAATTTACAATAATTCGTAATTAGTTATTAACCCAATTCTATCACCTCACAATCTTTTATTTCAATGCCTTCGATTGAAAACCGTATCAATGTTCTAACCTTTTGCCAGCCTTGTTTTCCGGCTGCACCGGGATTCATGTGCAGGCAATTTACTTCAGCATCGTACATTACTTTAAGGATGTGCGAATGACCGCTGATGAACAGTTGCGATCCATGCGCTATAATATCTTTTTTTACACCGGGCGCATAACGTTTTGGGTATCCGCCGATGTGTTGAATAAAAACGTTTACTTTTTCACATGTGAAGAATAGCTTTTCGGGATATATTGCGCGGATATCGTTTGTATCAATATTGCCATATATCCCGCGCAATGGTTTGAATGCGGCGAGTTTTTCAACCAGTTCCATGTTGCCAAAATCGCCGGCGTGCCAGATCTCATCGCAGTTTTTGAAATGGTCAAATACTGCGTCGTCGAGAAAACTATGAGTGTCTGATATGAGACCAATCTTTGTCAATGAAAAATTAAATATAATGATATAAAAAATGGTAGAAAGTGGAAAGGTTTTTGGTAAAATTAAGGAACAACAGGTTGTCACAATTAATTCTCAAATCTTAATTTTTTAATGCTTAATTTTAAACATGCCATATCACAGAAACTTCACTTACGATATCGATAAGCGGAAGTGGAAATATATTTTCCTGCTCGCTTCGCTGGAATTATGCATTAAATATTAAGAGGGTAATCGATTGCATTTTCATTCTTAATTTTTAATTATTAATTGACATGGCTCATTATCATAAAGCCGGAACTATCCCGTATAAGCGGCACACACAGTTTCGCAAACCCGACGGCAGTTTGTACTCCGAACAATTATTTTCCACTGAAGGTTTTTCCAACGATTATTCGATCTTATATCATACTTACGCGCCAACGCTGATCGTAAAATGCGATGACCCCATCGACGTTTCGCCGAAGATCGCAGAAGAAAAAATGCTGAAGCACCGAAGCCTCGAAGGCTTTAAGGTAAAGCCGGAAGCGGATTTTCTTGATAGCCGGAAGGCGGTGCTGGTTAACAATGATTGCCATATCGTGTTGGCTGCGCCGCAAAAAAGTATGACTGAATACTTTTACAAAAATGCCGATAGCGACGAACTGGTCTTCGTACATGAAGGCAGCGGGGTTTTAAAAACCTGTTATGGTGAATTGAAATTCGCCTACGGCGATTATCTTATCATACCGCGTGGATGTATTTACCAGATACATTTTGATAGGTCGGAAAACCGGTTGTTCATTGTTGAATCGCATTCGCCGATCCGTTATCCGAAAAGGTACCTGAGCAAATACGGGCAGTTGATGGAACATTCGCCTTATTGCGAACGAGATATCCGAACGCCGGAAAACCTGCAAACGTTTGATGAAAAAGGCGATTTCGTGATCAAGACAAAAAAGCAGGGATTTCTATATGGTATTCATTACGGAACGCACCCGTTCGATGTGATCGGGTGGGACGGATGTTGCTATCCTTACGCTTTTAGCATTCGATTTCGAGCCGATTACGGGGCGTGTACACCAACCGCCACCGGTACACCAGACGTTTGAGACGGATGCATTCGTTGTTTGTTCTTTCGTACCAAGGTTGTTCGACTATCATCCGTTGTCGATCCCGGCGCCGTACAATCACAGCAACATCGACAGCGATGAGCTGTTGTATTATGTGGACGGAGATTTCATGAGCCGCAAGCATGTAACGCGCGGTATGATCACCCTGCATCCCGCGGGAATTCCGCATGGGCCGCATCCGGGCCTCGCTGAAAAAAGTATCGGCGCAAAGGAAACGAAAGAACTGGCTGTAATGGTGGACACTTTCCGGCCGCTGAAACTTACCGAAACGGCCCTGGAGATAGAGAATGAAGGATATGTGATGAGTTGGGCGGAATAGAGGTTTAGAGATTATTGGTTAGAAAGTTTCTTCTAACCAATAACCACTAATCTCTAAACTTTTTCTTAGATTGCTGAACAAAAATCAATTGCCATGATAAAATTTCAAGACTTAAAAGTTGGAGATTATGTAATTGCGGACAATGACGGCGACAAGAAACGTGGGGAAGTGACGGATCTGAATCACGATGAAAAACAGGTGTGTGTAGATACGGGAGCGCAGGGATTCTGGTATGAAACCGATCAGTTGGGTGCCATCGACATTACTGATGATGAACTGGTGGCCCTTAAATTCCACAAGGAAGTGAAGGAAGATGGAACCCTGAAATATTCAAAAGGTGCGTTCCGGATGCTTACACCGAAAGAAGGAGATTTTAGTCGTTTGGAAATATGGTATCGCGATGAGCAGCGTCATATTCATGCTCCGATTGCATTACATCAATTGCAGAATCATTTTTATGAAATGACGAAGGTGCATTTGAATGGAGAGTATTTTGATTAGATGTAAGATAAGATAGAAATTCAAAGTCAAAGCCTCAAAAATTCAATCTTAGATATTTTTCAGGCTTTGACTTTTATTATTATTTACATATTTGCTAGAATTACTTTTTTCGTAATAAAAGAATGATCGTCAAAAAATAATTTTATGATTATTGTCTTTTCACCATGAGAATAATCACCCTTTATAAGATTGAAATATTTTTGATTACGGACATCTTCTTTATAAAGTAACTGACCGAGACTATTATAAATCATTAATTTTCTTATATTTTTTTCCGAATGGATGGTAAGGCGGTCATTTGCAGCAACAACTATCGTTGCGTCTTTAATTTCTGTAGATACTGTATTTATTTTCGATGATTTACGTGATCCGATGTCGAAGCAGATGTCTTCCACAGTAATGGTTTTCGGAGTAGCTGAAACTATCGGGACTGCAAGCGGAACATATTCGGCGGAATGCGTTTTTATGAATGTTCTTGGCGTTTTTATCAGGTTACCTATAGTTGGAATAAATTGTGCTGAATAGGCGCAATCAGAAGGTGTTAAACTATTTTCGACAATATAATAAAATGGTTGATCTACGTTGTCTACCACTTTCGGATGCCATGCTACCGCTGTAAAATCTTTACTAGGATCATATGTATAACTCCGAATTGTGGTTTGTACTGCTCCGTAAAATGGTTGTACGTTGAGGTCGAAGCTTTCAACGGACGGAATATTACCCGTTGTTACATCGTATCTCAAAAATCCATAGCCTGTAAACGGTTGTTTTATCCATGTCGAAAAATAATCATAATTCAATGGAAGCGAAGACCCATATCCTGCTTTCGTGCCGTGATTATTTTCATAAACCAATCCCATCGTTGTATTGGTAGGCGGGTTATAATATTTGGTCCAATATGGTGAAACCAAGTTATGATTGGCCTCTAACACAAATTCAAATGAAGAATTCATTATAGCAATATTGTAAGTTGGTCCAGCGTCCGCACCATTTATTTGAATCGCATCTGTAGAAGTTCCGTTTAGTGCCAGTGTGTAATAGGTACCCGATGTATTACCATTTTCTTTATAGACAAAACCTTCTGTTATTCCCCCTATAAATATACTAGGAGCAGTAAATCCAAAAAAGGTAACATCGCCTGTGAGAACACTTTCGCTATTGTGATAAGATTTTACAAAATGTGGAGATCCAAATGTGTTTGGATATGCCTGATTACTGTCTTTATAAAGTGTATAAGTATAAGTGTTGCTGAGAATATCATAATCAAAGCAAATAATCCCTTCGCATAATATACGGTAATGATTATTGGGCGTCACAACTATATCGGTGGGAACTCCTATATCAGGAACATTGCTAAATTCAATGCAGCTCAAAACGTTTCCTGTCGCATTATCTAGCTTCATAACAACGGGATGAAAATTATCTGTATATAAAAGTGCGATAGAGTATGTGGTATTTCCCAAGGGTAAGAGCCGTATCGGAATCAAAGATCTACCTGAAGCATCAACGTAAATTTTGTTGATTGTTATAACTGACAATGAGTTTAGCCATAAAAATCCAGGAGATCTTTTACCGTTTATAACTATTTCATACATAATAAGATTATTAGTGTTATTGGATGGATCTGTGCTAACTATATCGCTAACCTGTAAGGGATAGGAATGTGTGGGTGTTGTAAAATTGTGTATTGTGAATTTTTTTAGCATTGGCGATTGGCTTTGCAGGGTTGTAAAATTCAACAAGAGTAGAATACTTAAGGATAATTCTAGTTTCATATAGAGTTTTTCTAAAGTAAAGACAAAAAGTGCATTTTTGCAAGCATTACCTAAAATTACCTTTTAAATATAAAGCCCCTGGAAAATTCCAAGGGCTTTGTTTATAATAGATAAGAGACTTTCTATTTAATCTATTTTACCTTCCTCAGCAGCGGCGTTGTCGCCATCTAATTTAGCTTTCAGATCTGCAAGTGCGCTAAGGTCACCGAGGGTAGTTTTTTCAACTTTGCTCTGGATCACTTTCACCGCTTTCTTGGTAGATTCGGCTTCCGCTTGTTTTTCTTTTCTTACAACTTGCTTTTCTTCTTCTACCTGTTGTTCCCAAAGGCGGGTATGACTTACTACGATGCGTTTGTCGCTGCGTTCGAATTCGATCACCATAAAGTTAGCGATCTCGTCCACACCGATAGATTTACCGTCTTCTTTCAACAGGTGACGCGTAGGGGCGAATCCTTCCAGTCCGTAAGGAAGCTGAACCATTGCGCCTTTATCGTCTTTCTTGATCACGGTTCCTTCGTGAATAGAACCGATCGTGAAGATGGATTCCAAAGAGGTCCATGGATCTTCTTCGATCTGTTTGTGTCCAAGCTGCAATTTGCGGCCTTCTTTATCGATGCTTAAAATAAGCACTTCGATCTCGTTGCCTACTTTAGTATATTCGTTCGGGCTGTTGAAACGTTTCAACCAGCTCAGATCGCTGATGTGGATCATACCGCCGATGCCTGTTGCCAGTTCAACGAATACGCCATAAGGAGTGATGTTTTTAACGATTCCTTTGTGCTTGCTGCCTTCAGGGAATTGATTTTCGATATGGCTCCATGGATCTTCTGTAAGCTGTTTGATAGAAAGACTCATCTTGCGGGTGTCTTTATCAAGCGTTACAACCTTAGCTTCGTATTCGTCGCCCAGTTTGAAGAATTCTTTAGCGTTGATCGGTGTGTTGGCCCATGTGATTTCACTTACGTGAACCAGACCTTCAACACCCGGCATGATTTCAAGGAAAGCACCGTAGTCTTCGATGTTCACTACTTTACCTTTTACAACTTCCCCTTCTTTCAGGTTTTCAGCCAAAGTATCCCAAGGATGAGGAGTCAATTGTTTCAAGCCAAGGCTGATACGTTTTTTATCGTCATCAAAATCCAATACTACCACGTTCAGTTTCTGATCCATCTTCAATACTTCGGAAGGATGGTTGATACGTCCCCATGAAATATCGGTGATATACAGCAAACCATCTAAGCCGCCAAGGTCAAGGAACGCACCGAAGTCGGTGATGTTCTTGATGGTTCCTTCCAGAACCTGGCCTTTTTCGAGCTTGCCGATGATCTCAGCACGTTGTGCTTCGATATCGCTTTCGATAAGGGCTTTGTGAGATACAACGGCATTTTTGATGGCTTCGTTGATCTTAACCACTTTAAATTCCATTGTTTTGCCAACGAACTGATCGTAATCAGTAACTGGTTTAACGTCGATCTGAGAACCTGGAAGGAAGGTTTCCATTCCAAATACGTCAACGATCAAGCCACCTTTCGTTTTGCTGGTAACAAGACCAGTAACGATTTCGCCGGTTTTATTAACTTCAACGATCCTTTCCCATGCACGGGTAGTGCGGGCAGACTTGCGGCTGAGGTGTAAATTACCGTCCCTGTCTTCTTTTTCTACTACCATCACTTCGATCACATCACCTACCTTAACGCCGCCCGGAATATCACGGAACTCGTTCAAAGAGATAAGGCCATCACTTTTGAAGCCGATGTTTACAACAGCATCCGTTTTGGTCAATGATTCAACAGTTGCCTGGATCATTTCGCCATCGTTGATCTGTTTGAAAGTGTTGTCGTAAACGGTATCGTATTTTGCTTTTTCTTCTGCAGTGTAAGCTGATACGTTGCGTTTATCTCTGCTCCAGTCGAAATCATCGTGGGCAGTTTCTACAACTGGTGCTGCAGGTGCTTCCGCAACTGCCTGTTCAGGCTCGTTTGTTGTCGCAGTAGAGACTTCGGCTACCTCTGTAGCTTTCGGCTCCTGATCCTCTGCGTTTAGTTGTTTGTTAATATTAAATGACATAAAATTACCCCGTGGTTTTATACGGGGCTGCAAAAATACAGATTTTTGGTAAAAAAACACCCTGTTTTCGGGCTTTACCTAAAAAAGAAAGCCCCCGGTCAACCGGGGGCTTTCAGTATTTAAAGGAAAGTGATTATTGAACGATCACCTGTCCTGTTTTCAGACGATTTCCTTTAGCATCCAGAACGTCTACACCGTAAACGCCTTTAGCATGATTTTTCAAATCAATGAACATATCAGTGTAAGGGCTAACGCCGGTGAATTCTTTGGTAAGAACCTTAGAGCCTTTGTTGTCAAAGATTGTTAAAGTTCTCTTACCCAGGAAATTCTGACCACCCGGAGCATCATAGAACCTTACATGGAACTGACCGCTCGCAGCAGGGTTTGGATAGATGAACAGGGTTGCAGTAGCTGAATCGCTGAGTGTAATGGAATTCGATGTTCCGCTACAGCCGTTCACATCAACTACTTTCACTGCATAGGTACCTAGTTGGTCAACAGTAATACCAGTGATGGTATTGGTTGTTTGGCCGGTAATAACACTACCATCCAATGTCCATTGATAACTTGCAGCCGCCGAAGGTGAAACTGCAGCAGTAAGCGAAGTTGTGATACCTGGATAAACTGCAGTTGTAGGACCTGCACCCAATACAACAACCGGAGCAGGATTTACAGTCAGAGTACCAGCTGCAGAAGCAAGGTTGGTACCAGCAAGACATGGAGCAGCAACTGCTACCAGGCGGTATTTAGCACCACTCAATGATTCAGGAACACCTGTTAATGTAAGCGTATTGGTAGTTGCACCGGAATAAATACCACCGTTAGCGATGTTTGTGTAAGTAGCACCACCATCCGTGCTGATCTGCCATTGGCTCGTAGTACCGAAACCACCTGTAGCAGTAGCAGTGAAAGATGTATTTCCACCAGGACAAATTGCTTTATCAGCAACCGCTGTAACCGCTGTAGCAGGAGCATTAACCGTTACCGGAACTGTCAGCGGAGCTGAAGTACAAGTACCGTTGTTTACAACTACTGTGTAGTTGGTAACACCTGCGGTTGTTGGTTTAGCATATACGGTATTTACTGAAGATGTACCATTGTAAGGAACAGTTGCAGCAGCATCTGTATAAAGTGAGTTAGGAGTTGGAGAGGTCCAAACGCCGGTAGCAAGGCCGCCAGTGTAAGTGATCTCAATGCTCCAGTTGTTGAATTTATTGGTGGTTGTAAAATCATCGTAATAATCATACAAAGCCAATGTCCAGTTACCGTTTACAGCAGTTGATGCCTGAGTTCCAGGATCGAACAGGTAAGTGAATGGATCTGTTGCCGGACCAGAATTGGTTGATGTAGGAAGGAATCCGTCAGGACCCGTCGGTACAGTAGGGGCACCAGTCAACGTATTGAAACCATCAGGCACGTAAGTTCCAGGATAAGTAGTAGATAAATTACCCGTCGCACCTGCATAACCTGAATTTGATCCACTTAGCGCGTATGTCGGATTGAACGAAGTCGTAACCGCTGTACCACCTGTTGCAGTCAACGCATATGCAAGGTTCAAAACCTTATTAGTATTAGGCGCTTTTGCGACTACAATCAGATCACCAGCCCAACTATGGGTGATGTTCATTTTGATCTTGATGTTTGTGATTGTTACGCCTGCCGGAATACCTGAAACAGCGATCGTATTGTTAACACCAGTTGTAGAAGCATCATCAGGAATAGTGATGTTCAAAGCCGGTGCAGAACTGAAAGTAACTACCGTTGCAGGCTGAGTATTGGTAATGCTCAGCTTTTGGATAGAACCAAGACAGATTGAAGCACTAGCCGGATTAACCGTTCCAACCAACGGACTAACCGTTAAAGTAGCAACTGTTGAGAAATCAACTGCGGTACAAGCACCGGAGTACACCGCACGGTATTGATAACCATTGATAGCACTGGTAGCGCCGGTGATAGTCAGCGTAGTAGTATTTACACCAGAATAAGGCGCAGCTGCCGGTACATTCTGCCAAAGAGCAGTTGCACTTGTTCTGTATTCCCAATATACTACCGGAAGAGAACCGGCAGTTGTAACACTAAAGGTTGTATTGGTTCCACAATCAATTGTTTTGCTTACAGGTTGCGCAGTAAGTGTAACCGGCGTACAAGGAACCAGGTTAACCGTGTAATCTTCTGTTTCGCCATAGCCAAGATAAGATGTTGTACAAGCTCCGCCACCAGCGACAGCACTGAGGAATTGTACACGTACTCTCATTCTCGTATTACCTGTCAATGCTGTTGCAGGGATAACAATGTTACCGTTGCGTACTATAGGCGTTGCAGCAGTACCGATCAGTGTAAATTCGCTTGCTTCGAATGAACCACTGTGGTTGTAATCGATCCAAACGCCTACACTTTCTGTGTAAGTGCCGCTACCAGCTGTAATAGTGATAGGATTAGTTGCACCTATGATAGCAGTAGGGATGGTAATTGCGCTATTAGTTGTATAGTTAGTGTAACCGGTACCAGAACATGTGGACGTGTTATTTAACGCGCCAAACGTTACATTGGTGATGATATCGCCATCTGAACAGTCTGAGTTGGCAGGCGTACAATAACAACCCGTGGACGGCGTCGCAGATACCTGTACTGGCGTAGAAGTTCCTGTTGCCCCGGAATTCGAACAATTAACAACTAACTGGTAGAAAGTTGCGGTTGTAAGATTTGTAACTGTATAAGTGGCATTGGTTGCACCAGTGATATTTGTCCATGGACCAGTTGCAGCCGGAGCAGATTGCCATTGGTAGGTAACACCCAAACCAGTGGTGGCGTTCTGTACAGAAAGTGTAAATGGAATATTAGGACAAACTGATGTTGCGGTTGAAATAGTATTTCCCGGTGCAGGAGTTCCTGAACAAGGAGTACCCGTAGCTGTGTAGTCTATCTGGAAAGGAAAATCCTGTGGACCAACGTCGGTAATAGCTACCCATGTACCCGCATTCAGGTCATGTTGCAACGCATTGTTGCCAGCCTGTGTAGTAGTTCCCGGAACAGTTTTAGCCGGAGAGAAATTGCTCGCATTGGCAACTACGGTACCGTGTTGCCACTCTACCCAGTAAGTACCGGCAGCAAGCGAAGTGGCTACAGTTGCCTCAATCTTCCAGATCTGGCGTGTAGTTCCTTCAGCTCCTGCTGCAATGCGATACATACTCGCTGTTGTAGAAGCTGCAAAACGGTTGGTCGTCAGGTCACCGAACACGGGTGTTGGGCTACCTGAAGATGGATTCGTATTGAAGATACGCACCCTTGTGTCGTTAAATGGAGACGTTGAACCAGTTGCGCCGGTAGAGTAGGCGTAAAAGGTGAATTTGGTAATGTTCCAGGTCTGACCCGCAGGAACCGTGAAATCGTCGGCCAAAGTATAACCAGCGCCGATATTGGCACCGGAACCATAACCTGTGTTTGCTCCCTGAAGTTCACTCCAGGTGAATCCTGCAGGTGCGGCAACACCGCCGCT
>JAATFP010000113.1 GCA_015655125.1 Chitinophagales bacterium | reverse complement strand
TGGCGCACAAAGCGCCGGCGCTTACTATTTTGCTGGTGATCATTGCGCTTGCAAATATTGCGTTGCCGCTCACGAATGCATTTGTAGGGGAATTTATGATGTTTACCGGCGTATGGCAATACAATCATTGGTATGCAGCTGTTGCAGGCATCAGCATTATCCTCGCTGCAGTGTATACGCTGAATATGATCCAGAAAGTTTTTTATGGAAATACAAACCCGGTAACAGAGTCTGTTACTGATATTTCTTTCAATGAAAAATTGATACTATCGGTAGTGGTGGTGTGTATTTTTATGGTGGGCGTTTATCCGCAACCAATGATCGAGTTAACCAAAAGTGCCGTCAGCAGTTTACTGGCGGTGATAAAATAAGCAACAGTCGTATTGACCGCAATTTAATTTTTTAGAATTCAGATATGAACGCAATTATATTTTCTGCCATCTGGGGTGTGTTGATGATGTTTACGGGTGCCTTTGTGAACAGCAAAACCACGCCGAAATATCTCGCGATAGCGGGTGCAGTTTTGTTACTGATCCTGAACGGTCACGAATTATACACCGGTGCACCGATATTCAACATCAATGGTATGAACATGCTGGCTACTTCCAGCATGACGCTTACGTTCCTGGAAATAGTGTTCGGTTCTACGTTACTGTTTTTCTTACTCAGCGGCGCAGATGTGGAACGGGTGGGCGAGCATGTTGCAGAATATTTCGCGCTGATATTTTTCGTGCTTTGTGGTGTTACCCTGTCTTCTACCTACAATACTTTGCTGATCTTGTTTCTCGGTATTGAGATCATGTCGATTCCTTTGTATGTATTAACCGGAGCGGATAAGCGAAATTTAAAAAGCAATGAAGCTTCATTAAAATATTTTCTGATGGGGGCATTTTCCACCGGCATCCTGCTGATGGGAATCGCTTTTATTTACGGTGGAAATACGAACGGATCTTTTTATATCGACAACATTCAGTTGGGCGTTGGCCAGATGCCGGTGATGATCACAGTCGGACTGGTGCTTCTCATCATCGCATTGTCCTTTAAAGTTTCCGCGGCACCATTTCATTTCTGGACCCCCGATGTGTATGATGGGGCGCCAACGGTTTTTACATCGTTCATGAGTACGATTGTTAAAGTGGCGGGCTTTTATGCCTTCATCCGTTTATTTGGGACAGCGTTTGGAAAAGTACAGTCGCAATGGCAAAACCTGATTGTTTTCATTACGCTTGCTACTATGTTTATTGGTAATATTACCGCGATATTTCAACAAAGCGTGAAAAGAATGCTCGCTTATTCCAGTATCGCACAGGCAGGTTTCATGTTGCTCGCTTTATTTGCATTGAATGACAAGGCCAGTGAAGGGATCGTATTATATGCCGCCGCTTATAGCCTGGCAACGATCGGGTTGTTTGCTGTTCTTATTCGAATGACTGATTATACGATCGAAGGTTTTAACGGGCTTGCAAAGAGCCAGCCTGTATTGGCGCTCACAGCAACAATATTTCTTTTATCTCTTACCGGTGTTCCGCTTACTGCGGGATTCGCCAGTAAATTTTATATGTTAATGGCAGCTGCCGGCAACGGACACAAATTCTGGGTGTTGATTGCTGCCGTGATATTTGCCGCCATTAGCGCATATTATTATTTCCGGGTGATTCAGGCAATGTATTTTAAGGATGCTGCTGGTGATAAGGAGCATGCAAAAAATATTACTCCGGCATTCAAAGTGTTGTTGATTATCACTGCGGTGCTGATTCTTTTGATAGGCATATATCCTGAATTGCTGATCGGATGGATGTATCATTGAGTTTAGGGTTTAGGAGTTTAATTTGAAATTACCTTTCTCCACAACATTCTGCGAAGCAGGATCCAATCTGCGCAATCCCTTAATCAGTTTCGCCAGGCGGGAAAACAATCTGCGATTCTTTTCTCGCTTCCATCTATGCGTTATTCTCCGCTTATCCCGCGCAGCGGGATCCAATCTGCGTAATCATGAAATCCTTTCGCGCAGCGAAAAAAAGAAATCTGCGATTCTCCTTACCCGCTTCCATCTTCAATTCTATTATATTACCTTTAGTATAACAATCCCATATGACGTACAAAGATTCACTGGCACTTTCCTGGAAAAACGTAAAAGGCAACCGGCTTCGCACTGCCATTACGGTGATCATTATGGCACTGGGAATATTCGCCTTGATTGTAATTATAACTGCCATCAAAGCGGCAAGCAACAGCCTTACCAGCAGTTTCTCTACTATGGGTGCCAATTCATTTGGGATTCGCTACCGCGACCGGAACATTAATTTTGGCGGCGGCAACCGCAATTCGGAGAAAACAAAAAAATCATCCCAAAAGTCAAAGAATTCAAATAACGGCATTCCTATTTCCTACGATGAAGCGCGGGAATTCAAAGAACGATACTCTTTTCCATCGTCTAAGGTTGGTATTGCGATCCGTGGCCCCAACTCTATTGTTGTAAACATCGGTTCAAAGAAAACCAATCCGGATGTGAACATGCTTGGCGGCGATGAAAATTACCTGGAGATAAACGGCTACGACATTGCATACGGAAGGAATTTCACTGCGTCGGAAGTAGAAACCGGCCGCAACGTTTGCATATTGGGAAACGGCGTAGCCGAAAAACTTTTTCCGGTTAATGCGGCAAAAGCTATTGATGCGGTTGTAAACGTAAATCATGTTCCGTACAGGGTCATAGCCGTTTTAAAAGATAAAGGATCGAGCGCTTTTTTCAATACAAGCAGGATCGTACTTACTTCCTATAATAATATCCGAAGGCTGCAATCATCGCAAAATGCCAACTATAATATTTCCGTGATGGTACCCGACCTCAAGTTGATGGACATTGCCACGGGAGAAGCCAGGGGAACATTTCGCCCCATCCGGAAGCTTGCGGTGACGGACGACGACAATTTTTATATAGATAAAAGTGACAGTATTGCCGAGGCATTTCTTACCAACCTGGGTTTCCTGGAGATCGGCGCACGGGCCATCGCTTTTATTACATTGATAGGTGCGGCGATCGGACTGATGAATATCATGCTGGTAGCGGTAAGTGAGCGTACGAAAGAGATCGGGTTGACCAAAGCGATCGGTGGAACAAAACGGGATGTAAGGGCGCAATTTCTGTTCGAATCCGTTATCATCAGCCTGATAGGAGCCATGGTGGGCATCATAACCGGCGTGCTTTTTGGCAACGTGGTGGCACTCTTATTACACACAGGTTTTGTAGTACCCTGGGACTGGGTGATGATCGCTATTGTGGTGTGTTCTTTAGTGGGCTTAGCCGCAGGCCTTTATCCGGCTTACAAAGCGTCTGCACTGGATCCTATCGTCGCATTGAGGTATGAATAAAATCACGGCCCGGGGCAGCATTCGTGGCATATTTTTACTCCTGTTTTTTCATATTAAAAAATAAAAATTTAATTTTTGGCGGTCATTTTAATTGGATTATTTTATTAACTTGTGCGTCCCGTCCTAAATACCCTAAGAAAATATGTATTTGTAATTTATTTTTTCATAGCATTGTGTAATCAATTTAAAAAGTAATTAAAATTTTCACTTTCTAAAAACTTGAATTTTATGGCAGAGACAAAACCAACTGCAACAGTAAAACCAGTAACATCGGTTCAGGCAAAAAAAAGCGGCAATTCTATCTCATGGATAGCTCCTGTAATATGTATCGTAATAGGATATGTTATCTGGAGATTCGTGTTGGGGAATGGCGACAACTTTAAAGTTGGTAGTTCCAACGGTGGTTTCTGGCCAGATCGTGAAGGTCCGAAAAGCGCTATTTACAACATGTATCTCGGTGGTATCATCGTACCAATCCTGATCGGCACTTTCCTTACTGCTATCACTTTCATCGTTGAAAGATTCCTGACAATCGCTAAAGCGAATGGCACCGGAAGCAACGCCGATTTTGTCCGTAAAGTGCAATATCACCTTGCTAATAAAAATGTAGACGCAGCTCTTGCAGAATGTGACAAACAAAAAGGTTCTGTTGGTAACGTAATGAAAGCCGGCCTCCACCGCTATAAAGAAATGATCAATAATTCTGAATTGAGCACTGAACAAAAAGTAATGGCTATTCAGAAAGAAGTGGAAGAAGCAACTGCACTCGAATTGCCTATGCTCGAAAAAAATCTTGTGTTCTTATCTACAATCGCTTCAATCGCTACACTTCTTGGTCTGTTCGGAACGGTATTGGGTATGATCCGCTCGTTCTCTGCTTTGGGCGAAGATAGTGGTGGTGGTGCTGCTGCAACCAAACTTTCTCAAGGTATCTCCGAAGCCCTGTATAACACAGCTTTGGGTATCGGTACATCGGCATTTGCGATCGTATTCTATAATATGTTCACTACAAAGATCGATGGTATCACTTATGGTATCGATGAAAGTGGATTTACTTTAACTCAATCTTTCGCTTCCCTGTACAAATAATTGTATGGAATGACGGACGAATTGCATCAATAAGTAAATCTCATTTTAAAATAACAAGAAATGCCAAAAGTTAAAATACCACGTAAGAGTACAATCGTAGATATGACTGCGATGTGTGATGTGGCCTTTCTATTGTTGTCGTTCTTTATTCTGGCAACAAAACAAAAGCCGCCGGAAGTACTCGCAGTACAATTTCCAAATTCGGTTTCGGCCACAGCGGTGCCGGATAAGTCGATCCTTATCACGATCACTGCAGATGGAAGAACCTTCCTGATGTTGGGAGATGAAACAAAAAAGGCAGACGTTCTTGCAGATGTTAATACAACTAAAGGGCTTG
>JAATFP010000012.1 GCA_015655125.1 Chitinophagales bacterium | reverse complement strand
TAATAAGCAAGGTCAAATGTAACCAACTGGCTCTCACCAAAACCAGTGGTTCTTTGCGGGAAGATCTCTTTCTGATACACCTGCCGCGTGCGCGGATCGCTCAATAACACGGGATCAGTGATAGGGTTGTTTTGCCCGCGATACTGCTGCAAAGTTTGTTCTATCTGGTACCATGCAATCTTTGCACGGTTCTTTCCATAATTAAGATCATTATTCAGCGCGGCTTCCGGAAACAATACATTGCCAAATGTATCGGTGGCACCAAATGGCGTGGAGGCCAAGGTCCAACTGATAGAAGGGAACCGGAGATCGATACCGGATTTACTTCCTTCAAAATCGTCAATATATATCAGGCCGTTGCTGCCACGACCGATCTGCGGCGCGTGTCCGGGCTTGAGGGCTGCACCTTCTGCATATACATTGATCGTAGACGGCGTAGTAGTGGAATAAAAAGGTAACTTGTCCAGCCACTTGGTAAGGCGTGGAACATCTTTGCGGTAATTCACATCAAGGCCGAACATGGCGTTGCGGATCGGATCGTCATTCAGATTTACCTTGGTAAAGAAGGGGCGCTCACTCAATCGCACGGCAGTACCCCCGATCGACAATTGCTCTTTCGCGGTATTTTTAGCCAGGTAATCGAACCGCAATCCCATATACGATCGCTGCTGAATTCCAAACGAAGCATTGTTTTCAAAATTAACCTGCACAGGTAATCCGGCATTGAGGATCGCCTGGTTAGTCACTTTGATGGTTCCAAGATCGTAGTTGATATCGTAATCTGCACCTTCCACCAGTGTGCGCCCGCCGGCCGTCACGGTTACGGAACCTCGCGGAATGTTGTAGCCAATACTGATATCGGCAGAGCCGGATGTTTTTGCCGAACCTTTAAGTACAAACCTGTTGAGGTTAGGATATTGCTGCGCCACTGCTTTGATGGAATCATACAGAGCATAATATAAAGTATCTTTTATGTTGGGATCGTTCGGGTTGGTGTAAAGCCCGGTGGCAAGATCCCGGCCGAAAGGTTCCAGCACAGGGAATATCACGCGACTGTAGGACGAGACGACCGTAAAATCTTCCACATAATCGAATACACCGTCGGGTTGCGGGTCAAGCTGGCTGTTCAACCGGTCGAGGTTGATAAGCGAAATGATCGGTGCGCCGGCATTCTGGTTACCGAAAGGGAAATAGCGTTTGGCGCCCAATCCGGGTTCCTGGTAAAGTACATCTAGTTTGAAATCCTGCGGCGACAACGTTCCGTAGCCGATGGAATAAACGTTCTTCATCATCAGGTCCCAGATCGGCAGATTGGTACGTTGCGATGTTGCCTTCAGCAATTTGAGGAACAATATTTTCTGGATACCGGCACTGGCACCTGAAGTGGTATCGGGCGGCACATCCTGCGAAAATTCACCCACCTGTAATACACGGCCGTTGTAAGTATATTGATAAGCCACCGCAAGTACTTCATCCGTTTGCAGCGGCTGACTGAGCGAGATGGTTCCGAGCTGCTTGTTATAAGTATACTGTGTACTGTCGAGTTTGCGCGCAAAAGTCTTTTCAAAATCCTGCACCGGACTCAGTCCGAGGTTGTTGCGAAGCAAACTGTAGATAGAAGCAGGATCACGGTAGTTACCGAGGCTTTTGATCTTTTGCAAAAGGTCGTTGGTATTGTTGCTCGGTACCGGTGAGTTTGACAGAACATTGATGGTGGGCGGCGGAAGGAAAGGCTGCGATTCACCGAGATCCATCAACCCTACCACATCACGCGTTTCTGTAGTGGTACCGATACGATTCGTAACCCAGACTTCCATACGGAGGATCTGCACCGGCGCGGTAATGGCCGGTAGCTTGCTCATGATCTGGTTATAATTGTTCCGGAAATATTGTGCCGCCAGGAAGTGGCGGTTCTCCTCGTATTCATCTGCCTTAATCTCAAAATTCTGCGAAGCGGCGCCGCCCTGCAGATTTACATTCTGTCGCTGCGATTTCTGATTTGCCAAAACGCCGGTGATATACAGTTTACCAAATTGCAATTGCGTTTTAATACCAAACAATTGCTGTGCGCCGGGAATTAATGTCCCGCGGCTTGGAAAACTCACGTTACCCGCTTCGAAACGTTTTAAGATCTCATCATCCTTGCCGGTATAATCCAATTTAAGCTGGTTTTCCAGGTCAAAGTTGGCCAGGGTATTATAATTGATCGGAAATTTCAGTTTGTCGCCGATGTTGGCATTCACGTTTACCTGCGCATTCATGTTGAAATCAAGACCACCATTGTTCCGCGCCCTTTCCGGAAGCGTTGGGTTATCTGTTTTCTGTCCCTGGTAGCCTGCGGTGATGTTGACGTTTCCTTGCGGAGTGATCTCGATCTTTCCGTTTCCGAAAAGCCGGTTAAAGAGGTTGTCGGTGAGCGATAATTTTGGTTTTACCAGTTTGCCGCGGTTAAGGATGCTGGTGGTGTTGGCGCGTTTTTGAAAATAGGCTATTTCCGCTTCGCGGTTACGCATGGCCCAATATTCGTCAAATGTATAGGTTGTTGGTACGCGGTAATATTTGTTTCCGATCTTCTCATACACCGTGTATACGCGGTTGATCGCATCGTACACTACGGAATCTGTAAGGTTGGAAGGACTCTTCAGATCATAGGTGCTGTTAGACTGACCGGAAACATTATCGCCGCGGCGATCTTTGATCGGATATTTCAGGCTGTCTGAATAATTTCTGGGCGTATCCGGCGGTAATTGTTGCGGTACGGGTGTTTGTGGTACCGGTGTTTGAAACGAATTTCCCGCATTTACCATGGAAAGCAACACGGGAACGCTACAACACGCCAATATTGTGAGAATTGTTTTTCTAATAAGCAACATCCGGTAAATAAGTTAACGTAGCAGTTGTATCAAATGACTTTTAAAGCTTTTTTTATCAGATCTTCTAAATGTAAGATACCTGGTTCGGCTCGGATTATTTTCTGGATCGATTGCTCGGCCTGCTGACGGGAAATTCCCAGGGCAGTTAAAGCAGTTAACGCATCCTGTTCCAATCTATTGCCTACCGGTATGATATTATCAATTCCGGACGGTTGTTTGTTTACTTTATCTTTCAGTTCCAGTACGAGTCTTTCAGCCGTTTTTTTCCCGATTCCCTTAACACTTTCCAGCAAACGGACATTTCCCTGCACGATTGCCAATGCCACTTCCTCGGATCGTAGCGAGGACAACATCATACGCGCAGTTGCTGCACCAACCCCGGAAACGCTTATCAACATAATAAACATTTCCTTTTCCTGCCGGTCGAAAAAGCCATACAACGTATGCGCATCTTCCTTTACCTGCAGGTAAACGTGCAATCGGCCACCGGTAAGCGCCTGGATGGCAGAATAGGTGGTCAGGCTAATATTAACCTCATATCCGACACCATTTATGTCCACATGTACCTGCGCCGGGCTTTTATAAGTAAATTTTCCTTCGAGGTATGCGTACATAGCGTCTGATGTGTCAGTTAGCGAAAATAAGGGATTTTTACCACCCACCCGCGTAAAAAGTTTAGAAGTTTAGACCTTTAGCAGCCTGCGGCCCGTTTAGTTGCGCAGTATGCAGGTTTAGACAGTTTGGAAGGTTGAGATGATTTACGGCCTCAGCGAATAAAGCTCAAAAATAAACGCCTGAACTGTCTAAACCGCTAACCTCAAAACCCTAATCTCTAAACTTTCTTATAACTTTGCGCAAATATCAGGCAAATCAATAAATTGTAAGAATCAATGGAAAAAATTACTGCTGCCATCACTTGTGTTGGCGGATATGTGCCGGAATACAGGCTCACTAACCAGGAACTGGAAACGATGATCGAAACCACAGATGAATGGATACGCACCCGAACCGGTATCGAAGAAAGAAGGATACTCAAAGGCGAAGGCCTCGGCAGCAGCGATATGGGAGTGGAAGCCGTAAAGAACATATTTGATAAAAAAGGTATTTCACCCGACGAGATCGACTGTGTGATCTGTGCAACCGTTACGCCCGATATGGTTTTTCCGGCAACGGCAAACCTGATTGCCGACAAGGCCGGTATCAAAAATGCTTTTAGCTTTGATATAGCCGCCGCTTGTTCAGGATTTTTATATGCGCTCACCACAGGTGCCGCATATATCGAAAGCGGCAGGTACAAAAAAGTGATCGTGGTGGGCGTAGATAAAATGAGCAGCATCATCGATTACAGCGATCGTACCACCTGCATCATTTTCGGCGATGGTGCCGGCGCAGTTTTGCTTGAAGCAAGCACCGACGGAACGGGCATACTCGACAGTATCATGCGCAGCGACGGTAGCGGAGCAAAACATCTGCACATGAAAGCCGGCGGATCCGTGAAACCGGCAACTGTTGAAACCGTTCTCGCTAAAGAACATTTCGTATACCAGGAAGGTCAGGCTGTTTTCAAATTTGCTGTAAAAGGCATGGCCGATGTGAGCTATGAACTGCTGCAGCGTAATAATCTTACAGCTGATGATATTGCATGGCTCGTTCCCCACCAGGCAAACCTGCGCATTATTGATGCCACTGCCAACAGGATGGATCTGCCAAGAGAAAAGGTGATGATCAACATCCAGAAGTACGGTAATACTACGGCGGCCACTTTGCCCTTGTGCCTGTGGGATTGGGAAAAGCAATTGAAGAAAGGTGATAATATTGTATTGTCATCTTTTGGCGGCGGATTTACGTGGGGCGCCACGTGGGTGAAATGGGGATATAATAGTTAATTACTCTCAAAGGCGCAACGTTCCGTAAAGCCGCGTCTTTTGCATTTTCTTTGTGGCTTTGCGTGAAACAAAAACAAACAATGAAAAAGATCCTCCCCATATTAGTGATTATATTTTTGCTGCATCTTCAAACGAGCGCTCAATATTCCAGGTACATTGTGCGATTGAAAGACAAAGGAACCAATCCATACTCGATTGCCAATCCTTCGCAGTACCTTACAACAGCCGCCATTGAGCGCCGGACCAAATACAATATCGCAATCGACAGCACCGACCTTCCCGTAACTCCGCGTTATATCGACAGCATACGGCTCGCCGGAAATGTTACCATCCTCAATACTTCCAAATGGCTCAACCAGGTAGCGATACGAACCACAGACGCAGCAGCGTTGGCTAAAATAAATGCACTTCCCTTCGTCGTCAGCGCAGCGCCGGTCGCAGCACGTCCGGTTGGCAATAATTTGCCGGTAAACAAACATTTTGATGCCGGCCTCACCGATGGAAATTCACCAGCCGGTGAAGTATCTTTCACACAAAGTCTTTTCAATTACGGCAAAAGCAACGGCCAGGTAAAGATCCACCAGGGACAATTTTTACACGATCATGGCTTTCGTGGTGAAGGAATGAAAATGACGATCCTCGATGCTGGATTTTATCACTATTTATCACTGCCGACCTTCGACAGCATTCGCGCCAACCACCAGATCCTGGGTACCTGGGATTTTGTGTCCAACGATGCCAGCGTTGATGAAGATTTTGAACATGGTATGAAATGTTTAAGCACAATCGCGGCCAACATTCCCGGCGTTTTTGTGGGTAGTGCGCCAAAGACCTCTTTTTACCTCTATCGCACGGAAGATGTTTTGAGCGAGTACCCGATCGAAGAACAAAACTGGGTGGCTGGCGTGGAGCTGGCCGATAGCCTGGGCGTATCCATCACCTCCACTTCTTTGGGTTATTATGACTTTGACGGCACCGCATTCGACTACACGTATGCCGACATGAACGGGAACACCAGCATCAGCGCGCGCGGTGCAGATTTGGCGGCAAAGAAAGGCATGCTGATGGTTGTTGCGGCAGGCAACACCGGCAATGATATTGGCTGGAACCATATTATCACGCCTTCGGATGCCGACAGCGTACTTGCAATCGCTGCGGTTGATACACTTGGCAATGTGGCCGGCTTCAGTGCATACGGCCCGAGCAGCGACGGCGACGTAAAACCCAATGTTGCATCGGTTGGCTGGAACGCCGTGGTAGCAAATTCCGGTAATGGACAGCCGGAATATGGCAGCGGAACTTCCTATGCTTGTCCTAATATGGCAGGCTTGCTCACTTGCTTATGGCAGGCCTTTCCGGAAGTGAATAACATGAGCATCATCGATGCCGTGCAGCAATCTTCCACAAAGTACACCGCGCCTGATAACCGCATGGGTTACGGAATTCCGGATATGAAGAAATCGTTTGTATTATTGATAAAAAAACTGTTTACAAAACAATCGCCCGTCGTTTCTGCGTGCGATGCATCGCTTGCATTTTCTATAAAGACTGGCAACGACATGTCGGTTGAGATAGAGCGCCGCACACCGGGGCAGGCAGATTACGCGTCTATAAAAACTTTCACAGGCGCAAATGAATTTGCAAAAAACGACTTTACATTCACTGATAATATTTCGGCCGTTGCCGTTGGAAATATTTCCTATCGTATCAAGATGACGATCGGAAGCGATACAACATTCTATGTAGATTCCATGCAGGTTTCACATGCTGCCGAATGTGTGGCTTTAACAGACAATATCACCATAGGACCAAATCCTGTACAGGATGATCTTAACATCAAAATCACAAGAACGACCCCTGCAAAAGTTGATATTAATATTGTAAACGCATTGGGACAAAAAGTATTTTCAAAAACAACGCAACAACCGGTTGGAATCAATACCGAAAGCATCCCCATGAAAGCAATGAGCCGCGGAGTTTATTTTGTGTCGGTGTTTGTGGATGGAAAGAAGATTTTTACAAAACAGATACTGAAATAGAAAGTTTTATCGCAGATTATAAATTGATTAAAAAATTACGCAGATCCTATCCCGTTCTCATCGGCATGTTTGCCTGATTCAGAATTTTCAGAATTGAAGGATTTTCATGACGCTAAGAAATTATGTAAATCTATTTTAAGATCCGCAAATGATGTTTCTGAAATGAATTTTTATCCTGCAAATTGTTCAATTCGTTAACCCTGGCTCAAAGTCCGATCTGTGTGATCCTCTAATCAAATTGAAAGCTGCAATCTCAGATCGTGATCACACTCACAAACATAGAATCAGCACCACTCTCATAGCCTTTATAATATTGCTGATGCAATACCCTGCATCCTGTTTGCTGTTGAAGAAATTTTATCACACCTTCATTTTCTTTTTCAAAAACAGAACAGGTAATGTAAAAGAAGAGTCCGTTCGTCTGTAAATGTCTGCATGCATTGAGCGCGATCTTTTGTTGTTTTTGAACATATTCTCCTATCTGATTTTTATCAAAATAAAACAACTGTTCGGGTGTTCTTCCCCAAGTGCCGCTTCCGGTGCAAGGCGCGTCACAAACGATCAGCGGAAAGCTGTCCGTGAAGCCGGGAATATTTTTTTGAGTAAGATCCGCTACAAAACTTTTATAGATTTCCACCTTTGCCTGTTGCAATCTTTTTTCGCAATTGTGCAAGATGCTTTTCCGGATATCCGACACCGTAAGCTGTACTTTTCCATGCAGTTTATCGTAGAGCAAAATTGCCTTGCCGCCACTTGCGGCGCAGCAATCCCAGGCTGTTATTTTTCTTTCGCCAAAATGCTTTTGTTCGTCCAGAAAATCGAGTACGTGCTGCGAATTTTTATCCTGTATCACAACATCTTTGTTGATGGCAATAATATCTTCCAGCGAAGTGGCGTTCCTGATCGACAGCGTATTGTCTGCTATATTTTCAAAAATAATATCAGCCGCTGTCAGCCTGGTTTCTACGATATTTTTACGGCCCGGCCGGACGCGGACAAACAGTTTAGGTTGATGCAACAATGATGAAGCGAATCCGGCCCGGCCGATGTCAGTTGACAATTCATTTTGAAAAGGAAAAAGATTGGTTAGCTCCACGTTGATCAGCGCCACTTTTTCTTCAACCGGCAAGCTTATTTTTTCATTCAATTCCGGATAAAAAAAATCCAGCATTTCATTGGAGGTTTCTCCGCAAAGGAAGAGAGACAACAACAATCGCTCATTCATTGGCCGTTCTTTCAACACATTTCCTGCCCGGAAATAATTGTAACACAAGTTGCTTACCGAACGGCGATCTTTCGAGCCATATTTTTTGTTTGCCGCAAAGTGCTTTTTTATAAAATGTACAAACGGTTCCGCGCCCGAATAGGCGCCTAAAATCTGTTTTGCCGACGAAAGGTGAGAATGAAATTTGCTCATATTAAAAAGTCCCGCTTCACACGGGACTTCATTTTATCTTTATAATGACCTTACAATTCAAGTAAAGTTGATACCGGGTCTTTTCCGAAAAGCAGCAGCGACGGGTTTTCCAGCAGGTTCTTCACCGTTACGAGGAAGCCTACCGATTCCCGTCCGTCGATGATACGGTGATCATAGCTTAAAGCTACGTACATCATCGGCTTGATCACTACCTGGCCATTTACCGCCATCGGCCTCTCCACGATATTGTGCATGCCTAAGATTGCACTTTGCGGAATGTTGATAATCGGTGTACTCATCATGCTGCCAAAGATACCACCGTTGGTGATGGTGAATGTTCCTCCGGTCATTTCTTCGATGGTGAGCTTGTTATTCTTGGCTTTGGTAGCAAGATCCACCACTGCATTCTCAATGTCGGCCATGCCCAGGCTTTCTGCGTTGCGGATCACCGGAACTACCAGGCCTTTGGGTGCACTCACTGCGATGGAAACATCGCAGTAATCATGATAAATGATATTTTCACCGTCTATATATGCATTTACCGAAGGAAATTGTTGCAATGCATAGCAACATGCTTTGGTGAAGAAACTCATGAAACCGAGATTCACGCCATGTACTTCTTTGAATTTATCTTTAAATTTTTTTCTTATTTCCATGATCGGCCCCATATCCACTTCATTAAAAGTGGTGAGCATCGCCGTTGTATTTTTAGCTTCTACCAACCTGCGGCTGATAGTTTTGCGGAGGTTGCTCATTTTTTCGGGACGGTCATTTCTGCTGAACAGTTCCGCCCCCGGCTTGCGGCCGGGATTGTTGAGTAATTCCAACACATCCTGCTTAACGATCTTTCCGTTGGTACCTGTTGGCGTGATATTTTTACTATCCACCTTTTTATCGGCGATGATGGCTGCCGCTACCGGCGTAGCTTTCACATCTGATGCAGCCACAGGCTCAGTAGTTGGTTTGGCAGCTTCCGCTTTTGGCGCTTCCGAGGCTTTCTCCGCAACAGGCGCAGCTTACTTTGCTGCAGATGCAGGTTTTTCCGCTTCCGTATCTATTGTAGCAACCAGATCCCCGATAGCAAGGGTATCATTTTCCTTTGCTACCTGTTTTATCACGCCGGCCTCTTCGGCATTGATCTCAAAAGTTGCTTTTTCGCTTTCCAGTTCTGCTATCACTTCATCGCGATCGGCCCACTCACCGTCCTTTTTCAACCATTTCACAAGGGTAACTTCACTGATACTTTCTCCTACGGTAGGAACCTTTATTTCTATAGCCATTAAGGATGTTTTTTTTGTATGTGCGAATTTCGGATAAAAAAAGGGATTATCAGACTAGTAATACTAAAAATAATAATTAAAAATTACCCTGAATGTGGTATAGCCGGATGACATTTTCTGGCTATTTTTATACTTCCAACGATCCATCCGTTTCCATTTACTCGCCAAACCCGACCGTTCGATAACTGAAAACTGATATGACGTTCGTAAGTGCTATTTTTATAAAAATGATAATTAACAAATATGCGACTTAAAATTTTACTCCCGATGCTGGTGATGTTTGCGATCATGGCGATCAAAAGCGAAGCTCAGCTGATCAACAACGGAGCTTCCGTTACCATCCAGCCGGGAGCCGTTGTATTTGTTGCCGGCGATGTGCAAAACAACGTGGGAAGCACCATCAGCAACGATGGAAAACTGGAAGTGCAGGGAAATTTTTCCAACGCGGCCACTTATACATCTGCGGCTACAGATGATTCGCTTATATTAAGTGGTGGCGGAAACGTTACTTTGAATGGCGGCACAGCTACTATCAATTATCTCACGATCAATAAAACAGCCAATACCAATAATGTTACCCTTGCGGGAACAACATTACTGGGTAAAAAATTAGATTATATTTCCGGCAGCTTCAGTACCGATTTTGCAAACAATCCTACTTATGTCTTCTCTGCTCCTACATCGGCGGTATTCAATTTCGCAGCAGGCAGAGAGATCAACGGAAGAGTGAGAAGAACAAGCTGGGTAAATGGTTCTTCGGCGGTTTTTAACCAACCCAATATGCTGCTGGCAACCAACGCGGGCACGTCACCAACGGATGTAACAGTAACGATGTTGCCTAACGGCGATCCTTCGTTAAATGAAAGAGAAGTAAAAAGAAAATTTCTTTTTACGCAAACAGGCGGCAGCGGGTTTACTGCTGACATTCGTTTTCCATACCAGGATGCAGAGCTGAACGCTACGAATATGGAAGCGACGCTGGTTCCATGGCAGCTGATCAGCAGCGAATGGAACGGCAAACTTGCACCTGTTACGCGCGATGGTTCTGTAAATTATGTGGCTACCACCGGTATTGCCGCAACAGAACTTGTCAATGAATGGAAACTCGCTGATGCCCGTTATACCTTCAATGCAACCGCCTACCTGCGCGGCGCATGGAACGGTGCAGGTGCGATGAATGCATCGCTCACCTCCATATTACCGCTCGTTCAACCCTATAATGACCCGGCTTTCGGCAGCTATGCAGGTAGCGAATCTGTTGCTGCGGGCTTCTTTGCTTCACACACCAATATTGTTGACTGGGTACTGGTAGACCTTCGCAAACCGGCTTCCGGGCTTGGAACGGATGCCGACATGAATTCATACATCGGAAGAAAAGCAGCGTTTGTTACCACAAGCGGAACATTGGTAGACCTTGATGGGGTGACGCCACTGGCTTTTGATATCTCCAGACAAGGGGGTGGCTTTATCGTTGTAAGACACAGAAACCATCTTGCTATGATGAGTAACCTGATTGCTTCCAATGCTGCCGGAACATTTTCCAATAACTTTGCTACGGTTGCAGGAGTTTACCATAATGCCGCTATTACCAATGACCCCACTCAGTTGCTGCCCGCAAGTTCTCTGTATGGCGCGTGTGCGGGCAATGCCAATAAAGACAATACTGTAAATGCAAGTGATGTGGGGTTGGTAAAAAGTAATGCCAATGCGTCCCAAACGGGGTACATTTCTGGTGACGTAAATCTCGATGGTGTTGTAAACGCAGGTGACGTGGGCGTTACTAAAATCAGCGCCAACAGCAGCGCCACCACCCATTCCGGCAGACCGGCCAGCGTAAATAAAGAACCAAAAGGACACGTGCCTGCCAATTAAATATCATTAAAATAACGTAATGAAAAAAATACTACCCCTTCTTTTCTTCTTATTACCTTCAGTTGCTGCTTTGGCACAGGTACAGGTAGATGTATTTCAAAAATCTGCAACCGCCAACACTGCGCAATTGGGTGTCAGGGTAAGATCAACGGGAGCACCGGTAAATTACATTGGTGTTACTTTTTATATCCTGTATCAAAGTGCCAATGCGGCTCCTCAGTCAACTGCTCAAAACAGCGTTGTTGGAGTGGATGACAGCAAGATGGTAACCACATTTGCCTGGGGAACCGGGGCGCGTTTCACCAACCCGCAACAAGTGCTTGCAACACCAATCGATCCCGAACCGTCCGGCGGACAGATATACAATCGCAGGTTCGTTTATGGAAACATCGATGAAAACGGCGGCGCCAGCGTGCAGACAGTCACTGCCGCATGGGATACCTTGCTGTATATCACATTAAATACGTTGCAGCCTATTTACCCGCAAGGCGGTTATGTTTATTTGCAAGCTACTTCAGAAGCTGCTGGAGCTGCGCTGTCAGACGAGAACTTTGCAAATGTTCCTTTCATTGTTCCCAGCGGCGACGAGCCATTGGGATTATTCGTAACGCCGGTAACCTTTGCCAGATATGATGCCAGTTGTTCCGACAGGGGAACAACACTCTCCTGGAGTACCGCACAGGAAACAAACAGCAGCTATTTTGAAGTTGAAAAAAATGTGGATGGCACAACAGGCTGGACAAATATCGGGCGCATTTCAGCCGCAGGTAACAGCAACCGGTTATTGAATTATCAATATGTGGACCTGGAAGCAGGCGCTGCATCTTACCGCATCAAACAGGTTGATATCAACGGAAGAAATGTATACACTGATGTAAAACGAACCAGCTGCGAATCTAAATCGATTGATGTATTGGTGTATCCGATACCGGCCAGGGACAACCTTACTGTGGCGATCCGGTCATCTCGCGCGATAACCACTACTTTGAATGTGATAGATGCCGCAGGAAGGATCGTTTACAGGCAACAAAATGTAACGATCAATTCCGGCAGCACGAATGTTCAGTTAAACCTTCGCACATTACCGGCAGGAGAATACATATTAGTAAGTTCGGATCCGTCTGTACATATCCGTCAAAAATTTGTTATAGCGAGGTAATCTGATTACCGTCTAAACGATTCTTCTTCATACTTATACAAACGGCCCTGCTCTTTTGAGCGGGGCCTCGCGTTTCCCGCAGATACGGCAGATTTATCAGACACTTGCTATCCACATTCCTCACTAATTATAAAATGGAAATTACGAAACGGATTATTCTTTTAAAACAAATCAACATATCTGCAGCATCTTTGCGAAGTGCGGGAAACAAAATTTTCCGAAGAAAAATCGGATCAGGGCAAAAAAAATCCGCCGGAGGCGGAAAAATATGTGCAGCTGCAGCCATCTTACGCACCGAGGTAGCTGCGGAGGAGGTTACATTTGGATGTTGATCTTAATTTTGTGATCGCCTTATCTTTGATCTGCCGGACCCTTTCCCTGGTGAGCGAAAATCTTTCGCCGATATCTTCAAGGCTCAATGGATGGTCAATTCCAAGTCCGAAAAAATAACAGATCACTTCTTTTTGCCGTTCGGTGAGTGTACTTAATGAACGTTGAATTTCAGTATTCAACGAAACCCTTACAGCCAGGTCGTTGTCCGTACTTACTGCATTATGATTTATGAGGATGTCCGCCAGGGTACTGGTATCGTCGCCATCACCCATCGGCTGGTCCATACTAACGTGCCGTGCGGCAACACTCATTGTTGCAGCTACTTCTTCCACCTCTATATTTAAAAACGTGGCCAGTTCTTCCACAGTTGGCTCTCTTTCAAATTCCTGCTCAAGTTGTGAATATGCTTTGCTGATGCGATTGGTCAGCCCGACTTTGTTCAAAGGCAAACGCACTATACGCGATTGTTCTGCCAATGCCTGCAAAATGCTTTGCCTGATCCACCATACTGCGTAGGAAATAAATTTGAAACCGCGGGTTTCATCAAAACGCTGCGCAGCTTTGATCAGACCGAGATTTCCTTCGTTGATCAGGTCGGGTAAAGTAAGTCCCTGGTTTTGATATTGCTTCGCCACGGAAACAACGAAACGAAGATTTGCCTTGGTGAGTTTGTCGAGCGCGGCCTGGTCGCCTTTCTTGATAAGCAATGCTAGTTTCACTTCCTCCTCCGGCGAAATAAGCTCTACCTTACCGATCTCCTGTAAATATTTTTCAAGGCTCTGGCTTTCGCGGTTGGTAATGGATTTTGTTATTTTCAGCTGGCGCATACTCATAATCGGGCAGTTTTAGTTGTTGTTTGGTTTATAAAAAACAATATGGCATTAACAATTTTATAAGATATTAGATACTAACGTAATTTAACCTAATTATTATATGTCTCCCAAAAATATTTTTGCAAAACCGCTTCCAGTAACCGCTTGAAGATTGTAAACCAGCTTATTTTAGAAATGTTTTAAAATAAGACCACAAAAATTTTGTCACGTTAATTATTTTTTTATAATTGCACTGTTCAATTGAACAATTAAAAAATAAGAATGAGCAAGAAAGTTTTATATACGTTGGAATACCCTGTAAGATGTTCTCCCGGAATTTTATTTGAATTTTTGAGTTCCCCGTCAGGTTTGCAGGAGTGGTTTGCTGATAGTGTGGATGAACGTGATGGCGTTTTTACCTTTGGTTGGGATGGCACGGAAGAAACGGCTACCAAAATAGAAGAGGAAGAAGATAAGTTCATTCGTTTTCAATGGTCGCACGCACCAAAAAATGAGTACTTTGAATTTGCAATAGACCGATCTGAGGTTACGAACCAAACGATCCTCGTCATAAAAGATTTTGCAGAAAAAAAAGACATCAAAGATCAAAGCCAGTTGTGGGAATTTCAGGTGAAGGACCTGTTTCATCGCCTCGGCTCGTAAGAAGGATCACAGAATTTAATTGATACCTTGATTCAACAGAATTTATACCGCGCGTTGCGGAATTTTTTCTAGTGATTTTTTGCCGCAGATGTGCAGATTTTTTGAGAGAATTAAACGGCCGATCTGTGCATCTGAGGTAAAAATTTGGCAAAGAAGAAATTAGCCTCTGAATCTAAATTTTAATTAAGATCTGTTTTCCGCTTTCATCAAACCCGCCACCCGTTGATACGCTTCCTGCAGCAGCGTATCCATTTCATCCCACTTCCCCAGATCAAATTTTAGAGCAAGTTTTAAAAACTTCATTTCACAGATACTTTGCAAAGCAGTATTTTCAGCGGCCATGTAGTTGCCTTGCTCAAAATGATGCTCCCATTCGCTTTCATTGATACAAATAAAGAATCCCTGAGCGTTTTGTTGTAAATTGGCTACAATGATTTCCTGCAAGGCTTGCTTGTAGCTCCCTTTCAGCAACAAAGTGACACTAAAAAAATTCCCCCACCAGAACATCGTCCGTAGCGCAAACAAATGGTCGCGGGCAAACACAGCCGGGTAATCGAGTATCACATAGGGAAGCTGCAAATAATTTTCACCTTTGGATATCTTCGGAACGGAATACTGCACTTCTTCTCCCAGGAAAGTATCCTGCTCAAAAAAAACAGCGCGTATCACCGGCAGCTGTTGATTAAGCAGCCGGTATACCTTTTCAATGATCCGGTGTTTCGTTAAAATCCACTCACTATCCAGTACTTTAGCAAGTTCCGGTTCAGAAAGTGTTATTTTTGTGTCTTCTGCCATGTGGTCAAAAATAACGCAGTAAATTGAGAAGCTTTCAAATGATTAAAAAATTAGACATACTGATCGTCAAATCTTTTCTCGGCCCCTTCATCATCACTTTTTTCATAGCCATATTTGTACTGATGATGCAGATCCTGTGGAAATACATCGATGACCTGATAGGCAAAGGACTCGACATTCTTACCATCGGGCAATTTCTATGGTATGCCAGTGCTTCGCTGCTGACATTGGCGATGCCAATCGCCATTCTCATTTCTTCGATCATGACCTTTGGAAACCTCGGCGAAAGCTTTGAGCTAGTGGCCATTAAATCTTCCGGCATTTCCTTGCTACGCTTTATGCGCCCGTTGATGTGGATATCCGTTTTGCTTTGCATGATCACTTTCGTTTTCGCAAACTATGTGATCCCATATTCGCAGCTGAAATTTGCAACCCTTTATCATGATATCTTTTATAAAAAACCTGCCTTTGATCTGAAGGAAGGAGTATTTTTTACACATATTCCCGGCTATGCCATCAAGGTGGGTAAAAAAGATGCTGATGGAAAAACGATCCACAACGTATTGATCTACGAACGCAGCAACACCAATTCTTTACAGGATAACAGCATCATCGCCGAAACCGGCGTGATGACCGTTTCGCCAGACAACCGCTTTCTTGAATTCAATCTTAAGAACGGAACACGCTACGAAGAACGCGGCAATATGAGCGACAGTTCCACGGATTATATCCGCGTTGGCTTCAAGGAATTTAAAAAATTATTCAGTCTCGAAGCCATGCAGATGATGCAAACACCAGACAGCGCCTTTAAAGGAAATTATAAAATGCTAAGCGCACGCCAGCTTAATAAAAGTATCGATTCGTTGTCCAAACAATACGATACTGCCGTTGTTCGCCTCGACCGCTCGATGAGCCAGCAGCTGCATTACACGAATGTGAAAGACAGCATCTGGAAAAATACGGCGGCCGCCCTACCGTCAAAAAAACTGATCCCCGACTCTGCCGAAAGCTATATCAAAGACAAGGCGCTTGGCATAGCTGAAAATCTTAAATTTACTTTACAAAATTCCGGAATAGATATAACGGCACGGCAGAAAGATGTTCGCTTTCATAAACTGGAATGGCACCGTAAATTTTCTTTGTCGCTTGCCTGCCTTATTCTTTTTTTTATTGGTGCGCCACTCGGCTCCATTATCCGCAAAGGCGGACTAGGCATGCCGCTTGTTGTGGCGATCATTTTCTTTCTCATATTTCACCTGCTGAATATGTTTGGAGAAAAATTTGTAAAGGAAGGCATCGCATCACCGGCATTTGGCATGTGGTTGGCTGTGATTGTACTGTCGCCGGTCGGTGTATTTCTCACATATAAGGCTATGCATGATTCCCAGCTTTTCAACAAAGAACTTTATACACGGGTATTCAAGAAAGTAAAAGGGCTTTTTGCAAGGCCCAAAAAAGATAAACCACTTTTAGCCAAAGTTTAAAAACAACATTATGAGTAACATCAAACGCAGGGATTTTATTGTAAATGCAGCCAAAGGCGGAATTGCACTTACGGTCGGGCTTACGAGTATGTCTTCATTTCTCGAATCTTGCGGAAGTTCAAAACATCTGACTGCTTCCCCGGCATTTGCAACTGGCTTTGATCAGAAGCCCTTGCCTTATGCATATAATGCACTCGAAAATGTGATCGATGCACAAACGATGGAGATCCATTACACCAAACATGCGGCAGCATATAGTAAAGCATTAAAAGAAGCAGTTACTGCAGAAGGTGTGGCGGCCAATGCTTCTGTTGAAACTATCCTCGCAGATATTTCAAAATATACGCCCAAGATGCGCAATAATGCAGGCGGGCATTATAACCATGAAATGTTCTGGCAAAGCATGCAACCTAAATCAGCAGACAATAAACCTTCCGGTGCATTGCTTGCGGCCATTGAAAAAACCTTCGGATCCTTTGCGGCATTTAAAACCAAATTCAACACCGCAGCTACCGGCAGGTTTGGTAGTGGCTGGGCATGGTTATACGCAGATTCCAATAAAGCATTACAGATCGGCAGTACGCCCAACCAGGACAACCCGCTGATGAACGTCAGCGATATCAAAGGCTTTCCCCTACTCGGCCTCGATGTGTGGGAACATGCTTATTATCTTAAATATCAGAATAAGCGCGCGGATTACGCAGACAATTGGTGGAACGTGGTGAATTGGAGTTATGTGGAAAAACGCTTTGCAGCAGTGTAGTGAATGGTGAATAGTGAAATCTTTAAATCGGTTTTCTTTTTTTGAGATGTATTATATTTGAAGGCTTCGGTTTGATACGTCAAAAATTAAAAAAACATTGCTATAGCTCCAACGCACCGGAAGATTTCTCTATTCACTAAATTGACTCAGCCTTTGCAAAGTAACATCCAAAATTCAGGCATGAATGAAACTCTACAAAGGCTGATGAATTGACAAGCAATCGTACTTCAAATTTAATAAAGAGCGCTTCAATTACCCAAACGATTTTTGTAAAATTTAGCCAATATTTTTTAATCATATATTTAAAAAACAGCAGTAGATAAAAGCTGCAGTTTTAGGGTCGACAACCTTGCAAAAGAACGCTCCCACTCCACCCTTCTTTTCACATAATAGGATATGTTTTTGAAGGGTTCACTATTAACCATTCACTTATTCACCCATTGACGTTTTCCCCCATTGACGTATATTCGTGTCCCTCAACCTTTTTTTTCAATAAAAACTTTTAATAATGCAGGTTTGGAAAGATTACCAGGAAAAAAACAAGGACCGTTTTTTAAACGAATTGTTGGATCTTTTGAGGATCCCGAGCATCAGCGCAAAAAGCGAATGTAAACCCGACATGGTTAAGTGCGCAGAAGTTGTAAAGGTAAGGCTGCTGGAAGCCGGTGCAGATAAGGTGGAAATATATCAAACCGACGGACATCCGTTGGTATACGGCGAAAAGATCATTGATCCATCCAGGCCAACGGTACTGGTATACGGCCACTACGACGTGCAGCCTGCAGAACCTCTTGATCTTTGGAAAAGCGGGCCGTTCGAGCCCGTTATCATTGATGGGAAAATATTTGCGCGCGGTAGTTGCGACGATAAGGGGCAATTTTACATGCATGTGAAAGCATTGGAAACGTTGGTGCAAACAGGCACGCTTGCCAACAATATTAAATTTTGCATTGAGGGTGAAGAAGAAGTTGGTTCGCCCAACCTGGGCAAATTTGTAGCTGCGCACAAGGAGCTGTTAAAAGCCGACGTGATACTCATCAGCGATACGGCATTGATTAGTCTTGATACACCCAGCATCGATGTGGGCGTTCGTGGCCTTAGTTATATTGAAGTAGAGGTGACCGGACCTAACCGCGACCTGCACAGCGGCGTGTATGGTGGCGCTGTTGCAAATCCGATCACGATATTAGCAAAGATGATTGCTTCGTTGCATGATGAAAATAACCATATTACGATTCCGGGTTTTTACGACGATGTGGTGGAAGCCACCGCCGATGAGCGCAAGCTGATGGCGCAGGCGCCATTCGATGAACAGGAATTTAAAGATGATCTTGGTATAAAGGAATTGTGGGGTGAAAAAGGTTTCAGCACCAATGAGCGTACCGGCATCCGCCCTACTCTTGAGTTGAATGGAATATGGGGCGGTTACACTGGCGAGGGTGCAAAAACGGTCTTGCCAAGTAAGGCGTTTGCGAAAATATCCGCGCGATTGGTTCCGAACCAGATTTCACAAAAGATGTCCGATCTGCTGATCAGTCACCTGGAAAAAATAGCACCGGAAGGAGTCACTGTAAAGGCAAGCCTGCATCATGGCGGCGAACCGTATATGACGCCGATTGGAAGCATTGGTTACCGGGCCGCATCAAAGGCAATGGAGGCCACGTTGGGCAAGGCGCCGATCCCCGTAAGAGGTGGCGGCAGCATTCCTATCTGCGCTTTATTTGAAAAGGAGTTGGGCGTAAAGATCGTGTTCCTCGGGTTTGGCCTGGATAGCGATAACCTTCACAGCCCAAATGAAAAATTTAATGTGGAGAATTTCTATAAAGGCATTGAGACGATTCCTTATTTTCACCGGTATTTTAATGAGCTGAGCGAAAAAGAATAGCGGTGTAGGGTTAAAATCCGGGATGCAAATTGAGACTTATGATATTTGCATTTTTCACAGCAATATTTCATAATAAAAGAGCCCAATCGTTAAGATTGGGCTTTCGTATCGGGGAGCAGACTTGAACTGCCGACCTTCGGGTTATGAATCCGATGCTCTAACCAGCTGAGCTACCCCGACATACTGTGTTAAATGGGCGGCAAAAATAACGTAATTTGACCGGATGTAAAAAAGATTTGTGAAATTTTTCTTCTTTGAAGATAAATCCTAAAAAAGCTGATGCTCCATGTTGACATCTGCCGGAAGGCCAAACTCATGGCGCGTCAACTTAAAATTTGCCGGTAACAGCAACCTTTTCCTCGCCCATATCGTCTTTACGACTTTACCTATAAAGTCTTTCACCGGCGCAGGATCTCCCTTTATTTCAGGCGGCTTTACCCGGATTACTTTATATCCCACTTGATTTGCATAAAAATAAATTTTAATTTGCGCCTGAATGGATACATCTGGAAACATTTTACACTTTCCTCCCGTCTTAATAAAGCAGGCTGCACAGGGAGATCCTGTTGCATTTAAGGAACTTTATCAAATGATCTCCGGCAAAATGTACAGCCTGTGCTTACGCTACGCCTCTAACACCGAAGATGCTAATGACCTTTTCCAGGAAGGGTTCATTAAGTTGTACCGTCACCTCAGCAACTATCGCTTTGAAGGTTCGTTTGAAGGTTGGGCCAGGACCATATTTGTCACTACATGCCTCGATTCACTTAAAAAGAAAAAAGTCCAGTTTACGGAAGTGAGCGAAGAGATCGCACTGGAATCCAAAGGCATCAGTGCCATCGATAAACTCGACATGGATGATCTCATGAAAATTGTAAGGCAGCTTCCTGACGGTTACAGAACAATCGTGAATCTTTACCTGATAGAAGATTATAGTCACAAAGAAATTGCCGGCATACTCGGCATCACCGAAAGCGGAAGCAAATCGAAATTGCACAAAGCACGGAATCTCTTAAAGCAAAAAATTACCGCAGAAAATATATAGTGCCCGATTTAAACAACATATTGCATCAATTAAAAGATCACGACATTCAACCGCCGGAAGAACTCTTTGGATTAGTTGCCGAACAACTGAAAATTAATGTTGAGGGGTTAACTTCGGACTCGCATGAGTCCGACCTGCGTGAATTTGAAAGACTCAAGGATAATTCGGTAGAGCCACCAGAGATCGTTACTGAAAAGATCATGGCCGCTGTTCACCAACAAACATCCACTATTACACCCACCGTTTCTTTACTTAAACGAAGTGCTTTCAGAATAGCTGCAACAATACTTTTATTAGCCGCTGTCTGGGGAATTTATACCCTGGTATCAACCAAGGATAACAAATCGCCCGGAAAAGACATTGTTACTCACAATGATGTTCCCATTCAAAACGAAAACCGGCCAATATCCAAAGACAGCTTACATGATATCGTTATCGCAAACCGGAAAACTTTCCGCGCAAGTCATAAAAAAGCGTACTCCCGAAATACTGGATCCCGTACACATCAAACCGGCCGTGCTTCTGCCGAAGGGTACGATTTTGCTATAAAAGACAACGATCTACTTGGCTCATTTACAAATTTCAATTACCGGCAACTTCCCGATTTTCTTAATGAGGAAGATTCACGATCAATACAGGTTAAAACAGATCATTCAACTTCTATCACTGTTTCCGAAGGGATGGTTTCGATGATGAAAAAAATGTACAAGACAAAAAGAAATGGTCAGTTCACATGGAAAGCGAAACGTGAAAGAAAAAAATTGCTTCGCTGGAAAAAAGCCGATGCAAATTTCTTTGATAAGAACCCTGCTAAAAATCCTATGGATCCGTTTGACCTTGCTGAATTTATCTTTTAAATTATTGATGCAACACAATGCAAAATTTTTTTTTACTAACAATACTTTTTTCTTTTTGCAGACAAGGTATTTGCCAAACGCCGGCTATCGATACTTTACCGGTGACAAATATCAGTATCACCTATAATATAAATATAACTTCAAAAAACAACCATGGAATTGCTGAGACCTATAACGGGGCAGTGAAAACATTATACGCAAAAAATGAGCGTGTGAAACTTCGTTTTGTGAGCCTTATGCGATCTCAAAGCATTTATTACAATTATCATGCTGCCGACACCAACGCAACGGCAATTATTGCAAAAGAATCCGGCAAACAAAAATACAAGTTCAGACTTACTCCTTCGGCATGGCAATTTTATAATGCGAAATATGAAGATGCGGTCACCACCTTTGAAAATGACAGCATTTCCGTCATTGGTTATTCCTGTAAAAAAGCCATCGTTACTTTAAAGGACCAGACTCAATTGATCGTTTGGTTTTTTCCGGCAACAAGAAGCGAAACATTGATTGCCGCAGAGCCAATGTTTGCAGGTATTCCGGGCCTCCCGATGCAATACGAGTTGCATGAAGGAAAAAAGATGATCGTTTATACAGCAAAGGAGATTAGTTTCCAGGAAATTCCTTCGGCCATATTTCAGGCGCCGATGAAAGGATACGTTACAAAAAAATTTATGCCTGGCAAATCAGTGAAAGATGATATTGAAGAAACGGAGTAAGTATGCGCAAATGGCACCTCTACACTCTGGGTTTCCAGGCTACTTCAGGCACCCGCAAGATATACGCTGCGAAACGCGCCATCACGAAAAGATAATCGCTCAACCTGTTGAGATATTTGATCACCAACGGATCTATGAAAATTTCTTCTATCTGCATTTGTACGCAAATCCGCTCTGCCCGCCTGCAGATACATCGGGCGATATGCAGATGAGAAACTGTCGGATGGCCGCCCGGCAATATGAATGATTTCATTACGGGAAGTACTTCATTCATCGCATCGATATTTGCTTCCAGCAGTTTTACATCTTCTTCTTTCAGGTCGGGCAGTTTCATCAACGGCTCTTTTTCGGGGTCACAGGCCAGGGAAGAACCGATGGTAAAAAGCCTGTCCTGAATTTCTTTCAACGTCAAATTGCTTTCCGGATGGTCAAAAAGATCATTCACCAAACCAATATAGGAATTCAGTTCGTCTACCGTTCCGTAGCTTTCAATACGCACATGACTTTTAGGTACTTTCGTTCCGCCGATAAGACTCGTTTTTCCGAGATCGCCGGTTTTGGTATATATTTTCAGCGCCATGATGTGGTAATTTTAGTGTGCCGCAAGTGTAGAAATTGCAGGGGTTTGGTTGCGCCTGTCCGTTTCTATCAACCCATCTTTCAGGCGTACGATGCGATGTGCAAATGCGGATATATCCTCTTCATGTGTTACAAGAATTACGGTATTGCCATCATTGTGGATTTTTCCGAGAATGTCCATGATCTCGTAAGAAGTTTTACTATCAAGATTGCCCGTGGGTTCATCCGCCAAAATGATCGCAGGATTATTGATGAGTGCCCGCGCGATGGCTACACGTTGATTTTGTCCGCCGCTCATTTCATTCGGTTTGTGGTGCATTCTCTCTTCCAGCTTTACTTTTGCGAGAACGATCTCCGCTCTTTCCGTTCGCTCCTTTTTTGAAACACCCGCATAGATCAACGGCAGCGCCACATTTTCAAGCGCTGTCAACCGTGGCAACAAATTAAATTGTTGAAATACAAAACCGATCTCTTTATTACGCACTTCAGCAAGATCGTCGTCGGCCATGCGGCTTACGTCTTGCCCGTTCAGAATATATTTCCCGCCGGTGGGTGAATCAAGGCAGCCGAGAATATTCATGAGTGTAGATTTTCCACTACCGCTCGGTCCCATCAGCGCCACGTATTCATTCTTAAAAACATCGAGAGATATTCCTTTCAACACCGGTAATTCCTGTTTGCCAAGGAAATAACTTTTCCTGATATTTTCAAGTTGAAGAATGGGTGATGCCATGATATTTGTTTTAGCGAAAATTATTTCTTGATTACTTTAGGAACCTTGAAAAATATCCCGTCGTTTACAACGGCATTTTTCAGCGCATCGGTAACCGTTACCGTTCCACCCGCTTCATCTTTACGAAGCACATTTTTTACGCCGGAAATATGAAGCAACGGTTCTACATTTTCCGTATCCACTTCTTCCATCTTTTGCACGAAAGCGATCATGCGCTGAAGGTCGGTTTTAATGGCAGCTTTTTCCTGATCGCTAAAATCCAGCCGCGAAAGCTGAGCCAGCTTGTTTATCATTGCATCGTTTACTTCCATGAAACAAAAATAAAGCATTAGCCGCGAGGCCGTGCATAAATTTATATAAATGGCGGCAAAAACAACATTTCGATCCAAAGATGAGCGCGCAGTTTTATTATCTTCGCAGGCCGGACATAAACCCGGCGATCGTCGGATTACGACGGTTATCAATACGAAAGAATATGAACAAGAAGATTGTAATGAGTGGCATCCGGCCCACTGGTTTTTTGCACCTCGGAAATTATTTCGGCGCGATACGGAACTATGTACGGTTACAGGAGGAATTTGAATGTTATTTTATGGTGGCGGATCTGCATTCGCTCACTACGCATCCAGACACAAGTGAATTGAAAAGCAATGTACATCGGGTATTGGCGGAAAATATTGCCTGCGGACTGGATCCGGAAAAAGCCGCGTTCTATTGCCAGAGTCACATACACGAAACGGGGGAACTTTATCTGTACCTAAACATGCTTGCGTATAAAGGCGAACTGGAGAAGACCGTTACATTTAAGGACAAAGTGCGTCAAAGTCCGGACAATGTAAACGCCGGATTGCTTACCTATCCTGTATTACAGGCTGCAGATATTGTTTTGCATCGCGCAAGCTATGTGCCTGTCGGGAAAGACCAGGAGCAACATCTGGAAATGGCGCGGACTTACGTGAACAGGTTCAACCACCGCTATAAAGAAGTTTTCCCGGAGCCGATAGCGTTTAATTACAGCGAGGAACTCATCAAGGTTCCGTCGCTCGACGGCACCGGAAAAATGAGTAAGAGTGAGAACCAGATGGCAACTTTATATCTGGCGGATGATGATGATACGATCCGTAAAAAAGTGATGAAAGCAAAAACAGATGGCGGCCCCACCGAAATAAATTCTATAAAACCCGACTTTATAGCTAACATTTTTCAGCTGATGAAACTGGTAAGCAGTGATGAAGTGATTGCGAAATTTGATGCTGATTTTAATAATTGCACGATCCGCTACGGCGACATGAAAAAGCAATTGGGGGAAGATATGGTAAAGTTCATTTCACCCATTCGCCAAAAGGCGACAGACATCCTCACAAACGAGGAATACCTGAAAGAAGTGATGGAAAAAGGTGCGGCCAAAGCCCGCCGAAGCGCCGCCGCCACTATGGAAATAGTAAGGGAAGCGATGGGACTGAAATATTTTTAATGAACCGTTCTTGTTTGAAATAATTACGCTTACATTCGTAGCAAGTAATAAAAATCGTACGTTGGATTATGGCTAAATCAAAAAAACCAAAACACATCGCCATTGCGGGAAATATCGGCGCCGGAAAAACCACGCTTACAGAAATGCTCAGTAAACATTACAAATGGATACCGCAATTTGAAGATGTGGATCACAATCCATACCTGAACGATTTTTATGAAGATATGCCTCGCTGGAGCTTCAATCTTCAGATCTTCTTTTTGAACAGCAGGCTTAACCAGTTACTGGAAATTCATCGGGGAACGGAAACCGTTATCCAGGACAGAACCATCTATGAGGATGCAAATATTTTTGCGCCTAACCTGCATGATATGCAACTGATGGGAAAACGTGATTTTGAAAATTACTACAAGTTTTTTGAAACATTGAAGTCAATGGTTCAACCACCGGATCTCCTGATCTATTTAAAAGCTTCGGTTCCTACATTGGTGGCGCAGATACAAAAGCGCGGCCGCGAATATGAAGAAAATATCCGTTTGGATTATTTAAAAAAATTGAATGATTATTATAATAGCTGGATCGACACCTACAAGGAAGGTCCATTGCTAATCATAGATGCGGATAACAATAAGTTTGCGGAAAATGAGGAGGACCTCGGCAAGATCATCAATCAGGTGGACTCGCAGTTGTTCGGACTTTTTTAGATTTTTTTGATCCACCTTCGGTGGATTTTTTTTGCTGCAGATGCGCAGATTTTTTGGCCGGGAAGACGGGAAAAATGCAAATAGATGTGGTTTGAAAAGCTGCAACACCTAAACAGGCCGCTAAACTCCTAATCTATTAATTGGTTCTTCATAGCGTAGAATACCAATCCAACAGAATTCTTAACTCCGAAACGTTCCATGAGCCGGTCTTTGATTGCTTCCACTGTTCGGGCGCTGATACTCATTTTCTGAGCTATTTCCGTAGCGGTAAATTCCATGCAAACAAGCGTAAGTACTTCTTTTTCACGATCACTTAATACCACTTCGGTGGTGAGTGACGGGTTGAATTTCTGCTTGCTATAGTTTTTTTTGATCAATACCTTGTTTACAAACGGGTTGAGATAAAATCCTGTGCGCATCACATCCATAATGGCACGTCTTATTTCTGCAGGATCAGTACTTTTTAAAAGGTAGCCGGCTGCGCCACAATCCATGAGATGCCCAACAAACCGCTCATCTTCGTACATAGTGAGAATGATAACGCGGATATGCGGGTAATTTTTGGTAACAACTTTTGTTGCATCGATACCGTCTTTGATGGGCATTTTCAAGTCACAAAGGATTACATCAGGCTGCGATTCGGGAATCTTTTGGATCAGATCTTCACCATTGTCTGCTTCCATCACGAAGCGGATATTTGCATATGGCCGCAATGAAAGGATCACACCCTTTCTGAAGATCTTGTGGTCATCCGCTATCGCAACTTTGATCAGTTCTGGAGACATACTTTGGGGTCAAAATGAAAGTCGTTACAAAAATAAGGCTTTTGCGGACAGTAATATTACGGAAATTATACAATAGATTCCTTGGGAATTTCGAGGGTTACCTTATAGTACGTTTGACTGGAGTCTATTTCAAACAAGATTCTTCCGTTTAAAACTTTTATCCTACTGGCTATATTTTTCAAACCGAGGCCATTTGAAGTGTGGTTGAGTTTATCAAATTCCGATTGAACAATACCCTTTCCGTCGTGGTGCAACCTGATGTACAGGTTGTTGGTTGTGGCATTTTGTGTCAGGTGAATGAATGCAGAATTGCTATGCTTGATGATATTGTTTACCAGTTCCTGGATAACGCGAAAAACCAGCAGTTCCTGCTCCACTTTAAGTCGTTCGCGGTAATCATGAAAACGTGCGCTGGCGTTGATGGTTCCGCTGCCGCTGATTTTTTGGAAAAGATCTGTTGTGGCGCTTTCAAGGCCAAAGTTCTTTAAGGTCGGCGGCATAAGACTGTGGCTGATATTGCGGATCAGCAGGATCGCATCATCCAGTATTTGTTTGGCACTGAAGATACTCTGAAGTTGTTGTGGTTTATCCTGGTTTACAAGATTTTCATTTAGGTAAAGTCGTGCAGTGGCCAATAATGGTCCGGCATCATCGTGAAGATCTGCGGCGATTCGCTGCCGTTCTTCTTCCTGAAAACGAATGCTGGCGTTGAGATAGATCTGTTGTTTTTCGGCTTCCAGCTTTTTCATCTGGATATGGTAGCGGATCACTTTTCTCTGGTGCATAATCACAAACACAATGATACCCACCGCCAGTGTGATCATCCCTACCGACCCAATGAACATGAGTTTCGACACGTCCGAATTTGCTGATACCTGTAAAAAAAACATCTGGCGCTACAATTTTTTAGGGTTAGTTAGTGTGAATTCATCCAGGTTTATATTAGTAGGTATTTGTAATTCATCGTCTTCGACTTCGTTCGGTTCATTGACAAACAAAGAGAGGCTGAGGATAATATTTTTTGTTATAGTGACAAAACTGTATATAATATTTAATTGCTTTACAAAAGATTTATCTGTGGACGTATTGCTAAATAAAAAAAAGAAAAAATTACCTGTGAAATACAAAAAAAAACCAACGCAAATCCAAAAAGTTATACTTTGGTATAAAGGGTAAATAATTACCGTTTTCATCTTTTCATAAAAAAAGTATATCAATAAAACTATAAAAAATAGAAATTCAAAAATCGATGGATAGGTACTGAATTTAGTGATATCAACAACTAAATAGAAGTATAAACAGATTGGAATAAATATATAAATTGAGTATTTAAGAACAGTAACCGTTTTTCGACTTTTCAAAATACCTCTTAGAAAAATCCCAACTAATATAAATTCGCAAATAGTGTATATTTTTAAAATACTATAATAATATATCGGGCTTGGATGAAAAACTTGTGTTGTTAATACGGATAATGAGACAAAAAAAGCTAAGAAGATTGCATATACAAAAAAAACCTTTAAAGCCCTTGTATTCAATTTTTTATAAAATAAAATACAAAAGATTAAAGGTATAATCTCGGTCGTAAAAGTTATATAAGTTAAATTAGTTAAGATAAAGCAGTTACTTTAGTCAAAACAAAAGTAACTAACTGTTTATCAAAATCAAAATATACTTAGCAACTTAATAAGCTGAAGAAATCTTCAAATAGATTGTTTAAAGCTCCAAACATAATAAAATAACTTAAGTGGTTTACGATTAAATATCAGTACAAACTTGCCCCAATTTTAATTTTTAAACAATTGACAGAGGTCAATAGGTAGTTTTACGATATTCACAAAACACAATACCAGTAAGGCTTACAACAAAAAAAAAGGGGAAAAACCGGTAAAAAATTAAGGTAGTTATACGATACGAATATAGTAAAAATACTATCAAGATACGCAGTAAGTTTACTATTATAATTACCCTAACATGGCAAAATGTGGATAAAACTGTGGATAACCACACTTATAACTGTTCCGTAGTAAAATAATAACCCATATCTGGCAAATAAAGTATACATAACAACGTAAATCATCCTCTAAAAAGTATTTTGTTAATTTACAAAAGGTAAAAATACTTATAACTTGGCAGGTATTTTTACTAGCTAAAAAATAAAAAATGATTGATAATCAACAGAATAAAAAATAAATTACATTTTTTATTCTGTTAAAACAAAGTTATTTCATAACTTGGTATAGTTAAGACTAACCCCTACAATTAACAATGTCTACCGAGAACCTCATTAAGATCGCAATAGCGGATGATCATAAGATATTTCGCGATGGTATAAAAATGGCACTTTCAGGAAAACCTAACCTTAAAATGCTTTGGGAAGCCGAAGACGGAAAGGATATGATGCACAAGATCGCCATTAAAAAACCTGAAGTATTACTAATGGATATCAGGATGCCCGAAATAGATGGAATAAACGGGATTCAGTTGATACGAAAAGAATTCGAGGATATAAAGATCATAGTGTTGACAATGTATGACGATCAGCAAATGATCAGCAAGATGATGGAAATGGGGGCAAACGCATATCTCACCAAAACAACGGATCCTGAGGAAATTTATGAGGCCATATTGACATGCATGAACGATGACTTCTATTTTAATGAGTTGGTAAATAAAGCGGTAATGGGTAGATTGATGCAGAAAAAAAATGTCCGGCAGCATTATGGTACCAATACACCAATACACTTCAACGAAAAAGAAATAAAGATTCTCCAACTTTTAGCAGAAGATAAAACAACGGAAGAAATTTCAAAAACCATCTTTTTAAGCCCGCGCACAATTGAAACCATCCGCCAGAATATGAAGACCAAGGTGAACGCCAAAACAATCGGCGGATTGATAATGTACGGGATGAGAAATAAATTGATTGAGTAGCTCTCAAACTGTCACCAGGCCATTTTTTATTGCATAAATAACAAGGCCAACCCGGCTTTTGACATCCAGTTTTTCAAAAAGACTATCGCGGTAGCTATCAACCGACCTTGGCGTAAGCTTCATGATCAAAGCAATTTCCTTATAAGTCATATCTGTACTGGCAAGTTTCAGGAATTGTATCTCAACGTCTGACAATAATGCCTTGTCTATCGATAATTGCGTTAAATGCGCCCTGTGTATAAAAGATGCAAGTTTACCAGTAGCGGTACTTGAATAATGATAACCGCCGCAGGCAACACTTTCCAAGGCGATCTTCAATTCTGCCGGAATAATATCCTTTTTCAAAAAACCTTTTACACCCATTTGAAGCATTCTTATGAGGACCACATCGGAATCATACATTGTGAGCACCAATATCTTCACGTCAGGGTAAGTCCGCTGTAATTCGATTGCTGTTTCATGTCCGTTAAGATTCGGCATATTAATATCCAATAAAATAATATCAGGTTTATTCTCTTTTTTCAGTAGTTCCAGGAGAGCAATACCATCTTCTGCCACGCCTGTTACATTGAAATTTTCAAAACTATTGATAAGAGTTGCAAGAGAATCTCTGATCAGTACATGATCATCTGCCATAACAATTTTTACGGATTCTTTAGTCATTTGCCGGAATTTTAATTTTTAAAATAGTGCCATCATTTGTATTACTTTGTATCGTGCAATCTGCATTGATCGTTTTTGCTCTTGTTTTCATATTGGCAAGCCCGATGCCCGATCTTATTATATCATCTGGTTGAAAACCCGCCCCATTGTCATGTATAAGGAGCAAAAAATCAGGGTCGCTGTAAATCAGTTTTATACTAATGGCAGTTGCATTTGCATGTTTAATGATATTATTAAATGCCTCCTGTATTATCCTGAATAAAATAAGTTCTACACTTTTATCCTGGTAAAATATATTTCCTTCAACTACCATATTCACATTATGAATACCAGCATTTTTTAAAAATGCCACCTCGTGTTTCAATGCATTTTCCAGCCCATTGGCTAATATCTGTTCAGAACTCATGCTTCTGCTGATATCCCGTACGTCATCTATCGCTTCGGTAAGTACCTGCGCTGAACTCATCAATTGATCATTGATCTCCGGGAACCCGGCATTTGCGATCGTATTGATGCTTAGTTTTACAAGACTTAGCTTCTGTCCGACGTTATCGTGCAACTCTCGCGAAATATTTTGAAAGGTCTGTTCCTGAATTTCAATTTGAGACTGCAATATCGCATTCCGATGTACGATTTCTAACTCCTCAATGCTTTTGAAATATAGATTTTGATTTTGCTTATAACGATAAATGATAATTACAACAAAAGCAATTAATATTAAAATAGTTATTGTACAAATTGCTGTAAAAATTATTATGCCTTCTGTATCTGACTTGAACATAAATAAGCTTTAATAAAACATAGATGCATTACGATGTATGGAAGATTACCAAGAAATTGTATTTCTCGTTTCAACTGTAGAGATGTATTTAAAGAAAAAAAATCCAAGAAGATTATCATCGGAAACGATAACCCCATACCTATAAATATTCCAGTGATTATCCAAAACGATGGTTCTTTTAATATACTAACTGCTGGAATAAAGTGCAAAATTTGGTAATAATAAAATAAGCAAAATAAAAATAAACTAACATTTGCTACGCAAAAAGATAAAGAGCAGGTATCGAAATAAACATCATTTGCTATACTGACTATCAGCAAAAAAAGAATAATCCAAAAACACACTTTTAAAAAAGTTACGACTCTATCATTTTTAAGAATTCTGAAAATGAAAAATGTCAAAAATGAAAAATGAAAAATTAACGTTACCGAATTAATTCTGCTAAACATTGGAATTCGAATAGGAGAAAAAAATATTGACGATAAAAGCATTAGACTCGTTAGCGCACCAATAATAGAATACCAATAAAATCCACGAAGGTATGTAGGTATTGTCTTACTCCCGATTAATCTTAATGAATAAAAACACGACAGTAGATACACAATTGAGGTAGCAATCTTATTAATATCAAACGCAAATTCATTCATATTTTCAAAACTTACCACAAGAATAAATCTTCTCCCATTATTTTCAACAGGAAAAACCTCATTAAAATCCGGGATTTTTCCCTTTTTTTGGTAACGCTATTTTATGTATTACGGTCTAAGTAAAGATGACCAGGTTACTTTTAAAACCCCGCCAATATCACTCATTGTGTGTACAACCACTGCATTTTGCGTAAATTCACCATCCTTAATAGCAGGTAATTACACCCGATATTCATTTAGCTCATAATTTACACGTAAACAACGCGTTATAGTATCGTATTCTTACTAACAAAAAAAACATTAATTTCACTACTTAATAGTATATGAAACAAGATTCAGATCCAATTCAGGTCATCATAGCAGACGATCACGTACTGTACAGGGCCGGCGTTAAAACCGCTCTAAGCGCTAAGAAAGACATCCGCGTTATTGCAGAGGCAGACAATGGCATGCATTTATTAAACCTGGTTAAAACAATCAAACCAGATGTTATACTACTCGACATCCAGATGCCCATCATGGACGGCGTTACCGCGCTGCCGGAGATAAAAAAACTTTGCCCCCAAACCAAAATCATCATGCTCACCATGATGGACGATCATAGCATGATTACCAAACTGATGGAACTTGGCGCCAACAGCTACCTGTCTAAAACGAGCGACAGCGAAGTTATTTACGAAGCCATCAAAACGTGTTTTGAACAGGAATATTATTTTAATTCCCTTACCAACAATGCATTGCTGAACAACCTCAAACAACGCAATGCCGCACCACCCCAGCAACTGGCACCGCAGGAAGTACAACTCAACGATAAAGAAACAACTATTCTCCGCCTCATGTGCGAAGAAAAAAGCACCAAGGAAATTGCAGACATGGTAGATCTTAGCCCACGAACCGTTGAAGCCATCCGCGACAAACTAAAGGTGAAAACCGGTGCCAAAAGCACCGCCGGGTTGATCATGTACGCAGTAAAAAATAAAATCATCGAGGAAATGTAACCCCAATATTTCTTTAATTATAATCCCCGTTCTCACGGGGATTTTTTATTTTACATCATGAGCCATATTAATTATAACGGAAAGATCCTGCCAGAAGGTACCCCGTTATTTGAAGCAAACAGTCGCGCCACAAGGTACGGCGACGGTATATTTGAAACACTGAAATTGAAAAACAACCGGATCCTGTTTGCCGACGAGCATTTTGCACGACTCTGGAAGGGAATGCAATTGCTGAAATTTGAAGTACCCAGGTTATTCTCGCCCGAAAAGTTACATTCGGAAATCTTACAACTCACAAAGAAAAATAATCACACAAACAGCAGGATCCGCGTGGCCATCTACCGCGGCAATGGCGGACTCTATGATACCACCAGTCATACGCCAGGCTATGTTATCCAAACCTGGCCCCTTGCTGAAGATAACGGCCACATAAATCAAAATGGCCTGCAGGTATGCTTTTACAGGAATGCCGTGAAACCCATCGACAATTTCAGCAACCTTAAACACAACAATTACCTGCCCTATTTCATGGGGGCGCTATTTGCCAGGGAACAAAAATGTAATGATGCCCTTATTTTCAATACCCAACAGCGAATATGCGACAGCACCATTGCAAATGTTTTTATTATAAAAAACAATTCTATTTTTACCCCGCCGCTTTCCGAAGGTTGCATTGCCGGCGTGATGCGAAAATTTTTGCTGAAGGAACTTCCGATCATAGGATTTGATACCGCAGAAAAAACACTGACCGAAGATGACCTGGAAAGCGCCGACGAAATTTTTCTCACAAATTCTATCTATAATATCCGTTGGGTAGCGGGTTTGGGAAACAACACTTTCACCAACCAGGTAACATTAAAAATAGACGCAATACTCCGGCAAACAAATCCCGAAACTTATTGTTAAACAATCATGTCCGAACAAATAAACATTTTCTGGTTTCGACGCGACCTTCGTTTGCAAGACAATGCGGGCCTATACCGCGCCCTTAAAAGCGGCATTCCCGTACTGCCCGTTTTTATTTTCGATACAAGCATTCTCGATAAACTCCACAACAAACACGATTCGCGGGTAAGTTTTATTTACGAAGCCCTTAAACAAATGCAATCCCAATTAACAAAGCTGGGAACTTCGTTGCTGATATTACATGATACACCAGAGGCATCGTTTGAGCAACTGGTGAAACAATATTCCATCAGTAATGTTTTTACAAACAACGATTACGAACCCTATGCAACGGGCCGTGATAAAAAAATTGCAGATGCATTAAAGAAAAACAACATCTGCTTTCATTCCTGTAAGGACCAGGTGATTTTTGAAAAAGATGAAGTGCTTAAGGACGACGAAACACCTTACACGGTATTTACACCATACAGCCGCAAGTGGAAGGCAACGCTCACAGACTTTTACCTGAAAGCTTTTCCGGACAGGAAATATTTTAAAAATTTCTTTCAAACAAAGCCCTTTCCCTTCCCGTCGTTACAAAAGATCGGTTTTGAAAAAACCACACAGGATTTCCCGTCAAAGAATCTCCCGGCAGCGTTGATCAAAAAATATGATAAGCAACGCGATTTTCCGGGCATCAATGGAACATCACACCTGGGCGTACACCTGCGTTTTGGAACCATTTCTATCAGGCAGCTTGCCAGGGAAGCGCAACAATTGTCTGAGTCATTTTTAAATGAATTGATCTGGCGGGATTTTTATCAATGCATCCTTTGGCACTTTCCACAAGTGGGAAAAGGGGAATCTTTCAGGCCGGCATACGACCAAATAGAATGGGAACGCGACAACGGTGAATTTGATAAATGGTGCAACGGGCAAACCGGCTACCCGATCGTTGATGCCGGCATGCGCGAACTCAACAAAACAGGTTTTATGCACAACCGGGTACGCATGATTGCCGCATCGTTTTTATGCAAACACCTGCTGCTGGATTGGCGATTGGGAGAAGCCTACTTTGCCGAAAAATTGCTCGACTTCGACCTTGCTTCCAACAACGGAGGCTGGCAATGGGCCAGCAGCAGCGGTTGCGATGCGGCGCCATATTTCAGGATATTTAACCCGGCATTGCAAATGAAAAAATTTGATCCTGATTTTACTTACGTCAAAAGATGGGTGCCCGAATTTGGGGAATTTAATTATCCCGGCCCTATAGTAGATCATGAATTTGCGCGAAAGCGTTGCCTGGAGCGATATTCGAAAGCATTAAAAAAAACGGGTGATGTTTACACCGGCCCGATAAAATAAAATGCCCTGGCATATCCCCAACCGGCTTCCCCACTTATATTCAGTAAAAACACTTACCACTTTTGGGTATATCCTTTCGTGCCTGTTTGAAACACATGGGGTTATCATAATATCCGCCGTAAAAAACAGCGCAATTTTACGCTTGCAAAATCTCCGCAATTGAAATATTTTGTGACTGCTTATTAATGTGTAAATTTTACACAACAAAAGTTTCGGTCTGCTTATTTATTCTTTAAAAAAAATACATATGAAAACAAAGCAACTACTCTGTGGTGCTGCGCTTTTGCTGTGCTTTTGTGCCGCTAAAGCGCAGGATGATGCCATGATGCAGGCATTCTACTGGAACGTTCCCGTAAATGAAACCACCAAAAACGGAAGTTGGTACGACACGATCAAAAGCAAAATTCCGGCAATGAAAACGGCAGGTATCCGCGCATTATGGATGCCCCCGCCGTCGAAAGGAAATTTCGGCATCACCGATATGGGCTACGGCCTTTTTGACCATTATGACCTTGGAAATTACAATCAAAAAGGTACCACCGAAACACGGTTTGGATCGCGTTCGGAACTAAACAGTCTTATTACTACTGCGCACTCTGTTACCGGAGGTATTCCCTACATGGATATTTATGCCGATGTTATTCTTAATCATACTTATAATAACAATACCGATTCGGAAGAAAGCGGCGACAATCCAGCCGTAAAAACTTACGTCTTTAATAAGGCAGTAGTAGGAGGTACCCAACGCGTGCCTTATCCAACGAATGAGATCCGGTGGATCGTTCCTTCCGCCGCAGCAGGCGATTATTATATCCAGATATCCGGGTATTTCCTTAACTATGCAGGTGTTGTTGGTGAAAGGGGCTATGATGTTTCTTTCAAGTTTACCAGCAATGCACCTCCTTCTCCGGGAACACAAACATGGGAATTTGAACCAAACAATGGCAGCGGAAACTTTAACGTTGCATTGGATCAAAAAGTGTACAGCGGGCACATGCAAAATTCAACGGATATTGATGAATATAAAATCACCCTGCCAAGTGCGCACGCAATTGAAATTACGCTCACTGCCAAACGTGAAGGGACCAACAGCTTAGGTGCATGGGAATGGCAATGGGCCGCACAAACGAATGGCTATTATCCATCGGCAGTATGGTACGGAGCTACAGACCTGGCCACTTCCGCGTTGAAGGCATATACCGCAACCAGTGTTGATTACGTAAATCATACCGGAACAGGAGAAGCAAACTTCACCTGGGACTATACAAACTTCCACCCGGTAGATGCAGCTGATTACCTGGGTGACGGCGGCAGCACCGAAGGCGGTTTCGAGGACCAGCTCGTGCCCAACACCAAATGGTTCGGAAGCGACCTCAATACCTTCGACACCACTGTTCAGGGACGGCTGAAAAGATGGGGCACGTGGCTCACCAACACCGTTGGTTTTGACGGCTACAGGCTCGATTTCGTTCGCGGATTTCAAAAAGAAATGGTATCCACATGGGTAAATAATCTGCCTTTGAAATCGGGAAGCCAACGATTCATCGTTGCAGAATATTTTACGGGATATAAATACCGGCTGAAAAACTGGGTGAATGATCTCGCTGCATTAGGTTCTGATGTTGATGTGTTCGACTTCCCGCTCAAAAGCACGCTTACCGACATGACGAACGGCACAGGATCGAGTTTCGATATGTCGTGGCTGAACAGCGCCGGCATGGTGCGAGACAATACAGGCAATTCCCTTCCTGGTACATCGGTGGTTACATTTCTCGACAATCACGATACAGGGAAGGAGCATGATAAATGGGTAACGCAGGACTGGAAAATGGGATATGCATACCTGCTGTTCGGAGAAGGGCGCCCGTGTATATTTTACCCGCATTACTATGGCGTAACGCAGATAGACAACAACAATAATGCACTTACTGTTACACCACCGACATCTTTAAAAACAGACATCGATAAATTATTAAAAGTGCGACAGAATTATCTAGGCGGATCAATGATCGTACTTACCCAACAGGGGAACCCTGTAACAGAACCATCTCCTAATGGTACCACCACTTTTGGCGGCGATACCTACAATGTTTTTGTGGCCCGCAGGCAAGGCAATGGCACAAAAGCCGGCGCTATCATGGTGATCAACAACAACAACAGTTTAACGCGTGGTATATGGGTAGATAACGACGGTTCGCCCAACGGAACTGCTACCAGTGGTTTTGCCGACTGGAAAAACCAGGTATTGGTAAACCTGCTTAATACTTCTCAAACTGTTACGGTTGCCAACGATGGGCGCGTACATCTGTATGCCCCACCCCGCGGTTATTCGATCTGGGTATTACAATCCGAATCTATGGCACTTAAACAGGCAATGCCTCCTGGGAAAGAAACATCGTTAACGTTTGTAGAAAATCTAAAATTATCGGCCTATCCAAATCCATCGTCTTCGCTGGTGAATTTCAATTTTGGGCTGGCCGAAAAATCATTTGTAAGACTTAATGTGTTTGATGCCGGGGGCAGGCTGATTAAGGAATTGATCAATGCTTAACTTGCCGCCGGAAAACATGCTGCGGTTTTTTCCAGCATTATAAGTGGGACTTATACTTATCAATTTATTGCCGGTAACAGAAAGGAAACCGGACGGGTGATTATACAACATTGATGTTTGCCGGGTTGTCAACCCGGTAGGTTGACAACCCGGTTTTTCAAACGAATATTTCTTTCGAAAAAGACACTTCACTTTTGTGTAGCCCATCATATACTTCCATCAATTTCAACACTGCAGCCTTACCCTCTTTGCCAAGGTCGATGGAAAAATCATTTACATACAGATCTATGTGTTTACGCATTACCGCTTCGCTCATCTCTTGTGCATGTAAACGGATATAATCGTTTAGTTCCGGATAATTTGAAAAAGCAAACTCGATGCTCTTCCTGATCAGGTGGTCTGTTTTTTGCTGAAGATCAACATCTATATCCTTCGCGATTACAATGCCGCCAAGCGGAATAGAATTGCCGGTTTGTGTTTCCCAATAATCTCCCAGGTCCGTTATCTTCTCAAGCCCCTTGTCCTGGTAAGTGAACCTGTTTTCGTGAATGATCACACCCAACCCCTTCCCTTCAAGTACAAAATTTTCAATCTCATCATACCGCAGAAAAACTTTGCTGGCCGCACCCGGATAAGCCAGGGAAAACAACAAATGCGCCGTAGTGTTCTCGCCCGGAATCGCGATCGTTTGTTTTTCAACATCATCCTTGTCAATCGCAAAATTTTTATTGCAGATCAGCAACGGCCCCACTCCACGGCCCAAAGCACTTCCACTATTGAGCAGGTTGTATTTATCCGCCACCAATGGCAACACACCATAACTTAATTTCGTTACCGGCAATTTACCCTCCATCGCCCACTGGTTCAACGTTTGCACATCTTCCAATACCGCATCAAATTGCAACCCCTCAGTGTCTATCTTATTGTTCACCAATGCATCAAAGATAAAGGTATCATTAGGACAAGGTGAAAAACCAATCTCAATTATCTGTTTCATGATATTAGTGTTCTTTTACAAGCAAACCATTTACGATTTGTTTAAGATTTTCATTCAATGCTGCAATTGAATGTTTGAATTGCCACCTGGCTTTGTCGCGCTCTCCTACCTGGTTGCTGATGCTTCGAAGCTGCAGAAAGGGAACCTCTTCGTTCAAACAAACATAGTGAAGGGCCGCGCCTTCCATACTTTCAACAGCGGCATCGTATTTTTTTAAAAATGTATCACTTTGAAAGCTGTCGTCGCTCACTTTATTTACAGTGATTGCCCCAACTTTTCTCAATGGCAATTGTTTAATAAAATCATAATTGTTTTCGAGCTGCCCCCCTTTAAAAGGAAAATCATTTGAACCGGCAAATCCTGATTCAAACAGCGTTGAAAATGATTTTTGTTCTTCGATGCCCAGATCGGCAAAAACATCGCGCTGTACAATTACCGTACTTCCCAATGGAGCAATATCCGTAGAAAATGTACCGCCTATTCCGGCCTGTATCACCAGGTCGTACCGCGTTTGCTGCAGCTTTTTTAAAAGACGATAAATTGTAGCCGGAACACCTACGCCGGTGATGAGCGTTTCAACCCCGGGATTGTTAACACGAAAAGGCGCAATTTCCATTTCCGTAGCCGCAATAACCAATATTTGCATGCCACAAATTTCGTGGTTCTATCTTATATTTAAGTCAATACGGGTTAACTTTGCAAAATATTATACGATTTCAGAAATGGTTTACATTACAAGAATAGAGCATTTTAACGCGGCCCATAAACTCTATAATCCTGCATGGAGCAAGGATAAGAACGAAAATATTTTTGGCAAATGCGCCAATGAAAAATGGCACGGCCACAATTTCGAACTATATGTTACCATTAAAGGAATTCCGGATATCGATACCGGTTTTGTTTTTGATGCAAAAAAATTAAGCGGCATCATTAAGGAACATGTTACGGAAAAACTGGATCATAAAAATCTAAATCTTGATGTTGATTTCATGGAAGGAAAACTTTGCTCCATAGAAAACCTGGTTATCGGCATCTGGCAGCAATTGGAACCACATATTCCGCAAGGCGTAAAATTACATGCTTTAAAATTGTATGAAACGCCACGGATATTCGTTGAGTATTTCGGCGAGTAGTGGAATAAAGTTTAATGTTAAGGTTTAAAATTGTTTGAAATTATTCGATTTGAGGAATAACTAATGAGACCCCAGGCAAACATTGAACCCTGAACAGGAAGCTTTCCGCCAACTTCAATATGCTACATAAATAGCTTATTGCCCGAAACTTTAAAAATATTGAACAATCAACATTGAACATTGAAACTTTCATCTAATGAGCAACAAAGTAGCAGTTTACAGAAAAGAACATTTCAATTCCGCGCACAGGCTGTTCAATGCAGATTGGGACGACGCAACAAATTTTAAGATTTTTGGGAAATGCAGCAACCCCCATTATCACGGTCATAATTACGAACTGGTTGTAAAGCTCATTGGCGACGTGAATCCAAAAACAGGATTCGTGATGGACATGAAACAACTTAGCGACGTGATACAGGAAAATGTTATTGAAAAGTTCGATCACAAGAATTTGAATGAAGATTGCAGTGAATTTTTTCAACTCAACCCTACCGCTGAAAATATTGCAGTTACTATTTACAATATCTTATCACAGCATATAGACCCGGTGTTGAAGATGACGGTACGTCTTTATGAAACAGAAAGAAATTTTGTTCAGTACCCGGCTTAATATTTAAACCAATTTAAAATGGCATATAAAAAGACAGAGCAATACGATGAGAATGTGACGGCAGGATTGATCAAAACCTATAAAGAAAGCATCGACCTGCTGGGTGAAGATTCGGATAGAGAAGGTTTGATAAAAACGCCCGAGCGAATGGCAAAAGCCATGCAGTTCTTAACACAGGGTTACCAGCTTGATGCACATGCAATACTGAACTCTGCCAAGTTTCACGAAGACGTAAATGAAATGGTGATTGTGAAAGACATTGAATTGTACAGCATGTGCGAACATCACATGTTACCCTTTTATGGAAAGGCCCATGTAGCATACATTCCAAATGGCTACATCACGGGGCTCAGCAAAATAGCGCGCGTAGTAGACGTCTATAGCCGCCGCCTCCAGGTGCAGGAAAGATTGACGCACCAGATCCTCGATGCGATTAAAGAAACACTGGATCCGCAAGGCGTAGCCGTTGTAATTGAAGCCTCTCATTTGTGTATGATGATGCGCGGAGTGCAAAAACAAAATTCGGTAACCACCACTTCTGCATTCTTCGGGCAATTTGAAAAAAATGAAACGCGAAGCGAATTCATGAAACTCATCAGCGCTTCTTTGCATTAATAATAAAAGTTGCCGCAGATGCGCAAATGAGATATCTGCCCATCTGCGGCAAACTTTTTTACGTTACATTTAATTTTTAATCACATTTTGGATATGAAACATGCTTACGTATTCCCCGGGCAGGGCGCTCAATTTAGTGGAATGGGAAAAAATCTCTATGATACAAACGCTGCCGCAAAACAACTGATCGAAGAAGCCGATGAAATTTTAGGTTTCAGGATCTCCGAAACAATATTTTCCGGTACAGAAGAAAATCTAAAACAAACCGATGTAACACAACCCGCTGTTTTCATTCATTCCGTGGCTGCCTATATCACAATTGAAAATGC
>JAATFP010000023.1 GCA_015655125.1 Chitinophagales bacterium | reverse complement strand
TTTAGTGATGGCAGTGGATTGGAGCTTTATGATTTTGGGGCGAGAAATTACGATGCGCAAATAGGGCGCTGGCATACGATTGATCCCAAGACTGATTTAATGCGCCGTTACTCTCCGTATAATTATGCTTTTGATAATCCCTTAAGATATATAGATCCGGATGGAATGACGCCTGACGATCATATCTATAAAGATGAAAGAGGAGTAATAGTATACAGGACAAAAAATAATCCAGGGGAAGGGAACTCTGATTATTACCATCGTGTCACTAATGCGACGATTGACGAACAAGGCCGCCTTTTTTCGAGTTCTGATGTAATTACAGAGGTTGTAAGTCATTCAAAAGACAAAGGTCATTCGGTTACTAATCCCAATCAGCCAAATACTACCACAGAGGTAAAGGAATCAATTACTACTACAGATAATGGGAATGAAGATAATTTGCCGGAGAGAAAGGCAACGGATAAAGCAGTGAGCGTAGTTTCATTAGATTTGACGGTAGCAAAAGTAGGAACACAAGCACTGGTTAAACAAGCTGCCCAAGCAACAAATAACGCGCAAAATGTAGAAGAAATAACAAGGGGCTGGCAGGCATAAAACCGCATCTACAATGAATAGTGTGGCGGGAGCTTTAGGAACCGCTACTGGCGTATATGATGCACGAGTTTCAATTTATTATGCTGTGAATGCAATTAATGACCCTAATGTTTCGAAAATGGCAGCCGCAGGAGCAGTTGCGAAGCTGCTTTCAAAACGGCCCTAGTTTTTATGAAGGTCAATCCTTTAATAAGCATAGGCTTAGGCGTAGCAGATTTAACAGGGTTTACCGATTTTATATTTAAATGGTAAATATGAAAACTTTCAAATTTATAATGTTTCTATTTTTTAGATACTATTCGACAGGTACAACCAAAAACTTTGCGTATATAAAAACATTAGGAGCGGTTGTGTTTTTGATCTATTTACACCTCTTTCTAATACTAATTGTTTCGGGGCTCGTAAATAGGGTTATCAATATAAATATCGGAGATTCCAGGTTATTAAATACTGTAAAATTGCAATCCTCACAACACCAATTGCTGCGATAGTATTTTTAATAGCCAGACCAAAAAGTATTGAAAATTTACAGTATGACTCTAATAAGATTAAAAGAGGAAATATTTATCTTATAATCTATTGCATCAGTTCATTTGTTTTGCTATTTGTCTTGGCTATCATTTTTGCAAAAAAGTAGATTCGGTACTGCGATATCTGTGGAATCGAAGTATTACACGATCGACCCTGTGAGGGTGATAGTCAATACCCCTGCCTCCATCACCTGCCAGAACAACAACCGGAGTGTTTTCAGCAGCATTTTAATTTAAAAATCCAGGCTATAAAAATAGCCCGGATTGCCTACTTAGTATTGATATGAAGAATACTACTATGGAAGAAAACAACGACCGCCGCTATTTAATAAATTTTGCGGAAAGCTGTTGATTTGTTTTGCTGTTAATTACTTTTATCAGATATACCCCGGAAGAAAGCATATCTACTTTAAAATCGCTCTGGAGGCTGGTTGTTGTTTTTTTCATTACGACCTGGCCCGTAGCATTTACAAAGAGAATAAGATTGTTTCCTTCCTTCCAGCTTTGTGGAAGAACAATACTTATTCTTTCTTTTACCGGATTTGGGTAAGTAGTTAGGGAAGCATTTTCTTGTATGATATCTAGGTAGCGGGTTGCGGAATATGTGGCCCTTGCATCCGCATCTGTCATTTTCAAACGATAAAAGACTTTACTTGTGTTGACCAATGCAACGTCTGTAAAACTATAATGCAGTGGAGTACTACTGTTGCCGGAGGCGGCTATCACCGTGATGGTGCTAAAATGAACTCCGTCTGTGCTTTTTTGTACTTCATAATAGGCTATATTGATCTCACCGGAAACGGCCCATTTTAATAATGCTCCCTCTACTGTCTTTTCGGCTGTAAAGCTTTCCAATATTACCGGAAGCGTTATTAAAGAGGGGCTGCAAACTATGCCAGACCCGTTGTATCCGGTTGTAGTACCGGTACCGCTACTTTTTCCTGAGGCCGTAATTCCGTTTGTACCAATTGCTGCTACAAAAGATCCGCCACCGCCCGGGTTTTTTGATTCGGGGCCACCACCACCACCGGAATATCCGGCTCCGCCGCCGCTTTCCCTGTCATCCGCTCCACCACCGCCTGACCAACCCCAGCCACCGTTTATTCCCACGGCGTCATCCAACGAACCCATTCCCCCGGCAGCACCATTGATGTTTCCACGTCCGCCAGGTTGACCGGCATTGAGGTTTCCATTGCCTTGGCCTGCTGAGTTCAATCCACCACCTCCACCGCCGCCATGAGGACAGTTCGCGGCAAATTCGCCATGATTGCCACCATTGCCTCCGATGCCGCCTTTGCCATTATCCACAGACGAAACGCAACCGCCTGTGCTTCCTGCATCGGCATCATTTGCGCCGTCACCCCCGTTAATGGCGGCCAATCCATTCCCACCATCCCCTGTATTGTCTACACCACCACCAGCACCGGCAACCATGATAAGCACCCCGTTTTTATATACCGCACTGGAACCGCCGCCACCTGCTTCATATGTGCCGTTTGTTCCTTTCTGTCCCATCAGCACCCGGAAAACATCTCCGGGTACCACACTTACATAGGCGTATACAGTGGCGCCTCCACCTGCAAGGTTAGTGGCTGCGGAAGCCTGGCCACCACTGGCACCCGTAAGGCTGATCCTTAACTCTGAAACACCGGCAGGCACCGTAAACGTCTGGATAGCCCCTGTGTAGGAAATATTAGTGGTATTGAAACCTGTACAACTAAACTGGGCATAGCTAAATTGACAGGTAAAAAAAATAAAAAACAGCAGCAATATCCTTTTTGTAAAGGAAGCAATATTCTTTTCTGTTATTGTTTCTTGTTGGCATCCAGTGAAGGTGTAGCGTTTTTTCATGTGTCGGTTGGTTTTCGGCAAAAAAAGGCTAACCCCGAAAGATGAAAAAATAGTTCTCTCTCCCTTTTCCCGAAAAGGAAGAAGGTGTTTATTTAATTATTTGATAATCAGAATATTGTAAATAGTTTATTTTTAATTTATATTTATATAGTATAGAGAAAGAGATGAATATGATGATATCGTTATACACTTTTGTTGGAAAAAAAAGTTTAAAAACGCATACCTGCGTTCCTTAAATTATTGGGGGGCGTCTTTTTTAAGTTTGGCAATAAAGGTGGAAGGGGAAATTCCGGTAACATTTTTGAAAGCGGCAGTAAACTTACTGTGGGAGGAAAATCCGGATTCTTCGGATAGATAAGCTATTTTATACGACCAATAGCTGCGATTGAATCTCAATTTTTTTATAATATAATTTATTCTTAACTCATTGATATAATTATTAAAGTCCTTTCCTTTATGTTTATTAATAATGGCCGACAGGTATTTTGAGTTGGTTTTTAAGGTTACCGACAGGTAGGACAGGCTTATATCATTTTTTAAATAAAACCCGCTTCCCTCCTGTTCGGCTAAATCTCTTAAAATCCGCTTTTCGGTTTCTTTAGGGATAATCATTTTTTCCCTCTTCCCGGTTTCAAGCGGTGGGGTATTGCCGTCGTTAATTTCATTTTCTTCCCCGTTGGCGGATGGGTTAGTGGGAAGAATTATGCCTGTTGCGAGGCCTGAGAGCGTACCGTCGGCAGGGAAAGTATTACCAGTATTTTCGGTTTCCGGTTCAATCAGCTGCTGCTTCTCAAGTGTAGCAATATAAGCCAGGTATTTTTTTCGTTCCTTTTTACGGACACGGATCAGCAACGTAACAGAAAATGCAATTATTGTAAGCAGGAAAATACAGACAAAGTACAGGAAGTAGTTCTTAACGTTTTTTTTGTCCAGTTCATTGTCCAGCTTTAGCAGAAGCTCATTAAAAACCTTCGTTGACAGGGCGGATTGCTCTTCCACTAATTTTGTATAGTTCACCTGAAATTTTAAAGCATTTTCTGCATCCCCGATAGCAGCATAATATTCATGCAGCTTTTTGTACGTATTCAACTTCAGGTTAAAATTTCCGGATGAGGCAGTATAGGATAATGCAGTTTCCAGGTATTTTTTTGCATCAGCCCAATTGTGTTGCTTTATTGAGAGCTCACCAAGGTTTTGATAAATATATCCTTTTAATTCGCTTTCTTCTCCTGCCAGCGCTTTTAAAGATTTCTCCAGGTAAATACCAGCCTGTTGTAAACTGTCCAGTTCAATATAGCATTCACCTGCCATCTGATGACAGGTAGCCAAAATAATATTGCTGCCTTTCTGTGACGGAGTTTTTTCCGCCAGGTACATGGCGCTATATACATCGGATAGTGCTTCGCGGTAATGTTCCTGTGCTATTTTATAATATGCCTTTTCCTGACTAATAAAGACCTTGATCAGTGGGTTAATATGACCATTGGCGGCTGCTTCTGCTACCTCCAGATATTTCCGGCCTTCGGTAATTAGCCCCAGTTCTCTAAAAGTGGAAGACAAAAATCCTGAAATCCGGATCATCCATTCCTTGTTGTTGATCTTTTCTGCTAGTTGTTCACCCCGAACGGCAAATGCCAGGGCGTTGCTATGATCTCCGGTTCGTTCGGATAAAGTAGCCAGTAACATCAGGCTTCTTACCTGTTGAAGATCGTTCTGCGAAGCTTGTTGCAATGATTTTGCAGCTGCTATTGCCGAATCGATATTCTTTGCCGAAAGTGTGGTTGCGATATAATAAAAGGAACTATTAAAGTTGGCTTTACTGCCCATTTCCTGGGCATGAGATGGATTAAATGCGGTTCCCCCAATCAAAATAAAAAGGAGCATAAAGAATGCTCTTACTATAAACTTATATCTCATTCAATAAGGATGGTAGCCATAATTGTGAAAACCGGCACGGCTTTACTTAAATTGATTTTAATACTGGCCGAGTTTCGTATAATTTGTTACCAATTTTAGGGTTAGTTAAACAATAATCGTTTCATGCAAGGGTTAGGAAGCCTCCCGGTTTTATTCCCGGTAATGGCCAGAACAGGTTATATCAGCAGGACTTCAAGATAGAATGCATCAACTTATTCATACACTTAGACGAGAATAAGCCATACTGGTTGCATCAAAAATAAAAGAACACCGAGTTTCAGATGTACGCTTGAACCATAATTTTAATTTCTTAAACGCGGGAGGTATAGTTTATGTTTCAGCTTGATTTACCCCTTCCGGCGCAAGAGTTCCAAAGCAACTCTTGCGTTATGTAAAGATAGCAAGTCTGCGACCGGGTTTGTTGAAAATTTTATTGTCGTCAATACCACCATAAAGTTATACGAAGAGTTATTTTATGAGCATCAAGGCCGCCGCTCTTTTCTCGGCGGTAAAAGATTCGCTAAAATCTCCGTTAACAATCAAGGATCCGTCACCCGCAATTAATCTCATCTTGTTAAATTTTAATACTGCCAATTCACATATACGGCGAGCGAAGGTAAACCGAATCCTGATTTGGCCATTATCCTTTCTCAATTTTTAAGGCTGACAGGAAATTGCTTTTACGTCATTAAACTTTTTGGCAAATTTTCCATCCAACGGGCCTAAAATACAGATCATGAAAAAAATAATTTCAATCTTATCCATATTGTTCCTGGCGATTGTTATTTCATCTTGCGGACCTTCGGCAGTAGTAGTGAGGGAAAGGCCGCCGGTTCCGGTTTATGTAAGGCCGGTACCACCAAGGGCAAATTACGTTTGGATCGAACCCGGATACATTAAAAGTGGCCGTAGTTATGTATACAGGCAAGGGTATTGGGCACCACCACGAAAGAGCAGGGTTTACCGCCAGGGATACTGGGAAAATACAAGAAGAGGATATGTGTGGGTGCCGGGAAGGTGGTAAGTTGTTAATTAAGAACTAAGAATTTTCTGTCAGCCTCAACTTGTCGATGGCCCTCTGCAACCTTATACTGACAGATTTTTAAATAAAATGAATTTCTTAAAGAATAATTAAATCGAATCAAATGAAAAAGATTACAATCAGATTAATGATGTTGGCTGTAATATTTATCGGCATAGCAACGATAGCAGATGCACAGATCATTGTACGAGTAAGACCAACGCATACCACAGTTGTACGAACAACTGCACCTTCACCGCGTCATGTATGGGTGACGGAGGATTGGGCGCCGCAAGGAAGCACCTATGTTTACCGCGGCGGTTACTGGATAGCACCACCTGCAGGCCGCAGTGCCTGGGTTGATGGACATTGGGCACACCGCAGACGCGGCTGGATATGGGTTCCCGGTCATTGGAAGTAACCTGTTTAGTTTGTATTGATTAAAGGTTAGCGACGCACACACATCTATGGTTATGTAATTACAGCAGTTATTGTTTGAGTTTATAAGTTGATGCCTTCCGTTTTCGGGAGGCATTTTTGCAGGAACGCGCCAAAGGATAAGTTCCAAAAAAACGCGTCCGAAGACGCGTTCCTGATTGGATTGCAGAACCTAACCTCTGCACTCTGATCACTAAACTAATTAAAGAGGTAACGTATTCCAAACTGCATCTGCCAACGGGAAATGATATTCGTATTGTCCTTAAAACTGTTTACCAATGGCACCTGGTTGTTTGCATCGAGGTAAGGCATAGAGAAACTAGGCGTTTTACCATCTGCACCCAAACCTTCATACTTCAGGAAATTGCTGAGGGTTGGTGTTTTATACACGCCCCAGTATTTATTGAAGAAATTACCAACGTTGATCACATCCAAAGAAAGGCGAAGCGTATTTCTCGTTTTGCCGGTTTTTACAGAAACGTCTTCGGTAATGTTCAGATCCAGCCGTTTGAAGATGGGTGCCACCACTGCATTTGCTTTGGTATATTCACCGCGATGTTGTGAAAGATAATGATCCTGGTTGATGAAGTTATTCAACTGGTTCCAGATCTGCGATGAATTCGGATTTGCTGCTGCACCTAATCCGAGCGTTCCGCTTCTTGTATCAGTAACGCCTGTTGTGCCGGTACCAAGACCACCGGAATTTACACGAACGAGATTGATCTCACTCGCATCTCTTGGAACATAAATAAGGTCGTTGCCCGTGTTGCCATCGCCATTCAGATCACCATTATATACATAAGAAGACACCCCTGATTGCGCAGCCTCAAATACAAGGCCAACAGAGGTAGAAGCATATTTGCCGGTATTGATCTTGTATGAAGCATAAGCTACTACGCGGTTTGGTTGATAGTAGGCTGCATTGGCGAGATTGTCGTTGTTGGGGTCGCCGGATACCGCCCTTGCGCTCCACAAAGAAGACGCCGTGCTGCCGAATTCTGCCGTGTTCTTCGCCTGGCCATAAGTGTAGGCCACACTTGCAAAGAGATTTTTGTAAGACTTCTGAATTCTACCGGTGATCGTGTAAGAATAACCTTTGTTGGTGTTGCTCATCAAAATGGCATTACCGATGTTAGGATTTGACAAGGAAGTTCCTGCGAAATAATATTTGTTTGAATTGGCTGTAGATGTAAGATAACGCAACCTGTTATCGGCACCGCCCAAAGCAAACGCGTTTGTTTCATTGAGGTTGATATTTTGATAATACACTGCGTGAATATCTTTTGAATAGGTTCCTTCCAAAGTAACAATGTAATCACCTTTTAGTTTTTTATCAACAGCCACGCTCGCTTTCAACACCTGAGGATATTTGAAATCGCGATCTGTTAATGCGGTGCTGTAAGATGCATTGGGGGCACCATTGGCGGGAATATAAGCAGCAGGGTCTGCATTGAATGCTACGTTGTTTCTCGTAAAAGATCCGAACTGGATACCGTTGTTGCTTGCCTGGTTGCTGATCCATACGAATGGCGGCGGGCCCGCAAACACGCCGGCACCACCTCTTAGCTGCAGGCTTCTGTCGCCTTTCACATCCCAGTTGAAACCAACTCTTGGTGAGATCAAAGGAGTTGTTTTAGGAGCCTTGCCAATATTATAACTTCCATCTTTAAATACCAGCGAATCAAAATAAGGATTGTCAGTAAAATCCTGGTTGTAGATAGTAAGATCTGCGCGCAGACCGTAAGTGAGCGTAAAGTTTTTTGTTACGCGGAATTTATCCTGCGCAAACAGGCCCAACTCTGTAGAACCTGCGTAGGCAAAAGGAAATGCACCATCAGGCAAAGCGGAATATTGGAGGTAATAATTTCTTGCGTTTGCGGTACCGTTATTGGCGCTGTTGTAAAAATCAGTAAGGGAGTTGAATTGATAAACGCCATTGTAACCTGGTGCAAATGCATTCTTATATTTACGATAATAATCCTGCGTACCTACCGTGATCTCATGTTTCCCTTTATAAATTTTGAAGATGTCGGAAAACTGGAACACGTCGGTGTTCAACAGGTTGTTGTAGGTATACATTTCATAGCCAAAAGTGGTATAGGTTGTTCCCGAACCATTAAGAATATCAACCAATGGAAAGGATGCGCTGCTGGAATGCGGTGATCTGAAATCGCGCAAAGCGGTATAGCCGACCTGTAATTTATTGGAAGACCCATTTTTGAAACGCGTATTCAATTCTGCAATGAAAATGTTGAAGTTGTTGTTGATCACATAACCACTTCCGAAGAACGGAAGGGAAACCGTTCCTGGCTGGCCGCCGGTCACCTGTCCGTTACCCGTGCGACTGGTGCTGGCAAACTGGTCAGCAGAAGATTTGAGGTAATTGTATTTCAGCGTCAGCGTGTTATTTGCATTGATGTTCCAATCGAGCTTTGCGGTGATCTTGTCGCTCTTTGTTTCAAAATTATAACCCTGGTAAGCGCCCGGATCATAGTTGTATTTTGATATCAGAAAATTGCGCAGCGCATTTAAGGTATCTGCATTTGCCTGGGCAACATTTCCGCCCGGTGCATGACTGGCGTCAGACGCGATCACACTTGTAGCGGGCGCTTCCTGGCGCACTTGTTCACCACTCAAAAAGAAGAACAATTTGTTTTTGATAATTGGTCCACCTACCGTAAAACCTCTCGTGTTGAAATTGAAATCGGTTTTGGTGATTTCAGCTGTATTTACTTTGTAACCCTGTGTGCCCGGACCCTTGAGCATGGTGTAAATCGATCCCCTGAATTCGTTGGTACCACTTTTTGTAACCGTGTTTACGCCTGCGCCGGAAAAACCGCCCTGCGTAACATCATAGGGCGCTACACTCACCTGTATCTGTTCAACCGCTTCCAGGCTGATCGGTTCAGAACCTGTTTGCCCGCCTAAGGTGCCCGACAAACCGAAGGAGTTGTTGAAGTTTGCACCGTCCACCGTGATGTTGTTGTATTGGCTGCTACGACCGCCAATGTTAAGACCATTGGCCGTTGGTTCCAGTTTGGTAAAATCCTGCAGTGAACGGTTGATGGTCGGCAGACGCTCGATCTGGTTGCGGTTGATCGTTTCCTGGCTGCCGGTGCGGTTGTTGTTAAATACTTTATTTTGCCTGTTGGCCGCAACGGTCACTTCTGTGAGTGTGGTAGAACTTTGTACAAGTTTGAAATCGGCTTTAAATTCCTGCCCGAGCAGCAACGTGATATTTTCCTGTTTGTCTTCCTTAAAACCTACAGACGTGGTGGTTACCGTGTAAGGTCCGCCGATCTTAAGGTTGGGAAAGTTGTACCGGCCATCTTTACGGCTGGTGGTGCTGTACTTTGTACCGGTGGGAATGTGGATGGCAACTACGGTTGCATTGGCCACGGGATTGGTGCCATCGGTGATTGTACCCTGGATTTCCGAGGTGGTTTCCTGGGCGTACAGCACAGACGCCGTGAGCAGTAATGCGATCAGCAGTGGTAGTTTTTTGAGCAGTTTCATAAACGTGTGTTTGATTTTGCCGCAAAGTTGGGTAATTAAAAAAGCCTGTAGGTTATGGTTTTATTAATAAATCATTATGTTAAGGCGGGAAGAGACTGACCACCGACGGGTCGATCACGGTCGCCAAATTGAAGATAGGGTAGGTGGGTAAAAGAATGATTGCAAAGGTTGCGTATCTTCGATGGTCGGTGGTCAATCGACGATGGCCGGTAGTCGCCCTTGGTACAATTTTAGCTAGACAAGAAAAAACAATTTATGAAAAACAGGTTCCTTGCATTTCTTCTTTGCCTTATCTCTTTCACAACGGTCTCTTTTGCACAACGAAATCCTTTGAATATGGATCGCGAGAATTTTTTCCGTTTCGGTTTAAAGGGTGGATTGAATGCCAATAAGATCAGCGGGCAATCGTACAAGAGCGGTTTCAATTATAATTACCAGGTGGGTGCGTTTGCGCAATTCAATATCACCAAACGGCTCGGTATTCAACCGGAAGTAAGTTTTGTACAATCCAGTTCGGAATTCAGCAATGATCCGAATGACGTGTACGACGATCTTTTTACAAATGGAAGTCAGCGTAAAGCAAAACTCAATTACCTGGAAGTGCCGGTGTTTTTGAATATTAATATCGGAGAAAGCAAAAGGGTGAAACTACAGATCGGACCCGCGTTCAATGGCCTGTTGAAACAAACAGTCGACAGTCTTCAAAACAACGGTGATATTTTCAAGAAAGCGGAATGGAGCGCAATTGGCGGATTGTGGCTACAGCTGCCTTTTATAAATATCGGCGCCCGTTATAAGATCGGCCTTACCGATATCAATAATGTGGATGACAGGCAAACGTGGCGCAACCAGGCCATACAAATATTTGCCGGGGTAACATTTTAAGTTTAGGGATTGAGGCAGGGAGTAGGTTTAAAAGTTTAGCGGCCTTCTGCCTGTTTAGAGATTTGGTTTAAAAATTTTTTCAGATGCGGGCCGGCTGTATGCCGGTTTTTTTGCCCGGAATACGGGGATTTTATCTTATCGGTTTTCTTCTGTCTTCCCGGCAAAACTGAAGCAAAAGATCGTGAGGCGTGTATCTGCCAACCTCTGATCCCTACACTACCACGGTGTTCCAACAAATATTCTTGAGTAAAATCTCCTGATATTATCCGTTAAAACAACCGTCTTTTCAATTCAGATAATTGTATTTTACGGAGAAATATTTTACCCTCATGATACATGTAAGAACAGAAGACATCATCATCATCGATATTGAAACGGTTTCGTGCTTTCCTTCCTTTGGTAATATGGATGAGACGTGGCAGGAACTGTGGGAAGAAAAAGTGCAACGCGTGGTTCCGGAAGGTGTGAGTTCAGCGGAATTTTACCCGATGCGTGCCGGTGTAATGGCGGAATTTTCTAAGATAGTATGCATCAGCATCGGTTATTTCAACCGCGATCAGCAGTTGCGAATGCGGATCAAATCCTTTTATGGCGACGATGAAAGAAAGATACTATGGGATTTTTTAGAAACCATGCGAAAGATCGAAAGCATCAATAATAAATGGTGCTTTGCCGGGCACAACATCAAGGAATTTGATATACCGTTTATCTGTCGCCGGCTCATCATCAATCATTTTCCGATTCCGGCTTTCCTCGATTTTCAAAACATGAAGCCCTGGGAAACGAACATTGTAGACACCTTTCAATACTGGCGCTTCGGCGACTACAAACAATTCACTTCCTTAAAATTACTGGCAGCGGCATTAGGCGTTCCGTCACCTAAAGATGACATCGACGGAAGCATGGTAGGGGACGTGTATTGGAAAGACCATGATGTGAAGCGTATTGCAACTTATTGCCAGAAAGATGTGATCACCACCGGAAACATATTTCTGCGGTTTAAGAATTTGCCACTGTTGAATCCGGAAGATGTGGACATTGTTGAATGATGAGAAATGGAAGGCTGTTAGCCATTTATAATATGCAATCAACATCAGAATCCAAAATTCCCGGGAAATGTAAATGGCGAAACATACAGGATGCTTTTACCCGACCCATTGCCCGGAGGACCTCCATATACGCCATTTTCGGTGTAACCACCGCTATTGAGCATAACTACTTTAGCTCCGTTTGGTGCATTGGCTTCAGCAACGGATAATTTATAATACGGTCGGGTAGCATTGGTGATAGCTGCATTGGCTGGTGTGCGAAACATGTAACGCAGGTTCGGTTCCCATCCATACAAGCGTAGTCCGCCATGACCGTATATGTAATCATCGCCGGCTGTTCCCCAGTCGCGGTACAATTCAGAGGTTCGGTAAACGATCTGCGTTACGCCGGTATTGTCAAGGTACGGATTGGCGCTCCAGAAAGCCGTAAGCGCACCTGCTGTATTTGCAGTGGCGCAACTCGTTCCACTGAAGATACCGCCGCTGTAAATAGTAGTGGTGGTATTCGTTGGGCCGGTGATTTTTGGTGCAAGGTTATTATTGTTTGTAGGTCCCTGGCTGCTATAGCCGGCGATAAGATCATCCGTACCGGAAGGCTCGGTAAAATAATCATGAACCACGGCACCCACAGAAACAACATTCGGGCTGGTGCTGTTACTTGGTGAAGTGGTGGAGCCGGCAATTGACATATATTGATAATCGACGCCGCAGGTGTTGAACATCTCAAATTTTACGGGCGATGCAACCGTTCCGCCGCGGCGTGTTACGCGAAAATAAACACTCACGGCTGCGCCGGTATTGTTGGTCCAGCTCACAAATTCATAAGCGCTTACCGTTGATCCCACCGTAGCAGAATTAGCAAGAACGGCATCATTGCTCACCCTGCAGATGGCGATGTCAAGATCCCAGTTGTTGGCGATTTCCCAACTGAGGTAAGAATTGGCGCTGCCACCGTTTGCAACTACATCTACCAATTTATTTTTTTCATCCGTACCGGAAAATTCATGACGATTATTGGTCGGCGTTACGATATCCTTAAAAGTTGCTTCATAATGGGACGTAGCGCGGTTACCGGCGCTGGTAACAAAAATAAGTCCGCCGTTTGCTGCAGCATTTGCATAGGCACATGCCGGTCCTGAATCATCGGCCCAGCCGGTATTGTATTCGCTTACTGCCATGGAAATCACGTTTACGCCGTGTGCAATACAGGATGTAACCGCATTGCCGCGTTCGGTAGCATTGTCTACAACATATAGTTCGTAATCCGCATCGGGGGCATGATCATAAATGGTTTCAACACAGGACGTGCCGTGTTCCTGTCCACCGATGTTTACGCCTGCAACATTGCTTGTGGTTCCATTTAAACTCACAAACGCCGGCGCCTTTGCGAAGCCCGCGTTTATCACCGTCTGCAGGCCGGCAAAACCATAATCAAATACCGCCACTCGCTTGCCGCCGCCTGCAGGCCCACCGGATGTTTTATAGCCAAGGCTGTTGGCTGCAATCGGGCCGGCATCGTCATCTGCCGGTGGCTTCGTTACTAAAAACGTATAATAGTCTTTGGATAGTTTTTTTACATCACGTAACAGGTGATCCAATTTTACCCAAATGCTTGCGCGGTTCTTCCAGGTTTGATCGATTGTAAAACCAGCATTTATTAAATATTTGGGGTCGATCTTGTCCTTAATGTCTTTTGCATTTTCATCATTTCTGTAAACGATCTCTACATTTACCGTGCTGTCTTCCCTGCGAACGCGAAGCGCAGAATGAAGCAGGCGGTCGTTGGCTTCGGCAAGGTCCGTTTCTGCCAATAGTGCGATCTGGTAGAGTTGTGCGCTTAAGTGAATGTTTTCCGGAACGGGGTTGGTGATAATATTCACCCAACGGGTGTCATCATAGGTTTTACGCGCCTGCGCGGTTGCAAACAATGCGGTTGAAAGAAACAATATGAAGGAAAATATCTTTTTCATGGAAATACTTTTGCAGCCGGCAGCTTTATCTTGTGCCGATCAATACCAGCACCATTCCTTTCCCGGAAGCAAGCTTTGTCATTGCTTTGCCGATGATAGCGCCTTCGGATCTTTTTCTGTTGGTTGCTCTCATTGCATAGCCGGGAGTGGAAGATGTGGTTAACTGGTCGCCTGCATTGATGGCGCCGTTGGAAGCATCGGCCATCACGTAAATGCGGCCGCTGATAGCCACCGGAAATGCACCGTCGGCAATGGTGTTTTGATGTCCCATCGTCATGCCCGGTCTGACGCCGTTTGCACCACTGATAACGCCGGCAACTTTTTTATCATAAGAAATATTGCTGATCACAAGTTTGCCTGCATGGTTTTCATCTATAGACACCAGCATTCCCGGTTGTGGAGTGATTGTTGTATCTGGAGAATTGATGTCGAAATATTCAGCAAAGTCGGCACCGCCCTTTATCTGCAGTTCATCTACGATAATGCGGCTTCTTCCGGTAGCATTGTAGTCGCCGCTTATTTCCATGGTGCGGGTATTGGCGACCGGGTTCACGAATAATATTTCGCCGCCGTTTCCGGAAGTGGTGCTTGCCCTGATGATGATGGAGCTGTCTGTATCGCCGTGCGGAAATAGTTTTATTTCGCCCCCAAGCGTACCTCCGTTGATCTGCGCAGTTCTTGTATGGGTAGTAGGGTTGATCAAAGCGATGTCGCCACCCTTGCCGTCGCCGTTACTGCCCTTGATCACCACAGTGCTATCAGGGGTGCCGTTTGCATACAAGCGTGTTTCGCCTCCGTAGCGGCTATTATCGCCACTTAGCAAAAGGACGGATCTTTCACCGGACAGATTATCTATCCTGATGTTTTTATCTTTAAGATGTAATCCTTCCAGCGGGGCGGATTGACCGATCCCGAGATAGCCGAATCGATTGATGGCGAAAATGGAGGAAGTGCCACCAGTTAAATCCTGGTTTGCGACTCCCGTATTATCTGCTGTAAAAAAGTTGAATATTCCCGTAGCAGGATCATATTGCACGAAGCCCGCATAGCCGGCGCCGAGATAGCTGTATGCATTGGTGAGTCTTCCCATACCATTAAAGCCAAGGGTGGGATTATTATTTATAACGGAAAATGAAAGCCCCGTTCCGGTTGCTGCCGTTCTGCTCACGATCTGGTTTCCTGAAGCGGCTTCCACCTGCAATTTTCCATCAATGGGATTGGTGGTGCCAATTCCCACATTTTGTGCATTGACGGCAGAAAATAAAAATAACATTCCCGATAAGATTAGCTGAACTTTCATAAAAATGTTTTGTGGAAATTGCATCCTTCGAACAAAAATGGTACCGGTGTTTCCTGGAATGTTGAATGCCGTGTAAAAGTAATAAAAAACCGCATCAAGTAAATACCGGTTGGTAATTAATTTGATGCGGTGGTTTATTTGATTTCATTTAAGTGCAGAAGGTACCGTCAAATACTGCAACACACGACAAAGACCGTTTATTGAACAATGATCTTCTGCGTCGTTGTATTTTCGTCGCTAATCACTTTGATAAGATAAACGCCTTTGGAATAACGGGTTGTGCTGATCTTAAGCATAGCATCTGCTGTACTGTATTTTTCAATGATCTTGCCATTTACATCGGCCACGATTACCTGTGTTGGTTTCAGGTCATTTTTGGAAATGTAAATATTGATGAAATCCGACGTAGGATTTGGCCCGATAGTAATCGCATAAGATTCTGTAAACAATACCGGACGGACATTAGAAGTTATACTTCTGGAGTCAAGGTCAACCTGCTTAATGCGGTAGTAATTCATTCCCTTGGCAGGAGTATTGTCGGTGTAGGTATAATTTCTTTCAGTTGTGCTTGAGCCGGCTGCCGCAATAGTAGCGATACTGATCCAGGTTCTGTTATCGGCGGATCTTTCCACGATAAAATTCCTGCTGTTCAGTTCCTGTGCGGTGGTCCATTTGAGGAGTACTGTTCTGTTTGCTTTTTGAGCGGTGAAGCTGGTAAGGTTTACCGGCAATACACCAAAACAAACCCCTGCATTTATCGGTGCGTCAGTGGTAGAGATCTGCAATGCAGTAGCGCCGCTTGTCGGATCTGCGGTAACAACTCCCGACGGCCATGTACCATCAGCATCACTGTTACAACCAACGACTGCACCATTAAGGGTCAGTTGCTGGATCAATCTCACACCCTCAGCGTTTGCATTCGGGATAACCGTGTTCCAGCTTCCGGCAGTCTGATCGTAACCTGCAATGAAACTTGCCGCCCACGTGGCGCCGGCAATGGTTGGGTTTTCTGCGAGTGTCATTGCCAGGGGTCTGGTGGCAACAATGTTTCCATCTACGCTTTTCCATAAAGCAACTACGTTGCCTGGTGTTGCAGAAGAAGTTCCTTTAATGAAGGAGCCATCTGTTGCAGCGGTTGTTGCTACAAACTGTAATGGAGCAATGGTCTGATTAAGTGCAAAACGATTCAATACTGCCGGTGAAGCAACGTCAAGCCCGATCGCGATAGCAGGTATAACCGTATTGATCGCGAAGAATCTTGAATTTGTGGTTGGCACGATGGCAAATGTTCCTGTAAAGCTTCCTGAAGCATTTGTGGTGAACTTGCCATAATTATTTGCCGATGTCAACGACAACGTGCTTGAGTAGGTATAAGTAACAGGACTTGCTGTATAGTCAAATAACAAAGCGTTACCAGCGCCTGTAGCGGAAGTTCCCAGGTCTGACGCGGCTGCACCCTGTGTATAATAACGATAGGTGGTATTAGGAGTAAGGTTGCTTACTGTTGCTACAAACAATACCGGGATCCTCGTATTTGCTGCGTCGCCGGAAGCCATGTATTGCGGAACGGCCACACCGGTGAAATTTACCTGTGTCAGCACCGGTGAAATACCGGTTGTCGACACACTGTTGGGGTTGCCCGTAGCGGTTGTTGTAAGGTAATTGGTGCTGTTGGCTTCATACACTCTTACTGTGTAGTTGGTGCCTGCAACCAGGCCGGTTACGGTTACAGGACCACTGCCTGTTCCGCTGTACACAACGGAATTTCCCGTTCCGGTAGTTGTTGGTGCGGTATACGTTGTTCCGTCTGTTGGCGCCACTTCGGTGGCAGTGGTTTGTCTCACCACCACGATGCGGTTGTTACCGTTTCCATTGGTGAAGTTTACATCAAATCCGTTGTTGCCAACATTTGCAAAAGTAATATTGCTGGCCTGAACGGTAGGTTCAGCGGGCAATACATTTCCGCTTACGGTAACGGTAGCTGTAGCGCCGCCGCCAACATTTGTTACTGTGCCGCTGATTGCGCCAAGTGGCGCAACATCTGATATGCGTACATATATAGTTGTAGCGGCCAGTGTTGCTGAAGTGTATGGTACATTTAATGTTCCGTCGGTAAATCCGGTAGAGCTGCTCAAAGAGATTTCAAGATTTTCGGAAGGAGTGAGAACGATATTGCCGGGTGCCCCGGTAAGTAAAGTGCCTGAAAGCGTATAAGAACCTGGTGTGGAGGCAGTTCCGGAAAGTGTGGTCAAGCCGGTTACGCTTGGGCCGGCAGACAATGAAGCTGCGGGTGCGCCACATGGATTTGCGGTAGTGGAAGAATTGCGTGGATTGGTGGCCAGGATCTCAAAATCGTTGGCATTGTTGTTTGTTTCCGTGCAACCTGCAGATTTTCTAAGCATTGATTTGGTGTTGTCAATGGTTCCGGTTGGCAAAACGGCTCCTTCGAAACACCCGGCTGCGCCATAACCTACCACATCTACTACAGAGGCATCCGAACAGGCAGTAGCTCCTGAAAGTGCGGTAGCAACATTCACCAGCGCCACTTTTCCGGAGGTGCCGGACATGTTGAAGATGCCCGTCGCATCAGCAGTTGGTAACGGACTTCCTACTGCGCCGCCTGTTGCCAGTTGCACCAGAAAGTAATGTCCGGCTTGTATGGTTCCGGCAGTGATTGTTGTTACCTGCCAAGTGGTGCCGGTTGCTGAAGCATATTGAATGCTGTAGCCGGAAATATCTACGGCAGCAGTTCCTGCGTTAAATAATTCGACAAAGTCGTTTGTAAAAGAGGCTCCGGCATTTCCCCCGGCTCCATAAATCTGGCTGATCCTCACCTGGGAAAAGGCAGAAAAAGAGACAGCGATCATTAATAACGTAAAAATTTTCTTCATACTTCGTTTTTGTAGGTATATGTGTAATTGTAAGGGGGCAAAGATAACTTTTTTAGCTGCCCGGCGATCAAAAAAAGAGGTGACAAATTATCCACTTAACGATAAGTTAATACAGAAGCTTCAAAAGGTTGGTATTTTACCCTGTAGTACCGATCATTAAAAAAGGTTCAAGGAAGTGTTTACACTTCCTTGAACCTTTTAAACGTTTTCTCGCTGGCCGTTACGGAACCTTCTTCAACAGTTCTATCAGCACAGGAAAGTGATCGCTGTAGCCGTAGTTATAAGTAGTACCGTCCCAGGTACGTTTGCTGTAGCCTTTCCATTTGCCGGTTTTTTGAACAAGGAATTCGCGGTTGAAAATTAAAGCTTTCTGGTAGAAATAACCCGGTTGTTCCTTATTCAACCATGCTGCCGATACCATGATCTGGTCGAACAATCCCCAGGCATCCTGGTAGGCCAGTGTTCCGATACCTTGTTTATACATGTCTACCCATGGATTATAAATGCCTGATTCTTTTACATCCCTGATCTTTCCTTTGGCACCGATCGTTTTGGTAACGCTCGGGCTGATCGGGTCATCGTTCAGATCGCCCATGATCAATACTTTCGACATCGGATTGAGCGCCATCAGCGAATCCACCGTTTTTTTACAAACGCCGGCTGCTGCCGCCCTTGCCGGAATGGATCTTTCTTCACCCCCGGACCTCGACGGCCAGTGATTTACGAATACGTGAACCGTGTCGCCGTCCAAAATACCCTTTACATATAATACATCTCTCGTAAAATAAGAATCCTTGCTTCCGCCCGGCAATTTTACAAACAACGGCGCGCTGTACAGTACCCGGAAATATTTCGGGTTGTAAATAAGGCCTACATCCACACCGCGCAAATCCGGAGAATCGTAATGCTCGATCTTTAATTTGCGGTCGCGGAGCTTTGCCGAATGAATAAGGTCATTTAAAACGGTATCGTTTTCTACTTCGGCTACGCCCAGGAGCGCCAGGCCATCCGGTGAGATATCCGTACCCATCTGGGAAATAACAGTTGCAAGACGATCTACTTTATCGAGATAAATAGCTGAATTATAATGTCTTTCACTGTTCGGAAGGAATTCTTCGTCGTTTACTTTCGGGTTATTGACGGTATCATAAAAGTTTTCAAGGTTGTAGAAGCCCACCAAAGAAACCTTGTATTTATTGCTTTGCGCAAATAAAATCGTGGCGCCAAACAACAGAATTGCAGTTAATAATGTCTTGATCATAAAAAATTAATGTGCGCAAAGATATAATTCTGATTCTATTGATAATTGTTAAGTTAAAATTATGTTTATAAGAACTCGCTAAAAATCTAATTTAGTTCGGTTTCTTACCCTTACTTTTGCCCCTTCAACAAAAAAACTATGCTGCAAAAATTCTACAAACTGATGGCTTCCGGGCTATTCGTGCTGGTGGTTTGCCATCCGGCGCTTGCCCAGGAAAAGGTTACTGCCGACACTCTCAAGGCAAATGATTCATCCGTTATCGAAAGTATCAAGGAAATTTCTGTGGATAACATCCCGGTGGTTTCCCTGGACGATGATAATAATGACGGAAGCGCACAAAATATCTCTTCGTTGCTCAATGCAGGAAGGGATCCTTTCCTTAATGCCGCCGCTTTCAAATTTGGCGCCGTACGTTTCCGCATAAGAGGCTATGATGCCGATATGTTTGGTACTTATATGAATGGTGCGCCAATGGAAAACCTCGACAACGGGTTCACTCCTTATGGCCTCTGGGGCGGTTTGAACGACGTAACCCGCAATAAAGATAACAGCCTGGGCCTGCGACCAACCACTTATGCTTATGGCGAACTGGGCGGTACCAATTATCTTGATACAAGGGCCTCTTATCAGCGTAAGCAAACAAGTATCAATTATGCAGCTTCCAACAGGAACTACAGCAACCGTATAATGATTACGCATTCTACCGGCCTTAATAAAAAGGGATGGGCATTCAGCGCTTCTGCATCACGTCGCTGGGCGGATGAAGGGTTTACTGATGGTACCTACTATGACGGGTCCTCTTTTTATGTTGGCGTAGATAAACGCTTCAACGCTAAACACCTGTTGTCTTTTGTAGCATTTGGCGCGCCTACCGAAAACGGGCGCCAGGGTGCATCCGTACAGGAAATGCTGGATATTGCCGGTACAAATTTTTACAATCCATACTGGGGATATCAGAATGGCAAAAAAAGAAATTCAAGTGTTGCCAAATCTTTTCAGCCAATAGGGATTCTGACGCACGACTGGAAGATCAATGATAAAATGTCTTTGCTTACAGCAGCTTCTATTACTGTAGGTAAGAGAAGTACGACAGCGCTTGACTGGTACAACGTAGCGGATCCAAGGCCTGACTATTACCGGTACCTGCCAAGTTACGCACTTACCGATGATATCAGGGAGCAAACTTTGGAGGCCTTGAAAAACGACGTTAATCTTCGGCAGATCAACTGGGACAAATTGTACCAGACAAATTACGGTTCTTACAGCACTATTAAAAATGCCGGTGGTATTGAAGGAAACGATGTTTCGGGAAGACGTTCCCGCTATATTGTAGAAGAAAGGGTGATCAATACTACGAAATATAATTTCAATTCTACCTTAAATGCTTCACTGGCGTCCAATATCGAATTTACCGCAGGTCTTACTTACCAATCTCAAAACAATCATTATTATAAAGAAGTGAACGATCTGCTGGGCGGTGACTTCTACGTGGATGTTAACCAGTTTGCAGAAAGGGATTTTCCTACAAACACTTCTGCCAACCAGAATGATCTTAACCGGCCCAACCGTATTTTGAAAGTTGGGGATAAATATGGTTATGATTATGATATCACCATTAAAAAGGCGAGCGCTTTTGCGCAGGCCGTTTTTAAATTCCGCAAGATTGATTTCTTCCTGGGTGCGGAACATTCTTACACCACCTTCTGGAGAACGGGAAATGTAAGGAACGGCCTTTTCCCGGAAAATTCTTATGGTAAGTCAAAAAGAAATGATTTTTACAATTACAGCGGAAAAGGAGGTATTACTTATAAGATCAACGGGCGCAATTACATTTTTGCGAACGGAAGCTATATGACCAAAGCGCCCTTCTTCGAAAACGCTTATATCGCTCCAAGAACACGTGACTTTGAACAGGAAAATTTGAAAAATGAGCAGATTACTTCAGTGGAAGGTGGTTATATCATGAATGCACCAAAAGTAAAACTGCGCCTTACTGGTTATTACACACAATTCAAGAACCAGGTGAATGTGCTTACTTTCTATAACGATCAATACCAGAACTTCGTAAACTACGCATTGAGCAACATCGGTAAATACCATACCGGTATTGAATTTGGCGCAGAAGCTAAAGTGTACAAAGGACTCAGCGTAAATGCTGCCGCCGCAGTAGGAAGATTTTATTACAATACAAGACAACAGGCCGTTGTAACGGTAGACAACAGTGCAGAAGTGCTTGCAAATGCAACGGTATATTCTAAAAATTTCCGGGTGCCGACACCGCAGGAAGCTTACACGATCGGGTTGGATTACCGTTCACCAAAATTCTGGTTCGTGAATGTGAATGTGAACTATTTTAGAAAGATGTGGCTGGATTTTAATCCTATCCGTCGTACTGCAGCTGCAGTTGATGGTGTGGATCCGAACTCTGCGCTGTATCATGAAATCGTGGATCAGACCGAACTGGACGACCAGTTTTCTGTGGACATGTTTGCGGGCTATTCCTGGAAAATGAGCAATCGTTTTAAATCTGTTGGAAAAAATACTTACCTGGTTTTCAATGCAGGTGTAAACAATTTGTTGAACAACAAAAACCTTGTTTCCGGTGGCTATGAACAATTGCGTTTTGATTTTGCAGAAAAAAATGTAGATAAATTTCCATCAAAACAATTCTATTCTTATGGTTTGAACTTCTTTGCAAGTATCGGCCTGAGATTCTAAAATGCGATTCTAAAATATACAAACCTTACTATTGAAAAATTTAAATAAACAAACCATGCGCAATTTTTTAAGCACCGCCGTAGCTGCAGCGATGATACTTGTATCTTCGGCAACCCTTGTCTCCTGTGATAAGGATTTCGATAATCCGCCAGTGGGGGTAGATCCGGCACTCGTTGCCAACACAACCATCAAGGATCTGAAAGCTCTTCATACAGTCGCCGGAGCGTACAACACCGTAACTTCCGATATTATCATTTCTGGTATCGTTACTGCAGACGACAGAAGCGGTAATCTCTACAAACAATTATTCATCCAGGACAGCACGGGTGCAATCAACGTCTTGCTCGACGCAGCAAGTCTTTACGGCACTTATCCTGTGGGAAGAAAAGTGTTCATCAAATGTAACGGCTTAACGGTAAGTGATTATCATGGCTTAATGCAATTGGGATACAAAGCATACATTAACAACGCGCCCTCTCTCGAAGCGATTCCATCGGCACTTATTTCAAACTACCTGTTTGGCGGTACACTCAACAACCCGGTTGTTCCTAAAGTAGTTACTGCTTCACAACTTGGTACCAACATGCAGGATGCAAACATGGGTGTGTTGATCCAGCTCAATGGGTATGAATTTGATGCGGCAGATACGCTAAAGACTTTTGGTGATACATCTTCTTATAAAAATTCAAATGATCTTTACATTTCTCCTGGTTGCGGCGCACCAACAACTGCAAAACTGGACGTTCGTTCAAGCGGATATGCAAACTTCGCCGGCCTCCGCCCTCAGAGCGGAAGTGGAAACATCATCAGTATTTACACAGTTTACAATACTACCAAACAATTGTTGATCAGGGATACAAGCGACATCCAATTCAATGGCACACGTTGTGGCGGCCCGGTTGGAACCGTTTTGTTAAGTGAAACCTTTGACGGGCAATCAAATAATGTGGACATTGCTATTACAGGCTGGAACAACCTGTCTGAAGTAGGTTCAAAAAAATGGTACGATAAATTGCTTTCCGGTAACAATTTCGCCAACATTTCTGCATTCGGTTCTGCGCAGGCAAGCGTTAAAACGTGGTTGGTAACAAAGGCCATTAACTTAGGTGCTTACGCAACTAAAACATTGTCATTCAAAACCAGCCAGGGGTATTCAGGTGCCGGTGGTATTCTTGCTGCATCGCTTAAGGTATTGGTATCCACAAATTATACAGGTACGGGAAATCCATGGACCTCAACATGGACAGATATTTCTTCGCAGGCGATCTTGTCTCCGGGAATGGATGGCGGTTATCCTGCGTTCATTACTTCTGGCCCGGTGAGCCTGAATGCTTATACAGGAACTATTTATATCGCTTTCGTGTATGAAGGTGCGGATCCTACAGGCACTGCATCTGATAAGACAAGCACGTGGGAAATCGACGACATCCTGGTAGCAGGTAACTAATCAATACACCATTTTTTTGCAAAGGGTCCCGCTATGCGGGATTCTTTGTAAGATTTTTAAATAAATTCAAATGAAAAAAATATTTACACTCTTATTAGTGTGCTGTTCGTTGCTTGGCTTTTCGCAGTCAACAACCATCACCATCAGCCAGGTTTATGGCGGCGGTGGCAACTCCGGCGCACCGTTCAATGCAGATTATGTGGAACTGCACAACGTTTCTACAGTTGCCCAAAGTCTGAACGGACTTTCTCTTCAGTATGCTTCTGCCACAGCTGCCGGTACATGGACCGGCGTATTCGCCTTGCCTGCTGCAAGTATTCCTGCGGGTGGTTTTTACCTCGTGCGCATGAGTACGACCGGCGCTACGGGGTCGGCCCTTCCTACACCGGATGCTGCTCCTACTACCGGTAATGAAATTGCGATGTCGGCAACAAACGGTCGTATTGCTTTGGTAACCGGAACAACCGCCATCAGTGCCTGCCCAACTGCAAACATTGTTGACCTGGTAGGTTTTGGTTCGTCAGTTTGTTTTGAAGGTACGGCTGCTACTGCCGTGCTGAGCAACTCAACTGCGGCGTTGCGCAATGGTAATGGCTGCACAGACACAAATAATAATGGTTCCGACTTTACGGTAGGTACACCTGCGCCGAGAAACAGTGCTACTGCGGCTTCCATCTGCGGAAGCAGTACTCCCAGCCCTGCATTAACCGTAGGTGGAACTGTAACTGATTTTGGAAGCGTTACAGTTCTTACAAACTCGCCGTCGCAAAGCTTCACTATAACCGGAGCGAATCTTACAGGGTTTCCCGGAGTGATCACGATCACAGCGCCATCAACTGATTTCGAGGTATCCGATAATAATACAACTTTTGCTTCTTCCACCACAATTCCCTACACATCGGCTACCATGGCTGCAACAACAGTTTATGTAAGGTTCACGCCGCAAACTGCCGGTGCAAAAACCGGTAACTTGAGCATTTCAGGTGGTGGTGTATCAACTGCTGTTACGGTGGCGGTGAGTGGGAACGGAACTACAACTCCTCCTCCTGCAACCGGTGTTCGCATCAGTCAGGTATATGGCGGCGGCGGTAATGCCGGGGCCACTTACAAACAGGATTTTGTGGAAATATACAATCCCGGAACTTCGGCCGTTGATATCAGTGGCTGGAGCATTCAGTATGCTTCTGCAGCCGGTCCAACTACTCCTGGCGACTGGTCGGTACAGGCTATTCCTGCATCTACTTCCATAGCCGCAGGTAAATATTACCTCATCGGTCTTGCTATTCCTACGGGTGCTATCGGTGGTGATCTGCCTTTGGCACCAGATGTGGTTGGTACGATCAATATGTCCGGCACTGCGGGTAAAGTTGCATTGGTAAACAATTCAACAGCATTGAATGGCACCACTGCGTGTTCGGGTGCAACTGTAGTAGATGTGTTGGGCTTCAGTTCTTCCAGCACCTCCGCTACCTGCGCTGAAGGAACGGCATTTTTAACTACCAACATCGATGCTACCAAATCCATGTTCCGTAAGAACAATGGTTGCACAGATACAAACAACAATTCTGTTGATTTCGAATTAGGAACGGTTCTGCCGCGAAACAGCACATCTGCGGCAAACAATTGCAGTGCACCTGTTCCAACCTTAGCAGTGGCAGGCACGATCAACAATTTTGGAAACGTGGTGGTACTTACAAATTCTGCATCACAAAATTTCACCGTTTCCGGAACGAACCTCACCGGTTTCCCGGGCGTGATCACTATCACTGCACCATCAACAGATTTCGAGGTGTCTACAGACAACACAACTTTCAGTGCATCTGTAACTGTACCTTATACAACTGCCACACTTTCATCCACTACGATCTATGTTCGATTTACACCACAAACTACCGGTGTTAAATCCGGCAATATTACGATCTCCGGCGGTGGTACAAGTACTGCGTTGACTGTTGCTGTAAGCGGAACGGGTGTTGATCCAAATGCTCCGGCTGCTACAGTTACTGCATTGGCTGCCTTCGGAAGCCTTTGTCTAAACACAGCATCTGCCGTAAATTCGTTTACGATCAACGCTACCAATCTTACTACTGCTAACGTAACAGTTGGCGCGTTGGCTGGTTATGCGTACGCAACCGCCGTTGGTGGTCCTTTCACTACCACACTTTCTATTACACAACCAGGTGGAACATTCACCCAACAGGTGTTTGTTCAATTGACGCCAACGGCTGTGCAGTCTTACAACGGTAATATCGCTGTATCGGGCGGTGGACTTGCTTCTCCTGTAAATGTGGCTGCAACAGGCGCGGGTGTAAATACTACAGCAACAGTTACTACAGGTGCTGCAAGTGCTATCACCATCACCAGTGCAACAGCGGCCGGTACGATTGGTGCAACGGGTTGTTCCGCAGTTACCTCTTACGGAATCGAATACAGTACCACCAATAACTTTCCGCAAGGAACAGGTACTAAAGTTGTTTCCACCAATCTCGCTGCAGGTGCTTTCACTTCTGCATTGACAGGACTTACAGGTGCCACAACTTACTACTACAGGGCATATGCTACCAATGACGGCGGTACTGCTTACGGCGCACAGCTTTCTTTTATTACACTGGCTGCTCCGCCTGCAGTGATTACTACAACTGCTCTTACATCGTTCGGATCTGTTTGTCTTCCAAATTCAGCCGGCCCTAATTCATTCACTATTACAGGAGCAAATCTTACTACTGCAAATGTGACCGTAAGTGCGTTGGCCGGTTATACCTATTCAACAACTGAAACAGGAACATACACATCAACACTGAGTATTACACAACCTGGCGGTGCTTTCAGCCAGGTAGTTTATGTAAAATTTACGCCTGCAGCAAACCAGGCGTACAACGGCAACATCGCGGTTAGCGGCGGTGGCGCAGCAGTGTCGAATGTAGCTGCAAGCGGAACGGGCACCAATACGCCTCCGGGAATTACTACTGCTGCTGCTACTTTTGTGACCACTACCTCGGCACAGTTAAATGGCTCCATTACTTCCGCAGGTTGTAATCCTGTTACCGCAAATGGTTTTGAATACAGCGGTATCAATAATTTTGTGAATGGCTCCGGCACAAGCGTGAATGCCACAACAGTAACGACAGCAGATTTTTCTGAAGTGATCAATGATCTCGTTCCAAAAACTGTGTATTATTACAAAGCCTTTGTACAAACTTCTGCCGGTAAAACATACGGTGCGCAGCAATCATTTAAAACGGATTCAATTCCTACAGAACTGATCATCTACTCCACTCCTGTAGCACGTGGTGGAAATGTGCATTATAGTCTTGGTGTGATCAAGCCTGGTCATTACGCAACAGCACTATATAATTCTGTTGGCCAGAAAGTGTTCAAAAAAGAAATGATCCTGCAGGTTGGTTTTATCAATGACAACTTCACGTTGCCATCTACATTGCCATCTGGCGTTTATATTCTGCAGATTGAAAACTACGAATTCAAAGTTCGCAAGCAGTTTATTATTAAATAAGAGCATAGATTTTTATTGATAAAGTGATTTGAAGGAAGCGCTTCCATTCGGGAGCGCTTTTTTAATAGATTGCATTCCTGCAGGATCCGCGGCTAAACTTTTATGTGATCGCCGAAGCCTGCATGATCCGCAGTAAAATTCTGCGAAGCGAAATCCAATCTGCGTAATCATAAAATCATTTTCGCGCGGCGAAAAAGAAAAATCTGCGATCCAGACTTGTGTCAAGGTGACAGCAAAGCTATATTGGTACTGTGTTTGATAAATAGCAGTAAATACAAATAATCAATATGCAAAAAGGAAACATACGTGTACAAACGGAAAACATTTTTCCGATCATTAAGAAGTTTTTGTACAGTGAACATGACATTTTTATCCGCGAGCTTGTCAGCAATGCAGTGGATGCGACGCAGAAGTTAAAGACCTTGTCTTCCATCGGGGAAGCAAAGGGTGACCTGGGAGAATTGAGAATTGATGTAACCGTAGACGCGGAAAAGAAAACAATTACCATCAGCGACCGGGGGGTAGGGATGACAGAAGAGGAAGTGGATAAATACCTTAACCAAGTGGCTTTCAGTGGTGCCGAAGAATTTTTGGAAAAATACAAAGGGCAAAACGAAAATAATATCATCGGACATTTCGGATTGGGTTTTTATTCCTCCTTCATGGTGAGCGAAAAAGTAGAAGTGGTGACTAAAAGTTTTAAAGAAGGTGCACAACCGGTAAGATGGATCTGTGATGGTAGCCCGGAGTTTACTTTAGAGCCTGCAGAAAAGGAAAATCGTGGTACCGATATCATTCTTCACATTAATGAAGAAAGCAAAGAATTCCTCGACCCATACAAAGTGAAAGGTGTGTTGGAAAAGTTTTGTAAATTTTTACCGGTATCTATTTATTTTCACGACGCTAATGAAAAACCAGCGGAAGTAAAAGAAGGTGAAGAGCCAACAGTAGAAAGGCCGATCAATAACACGCATCCTGCGTGGACAAAGAAACCGTCGGAGCTAACAAAAGAAGATTACGAAAATTTTTACAGGGAATTATATCCGTTTGCTGAAACACCCTTGTTTTGGATACATCTGAATGTGGATTATCCTTTCAACCTGACCGGTATTTTATATTTTCCGAAAATAAAACAAAGTCATGAAATTCAAAAGGACAAGATCCAGTTGTACAGCAACCAGGTTTTTGTTACGGATGAAGTGAAAGATATTGTGCCTGAATTTTTGATGTTGCTACATGGTGTGATCGATAGCCCGGATATTCCGCTCAATGTGAGCCGCAGCTACCTGCAAGGCGATCCGAATGTGAAGAAGATTAACTCGCACATCACTAAAAAAGTAGCGGATAAACTCGAAGAAATTTTCAACAACGATCGCGCCGCATTTGAAGAAAAGTGGGAAAGCCTCGGGTTGTTTGTTAAATATGGTATGATGACCGATGATAAATTTCTCGATAAAGCCACGAAGTTTTTCATATTGCAGGATACCACCGGAAAATTCTATACACTCGACGAATATAAAACGGCTACCTCTGCGTTGCAGAAAAACAAAGATGATAAGCAAGTCATTTTGTACACCACCAATCCGGAAGCTCAGGATGTGTATGTGCAGCAGGCGATCGCAAAGGGATACGTGGTGGTAAAAATGGAAACGCTGGTAGATGCAGCATTCATCAGCAATGTGGAAATAAAATGGAGCGATTCTTTATTTACACGCGTGGATGCTGATATTGCCGATAACCTGATCGATAAATCGGAAGGAAGCGAAAGTGTGTTGAGTAAAGAAGACGCTGAAAAGCTGAAAACTTTATTCGAACAACCGCAGGAAGGTTTGCACATCAGCGTAGAAGTAAAAGGTCTCAGCGTTGATGCGCCACCCGTTACTGCCACGCGACCGGAACAAATGCGCCGTATGAAGGAAATGGCCAGCATGGGTGGCGGCATGGCGCAATTTTACGCACAAATGCCGGATGAAGTAAACATTACTGTTAATGGAAATCATCCGATATACAAAAATATTCTAGCGGAAAAAGAGGCAGGCAAACAGGAAAAGCAGGTAAAAAATCTCGCAGATCTCGCGCTGCTATCGCAAGGATTGCTGACTGGAAAAAACCTGACTGAATTTATCAACAGGAGCGTACAGTTGATGGAAAATTAGTTTAGTGTTTAGAGATTAGAAGGATTCTGACATTATGTTCTTTAAATAAAGTGCCTGCATACGCAGGCATTTTATTTACGATGGCAGTGCTGACCTTTAAACACTAAACTTTCCTCAAAATAATTCCCTGCAGGTATTTCAATCGTTCTGTCTGATAGATCTGCATGAATCCTTTTTTAAAGAATAGTTCTTTGTGCAGGCTGTTGAGATAAATAAGCGTGATGGGCCTGGGGTTCTTTTTTAAACTTTTTTCGATGTTGTTTATTACACCGCTCATGATCACTTCATCAAATGGGTTGAACATAAAAATACAGTCAACATCGGAAGGTATTTCAAAATAAAAAGCATCGTTGTTGATCACATCGTACGTAAGTGCGGGAAGCTTTTGCTTTGTATTTCCCAGATTTTTTTTTGCAGCATTACAAAGTTCTTTTGAAAGATCTATGCCCGTCACTTTTGCAAATCCGTTTTGCGCTGCCACACACATGGCGCGGCCTTTGCCGCAGCCGATATCCAGAAAATGTAAATAGGACGATGGCGTAATTTGCCCAAACATTTCTTCCAGCACATCGTAACTCGCAGGCATGTAGATGGTGGCATGCGTGATGTCCACACCTTTTTTCTCCAGTGTTTTCAATTCATCTGCGCCTGTAGTGTTGATGCCGTATTTCTTTTCACCACCGATCTCGTGACGGATGATGTGCAAGGCAATGCCGATGCCCCAATTATAGGCGATGTAGAAAAAATAGCGGAGATATTTTATCATGTGTTTATTTGTTTTTTATCGCAGATTTGTTTTTTCCCGCGTTGCGGGATGATTAAGAGATTACGCAGATTGGGTTTCACCTGCGGCGAAACGGTAACCACGAAGCCTTAAAGGAACAAAGTTGCACAAAGAAATCCTTCGCGGAACTTTGTTTCTTTGAGTCTTTGTGTTTAAAAAACCGGCGGCTGCCGGTTTTTTAAATTCCTTTGTTTTCGATGCTCAACGCAATATCGATTACTTTTAACTGTAAACTTTTCGTTCCGTTCCACTCATTTTCATCAATGCTGTAAATAACGTCTACTTCTGCTCCGTCTTTTAGCAAGTCGAATTTATCAGCCATATTAAATCCGATACCGGTCAACACTGTTTCACCTTGCTTTAATACAAAACGGATGTGTTGTTCTTTTACGATTTTTGAAAAGCCGGTATCTTTTACTTTCCGGGAAATAAATGTCGGCCGCATATTTTCCGGACCAAACGGTTCCATCTGGCAGATGATGTTGAAAAAAGGCTCCTTCACCAAAGCAAAATCAAGCACCGAATCGATCGTTATCTCCGGCGTACGCAAATGATCGGGGATCGTTGCTGCTACCACGGCTTCAAATCTCTGACGAAAAGCATCCACATTTTGCGGTAGCATGGAAAGTCCGGCAGCAGCAAAATGCCCGCCGTATGCAAGCAGGTATTCGCGGCATTCGTAAATAGCTTCATACAAATTAAATCCGGTTACACTGCGCGCACTGCCCGTTGCCAGATCGTTGCTACGCGTGAGTACCACGGTAGGGCGGTAGTGCGTTTCGATTAATCGCGAAGCGACAATTCCAACAACGCCCTTGTGCCAGTTTTCGTTGTAGACCACTGTTGATCTTTTATCGGCGAGCGACGCATCCTGCAACATTATATCCAGCGCTTCTTCTGTAATACTTTTATCGGCTTCTTTTCTTTCTGAATTATCGTTGTGAAGCATTTCCGCAAATTCCATCGCCTTTACCGGATCATCTTCGATGAATAGCTGCACAGCTTTTTTTGCATCGTCCATCCTTCCTGCGGCATTCACGCGTGGGGCGATAACGAACACCACGTTGGTAATGGTGAGCGGTAGTTTTGTACCTGAAAGGGCGATCAGGGCTTTGATGCCTGGAAGGGGTTCTTCATTTATTTTTTGCAAACCGAAATAAGCAAATACACGATTTTCGCCGGTGATGGGTACAATGTCCGCAGCGATGGCGACCGCAACAAGATCGAGGTATCGATACAGTTTATCCGGCGGCAGGTTGAGTTCTTCCGTCAATGCAGTCATCAGTTTAAAGCCCACGCCGCAACCGCACAAATCCTTATATGGATATTTGCAATCGTACTGTTTTGGGTTGAGGATCGCAACTGCTGGCGGCAAGGTTTCGCCGGGAAGATGATGGTCGCACACGATAAAATCTATTTCCCGTGAAGCGGCATAGCTGATAAGTTCAACTGACTTGATCCCGCAGTCAAGGCTGATGACAAGGGAAAATTCATTTTCTGCAGCAAAATCTATCCCGGCTTTACTTACGCCATATCCTTCCCGGTAGCGATGCGGTATATAAAACTCTATCCGTTTCTGATCATAAATGGATTTAATAAAACTATACATGGCCGCTACGGCGGATGTTCCATCCACATCATAATCGCCAAAAACGAGTATCTTTTCCTGTTGGGAGAATGCCTTGATAATGCGGTGCACTGCTTTGTCCATGTCTTTCATCATCCAGGGGCTGTGCAGCATGGATAAATGCGGGCGAAAAAAGTTTTTAGCTTCATGGAACGTGTTGATGCCGCGTTGCGTGAGGATGCCGCAAAGGGTCTTGCTGATCTTCAATGATTGCTGCAGATCTGCTGCCCTTGTTTCGTCAAAGGGTAATATGTTCCATCTTTTTTCCACACTTAATATTTTCTGTCGGTGGTGTAACGCACCAATTCTTCGAGCGCCTTTCGAACGGGGCCTTCCGCAAAGGAGTTGAGTATAACGAGGGCCTCGTCCCTGAAGTGAAACATTTTTTCGCGGGCGTAATCGATACCGCCGGTTCTTACTACGGTGTCGATCACATGCTGAACTCTTGCCTTGTTGCGGTTCTCGTTTTTGATGATGTAAATAAGTTCTTTTCTTTCAGAACCCGACAATTTATTGAGTGTGAAAATCAACGGTAAAGTGAGTTTTTTTTCTTGTATATCATTTCCGGTTGGTTTGCCTACATCGTCGCTTCCATAGTCGAACAAGTCATCTTTTATCTGGAAAGCGATGCCTACCTTTTCACCGAAAAGCTTCATCTGTTCAGTGATTTCGCTGCTTTTGGCTGTGCTGTATGCGCCAACGCCGCAGGCTGAGGATAACAACGAAGCCGTTTTGTTTCGGATGATTTCGAAGTAAACATTTTCATCAAGATTCAGTTTACGGGATTTTTCAATCTGCAACAATTCGCCTTCACTCATCTTTCTTACGGCATCCGAGAGAATATGAAGATGTTGAAAATCCTCATTGGAAGTGGACAACAGCAGGCCCTTGGAAAGCAGGTAGTCGCCTACGAGAACGGCGATCTTGTTTTTCCAGATGGCATTGATGGAAAAAAAGCCCCGGCGCTCGAAAGATTCGTCTACCACATCGTCGTGTACGAGGGTGGCGGTATGCAACATCTCTACGAGAGCGGCCGCGCGATAAGTGCTTTCATTTATCTCGCCATGTAATTTGGCGCTTAAAAAAACGAACATGGGCCGCAATTGCTTTCCTTTTCGTTTGATGATATATTTCATTATCCTGTCGAGTAAGGGCGTATTGCTTTCCACCGCCTGGGAGAATTTTTTCTCGAAGGTTTTCAATTCATCACCTATTATATCGTTTACAAACTTCATTTTCAAAAAAAAAGCAAGATAGTCAATAGTCGAGAGGGAACAGTGAAATATTCAAAGTGTTTGCAGGTAGAATTAGTCAATGGTAAACAGTAAATGGTGAAATCTTCAAAAATCTTTTTTGAAATTCCGATAGCCTGAATATTTTAAACCTTAAACTTTTCTCCTCCTTCATGCAACGTTTTTCAAAAAATGGCGGTCTCATTGATGCTGAAACCGAAAGTACCCATTTTAGTTTTTCATTATTAATACTAAAAAATCATATTACAAAATGCATTTAGATAAATAAATGCTAAAAAAATTTGTATATTGATATTCAATCGGTAAATTTGCTTATTAATCAACTCGTATATAAATTAGAAATTTCAATCATTAAGTTATGGCAAGCAAAAAGTACAAATTATTTTTAATCGTGTGTTTGCTGCTCTCTGCAGGAGCATTCGCGCAATCCGGGAGCGGTTATGACATCTATGACTCTTCCGTCATCACTTCTAAAAGAATGCCGCAGCAAAACGAATTCTGGAATAATTCGTATGATTTTCCTGCGAAACCACGCAATATGTGGGAAATCGGTGTTTCTGCGGGTGTTCCAACAATTTCCGGAGACGTAAGTTCGAAGATCCCTACTTTCGGATTTTCTGCTCATGTTAGAAAGGCTTTTGGATATGTTTTCTCCTTAAGAGCCGAGTATGTTAACGGAACCGCGAAGGGCCTCGGTTGGAACGGTTCCGATGGTTTTGCAAAAAACCCCGCATGGAATGACTATGCGTCTCTTCAACGTAATTCATCCGGCGCCCTGGAAGCACGTTATGGTTACGGTGGTGCTTTGGCTCCGGGTGGTGCTAAGTTCGTTTATTACAATTACAAAACAAATATCCAGGACCTTAGTATCCAGGGTATATTTACACTGAACAATGTAAGATTTCACAAACAAAAAACCGGCTTCGTATTATACGGAGGTGTTGGTTTGGGCGCTACAGCTTACAACGTAAAAGTAAACTCTCACGACGCTAATGGAAACACGTATACAGCATTGTTCCAGAGCGTATATGCTCAATACGGTGAAACATACAAAAACCGTAAAGACGTGCGCAAAGCATTGAAAGATGGTATGGATGATACATATGAAACTGCAGGCGAAACTCAGGGAGAACGTCGCCCAACCATGGGTAAAAATACCATCAAACCATCTGGAACAGTATTAGCCGGTATTGCTTTCAAATTAGGCAAACGAATCAACCTGGCACTTGAAGATCGCCACACTTTCGTGAAAGACGATTTGCTGGACGGACAACGTTGGGCTGAACAATCTTCAGGCGATCCGGTATTAACACGTGATTTCGATTCTTATAACTACCTGTCTTTGGGTCTTAATTTCAACATCGGATCTAAATCGGTTGAACCATTATGGTGGTTGAATCCATTGGATTACGCTTACAGCGAGTTGAACAATCCTAAGCACATGAAACTGCCTAAACCTGTATTTGATGATGCTGACGGTGACGGTGTTGTTGATCAATTGGATCGCGAACCAAATACACCAGCAGGTTGCCCTGTTGATACACATGGTGTAACTAAAGATACAGACGGTGATGGTGTTCCGGATTGTAAGGATAAACAATTGATAACTCCTACCGAATGTCAGCCGGTTGATGCGGATGGTGTTGGTAAATGCCCGGATCCTGAATGTTGCAAAAATATCGTAGCTGGCCCTGCAGCAAGCAGTTGCCCTACTGATTACCCAAGTGTAGCTTTCAAAGGAAACTCTACATCATTAAGTAACGATGCTAAAGCTTTGCTGGCAACAGTTGCAGCTAAGCTGAAAGCAAATCCTACTTGTAACATCACTATCAACGGATACCCTGAAGCTTCTAAAGCATCACAGGCCGTTTGTCAGAAAAGAGTTGCTGCTGCACAGCAATACCTCGTTGAAAAAGAAGGTATCGATGCGGGCAGGATCACTACTAACTGCGAAGTTGGTGGTGGAGATAAAAACACAGTAGACATCAAGTCTAACTAATATAAGTTTTAATTCCACTTTTTGCTCAATGATGAAACCCTCCCTTTTGGGAGGGTTTTTTCTTAAATGCGGGGAACCGCCAACCTTTAATCTTCAACCTTCAACCTTTATGTCTTTCTTAACTAACTGATTTTGGAGAATTATTAAAATAGGTTCATTTTTGAACAAAATCAGTTAATTTTGCAATTCTTTATGAAAGTATTTAAAAACCTCGTCGCGCTTATATTAATCACGGCCACACTTGCATCTTGCGGAACGTTTGCTAAAGTGGAAAAGAGCAAAGACATTGATTATAAGCTTACAAAGGCCGATGAATATTACGCTAAAGGAAAGTACAGGCAGGCGCAGCAGCTATATGAAAACCTGTTTCCCGTTTTTAAAGGGACACAGAAATTTGAAGATCTTTATTATAAATATGCTTATTGCTTCTATTATCAGAAACAATATCGCGACGCAGAAAATCTTTTCAAGGGGTATCTTGAAGTGTTTCCGACCAGCGCAAAAGCAGAAGAAGTGGATTATATGCGCGCTTTCTGTTTTTATAAGCAAAGCCCGAAACTAGAGTTGGAACAAGTGAATACAGTGAAAGCAATGAACATGATGCAGACCTTCATCAACACGCATCCTGGCTCTGCCAAAAATGTGGAAGCTACTGCGATCATCGACAAATGCCGCGAAAAGCTCGAACAAAAGGAATTCAGATCTGCTCAGCTTTATTATAACCTTGGCCAATTCAGGGCATCGGGGCTGGCTTTTACAGAATTGCTCAACAATTATCCTGAGTCTGTAAAAGGAGAAGAATACAAATTCATGGTGGTGAAATCTTATTACCGTTTTGCCAAATTGAGCATACCGGAAAAGCAGGAAGAGCGTTATTTGAAAGTAACAACAGAATATCAGGATTTCGTGGATCGCTACCCGGACAGCAAATTGCTGAAAGATGCGGAAGAATATAGTAACTTGAGTAAAAATCACATAAAAGAAATACAAAATGAGCAAACTACGTCGTCAGCTAAGCGCTAGTACCAGCAGTTCAGTAGAGCCGAAAAAATTGATCGATCTTAAAAACAGGACCGGCAATTTGTATGAATCTATAGCTATCATAGCAAAGCGGGCAAACCAGATCAACATCACCATCAAGGAAGAGTTGCACAATAAACTGGAAGAGTTTGCCAGCCACACAGATAGCCTGGAAGAAATACACGAAAATAAAGAGCAGATCGAAATTTCACGCGCATACGAACGTATGCCTAACCCGGCTTTGCTGGCAACCACAGAATTTTTGGAAGATAAAGTTTACTTCCGTAAAAATGACGAAGACCTGTTTAGCTAGATCGTACCGATAGGGTTTTGTGATCTTTTAAAATCACAATTTTAACGCCCGCTTTCAATAAGAAGTTTTAATTTTAACGGTCCGCACAAATGCGGACCGTTTTTATTGCATGTTAAAAGGAAAGAAGGTTATTCTTGGTATCACCGGCAGCATTGCAGCGTATAAATCTGCTACTATCGTCCGATTGCTTGTGAAAGCCGGTGCCGAGGTAAAGGTCATTATGACACCTGCGGCAGTAGGGTTTATTGCGCCACTCACTTTAAGCACTTTATCTAAAAATGAAGTACTTTCAGCGCTTTCGGAAAATGAAACATGGTCAAATCATGTGATGTTGGGCCGATGGGCAGACGTGATGCTGTTAGCACCTCTTAGTTGCAACACTTTGTCAAAAATGGCCCATGGAACTTGCGATAATCTGCTGATGGCTGTTTATTTATCAGCTACCTGCCCGGTAGTGGTGGCTCCTGCAATGGATGAAGATATGTGGTTACATCCTTCCACAAAAGCAAATATTGAAACGATCCGTTCTTATGGTAATAAGGTGATCCCGGTAAACAATGGCGAACTTGCCAGCGGTCTTATCGGAGCCGGGCGAATGGCGGAGCCGGAGGAGATCATTCATTGGCTGGAAATATTTTTCAACCAGGAAAAAGACTTGTCCGGAAAGAAAGTTCTGGTGAGCGCCGGCCCCACCTACGAAGCGATCGACCCTGTTCGTTTCATCGGCAATCATTCCTCCGGAAAAATGGGCATCGCGATAGCGGAAGAATGCTTTCAACGCGGTGCATCGGTGACGCTTGTTTTGGGGCCTACGCACGAAAAAGTGAATGGCAATATTTCCATCACCAATGTCACGTCTGCGCAGCAGATGTATGACGCCTGCCTTTCCGAATTTGAGACATCAGATATCGCCATCATGTGCGCTGCTGTTGCCGATTACGCACCTGTAAATCCGGCTTCTGAAAAAATAAAAAAATCAGAATCTCCGTTACACATCGAATTGAAGAATACACCGGATATCTTAAAGACCTTGGGGCAGCTTAAAAAGCCGGGCCAGCTTGTAGCCGGATTTGCGCTGGAAACAAACAATGAAAGAGAAAATGCATTGAAAAAGCTGCAAAGCAAGAATGCAGATATGATTGTATTGAATTCGTTACAGGATGCCGGTGCCGGCTTTGGACACCCTACCAACAAAATAACTATTTTTGATAAAAGCGGTAAAGAATACCGGTTTGACACGAAACTGAAAACGGCCATCGCTGCGGATATCATAAACACCCTCATCAATATTGCACATGCGTAAGATCATTTTATTTGCGGGAATGCTGTTTGCATATTTACCTTTGGTACATGCGCAGGAACTCAATGCCAAGGTTACGGTGGTAACAACGAGATTGAACAACGTGGTGAACAAAAATGCTTTCATGACGTTACAAACCGCGATCACTAACTTTCTTAACAACAGGAAATGGACGAAGGATGCATTTGCGCCCAATGAAAAGATAGAATGTAATTTTTTGCTCAATCTGGAACAGACAAGTGAGATTAATGTGTACAATGCTTCGCTCACCATTCAGGCTGCCAGGCCGGTTTTCAACACATCTTATTTATCTCCCCTGGTGAATTATAAAGACGATAATGTTATTTTTAAATATGTTGAATTTCAGCAGCTGGAATTTAACGAGAACAGGGTATCCGGCAATGATGGCCTTGTTTCGAACCTTACCGCGATCCTCGCTTATTATGCCAATATGATCATTGCATTCGATTATGCGTCTTTTTCATTGCACGGTGGTGATCCCTATTTTTTAAAGGCACAAAATATCGTGAACAATGCGCCGGATGGTCGTGGTGTTTCGGGATGGAAAGCATTCGATGGAATCCGTAACCGTTACTGGCTCGTAGAAAATATGCTCAATACAAGATACAGCGTAATGAATGACGTTTATTACAACTACTACCGTTTGGGAATGGATAAATTTTATGAAGATGAGAATGTTGCCCGCACAGAAATATTGAATGTTCTTACAATGCTTGATAAGTACAATACCGAAAATCCAAATACGATGATCAACCAATTCTTCTTCCAGGGAAAAGGAAATGAACTCGTAAATATATTTACTAAAGCATTACCGCAGGATAAAGCGAGAGCATTGGAACTGTTACCCAAACTGGATATTACGAATGCCGGTAAATACACAGAAGCATTGAAATGATGAAATACCTGATTGTTATTGCCTCTATAGCTCTTTTTTCCTGCTCGGGAAACAAACGGCCATCAGATGTGTTATCCCCGGAAAAAATGGGGCCCGTTTTATGGGATTATATCCGCGCCGATGCTTTCACTACCGATTATATAAGTCGTGATTCATCAAAAAATCCGGAAGTGGAAAACGTGAAAATGCAAAAAGAAATCTTTGCAAAATATAAGGTTACCTCGGAAGTTTTTTACAAAAGTTATAAATATTATGAAGATCATCCGGAACAGATGAGTGCGATGCTGGATACGGTTATCAACCGCAATCGTCGCGCAGTTGTGAATGCCGTACCTGTTGCAGATATTTCACCAAAAGTTGCAGACAGCGCCATGAAAAAAACAGATACTTCTTTACAATCAACCGATGGGTTTAGAAAACGTGGCAGCACAATCTTTCCGAAAACAGATAGCATAAGATCGCGACCCGCACCTAAGAATATTCTCATGAATAGAAAAAGAAAGGGTAAGAGCCCATTGTTAACATTACCTATCTGATATGAATAAAATATATAACAATGCCACGGAAGCGATTGTCGATATTCCGGATGGTAGTACGATCATGTTAGGCGGTTTCAGATTGTGCGGCATTCCGGAAAACAGTATTGCTGCGCTTGTAAAAAAAGGTACGCGGGATCTGACGTGCATTTCCAATAATGCCGGTGTGGATGATTTCGGGATCGGTTTGCTGCTTCAGCAACGACAGGTAAAAAAAATGATCTCGTCTTATGTCGGGGAAAATGCAGAATTCGAACGACAACTACTGAGCGGCGAACTGGAAGTGGAACTTATTCCGCAAGGGACGCTCGCCACGCGATGCATGGCCGCAGGGTATGGCATGCCGGCTATCTACACGCCAGCGGGTGTAGGAACGGAGGTAGCCGAAGGTAAAGAGATGCGCAATTTCAATGGTAAGGATTACCTGATGGAATACGCATTTGAAGCGGATTTTGCCTTAATTAAAGCGTGGAAAGGCGACACGCATGGCAATCTCATCTTTAAGGATACGGCCCGAAATTTCAATCCGCTTATGGCAATGGCTGCAAAGGTCACGATTGCTGAAGTGGAAGAATTGGTACCTGCCGGCGAGCTTGATCCGAATTACATTCATACGCCCGGAGTGTACGTACAGCGTATTTTTCAAGGGAAGAATTATGAGAAGCGAATTGAACAGCGAACGGTGCGTAAAAGTTGAGGGCAGACGACCAACCACCAACGATCCCGTTCGTTTCGGTAAAATAGAGTCTGTTGCTTACAACATTAGGGTTATCCAACAGAGGCCATCCGTGGTCGGTCGTTGGTGGCCGGTTGTCCATACTTAGACTTCAAATTATAAAACATGGCTTTAAATAAATTTCAAATAGCGCAACGTATTGCGCAGGAATTGCAAGATGGATTTTATGTCAATCTTGGTATTGGCATTCCAACGCTCGTAGCAAATTACATTCCTTCCGGAATGGAAGTGGTATTGCAAAGCGAGAATGGTTTGCTTGGCATGGGACCTTTTCCAGAAGAAGGAAAAGAAGATCCGGATCTGATCAATGCAGGAAAGCAAACGATCACCACCGTACCCGGGTCTGCTTTTTTCGACAGCGCATTGAGCTTCGGCATGATCCGTTCCGGGAAGATCGACCTTACCGTTTTAGGCGCAATGGAAGTGAGCGAGCAAGGCGATATTGCCAACTGGAAAATTCCCGGTAAGATGGTAAAAGGCATGGGGGGCGCGATGGATCTGGTAGCCAGCGCTAAAAATATTATCGTGGCCATGATGCATACCAATCCAAAAGGCGAAAGCAAATTGCTACCGCAATGTACGCTGCCGCTCACCGGTAAACATTGCGTGAAAAAGATCGTTACCGAATTAGCTGTTCTTGAAATAAATGATGGGGCATTTCATTTGCTGGAAAGAGCACCTGGTGTGTCTGTAGATGAGATCAGGGCAAAGACGGCCGGGAAGTTGGTGGTGGATGGCGAAATACCTGAGATGACACTTGGGTGAATGGGGCAATGTGTCAATAGTTAAATCTTTAGGGTATGTTGGTTATTCAGACGGATTTAAAAATTTTCAGACTCCAAATCCAAACGCCTAAACAGGCCGCTAAATCTTTTAAACCAAAATAAAAAGCCCCGCAAAACTCGTGGGGCATTCTTATTTTTTCACAATCTAAAAACTAAATTTTCGGCGCAGCAGCAAGAATTTCTTCGCTTACACCACTTTCATATTTTTTAAAATTCTGCACAAACTCCTTTGCGAGCTGGGTCGCTTTTAAGTCGTACTCAGTTTCGTCTGCCCAGGCGTGCCGGGGATTTAACAATTCCGATGGAACTCCGGGACAATCTTTCGGCATCATCATCCCGAATGTTTTATGTGCCTCAAATTCAACGCTGTTTAGCTTACCTTCCAATGCAGCAGTGATCATCGCTCTTGTGTATGCCAGTTTCATCCTTTGGCCAACGCCGTAAGGACCGCCGCTCCAACCGGTGTTTACCAACCAGATATTTACATTGTGTTCCTTCATCTTTTTACCGAGCATTTCCGCATATTTCCCCGGGTGCAATGGAAGGAATGGAGCACCAAAACAGGCACTGAATGTGCTTTGCGGTTCTTTTACGCCTGCTTCTGTACCTGCAACTTTTGCAGTATAGCCGCTGATGAATTGGTACATAGCCTGTCCCGGGTTGAGCTTGCTTATGGGCGGTAAAATTCCGTATGCATCTGCGGTGAGGAAGAAAATATTTTTTGGCGTTTTACCGATAGAAGGTTCCAGCGCGTTGCTGATAAAACTGAGCGGATAACTGACCCGTGTATTTTCGGTAATAGCTTTACTTGTAAAATCTATCGATGTAGTGCCAGGGAAAAATATAGTATTTTCAACCAAGGCGCCGGGACGTATCGCGTGAAATATTTCCGGCTCTTTTTCTTCACTGAGGTCGATTGTTTTTGCGTAGCAACCGCCTTCAAAATTGAACACGCTGTCGTCGGTCCACCCATGTTCATCATCGCCAATCAGCAGCCTGTTCGGATCTGCGCTCAATGTTGTTTTACCGGTTCCGCTCAACCCGAAGAAGATAGCAGTGTCGCCGGCTTTTCCCATATTGGCGCTGCAATGCATGCTCAGCACATTTGCGCGGTGCGGTAATACGAAATTGAGCATGGTAAAAATGCCTTTTTTTATTTCACCTGTGTAGCCTGTTCCACCGATGAGGATCGTTTTATGGGTGAAACTGATCACGGCAAAATTTTCAGAACGCGTTCCGTCTTCAGCAGGGTTGGCCTTAAAACCGGGCGCTTGTATGATGTTCCAGTGAGGCTTAAAATTTTCAAGTTGCCGTTCATTCGGGCGAATGAACATATTGTAGCAAAATAAGTTGCTTGCCGGATCTTCGTTGATCACACGCAGGCTGAGCCTGTATTTTTCTTCTGCGCAGGCATAGCAATCTCGTACCCATAACTCTTTCGACGAAAGATATTTCATCATTTTTTCTTTCAGCTGAAAGAAAAATCTTTCTTCGATCGCGATGTTGAAATCGTTCCAGTTCACCGTGTCTGCAGTGAGCGCATCTTTTACCGTAAACTTGTCTTTCGGACTGCGGCCGGTAAATTTACCGGTCTTGATAACGAGGGCGCCGGTATCATTCAATACCGCTTCGCCTCTGCCTACCGCCTGTTTTGATAATTCTGACGGTAATAGTTGATAATATACGGGTTGGGTTGGATGTAAACCAAGTTCTACCAAAGCCTTTACAGGGGCCTCGGTCATTGTTGATAAAGACATAGCAAGCATCTTTTAGTGAGGGCACAAAGGTAGTATTTCAATTTTTGTTCATCAGCACGAAAACGTTCCCGGATCGGCGGTTTATTTAGTCTTTGCTGTTGTTTGTTGCTAAATTTTCTAAAAGCTCATAAAATTTTTAAATGCCGTTTTACGATTGTTTGATAACGTTGAATACAGATTATTTTTTTTGACGACCACCGACACCCGACAGCCCGCCGCCGGATTATTTTGCATTAATTGATTTAATTCGTGAAATTCGTGTTCCTAACATTATTCATAAACAATACTATTATGAAATATCTTCCTTTAGATCCTGCCATCTTTGAGCAGAACCGCGCGAGGTTCGTAGCAAAAATGGAAAAAAATTCCATCGCCATTTTCAACAGCAATGATGAGTTGCCTACAAACGGCGATGCCATTTATAAGTTCAAACAAAACTCCGATCTCTACTGGCTCACAGGAATTGAACAGGAAGATACCATGCTGATATTGTTTCCCGGTAATCCCGATCCTAAATACCGGGAAGTGCTCGTACTTACGCGCCCCAATGAGCTGAAAGAAAAATGGGACGGCTTCCGGTTGCGGGCTCATGAAGGCACGGCGATATCCGGTATCAAAACTATCGTATGGCTGGACGTGCTGGAAGGATTGCTGCAACCGTGGATCCATCTTGCGGATAATATTTATCTCAACAGCAATGAGAATGACCGCAAATCGAATCTCGTTGCTGTGCGCGATTATCGTTTTGCAGAAACGATGAAACAACGTTACCCGCTTCACAATTTTAAACGCAGTGCGCGCATCATTAAAGACCTGCGCGCCATCAAGTCCGCGCTGGAAGTGGACGTGATGCAAAAAGCGATGGACATTACGGACAACACGTTTCGTCGGTTGTTGAAATTCATCAAACCCGGCGTAACAGAATATGAGATCGAAGCGGAAATTTATCACTCGTTCTTGTCGCAGCGTTCGGGCGGTCCGGCTTACGGTTCCATCATCGCCAGCGGCGATAATGCGCGTATTCTGCACTATGTAGAAAACAACCAGGAGTGTAAAGATGGGGATCTCATCCTGATGGATTTTGGTGCGGAATATGGCGGTTATTGCGCCGATCTTACGCGCACCGTTCCGGTAAACGGGAAATTCAGCCGCAGGCAAAAAACGGTTTACAATGCCTGTCTGCACCTGCATCATTATGCTGCAAGTATATTAAAGCCCGGCATCAGCATTCTGGATTATACAGAAAAAGTGGGCGATGAAGCGACAGTGGTTTTTCAAAAAATAGGATTGCTGCGCAAATCTGATATTAAAAATGAAGATCCGGAAAACCGTGCTTACAGAAAATACCTTTACCATGGTATTTCGCATCATCTTGGAATAGACGTGCATGATCTTGGTACAAGAACGGAGCCGGTCAAACCAGGGATGGTATTCACGATCGAGCCAGGCATTTATATCGAAGAAGAAAAAATGGGCATCCGCATCGAAAATAATTTCTGGATAACAAGGAACGGAAACAAAGATCTGATGAAGAATATTCCGATAACGGTGGAGGAGATCGAGGCGTTGATGAAGAAGTAGGAGAGACGACCGACCACCGACGACCGACCACCGACCACCGACCACCGAGGAGAAAAACACTTTACCTTAGTGAGGGAAATCTCATGGCAGACGCTTTAAAAGGAAATATGTTTGCTATGCAATCGGATTAAATGATTGGAGAGGATGGGATTTAAATTTGAAAAGTTGGAAGTGTGGAAATTGGCCCTGGAAATGGCGGATAATGT
>JAATFP010000036.1 GCA_015655125.1 Chitinophagales bacterium | reverse complement strand
TATAGTGCACCATTTCATAAAATAGTGCAGCGTTACAGTTGACTTGTTATCCCACATTACCGTGGGGACACATTATATGATCAGCCTGATTATCTACAGAAATAACCTTAAATACATCGGTAGAAGAGCAAATTAGATTTGCAGGGTTCATTAATTTTCCAACGAACACTAGCCTTCAATTATCATAACTACCACCAAAAGTGGGAAAGAACCGCTTAGTAGATGGAGGACGTAGCAACTTTTCAGATACCGCTCACTAATTTCTATAAGATTTTGATTTGTTTACTTGTATTATAATCAATTGCAGGTCATTGGTACTTTAATGGAAATGATAACGAATTTATTCAAATGATAACCTTTGTAAACAACTATAAAATAAAACCCAAGATTGATTCCATTTTTAAATTTGAAGAACTTCCTTTGGCTTTAAAAAATTAAAAGAAAGAAGCCACTTTGGTAAAATTGTATTGAGCTTGACTTAGCAGTATTAAGAAAATTGGCTGAAGGGGAGTTAGTTATAATATCCCCTTCAGTTCTTTAAATTGTTTATGTAAATTATTATAAAAATTTTCGATTGAGCTTGAATACTGGCTTTCACCAATTAAATCTAAAACCTAAATTACCCAACAATTTACAGCGGTAACAAAGTCTTACCCACAGCATCCCTCAAATCTGCCTTTACATTTGTTTGGGCTGCAAAATCATTCCATCTGCTTACCACAGCATTAACCTGGTTAATGATTGTATCAGCTTTCTTGATGTTCATATTTTTGGCAACTTCCATTAAATCATCACGGGTAATATTTTGCCGCTTGCCATTTATGCTTAAAGAGTGCTGGCTTACCCAAGTGCTACCTGGGCGGTAAGAATGGCAAACATCAAAAGCCGGAGCCAGTTTCCATTTGCCGGTTTTGTCCATGTTGAATGAAAAGTTCTTGGTGTGGTCATCGCAGTTTCTTGCCATTACATTAAATACCATTCTGCGGTATAGCTGTTCTGCATCTGTGTAGGGCAATAACATGCTACGCATGGTTTCAAATAATTGTTCATAGCTAAACGATGTAACCTCACTAAAATCGTAATGAGCAATGGCACAAAAACTTTGTATATGCAGTTTGCCTTTGCCGTGTTCCCTGTCAAACCGCTTAGTCATAAAATGAGCCCTTCCGTTTTCTTCCAGCAACCTGCATTCGGTCATTTCTATTTCGGCTTCTTTTGCCATCAGGTGATAAGCCATTTCAACCCGGCCATAGCCGGATGATGTACCTAACTGCTGGTCTGTAACGCCGTCAAATTTCAGCAGCCAATGTGTGAACCCTTTTGGTGCATCTGCCTGCCCGGAACGAATTTCTTTTGTATCTGGATTAAATGCAATCACGGCTTTAGCCCTTGCACCACCGGCAGAGGAACCAATCTTTAAAATATCACTCAATGCTTTTGCTTCATCGCCGGAAAGATTGGTATTAAAATCCTGCCTGCCAGAGAGTATTTCCCGGGCAATATTTATCAAGCTGTCTAACTCAATTTTGGTGGCTCCATTATTTGTTTTCGGAACTATGGGTTCAAACTCCAATGCTCCCATACCTCTTTTGCCGATAAAGCAAAGCAGTTCTACCGGGTTCATACTATCGGTAGGGCGGCCATTTCTTGAAAGCCAGGCATTAATAAGGCTGTTACCATATTTATCCGGCAATACATCCGCCAGCAAGCCCGGTAAGCCTTTGAATGTATTTGTGCCTCTTAATTCAGGAAAAGAAAACACCCGTCTTTCTGCTCCTGCAATCGGCATTTTCAATGGCGATAAATCCCACTTGTTTGTAAGGAATGCGGATTCAAATTCAAAGGAAGCCAACTCTGTGTCCACATCCCATGCAATGGCTCCAACCCGTTTGTTCCAGATGTTGATGAATGCTGTTGTTATCATTACCAGTCACTTTTAGGTTTTTCAATTGAGGTGGCCTTTTTATTGCTTGCCCTCTGCCGTTTTTTCTGGTCAATTTTAGCCAGTTGCAGCGGACTGAGCTGTTGCCTTATTTCAAAACTTTGAAACAATTGTAGCTGCTCTAAAGCCCTTAGTATTTGAATAAAAGAAAGCAATGTACCGCCGCCGCCATTTTCAACCTGCACCATTGTAGAACGGTTGATGCCCGCCGCCGCCGCCACCTGCTGCTGCGTTTTGTTTTGGTGTAGCCGGGTTTGTTGAATGAAGTTACCTAATACCTCCAAAATTGCCGGGTCACTCATTGCGTACCAGTATTTGACGGCTTTTTCCATCGTTAAGTGTATTATTGGTTAATAATGTTGGCAAATGCCAACAATTTAATTAGCCTATTTTGTTGGCAAATTCCATCACAAATATACTAAATTGGCTTTAATGATGGAAATTTCCGACATTTATTTGTAAAATAAATAGAACAATTGATATTCAAAGCGTTAAGCTTGAAAAGCATTGCGAAGCCAAAAGCCATGAAATTGTAAAGCACTTTCAGGATGACCATAGTGCCAAAACTTTTAACCGCTCTGAATTTCATAACCTGTTGGACTTTATAAAGAAAAATAAAGGACGGGTTAAAAAAATAGTGGTAGCTAAATGGGATAGGTTTTCAAGAAACATGGAAGCCTCGTTGAACATGATTAGCTTTTTATTAAAGCTGGGTATTACTGTTGAAGCAATGGAGCAACCTTTGGATGAAAGTGGCCGGAAAATTTATTGATGAAAGCCTTTTACTTAGCTGCTCCGCAAGTGGAGAACGCAAGGCGTTCTTTGAATACTACTAACGGTATGCGTAGGACATTAAAAGAGGGCCGCTATGTAAGTACTGCTCCCTATGGATTTAAAAACACAAGGGATGAACAAAACAGACCAATCATTACACCTTCCGGCATGGCTCAGGTTGTTAAAAAAGCATTTGAGGAAATTGCCTCTGGCAATTTTCAAATAGAAGTGCTGCGAAAAAGATTATTGAAAGAGGGGTTGAAAATAAGCAGGAGCAATTTTTACACCCTGCTCCGCAATCCTATCTACTATGGCTTGATTACGGTAAAGGCTTACAAGGATGAACCGGAAGAGATTGTACAGGGTATCCATGAGCCTATTATCAGCGAAGCGTTGAAAAACTGGTGTTTTCTAATAACACTTTCCAAACCATGCAGCCGAATGAGATACTAACGCTGCTTTGCAATGTTGGTAAGGGTTTCAGCCCAAACGAAAAAGGACTTTTCAAGAATAAACTTGAAAAGTCCTGTCTGGTGACCGCGTTAAGATTCAAACCTAAAATCTTCTCATCTGTAGTGAGACGATATTTTCTCTAGAATTATTTTTTTAGCTCAATTATCTTCTCCAACAACACAATTTTTTCCCGCTCAACCTTCAACACTTCCTCATACAGCTCTACAATTTTATCAATCGCATTAAAAGTACAATTGTAATTTTGGTTCCCCCCATTCACCGCAGAAGCGCCAGGATTAGAACCTTCATAATTATTCTGAATATTATAGATAGCCGCCTCCTCATCAAAATTCTTAATCGCCTCCACCGGCACTTTCAACTCCTTCGCTACTTCCTCCAACAACTTATCATCAATCACTTCCTTTGCTTCCAGCAGCGATACTTTTTTCTGGTTCCAATCATCGCCGAGTGAGAGAGCAAGTGCCTCCTGCTTAATACCCAACATTTCTCTGAATCGTTTTACGTTGCGGCCCTGGTGTATTGTTTTTTCCATGATAGATGATGATTAAAGTGATGTACAAATTTAAATGAAAGATGAGGAGATTGGTAGTGTTTTTTCACCGGAATATGATGGTATTTTTCTTTTTAGAACCATAAAGACACAAAGGCTCAGAGAAACACGGCGTTGAAAACCAGCTCTCGTTTTTTTTCAAAAATTCTACCTATTTTTTGCTTTATAAGCCGATTACGGTCGATCTTTCCTTCAGCATATTTTCATACAACTTTTTCACTTTGCGTGGTAAGAAAGATGAAGCGATCACCGCCGGTGCTGATAATATTTTTTTACTAAAACTGTTGTAAATATTATAGGCGGATTTCTGCGGAATACCTATAGTTTTAGCAAGTATGTCAAAGTCTGCTCTCTTTAACCATCTTCTTTTTCCATTGATCGTTAAGGCACTTTCATCCTCATCGGCAGGCATGGCAATTTTGGTACACAACAGGTCGTAAGCCGGTGCCCACCTGATATCGCCTTCGGACGTGGTGATCAACGAAAAATTTTTGAGGTGCATGTCGGCATTGCCGGTTAAAAAACTGAACAATGTATTTTCAAACAACTCCAGCATTGATAGTCCCGGACTGCTCACAAAACCCCTGGCCGTTTTTGCCACCTTTTCTATTGAACTTCTGTACTTGTTTGCCGTAAGAGTTTCGGTAAGCTGACACATATCTTCCACGGCCAGTTTTTTACCATCTTCCCGGTCGAACCGCTTTGTAATGTATGCCAGTTCGCCCGACTTTAACCGGATAAGGCTATGATGGGCCGTGCGGATATTAAAGTGGTGAGCCAGGTGCATGGTGAGATCTTCATTTTCGGGCAGGTGCTCAAATTCGGGTGTAGGGGGCTTTAAGATAAAACTGCCCCAAAGGCCAACGATCGTAAACCGCCAATGCGTCGGATCGCCGGGAATAGGCTCCACAGTTAAAGATAACTTGGGCTGCACGCCCGTAACGGCCACACTTCTGATCACTATCTCTTTGGCCAGTTGCTGCATTTCGGCGTTGTCGTAATCCAATACCGGTGGCGTGGGCGTACCAAAAAAAAGCAGGCTGCATTTTTCATGAAAATCCTGCCCCGATCCGGAAAGCTCTTGGTAACAATATAAACAGCGGTTATTTGCCATGTCCGTTTCACTTAAAATTATTGATCTTCACCGGCAGGTATTTCCTCTATACTCACTGCCCCAATACAATCTCTGCACGCGATGAGCAACAGCCCCATGCGGTCGTTCGGATTTATTTTCCAGTTTTTAATAGTGATATCGAGCAGCCAGCCCTCGGGTATGAGGCCATCAAAAAAAGGAATCATATGATTGCTGATGTATGGCGGGCGCCTTACCGGTAAGGTAAGACTCACGGCTTCCGGAAATGCACTATCCACATATTCCGCGCTGTACTGAAATCCATAGCCGTCGTCATCCTGCCAAACAATGCCGGCAGGTTTGTTATTAACCATCACGGTTCCTGATCTTTTCATGCGCCGATATTTTCAATGCCGTCAATTAAGTCATTGGGTATGAATTGAACCAACCCTTCCGCCCCGCTTTTCTGATATTCCTTTGCATCGTTATTGTTCACAAATTTCCAACCGTCGATGCCCATATTAAGCGGCACATATTCCAATATGATACCGAACCTTTCTTCCCTGTTTTTCATTGTCAGTTTCACAGCCCTGTTCATGTTGTTCAGCAAAACTTCATATATGTCCATCGTTTTGTCATTCACCGCACCTGTGCTATATCCGAACAAGGCGAGTACCTGGTTCACCTTATCCAGCCGCAGACTTTCCTTCCCCTGCTCCAGATCGCGGATAAAACGCAGGCCCACCCCTGCTTTTAAGGCAAGCGCTTCCTGGGTGATGCGAAGTTTGCCTCGCTGCTGCTTCACAAAATTAGATAGCCGATTGATGTTATTTTGCTGCATAATATACCCGATAAGGTATAAAGATAAGAATTTTTATAAAATTATACCCGATAAGGTATATTTAATCTTAAAAATATAAAACTATACCCTTTCGGGTATATTATCAGAAAACATTCAAATTGTATACAGAGAATTGGCGCAAAATTGCTGAACGGTAAGGTAAATAAAAATCGTTTTCTTTTTTCAAGGTGCCCATCTTAACCACGATGATAACAAATGACATCCCTCCAACAACTGCCACCACGCCCGCTGCAGCGTAATCAATTCATAGGCGGAAATGGAACCATCAATGCTAGCCGCACCGAGTGCAGCCTCTAATAAAGTATTTAAGTGCTCCTCATGACCGGCCGCAGAAAAGGAATTTACAAACGCTTCTACCGCCAACCATGGATCCTGAAATTGAGCAGCGGTTAAGTGCCGTGGAAAGCATTGCCATTGCGTACCACCCAGTGGCGGATTCATCCATGTGTGAGGCTCATCAAACCCGGCAGGAGTAGCTGATTGTTTTATTTGTTCGCTATCGTCAATCATGGATAAGATATCAGTTGATTTAACTTTGATGTTTTTATGCGTCGAATGATTTTTATCTTCTGCTAATTGATGAAATTCTTTCAAACAACGATTACCTAACTCATCCATCAAAGCCAGACTTGCACCCTCAGCAAGCTTCTTTAATTCAGATACAAAAAACAAATGGTTGGCCGGCACCGTATTGAGCAATAGCTTATCTGTACAGGCAGCGGTTATCAATCTGTCGAAGCAATACAATGCATCATGCAAGTGCCAGTTTTGATAGAATGTTATTATTGCATTTTTGCCAAAGATGGCGGCGGAATGCGATACAAATACTTTCATATAGGTAGTTTTAAATTTCTTGTAAATTAAGAACAGACGATTTTCTAAAATAGTTTTAACCGTATGTTTTAGGGTTAGCTAAAGGATATTTTAGAAAAAATACTAATAACTGACAAATGACCGGCAATCGTTTGGCGGTACTCTCTCATAAACTGTGTAAGTGAGCAGGAACCTGCAGAGGAAAATGCGGAAATCATCCTATATAAGACTGGTTCCACCCCAACATCCCGTCAACCGTAGCTAAAAAAAGGCCCCGCTCTTTTCAGAACGGGGCCTTCATCAGTATTGCTGGTTGCAAATTGCTTATCGCAATGTTTGCTTAATCTTCTACTTTCAGTTTACCTTTTGATTTCGCTATGATCTCTTCTGCTACGTTGTTTGGAGCAGGAGCATAGTGACTGAATTCCATGGTAGAGGTTGCACGGCCGGAAGACAATGAACGCAGTTGGGTTACATAACCAAACATTTCGCTCAAAGGAACCTTAGCCTTGATCACCTGTACACCATGTTTGCTGTCCATACCTTCCAGCATACCGCGACGACGGTTCAGATCACCTGTAACGTCACCCATGTATTGATCCGGGGTAAGTACTTCCACTTTCATGATCGGTTCCAGCAATACCGGTTTTGCTTTGCGGCCCGCTTCGCGGTAACCTTGCTTGGCGCAAAGTTCGAAAGAGATCGCATCAGAATCCACATCATGGTAAGAACCGTCTACAACAGTTACTTTCATATCTACCATGGGGTAGCCTGCCAGTACACCGTTTGCCATGCTGCTCTGGAAACCTTTGATGATCGGCGCGATAAATTCTTTTGGAATCGCACCACCGAAGATCTCGTTTACGAACTGCAGGTTCTGTGTAGGGTTTTCTTTCAGCCATTCTTCATCGGCAGGGCCGATCTTGAAGGCGATATCACCGAATTTACCACGACCACCGGTTTGTTTCTTATAGGTTTCACGATTAGCAACCGTATCACGGAACGCTTCCTTGTAAGCCACCATAGGAGCACCCTGGTTGATTTCCACTTTGAACTCGCGTTTCATACGATCCACGATGATCTCAAGGTGCAATTCACCCATACCAGACAAAATTGTCTGACCGGTTTCTTCGTCGGTACGAACGCGCAACGTAGGATCTTCTTCCACCAGTTTTGCGATAGCCATACCCATTTTATCAACGTCGGCCTGAGTTTTAGGCTCAACAGCGATAGAGATCACCGGTTCAGGGAAGGTCATAGATTCCAACACAATCGGGTGATCTTCGTTACACAAAGTATCCCCTGTTTTGATATCCTTAAAACCTACAGCTGCGCCGATATCACCAGCTTCGATGTAGTCAACCGGGTTTTGTTTGTTGGCATGCATCTGCATGATACGGCTGATACGTTCGTTTTTACCTGTACGGGTATTGAGAACGTAAGAACCTGAATCCAAACGGCCGGAGTATGCCCGGAAGAACGCGAGGCGACCCACGAAAGGATCGGTCATGATCTTAAATGCCAAAGCACTGAATGGTTCTTTTGGATCGGCATGACGAAGGATTTCTTCACCATTGTCAGGGTTTGTTCCTTTTACCGCTTCGATGTCCAAAGGACCAGGCAGGTAACGTACCACTGCATCGAGTGCAGTTTGTACACCTTTATTTTTGAAAGAAGAACCACACATCATCGGTATGATAGAAATGTCGATCGTTGCCTTACGGATCGCTTCGTGCATTTCTTCTTCAGTGATGGTATTAGGATCGTCGAAGAATTTTTCCAACAGTTTTTCATCGTATTCCGCTACTGCTTCTACGAGTTCCTGGCGGTACTGGTTCACTTCTTCGATCATATCTTCAGGGATCGGAACTTCCTGGAAGGTCATGCCTTTATCAGCTTCGTTCCAAACAATACCTTTCATGGTGATCAGATCAACCACGCCTTTGAAGTTGTCTTCCGCGCCGATCGGCAACTGAAGCGGAACTGCTTTTGCGCCCAGCATTTCACGAACCTGTTTTACCACGTTCAGGAAGTCGGCACCACTGCGATCCATTTTATTTACGAAACCGATACGTGGTACTTTGTAGCGGTTAGCCTGGCGCCAAACGGTTTCAGACTGTGGTTCCACACCGGATACGGCGCAGAACAACGCCAGCAAACCATCCAGTACACGCAAAGAACGTTCTACCTCTACGGTAAAATCCACGTGACCCGGGGTATCGATGATGTTGAATTTATATTGTTTGGTATCAGGTGTTTTCTGACCTTGTACCATTGGGAAGTTCCAGAAACATGTAGTAGCGGCACTGGTAATAGTGATACCTCTTTCCTGTTCCTGAGCCATCCAGTCCATAGTTGCACCACCGTCATGTACTTCCCCTATTTTATGGTTTACACCAGTATAATAGAGAATACGTTCGGTAGTAGTGGTTTTACCGGCATCGATGTGAGCGGCAATACCAAAGTTGCGTTGATAACGTAAATCTGCCATTTTTCTATTTTTAAATGTTGAATTTGTGTGTTGAAATATCTGAATGCTAGCCTGTTATGATCACTTCGCTTTACTTCAGGCATAGCTTCCCCCTGTAGACAAACCTCATTTCATTAAAGGTTTAGGGGCTTATTATGGATAGTTATGCTCTCATATTATGCTAAATAAGCACTGCTCCATCCTATTGCTGGTACCTTTTAGCGGCGCAAAGATAAGGTTTTTTTGTAAAAAAAGAACAATTAATAGTTAACGTGCTATACTATTGAAAATAGTCCTGATTGAAAAATTCGTGTTCTGCCTATGTTTCAACAAGCTCAACATGACAGGATGTGGTGCTACAGAATACGGTCAGCCTGAGCTTGCCGAAGACAGTTTAGAGGATCAAGGCAAACACTTTATTTCTTCCCCACGATGAGTGCATAAATAACATACAGCCAACCCAGCAACCCATGAATGATCGCCCATAAAATAGATTTATTTCTTGTCCAGGAAATGGCGACTGCAATGATAGTTCCAAGCCCTATACCCGGCGCAATATAAACTGGCCGTGCATACCCGTAACCGGCACCGCCGTTGTCCACCACACATGAAGTGAATAGCAAAGCGATGGCAAAAAATGAAAGTATTTTCTGTATCATAATGAAAGGTTTTTATCTGCATTTCAAATAACCGGCCAAAATGGTAATTGGTTTAGAGATTAGTGGCCAGAAAGTTTAGCAGCCTTCGGCTTGTGTAGGTTTAGATTTGGAAACTGATAATTTTTTAAGGCCCCTGAATAACAGACACCCGATAAAAATTTCACTATTTACCCGCGCCATTTTCGATTGTAGAAAAACTTTTTTCTTATTAATGTTTCACCGTTGACTATTCCTGATTGACCATTACCTTTGCGGTTTCCCAATCAATTTGCTTGCTGGATGCGAAAGCATCAACGGATATGCGTGTCATGTGCGGAAATATTTTATTACTTATAAAAAAACAATTAATATGGCATTAGTAGGAAAAAAAGCGCCGCAGGTAAATGCAGGTGCAGTCATCAACGGCGAAGAGATCGTTGAAAATTTCAGTCTTGATCAATACATCGGCAAAAAACATGTTATCCTTTTCTTTTATCCAAAAGATTTCACATTTGTGTGCCCAACGGAAATTCATGCGTTCCAGGAAAAACTGGCGGAGTTTGAAAAACGCGATACCGTTGTGATCGGTGTTTCAACCGATACGGAAGAGACGCACCTGGCGTGGCTCAACAGCCCGAAAGAACAAGGCGGCATTCAGGGAGTAACCTATCCCCTGATCGCAGATGCGTCGAAGGTAATTTCCCTGAACTTCGGTGTGCTGGCCGGCGAATATTCTTTTAGCACCGATACAAAATTATGGTCATTCAGCGGCGCGCCTGTTGCTTTCCGCGGTACTTTTTTGATCGACAAAGAAGGCATTGTTCGTCATGAATCGATCAACGATCTGCCATTGGGTCGCAACATCGATGAATACCTGCGTTTGCTCGATGCACAGCTCCACGTGGAAAAGTATGGTGAAGTTTGCCCGGCAAACTGGGAGGAAGGTGATGCTGCCATGAAAGCTACCAACGAAGGTGTAGCTGAATATTTTTCAACTAACTAATCTCTTTAAAAAAACAGAAATATGCTGATAGAACTCGAACAGGATAATTTACAGGAGATCGTTTCAGGGCATAGCAACGTATTGGTGCAATACTCTGCCAGCTGGTGCGGCAACTGCAGATTGATGAAGCCGAAATTCAAACGGCTTTCTTCAGAGAATGAAGACACTGCTTTTGTAATCGTAGATGCCGAAAAATTTCCGCTGTCGCGAAAACTGGCCGCGGTAAACAACCTGCCAACTTTTGCAGGATTTAAAAATGGCGTACTGGTAAATCAGGTGCAGACTAATAAAGATGAACAATTAAAATCGTTGATCGATGAAACTACCCGTAATTAAACAGATAACGCACACTTGTTCTGTAGGCGCGATTGAAACAGCCATCGAAGTATTGGAAAATACTTCAGAAGCGGCTTCGCTGAAGGAAGAAGAACTAAATGTAATCGGCGAACTGATCTCCAATCTTTGCGGCGCACTGGAAGTGCATCAATTGTTAGCCGAGGGCCTGACAGAAAAAGATGCGTTGAATACTTTTATGAAAAAAGTGATGAGTTCGATAGACAGGAACTGATCAAACCGGTGCTATCAAAAACGGCTTTGCAAATGCAAAGCCGTTTTTGTGCGATTCTACAATTTTCTGCGTAAAGAATTCCACACACTTCGTAATTTATTAAAATGGATTGTCAGCATACGATCATCTTTTAATAAATAATGACGTGTTGGCCACTACTTCTAAATTTGCCTCGTATAGAAAAATCGGGTTTTGCCTATGTTTCCACCCATGGCTGCAGGATGATCTACTGGTTATGCGGCATTTAATTTGATATAAAAACTCTTGTTACAATCATCTATTTTACTTTAAAATTTATAGCCATGTACTTTTCAGGAACCCCCACTCCATCACTGAATCAGAAAGACCTTATCAACCAGGAAAAAACACGCAACGGATTTTTGTTGACTGAAATTGATGGGCATGCGGCAGAAGATCCGCAGCTATCTGCTGTAAATAAAGTGAACAATGATGATGAAGCAATCATTAAAGAGCCTTCAAAATAGTTTAGGGTTTAGTGGTTACACACGGTAGCTAACCACTAGATCCTAAACCCTGAACTATTTAATGATAAGCAGGTTTCCCTGGTGCCTCCTGGCTTTTCCGCGATACAGGTAACTTGCATACCATACATAATTTCCCGAAAGTAATTTACCCTGGAACTTTCCGTTCCATTTTTTCATCGGATCGTTCGTCTTAAATATTTCCTGGCCATACCTGTTATAGATAACAAGCGTATAATCGTTTACAAACCCAAGATTGCTTACCGGAAGCGGACCAAACTCATCGTTCCATGAATCGTTATTGGGTGTGAACGCGTTTGGAAAATAAATATCGTCGCAGTTGTCAAGCACTTCTATTTTCACAGTGGCCGTTCCCAGGCAACCAACCGCATTCTTCACCGTTACTGTATATGTGCCGCTGCCCACCACCTTAAATGCAGGGGAAGTAGAATTATCCTGCCATACATAACTACTGAAAGATCCGGGATTCAATATCAGGTTGTCAACCTTGCAGATCGTACGGTCGCTACCCAATAACGGCACCGGCAGAGGATCAACAGTGGCAACCGCTGCCACAGCATTGCTGGAACATCCTGCCACCGTATTGGTTACGAAATAGGTGGTGGTAACAGAAACAGCAGGATGGAAAGCGTTCCCTGTTGCTGCAACGTTCGTAAGTGCCGCATCTGTGTACCAGGTGATATTTCCCGTGCCTGCGGCTGATAGCGATGCCGATCCCGGTCCGCATACCGATCCCGGGGTAACAACTGGCACAGGCGGGCCATTTGGAACCGCGTTAATATTGAACGATGCCGGGGCAGATGTGCAATTTGTGGTAATATTTTTTACGATAACATTATATGAACCTGGTACCAGATTGTTGAAAACAGTACTTGTCTGAAAGATAATCCCATCTATACTGTATTGAAGATCGGTACCCACCGGTGAAGTAATATTGATCGTTCCTTTGCTGAGAACACATGTTGGTTGTACAACAGTTCCTGCCGGAGACAGGGGCGCCCCCGGAACGGCACTCACCTGCAAGATAAGTGCAGTCGATTCACAATCGGTCAGATAATTTTTTACGGTCACCGGATAAGTTCCCGGCGCAAGATTGTTGAAAACCAATCCGGGTTGATATAACATACCATCGATGCTATAACGAAGATCACCGCCCAAGGGCGATGTGACAGTGATCGTACCTTTATTGTCTGCACAGGTAGGCTGTTTGGTTACCGTTGCAACCGGAGTTGCAGGTGCCGCAGGAACAACATTTACCGTCAATGTTAGCGGGGCAGAAATACAGCCTGCAGCATTTTTTACCCACACATTGTAAGTACCCGGCAACAAACCATTGAACACCGTTCCTGCCTGGTAATTAATATTGTTGATACTGTATGAATATCCCGTACCCGTTGGTGCGGTGATGGTAATAACACCATCGCTGGTACAGGTGGGCTGATGACTCACACTTCCGGTAGGCGTTGCAGGTGCGGCCGGAACTGCATTAACTATAAGAACAAGAACATTAGATACACAACCCGTAGTGATATCTTTTACGGTGACGTTGTATGTGTTTGGTGCCAGGCCTGTAAAAACACTACCAGTTTGATAAGTTCCGCCAACACTGTATTGAAGGTTTGCACCTGTAGGTGCGGTAATGGTGATCGTTCCCGTGGAAACAGCACAAGCCGGTTGTTGCGTAACTGCTGCCGTTGGTGTTGCAGGTCCTGCCGGGACTGCATTCACCACCAACGATACCGTAGCAGATATACAACCTGTTGTTGTATTTTTTACAATAACAGTGTAAGTATCCGGCGTGAGACCGGCAAACACACCGCTGCTTTGATAAGCACCACCAATACTATATTGCAAATCTGGTCCTACCGGCGACGCAATGGTGATGGTACCGGTTGGAACTGTACAAGTAGGTTGTTGGGTTACGGTTCCTGCCGGAGTTGCCGGCGCGCCCGGCACAGCATTCACCGTAAGCGACAATGCTGCAGACACACACCCGGTAACTACGTCCTTTACCGTTACACTATAGGTATCAGGTGCAAGGCCCGTGAAAGTTCCGCCGGACTGATAGGTGCCGCCAATGCTATACTGCAGGTTCGTACCGGTTGGCGCGGTAACGGTAATTGTTCCTGTCGGAGTTATACATGTAGGCTGTTGTGTTACTGTTGCAGTGGCTATTGCCGGGGGTGCAGGAACAGGGTTTACGGCTAATGATAAAGGCGAAGATATACACCCGGTTATGATATCTTTTACAGTTACACTATAAGTATTGGGAGTTAGTCCATTGAAAACCGTTCCTGGCTGATAAGCGCCGCCGGTACTATATTGATAGTTGGCTCCAATTGGCGCAGTAACAGTAATTGTTCCCGTAGGTAACAAACAACCTGGTTGTTGAGTTACCGTTGCAGTGGGCCCAACGGGAGCGGCGGGAACCGCATTCACCGTTAGTTGCAGCGGCAATGAAATACAACCGGTCACTATATCTTTTACGGTTACGTTATAAACGTTCGGCACAAGGCCGGTAAAAACCCCACTTGCCTGGTAGGTGCCGCCAATACTATATTGATAGTTGGCGCCTGTTGGAGACGTAATGGTGATCGTTCCGGTTGTAACTATGCAAGTCGGCTGTTGCGTAACGGTGGCCGCTGGCGCAGCCGGCAATGCAGGTATTGCATTTACAATCAACACTAATGACGAAGAAATGCAGCCGGTTAAAATATCTTTTACGGTTACATTATAGGTATTTGGAAGAAGCCCCGTAAAAATCCCGCCGGGCTGGTAAGGTCCGCCGATGCTGTATTGGTAGCTTGCGCCTGCGGGTGCAGTAATCGTGATAGTTCCCGAAGGTGTTGCACAAGTTGGTTGTTGTGTAACAGTTGCAGTTGGCGTTGCAGGTGGTGCAGGCACAGCGTTTATCGTTAATGGCAATGCCGAAGATATACACCCGGTAACAATATCTTTTACGGTTACATTATAGGTGTTCGGCGCGAGTGCGGTGAAAACCGGACTAACCTGGTAAGTTCCGCCGATGCTATACTGAAGGTTTGCACCTGTAGGCGCAGTAATGGTAATCGTTCCCGTTGGCGAAGCGCAGGTTGGTTGCTGTGTTGCAGTTGCAGTTGGTACTGCAGGCGGAGCAGGTACAACATTTACCACGAGTGTTACCGGGGAAGATATGCAGCCCGTAATGATATCTTTTACAGTTACGCTATAAGTATTAGGCGCAAGTCCGGTGAAGGTTCCGCCGGTTTGATATGTTCCGCCAATACTGTATTGAAGATTTGCACCGGTAGGTGCCGTAATAGTGATCGTACCGGTTGGAACAGAGCAGGTCGGTTGTTGCGTTACCGTTGCTGTTGGCGTTGCAGGTGCGCCGGCAACAGGGTCAACAACAAGTACAAGAGCAGGAGAAATACAACCGGGTACGATGTCTTTAACTGTAACATTGTAACTATTCGGCGCCAGCCCTGTGAATACGGGACTGGCTTGATAGGCCCCGCCGATGCTATATTGATAATTCGCGCCCAGGGGCGCCGTGATTGTGATTGTTCCGTTGGGAGAAATACATGTCGGTTGCTGAGTTACCGAACCGACCGGTGCGGCCAATGCTGCAGAAACAGCTATGGCCCCGGAAATATTACTTGCCGTAGAGCAGGTATTTGAATTGGTAACGACGCAATAATAATACAACGTTCCCACCGTCCCTGTTGGCGGGGTAAAAGTGGCCGATGTAGCTCCGGCAATCAATGTACCACCGGTGGCAGAAGCCGTCGTATTGCTGTACCATTGGTATCCGGTGATCGTACCGCTGCCTGCGGTAGCGGCAACGACAAGTGCTACCGACGCATTGCCTATGCAAACATTTTGTACAACCGCAGAAGGCTGCGAGGTGATCGTTGGTGGTGGTGCCACTGTTACCGTTACATTTTCAGTGATCGGGCAGCTGCCGTTTGGCGTACTCGTAACTGTGTAGGTTGTTGTTGCTGTTGGCGACGCTGTTACGGTGGCACCAGTTGGTGAACTTAAGGTAGCTGCCGGCGCCCATGAATAGGTGGTTCCGCCGGAAGCCGTAAGATTTATGCTACTACCTGCACAAACAGAAGGTGCCGGTGGCGTAATGGTCAAAATATTCACGCCGGAAATTGCCTCAATCGTAAATGTACAATGGTCGCCATTGAATCCATCGATCATCAGGTAATAAGTATTTCCCGGTGTAAGATCAGTGGCTGTTACCACAGAAATAATGGGTTGCCCCGCGTTGTAGGGATAAATATGCGGGTAGCAACCGTGCGGCGTGACGGCGCCCGAACCGCAGGTTCCGCTAAAAAACAGCATTTGAATACCACCGTTAAAATATGCACCTCCGGAACTACGTGTTGGCACCCATACCGAGAATGACGCGCTCGCAGCCGAAGCGACAAATTTTATAAATGAATTGTTCTCAATGCCAAAACAACCGTCCAGTCCGGAACCGGTCCAATCCTGCACCGTATTACCATTGGTTGTACCACACAGCCCGCTGAAATTACAAACGGATGTGGCATTCGCGCAGGTAGATGTTGCAGGTAAAGTGGTAGAACAAGCCGGAAGCGCGGGCGGGGCGGGTGCGGGCGCATTGCTGAAAGTAAGGCTGAAACTTGTCAGGGCCCCCACGTTGGCCCCGTTTCTTCTATCCTGTACACAGATGTTCCATACGCCATTTGCATTCTGGCCGTTGTTCACTGCGCCAAGATGACCCTCAGGTAAAAACATACCATTAAAGGGTGCTGTTCCTGCTTTGATCGAAACTGTTGCTGCGGCGGTAAAACAAGTTCCGGTATAATTATTTCCTGAGCCGCCGTTCTGGACAGATAACGGCACAATGGTGCCGTCGGGAGCAGTAAGATTTATTTCAAGTTCGTCGTCGTTTGGGTGGGTAATGTTGATACAAACCTGGGCAAGACCGTTCGTGGTGGAATTGATATTTCCTACGCCGGCAACGGTAACCGGAAAACATTTGAAACTTGCCGCAGTTTGCGGAACAGACGCCGCAGTTCCGGTGAAATTCGCAGTGAACGTTTGTGCATTCAGCGAAATAAAGGACACGGCGAGCATCAAAAAAAGTAAAACCCTTTTCATAAACGGCTGGTTGGTTGGTAATGGAACGGCGAATATCCAACAAAAAAAACAAAAATACGGTGTGGGTACGGCTGCTGATGTTATGTATTGATTAAATTGATTGTCAGTTAAAGGTTTAAGTCGGCAGATCAGGTTTCCAGGTACATGGCTTTTATAAAAAGGCCCGCAAATTTACCCTAAAGCTGGCTCCTGTAACCTGGGCGATATTGACAATCGATGATAAACTAAAAGCACCTTCAAAAAATTTGAAAGTGCGTTTTAGTTTAAGTACACACTGGAATTATGAATGCTTCTTTATGTGGGCAAATACAGGTGTAAGATGCCTGCTCTTCCTGAAATGTCTGTGCGCTGCTTTTGCCGTTTGCGCCTTTTTTCTTCCGGCTACTATCCAGGCTGCTATTGCAGCTGCAAGCCCGGACGCTATAATGATAATTTTCCTGTTTGTCATACACTTTCAATTATTATGATGAAAATTGTTTCGGAAAATAATAAAACAATTAACGCACCATAATTTCTGCAACCATGACTACGAAAAATAAGCCGGAATTTTTCAACCCCGGCCTATGTTGAAGGAACTCCACTTTTTGACTCAACAGGGATTTTTCATAAGAAATTATCTGACAGATTTACTCTTTTACAAATTTTACGTTGGAGCCATTGCTCATCTTTACAAAATAAACACCCGATGATAATGTACCTACATTTACATTCACCGTGTTTGCGGTGATGATGAATGTGTTGATCCTTTTTCCGTTTACATCAAATATCGTTGCTGTGGTATTTAGCAGCGATTTGTCGTTAACGTTCAATGTAAAATTTGTACGGGTTGGTGAAGGATAAAGCAGGATCATATCTTTTGCGGGGCCGCAACCAGCATTGATCCGCGCAATATAGCTATACGTTACCGTACCATTTTTACCATATATTTTCAGACGAAACAAATACGGGTTATTGTTCTGCATCGTATAATTGAAAGTATAATTTGAACGGCCGCCGGTTGTTTCTCCACTCACAATTGAATTTACTGTGCCGATCCGGGCAAAACGGTTGCCGCCATCGTTGCTCATTTCAACATCATAATGATCAATGGCAATTTCTGCACTGGTGGACCAATTGATCTTTGCATTGCACTGCTGATTTTCTGCGGTAAAACTTTCCAGCGTTACCGGCAAAGTACCTGTTACTAAAAAAGAGGCAGAAGCATTGTCATTGCCCGTTTGCGTATTGGCAACAGTCACCGGCGTAATTCGGTCTGCATTGAAAGTGACAGTACCGGAGCTGTTGATTACAAGCCCGTGAACATTTAATTGAAGATCCACTACTTCAGCTTCATCTATCATAGCGTTATTTACCAGGTGAACGGTACCTGCCGGACCGGTTTCAAAATCTTCCACAACAAACTTCGGAATAGAATTTACCGAAGTATATGCGAAGGCAGTTGGAAAAGAAATGGTGAGCCGTACGCTATTCGGTGGTATCTGGCCGGTTTGATTGGATGATGTTGCTTCATTGGTAAAACGAAAACGGATAACGGCTGTTGAATTAATATTTGCGCCCAGCGGAACCTGAGAGATCGCCTTTGCCGACGGGTCCGCATTCACAGCATTGGGTGGTATTTGTGCCGATAAACTATATTGCGTGCAAAAGATCATCAGCGCTGCCAATAACAGGCGGATGTGTGTTGTTAAAAGTGTTTTCATAATTATGGTTTTAGTGTGTGTGTACTAGTTTAGGATATTAAGGATTCTTACAACGGAATTATTGTTGAAATTCACTTCACGCCCGGAACCGTTGACAATCGATACCGTCTGGTTCTCTGTTCCCGGCGAAGCCGCAGACAATACCTGCATGATGATGGATATTCTCGACGTACCAAGCGCGGCAATATTTGATGATGAATTCAACTCAAATATCATAGCCGTTGTGGTATTGCTGATCAACGTCCAGCTGGAATTATCGACTGTGATAGATGCCGGAACATTTGCTGTGGTGGCCGTAGGATTGAAGGTGTAATTGAAGTTGTCTGATTTCGTTATCCGAACCCGGATCGGCGCACCAATATTATCGGCTGCATTTCCCGTGATCTCATTTACTTCGATCACAAAATCACGCGTGGTGGGAACCGAAGTAAGGAAGGTTCCATTCGCAAGCCTTGTCGTTGGTGTAAGATCGGCCTGTACGATCTGCGTAACGAGAATATGCAGCGTGGCACCCGCGCATGCAGAAGGACTTCCGTTATCGCAAGTGTTATAAGTAAATTCTATCGGGCCGGAAAATCCTGCCACCGGCGTGAAAGAATAGCTTCCATCGGCGTTTAGGATCAATGTTCCTTTTCCCGGAACCGTTACATTTTGCGCGGTAACTGTTTGCGTGTTCCCTTCAGGATCTGTGTCATTGACAGACACGTTTCCGGAAGCGACTATCCCCACTCCCACTTGTACGAAATCATCTGCGGCCATGGTTGTATTTACAGCACCGGTGCCGCCAACATAGAACACCTGCATGGCCGTTGCACATAATGGTGCCGGAACCGAGTTATCACAAACATTGTAATGCAACGTATCATTGCCCACATAACCTGTTGCCGGCGTGTAAGTGATTTCGCCCGTGACCGTGTTTACAGAAGCAGTTCCATGTGAAGGAGCTGAGACCACAGTTACGCTGGATGGGAACAAACTTCCGCCAACATTTCCCGGGGCATCATTCGCCAGTGAGTTAACAGTAACCGGTGTATTGACGGTGGTGGATGCAATGTCAGTATTTGCCACCGGCGGATTTAACGCACCGTTGGTACTCAATACCGTAATGGTGAGCGTTGAATTAACACACGCTTCAGCTGGTATGCATACCGGTACACTATAATTATAAACTCCGGGAGTAGTGGCCACGAAAGTATAGGTACCGTCTGCATTCATAACAATTGTTGCGCCGGCAGGATTCGCAGGATCGGGTACAGGCGTAGTTCCATACGTGGTACCTGTGGGCACCGCATCATTCGTATGTACATTGCCCGGCACCAATACATTTATTTGGGTAACATTCATGTCGGGTTTGATGATCACATCACAGCCTAAAGGAAAAGCGTATGTTTTTCCTAATCCGTTTTGCCCGGCAACAAAACTGAATAATGTGCCGAGAGTGTTTCCGAGCGCGAGAATGCCCGAACTGAAATCGAGTGCACCGCCCGGCGCACCTACAATTGCGCGAACCCCTTTCAATCTTCCACTCGTATGCCCGCCACCTGCAACGCTGAAACCAAGAAGACTTCCCGCATTGATACCAGCATTGAACGACACACTGTTCTCAAGCATCCAGAAAGGTGTAGTGTTGTAGGATCCATCGGCGTTGCCGGTAAACACATAGGCGGCCCCGCCTACGGCATTTACGCCAATCAGACCTACGCCGGTAGATAATGGTTCCCCCACGATGATATCTGAAATTCCATCACAGTTCGCATCCATCATATTATCCATAGAACCACCAAAAAGTGCGTTTACATCGATATTAAGCGACAATAATTGCGCAAGCAGATTTGCGCCACGCGGTGAAGAAAAATTCTGGATAGGTGTAGTGGAATTATTTCCGAAGACATAAATATTCCCGGTCTTCAAACGCAGGCCGTTTGTGAGGGAACTTAACACACTTCCTGAAGGTGCGCCAACAAGCACGCGCCCATTGCGTATGCCCGCAGCATTGGTAACACCTTTTACTTTGAAACCGAAAAGATTGGCCACAGAACCAAGCAACGGCCCTGAACCCACCAACTGCGTGGAATAAGTTGTATTGAATGTTCCGCCCGCATTTCCCTGGAAGATATAGGCCTGACCACTTAACAAGCTTCCAACCCCCAGGCTTATTCCGCCCGGGGCTCCTACAATCACATCCTGTCGCCCATCGCCACTGAAATCACCGGCACCATCCACGCTATATCCAAAAAGCAATCCGCCGAGCAATGTCAAACCCGGAAGATTCAGCAATGTTGGTGGATTCAATTTTACCGGTGTTGGTAACGGGGTCCCCGAATAATAAACAAAAGCAGCTCCCGATCTTGCATCCAGCAAATTTACACCCTGATAACCTGGTGCGCCCACTATGAATTCAGAAAGTCCATCGCCATTGATATCACCTGTTGTGGCAACAGAAAAACCAAACAATGCATTTACATTAACGTTGAGAAGATTATTAAAAAAACCTGCACCATTGAGATACAGCGCAATGGTGGGTGCAGATGGTCCGGATGTTAGATTCGCACCGTTGAAAACATACACACGTCCGGCCGTGACAGATGCAGTGGTAACTGTGCCGCCAACTGTGGCTACGTACGACTCGCCGGGAGCGCCAACCACCACATCGCTGTTGATATTTCCGGCAGCAACCGAGCCAACCACATTTCCACCGGCAACGCTAAAGCCAAACAATGCATTCAACACCGGCGTGGTTGATCTTAACGTTCTCGAAGGAATAACGGGCAATCCGTTCGCAGAACCAAAATATAAAAACACGGCACCTGCACCGGCAATTGTTGTTGACGGACCAATAAGATCGATCGCGCCAGGCGCGCCGATTGCAACATCGTCATAGCCATCATTGTTCACATCTCCCACGCCAGCCATGCTATACGCATACAAAGCATCTACCTGCAATTGCAAACCAGTAAGCAAGCCGGGCAATATTCCATCAGCTGAAGTAACCCATTCAGGCGAATGCGTAAGCGGATCGATGGTAACGGGATAGGACGCATTTTCGTCATCAACTTTTATAATAAGTTCGTCACCCGAGAGTTCCATGCTTGCATTAAGTATTTTATTGTTAGCATCCCAAACTTTCAAGCCATCGTAGCTTAACAGCGTTTTGCCCGATTTCTTATCATTCATCACAAGTGAAGAATGATCTTTTATCATCGCATCAAGGTCGCCGGATGATCTTAAATGAACCTGCAATTTTTCATGCCCGGCCGGTTGTTGCGTTACAATGAAATTTTGCCGAAGGCCGGATTCGTCGTTGATATATTCAATATTGAATCCATCATAACGATAATTGAGCGTTCCTTCAAATGCAGTGAGAGTGGGCGTTAGAGGCAACACATCCTGTGTTCCTTTATCGATCCGAAGCAATTCGAGCGACGAGTTCCAGAACTTATCTTTTTCGTTAAAAAGGATCGGCGTAGCGCTGATCTTGTTTCCTTCCACAGAAAAGCTGATTTTTTGCCTCCTGTTGGCAACAAACTGCCTGCTATCGATATTTTTAAAAAAATATTCCGCTCGACTAAGATATTGTTGTGCAGAATTTTCCCAATTCTTATCCGGCGGGGTGCGAAGCAAAACATTCTTTTGTGAATATCCGGCAATTGTGTTTGTTGGGGAAAGGGTTGACTGGGCTTCGGAAAGTACAGGTATCAGAAATAATACCTGTAGGATAGGTAGCAATTTTTTCATAGTGTGCACGAGGTTTAGTGAATAGATGTCTGGTTTTCACTGTTATTGGATCTCTTACACAAACTTACGATGATCGCCTACCGGATGAGGTCCCCAAAAAAATCATTGTCATCCCCAAAAAGATCAAACTGGTTATTAACACGTTGTGCTTTATCTGAAAATAAATTTCATATTTGATATTATTTAATCCACTTTTACGTTATAATACCACGTATGATTGCGAAAACCCAACCCTCGATTTCTCCTATGATTCCTAAACACTCACGCACTAATACTGCCGATCCGCTGTATAATTACATGCAGGATGTATCTAAAAATCTTCATAGCTCTTCAGAGAACAATACTATTCTTGTTCCGGAAAACATGGGCCATGGTTTTATAAAAAGTTTTTATATTGATGAAGGATTCGGTATCGGGTATTATCATATCCTGCTCAAGGATGACCTGCATTTCAAATGGATAAGAGAAGCAGGTAATAAAAAGGAGCAGATATTCAAGCTGATATTCCGTTTGAAAACAAATCACTGCGACGAAAACGACCACAACTATGCCACCGAGAATTCAACAGTTTTGTATTCTACAGATTTCGAAAGGAGGGGATTTATCCCCCAAAATAAATGGTACGATGCGATAGGGATGATCTTCACCAGTTCCTGGTTGCACGAAAATTTTTCCGTAGCATCCGACAAGATTTACGATATCGTAAAATTGTTGATACAAAAGAATAAGCCCACTTTTATTTCAGAGCTGATGGAACCGGCACATTACCATATTGTTCGGGAACTTTCCTGTGAAATGAGCAAGGAAGAACTTACACCGATCCATATCAAGACGAAAAGTCTTTTGCTGGTAAATGACTTCCTGGACAAGATCGTAAGCAGAAAATCGTCAGAACTCAGTTCCAACCAGACTTTGTATCATCCCGAAATGCAAAAAGTTGAATGCCGGCTGAGTTACTTTTTTGATAAGCCTTTCCCGAACCTGAATACCTTAGCAAAGGAATTTAACATTAGTGCAGTTACATTGAAACGGCATTTTAAAATAGTGTATGGGAAAAATATATATCAATATTACCTGGAGAAAAAACTCGCAATCGGAAAAGAAATGATTGCAGATAAAAAGAAATCTATTTCCGAGATCGCTTATACTTTAGGATATAGTAAGATCAACAGTTTTTCCAGGGTCTTTAAGAAATATTATGGCTTATTGCCAAAAGACGTAAATGCTTTATAAGCATTGCAATGGTCCCATTTACTTCGTAATTCTTAATCCGTAATTGTTTACACTTGTCTTCTCGTCAAAAAACTTTTCCGTTGTTTTTGAATGCTCCACAGATCAACAGCTGTAAAGGTTTTTGCCACATGCGTATTAAGTGCAAGTGTTTCCTGTACCTGGGTTGTGAGTGATTTAATTTCACTTTTGGTTAATGTTGAAAGCAATGTTGTTGATTGAGTTTTCATGACTATATTTTGTTGTTTAAAAATTAAATTCGCAACCCCTTATTCTCTAAGCGGACCTTCTTGATGAAAAATTTCTCTTTTGTTTTTGGATGTTCCAAAGGTCCAAAGCGGTGAAGTTTTTTTTGTTACAGCCATTTGTTGCCAATGTTTCAATTACCTGTGTGGTTAATGTTGTTATTTCTTTTTCGGTTAATGTTGCGAGTAGTGTTGTTTGCGTTTTCATGATTATAATTTTGCTGTTTAAAAAATGTAATTCGTAATTATTCAGGCGAGCCGTCTGGAAATAAAATTTCTTTTCTGTTTCTGAATGCTCCACAGGTCTAACGAGGTAAAGATTTTTTTGTTACAATCTTTTGTTGCGAGCGTTTCATTTTGGGGATGAGCGGCAAGTGTTTTCATTTCGTTGCTGGTTAATCTTACAAGCAGATTTTTAAATTGAGTTTTCATGATCTTTAAGTTTTTGTTGAAGTTGATGTTGTTTGACTGTCTCATTTCTTTTACAACACAAAGATAATAGATAACTAAGTACTATACAAAACATAGTACTCAATTTAAAACAGTAATTGGTATTTAATATTTCTAAATGAAGTTTGATAATCAATTATTTACGGTTTAAACAAGCTTAAATGTGGGATTTTTGCCCATTTTATAATCGGAAAATAGTTGGGATAAATGGAAAAACCGGCTGCCGGCAAACATCCTTCTGCAAACTTTCGGTACTTTTATAAAGATGAACAGAAAAATTTCCCCGCTATTTATCTTACTTGCCATTGTACTCCTGGCATCGATCGGTCTTAATGTATATTTCGCTTTAAAGGTGGACAAGCTCAACCAAAAGGTCAATTCATTTATTCCTGCAGCGATGGAACTGGAAAATGAAAATAAGCGTTTGCAGGAAAAAGAAAGATCGCAGCAGGAGCAGCTGGATGACTGCGCCTTTACAAAAGACAGCTTGCAACGGGCAGCCCTGAAGCCGTCATTGCCCAATCAATTACCGCCAACAGATCCGGACCAACAAAATGTATCCGTACAACCAAATCTGCAGCTGGCAACGGGTGGATCGTTTAAAGATCTGAATAAGGGAATACAGTAGGCGTGCCCAAGGGCACGTGCAGTTCAGGGATTAGAGGTTAGGAGGTTTAGGTCGTTTAGAGGGTTTAGTTTTAAAGTCTCTGATTTTTGACCGCTACATGAGTATTTGATATTTTTTGAAGATTTGACTATTCACTATTGACAAAAAAAGCCGCTCTAAAAAGAGCGGCTCCGAAAAATATATTTGTATAAGGTTATACTCTGAAGTGAGCAAACGCCTTGTTAGCTTCCGCCATACGATGCGTATCTTCTTTCTTTTTGTAAGAAGCGCCTTCACCTTTGCTTGCTGCTACAATCTCATTTGCTAATTTGTCTGCCATGCTACGACCGTTTCTTTCGCGGCTGTAACGCACCATCCATTTGATGCTCAAAGATATCTTCCTGTCCGGACGAACTTCGGCAGGAATCTGGAAAGTAGCACCACCTATACGGCGGCTACGTACTTCTACACCTGGAGTAATGTTGGTCAATGCTTTTTTCCATACTTCATATCCATCTTCACCTGTAGTTTTTGCTACTTTATCCAGTGCATCATAGAAAATGTTGTAGGCTCCACTTTTTTTACCTTCCCACATTAAGTTATTTACAAAACGGGTAACCAGTTTGTCGTTAAACTTTGGATCTGGTGCTAAAGGGATCTTTTTAGGTTGTGTCTTACGCATTGTTTTTTATTTTTTCGGATGGGACCAAACCCTCTCCGGCAATTTATTGTTAATTATTTTTTTGCTTTTTTGGTTCCGTATTTAGAACGGCTCTGTTTACGGTCTTTCACACCCGCAGTATCAAGACTACCACGAACGATATGATAACGTACACCTGGCAGATCTTTTACCCTACCGCCACGGATCAAAACGATACTGTGCTCCTGCAGGTTGTGACCCTCACCCGGGATATAAGCAATCACCTCGATCTTATTGGTCAAACGTACTTTTGCTACTTTACGCAAAGCGGAGTTTGGCTTTTTAGGCGTTGTTGTATATACTCTCGTACATACACCACGACGCTGAGGGCAAGCGTCAAGGGCTCTTGATTTGCTTTTTGCCTTAATAATTTCTCTCCCTTTTCTTACTAATTGTTGAATAGTTGGCATTAATTAACCTTTTTTTTCGGACGGCAAAGGTAAGGGAAAATTTACATCAACAAAGAAAAAAGCATAAAAATCTTTAATAATTTTCACACAAAGGCGCAAAGAAAAAATACAAAAGGCGCAAAACCGCCGTTGATTTTGCGCCTCAAAGATCCTTTCACACCTCTGCATGAGAGATTTATACCTTTATCATCCAGCCGTGGGTATCTACCCTTTTCCCATAGCGGATATCATTTAAGCGTGATTTTATTTCCGGCGCCGTTTTCCACGCATCGGTATCAAATTGCATTACATAATCCTTGTAACGAAGTTCCTTTATCATTGAAATAGTAGCAGCCGTGCCTGTACCAAATACCTCGTACAATAACCCGGCCTTATGGGCATCTATCACATCATCAATGCTTAATGCCCGTTCCTCTACATTGAAACCCATTTCTTTCAGCAATGCTATCACGCTGTCACGCGTAACACCGGCCAGGATCGTTCCGGCTTCCAGATCGGGAGTTATTGCCGTATTTCCAATGATAAAGAACACATTCATCGTGCCGCACTCCTGCACATATTTATGTTCAAAAGCATCTGTCCACAATACCTGATCGTAACCTTTCTTTTTAGCCCCCGCAGTGGCAAACATGGCCGCGCCATAATTTCCGGCGGCTTTTGCGTACCCTATCCCACCGGGAACGGCGCGAACATATTGTTCTTCCACATAGATACGCATCGGCGCGCTATAATATGGCCCGGTAGGACTCAAAATAATCATGAACTTATATTTCTCACTTGGGCGAACACCAATCATTTCATCGCTGCTGAACATAAACGGACGAATGTACAACGCATGGTCCTCTTTATCAGGTATCCAGTTTTTATCCATCTTAATAAGCAGTTTCATGCCTTCCATGAAAATATGCTCAGGAACTGCAGGCATCTGCATTCTTTCTGCAGAAATGTTAAACCGATTAAAATTGTCGTGGGGACGAAAAATATACGGATCACCTGCAGGATCTTTATATGCTTTGATACCTTCAAAAATTGCCTGTCCATAATGAATTGCAGCAAGCGATGGCTCCATCAGCAACGGTTGATAAGGTTTGATCTCCGGCGTCTTCCATTCGCCATCTTCATAATCCACTTCCAGCATATGATCCGTAAAATATTTCCCGAAGGGAATATTTTCCAGATTGATGTCATTTAATTTACTCCGTTCTACTTTTGTAATATTAAAATCAGCAGCTGCAATCATAATCATTAATTTTACTGCAAAGAAACGAAAAATAAAGGGAGTAAACGAAGCTTTTATGAGTTTAGACAATATTCAAATGCCGCCTGTTTTGGTGCAGGATCTGTATAAAAAATCATTGGTTGAGTTAGACAGCATTCAACAAAACACCATTGCGGCAAGTAACCCGGAATGGCCTGTTTTAGGTGCAAATTCCAAGTGGATTTTATTGATTGTCAATGAAAAAGATGCAGCATTTTTGCCAGAAGAAGATCTTGCATTCCTGATGCGCATTTTAACTCCATGCAATCTTTCCATGTCAGATGTTGCCATCCTGAATTATTCAAGGATACCCGGTATGCAATATGAGGAAATGATGAAAAGATTTTCACCTGATAAAATCATATTTTTCGACGTCGATCCTGCAAACCTGGGTTTCCCACTTCATTTTCCGCATTATAAAGTGCAGCAGTATAATAACCAATCTTATCTATGCGCACCTTCACTCAAAATATTATCCGCACAAAAAGATCAGAAATTATTGCTTTGGAATTGCCTTAAAATCATGTTCTCCCTTTAATTTTAGCCATGTTTACTTACCTCATCTTCGCTACCAACAATCAGCATAAAGTGAACGAGATTCGTACCGTGCTGCAAAATAAATTCGAAATCGTAACACTTAAAGAGGGTGGCATTTTTATAGATATCCCGGAACCCCATCCTACACTGGAAGAAAATGCACGGGAAAAGTCAACCACCATTTACTCGCTTACGGGTAAAAACTGCTTTAGTGAAGATACCGGTCTTGAAGTGATGGCACTCAACGGCGAACCCGGCGTAAGAAGTGCCCGCTATGCCGGCGATGATAACGATTCTGCCGGCAATGTAAAAAAACTGCTGCAAAACATGGGAGGAGAACAAAATCGCACGGCGCAATTCAGAACAGTTATTTCCTTATTGCTGGACGGCGCAGAATACCAGTTTGAGGGTATTTGCGAGGGCCGTATTACCAGCGAGCCTGCCGGAGATCGTGGTTTCGGATATGACCCCGTTTTTGTTCCCGAGGGCAGCGATAAAACTTTTGCGCAGATGACCATGGATGAAAAAAATCTTTTCAGCCATAGAAAAAAAGCGACAATAAAATTTGCCCACTTTTTAAAAGAATATTATGGCAAGGATAAAAGTTGACATCCCGGAAAATATCCTGTTAACGGTAACACTTCCGGTGCGGATTACGGATATTAACTATGGCAATCATCTTGGAAACGATGCGTTGATCAGTATCATCCATGAGGCACGCGTGCTTTGGCTCAAAGAAGGGGATTATACAGAGTTGAATGTTGAAAACGCCGCACTCATCATGAGCGATCTCGCGGTTGAATATAAGGCGGAAGCATTCTACGGCGATCAACTGTCGGTGGCCATCAGTGTTGGTGATGTTGGTCGCGCAAATTTCGATATTTATTTTTCTGTTACCAATCAGAATAACAGGCTTATTGCGAAAGCAAAAACAGGAATGGTTTGTTATGATTACAATAACAGGAAAGTAATGCCGCTGCCGGAAAAATTTGTAGAATTTTTGAATAAAAAAATCTGATGCAGTTTTTTTGCCACTGACAAAACAATCCGGGGCAATAAAATCTGCGTAATCGATTATCAATTTAAACTGCGATAAGAGTCAAAGATTCCAGATCTTCCAATTTGCTTCAGCCTGTACCACCAGCATTTCATAACCATTCTTTGTGGCCGCTCCACGTTCTTTTGCGAGATGTAAAAATCTGGTCTCCGCCGGCGTATAAATAAGATCGTAGCAATAATGTTTCGAAGAAAGCAGTTCATAAGGAATTGCCGGCGACGCGTCTACATCCGGCGTCATTCCAACCGGTGTACAGTTGATGATGATGGTATATTCATCGAGCAGCTTTTTATCTATCTCACCGTAAGCAATGCCGCCTTCCGCAGGCGATCTTGATACGGTCAAAAACGGGAGCTGCATTTTATTCAGCACATATTGCACAGCTTTGGAAGAACCGCCGGTACCTAGTATCAGGGCTTTTGAATGATGCGTTTGCAAAGGCGAACGAAAAGACGCTTCAAATCCCAAAACATCGGTATTAAAACCTCTCAGCTTTCCTTTATCGAATTGAATGCAATTGACGGCACCAATGATTACTGCGGCTTCGCTCAATTCATTCAGAAACGGGATAACAGCTTCTTTATAAGGAATGGTTACGGCCAGACCACGCAGTGTTGATTGCTGCTGAATAAGCGATTCAAAGAGATCAATACGTTCGATCGGGAATAATTCAAAGGCACAATCCTTCAAGCCTTCTCTTTCAAATTTTTCACTGAAGTATTTTTTTGAAAAAGAATGCCCAAGAGGAAAACCAATCAAGCCGTACAGGTTCAATGTTGAAAGTTTAAGGTTGAAGGTTCAATGTTGAACTTCTATACTTTTTTATTGAGATATAACTCAAATGTATCACCTCTTAACCCGATCCGCATTGCTTCCAATGCTATTACTTCGTGCGGTGCAATGTTTCCGAGGTTTACGTTGCAACCGATCAGTTCCAGAAAATACAGTTGCTGCGCCTTTTGTGGTGCTTCCCAAAGGATCTTTTCTTCCGGAATCTGGGTTAATATTTCCTGCACCAACCCTTCTCTCACTTCGCCGGAGCCGCGGTAAATGCCTACGTTACCTGCTTCTCTCGCTTCTGCGATCACGTATTGCGCGCCGGCAGAGAGTTCCGCACGCATCAATTCTATCCATTTGTAGGGTGGAATAATGTGGGCGGCATCTTTACTACCTACTTCGCTCAACACTACGCCATGCCTGGAAAGTTTTTCAATATAGCCGCATTTTTCGGCGTGTGGGATCGTGATGGAACCGTCGCTCACTTCCATATAGCTCACTCCGAATTCTTTACAAACGTTGATATAATCTTCGAACTGGTTGCGGATCAGGAACGCCTCAAACAACGTACCGCCGAAGTATACCGGCATACCGTACGAACTATAAACCTCAAGTTTCTCTTTAAGGTTTGGCGTAACGAAAGCTGTTCCAAAACCGAGTTTCACAATATCTACATGCGGCAGCCCCACATCCATCAGGTTTTTTGCTTCCTGGACACTGAGTCCTTTATCCATTACCATGGTAAGTCCATGAGTACGCGGGCGAACCGTGCGCTCAGGTATCTGTGTAAGATTGAAATTCATACTTGACTATCGTGTTTTAAGGACGCAAAGATAATGCAGAAGGTTGAATGTTGAAGGTTCAACATTCAACCTTTTGCATTCAACCTTCAACTCAAAGTGACTTTTTCTTTTTATAACGCGCAATGATATCAACCACCTGTTGATGTTGCAGGATCGCCGGATTGATCTCGATGAATTTCTTGATGAGTTTCGGGCTGATGGCCATTCCGTTTTCAAGATATACCAGGGCTTCCTTAAATTTTCCGCTGGCATAAAGAAACATGCTTTTATAAAATAAAAAGATCGGCTTGTTGTCGGTTTGCTCAAGTGCAAATTGCGAATATTCGATGCCATCTTCGTATAAACCGGCCAGATGAAGGCATTTGAGCAATTCCGTCCAGCCGTTGAGATTTTTTGGGCGCACGCGAACAACGTTTCCAAAATAAGTGATGGCTTCATCAAAATTATTCAGCTGCATATAACATTGGCCCAACGCGAGATTGTATTCGGGCTGCATCTTATGCATTTTCAAAGCGATCTGCAGGTTCTTGATCGCATTTTGCCAGGAACCTTCGTTCATATAGGTTCCGGCAATTTTAAAATACATCTGGCTGTCTTCCGCATTAAGGTGACTAGCTTTCTTATAATTAAAACGCGCCTGCGCAAAGTTTGCCATTTTATCATAACAATGCCCGATGGCCTCATAAATAACATATTCAGGACGCGCAAGTTCCAATACTTTTTCCAATACATCAATAGCTTCGCGGTATTTTCTCAAGCGGAGATAGGCATCGCCGAGGTTGCGGTAAGCATAATCAAATTTTTCGTCGATAGCAACCGCATACAGATACGCTTCAATTGCCTTTTCATGGAGCTTTAATCCCTGGTAAGCCGCACCAAGATTGAACCAGGCGAGTTCGTTAAAGGGGTATTCTTCTATAATGCGTTGATGCAGGCGGATACTTTCTTCGTTACGACCTGTAAAATCGGTCCAGAAGCAGATCTTGTAAAGCGCCTCCTCATTATTGGGATCTTGCCTGAGGATCATCGCGAGGCAATCAAACACTTTTTCAAAATTTTCGTAATCGTCGTATACATCTGCCAGTTCGAATAAAAGATCAAGTTTTTCTTCTCCTTCAAAATTGTCTATAGCTATTTCCAGCACTTCAGCCGCTTTTTCCTGCATATCGAGTGCCAGATAAGCATCTGTTCTTAAAATATAAAGGGACGTTTCGCTACTGTCAAGCAATGCAGCCTGGTCCAATGTTTCAAGCGCATCTTCGTATTTACGCAAAATGATAAGGAGGTTCGCTTTCTGGAGCAGCAACGTAGCTGAGTACGGATATTGCTGAGTTGCATATTCCGCCGCTTCCAGCGCATCTTTATACTGTTCTTTCTCGTCCAGATGATCGATAATCAATTCAAAACCATCTTCTTCGATAAAGGAATTGGATTTTCCGGCTTTCAGGTTGGCAAATTGTTCCAATAAAGCTTTCAATTCTTCTCTGTCCTGGCGATAAGGGGATTTACTCATGTATTTAGCGGTAGGTTATTGTAATTTAATAAATAAAATCAAAAAAGCCGTGCCTCGCAGCAATATTAATTATTAACATACGTTGTAAAACTATATGTCTAAATTATTGATGAACGGTGTTAGCATTATGAAAATTTTAGTATATTTGTAACAGAATTAACAAACAAATGAAAAGATTCACCAAAATAGTTCTGCTGGCCTTTCTTCTGAACGGTCTTATGCTGACATCCTTCGCGGATAGAGGCGTAAGTAAAAAAGCGCGTACTAAGGTGACACTCAATATCAATACTTCTAAAAGTTCCTTCAATAACAATCTTTCTTTTAATTTAAAGACGGGCCTCAAGTACAAAGGATCTTTGCTGGCCGGCACCACAAAAACTTCCGCTACCACTACTATTCAAAACACAGTCGTTACTTATCAGAAAGGAAATTCGATCTATGTGATTCCTTACAAACAAAAAGTGATCGTTCCGGAAATGAGACAAGGATATACCGGGATGAAACTTATCATCAGGACTAATTAAAAATATTCGTTAAAAATATTGATCCCGCCTTGCGGGATTTTTTTTGCCATTGCTTTAATGCCTTATTTTCACCTGATTACCGAACAAACTTATTAACCCCATAAACTCCTGCCTGCTTTTAATCACAGGCATTTTGCTGCAGCAATATTTGACGCAAATATTATTTGAACATCTGCAGCGATTAACTACCGCCTTTTTTCAGTTGCTGACTTTCTTCATAGGTCATTACACGAAATCCTGTTTTAGGTACCTCAAATTTCGCTGCAGGAACCGGATCATAACTTACGCCGCTCAGTGTATACTTAAATGTAAGGTTGCCTGATTTAATCTGGTATTGCACGGGCAATCCCGGCAATTGATCGAATGAGTTATTATACTGCTTGTTTGCCAGCGTGATATCAGGTGTAAAATAAATCTCGAAATTCTTCCCGTCGGATGTTGCGGTAGCTTTTTTACAGTTATAGCCACCAATCACCGTAGTTGTATTGTCGATGTTAAATTTAAGATTATCGCTCCATTGATTTTTCTGTGTCCAATTTTCTTTGGTTGCAGTTATCATAAGTTTCTGACCACTATACTCTCTCAAAATAAAACCTTTCCCTAACTTGTTGTCATACACCGTAGTTTCCGTACCAAGTGAACTATTCATTTCGGAACGACTTAGAGAAGGCTTCAGGTACACAGTAAGTTTTGCGCCATTAAGATTACCGGAAACACTTTCACTTCCGGATGATTCTATGGCGATATTATAAGTAAACGAACCTTCGGACAATTGCTTCTGGGCTTTTGATTGAATAGTAAAACCGGATAAAATTGCAACTGTAAACGCGATCTTGTAAAAACTTTTCATACTATTTTTTTCTGATGCTAAAGATAATACAATCCCGTGCCATGACGCGGATTACATCAACCTAAATAAAAAACTGCGCCGGGCACAGCGCAGTTTTTTATTATTTTAACTAAATCTTATTTTTTTCTACTCTTGTTTTTCTCATCCTGCAACTTTTTCTGTGCTTCCTGCATAGCCTCCATACGTTCGGCGAGTTTTGACTTCTTAACTGGCTTTTTCCTGTTCTCATTTATTTCGGCCAATATTTTTTCATGATTGATAACATATTTCTGAATAACGATCTGCAATATCAAAGTAATGGTATTTGAAATGGTATAATACCATGTAAGTGCAGAAGGCAAATTATTGAATACACCTAGTAACAGTACCGGAAAAATATAAGGCATGTATTTCATTACAGGATTGCTGTTATCCTGCATATTGTTCATGCTATAGATCGAAATGAGCAAACTGGTGATCACTGCGGTTAATGTAAATAAACTTACATGGTCGCCATAGAACGGAATGGAAAAAGGAAGTTTAGCGATGCTGTCGTAAGAAGCAAGATCACTGGACCATAGGAAACTTTTTCCACGAAGGTCGATGTTGGATTGGAAGAAATAATAAAGCGACATGAAGATCGGTATCTGCAGCAATGCGGGCAAACAGCCCCCAAGCGGGCTTACGCCGGCACTCTTCCACAATTTCATTTGCTCCATACTGAACGCCTGTTGATCCAGTTCGCCCGTCTTCGGATTCTTGAATTTTTCTTTCAATGCGTCCACTTCGGGTTTGAGTACCTTCATTTTTGCACCGCTCAAATAACTTTTGTAAAGGATGGGCGACGTGATTAAACGAATAAGCAAAGTAAGCAACAGGATAACAATACCCATGCTAGCGATGTTGCGCTCGAGAAAATTGAATACCGGTAACAGGAAATGACGATTGATATATTTTACAAAAGCGAATACGCCGCTTCCGTAAGGCACCAGGTTCTCCATCTTATTATCATACTTCTTGAGGATATTATAATCACTGGGACCATAATACAATTGAAGTGGCACAGCGGCTGTATTACCCGGTATCAGCGCATATTGCGCTATGGTAGAAGTCTGCGCAATAAAAGAGTTGGTATCTGCCGGAACTTTCCAATCGATGTTTGCTGAAGTGAATTTATTTTTTGCCAGTAATGCTGTAATAAAAAACTGTTGCTTTGTAGCAACCCAATCCACGGGTTTACTGAAACTTTCACTGCTGCCTTTTCCCAAATGTTCAAAATCGAAATTCCCATCTTTTACAAAACCGATCTGCGTTTGCGTAGCTTCATATTTATGATCTTTTTCGATCTGCTCAGCTTCTGTTTGCCAGTTGAACGTAATATTGTTCTGAGAGAAAAGATGATCGGCACCAATTGCTGAAATGTTAAGATCGATCAGGTAATCCGCCGGGCGGATGGTGTATTGATGCGTGATCTTGTCGCCGGTAGAATCGCCGGAAACAAAAGAGATCGTCTGGCTTTTATCAGCATTTAACACCACCGGTTCTGCCTTGAATATAACGCCGGAAGATTCAACACCTTTGTTGGCAACATTTATCCTGTAGGATAAATTGTTGAAACTACCCGTTAGTAACACCACCTGTGAACTGTCGTATTTGCGGAATTTTTTTAAGGTTACTTGTTTTGGCTGCGCACCTTTTGTATTGAAGACTATCTTCATTACTTCGTTTTCCACTACCACAGTATCTTCTGTTGCACCTGCAACCTGAAAGCCGGTTTGTTGTTGGGAAGCAATATGCAAGGAATCCAGTTGTTTGCTTCTTGCAGCGCTTGTATCTAATTTAGGAGCGATCTTCGCAAGCGAGTCGGCCTTCCTTTTTTCGATCTTTTGTTGCTCCGCTTCGTAAGCCATTTTGCTCCTGTTGTTGATAGTGAGCATAGCGATCAATAAAACACCAATCAGCACAAATCCGATGACCGTATTTCTATCCATTCCCATTGTTTAAAAGTTTTAAGGCAGCAAAGGTAATCAGTTTAGTATTGCTTTACGGCTAATTTTTTACAAACCGAAAATGCCCTTTTTCAAGGGCATTTTACGATCAGTTTTTAAATAAAACTTATTTTTTTGCAGCGGCAGCTGGGGCAGCTTTACCAGCCGGAGCTTTTGCAGCATTTGCTTCTTCTTGTTTCAATTGACGCGTCATTGTTACAGAAGCGATCGGAATACGTGGAGAATTTAAAACTTCCATATTTTCTGCAGGAATGTTTTCTACGCGAAGGTTTTCATTCAATTTCAAATCGGTAATGTCCACTTCCAAAAACTCTTTCAGGTATTTTGGCAGAGTTTTGATCTTGATGGCTTTCATTTTTGTAACCAGTTTACCACCCGCTTTTACACCTTCTGGTGTACCAACGTATTTCAAAGGCAAAGTAGCGATCACTTTTTTATCGTCTACCAGTTCCAGGAAATCCAGGTGAGTCAATACATCAGTCACTTTGTTAAACTGCAGGTCTTTCAAAATGCAACGGTAAGTATTACCATCCACTTTAATTTCTGCGATCATGAATTCTGAAGTGTACACGATGCTTTTAAATGCCGGTGCCGGTGCCGCGAAATTGATTTCAGATTTACCACCGTAAATTACAGCTGGCACGAGATTCTGAGAGCGAAGTTGGCGGGTGGCTTTTTTTCCGCTTTCGGTCCTCAGTTGACCTTCGATTGTAATTGTTTTCATTATTTGTTATTTTTATGAGGCGCAAAAGTATGGCTTTTATGCTGGATTTCGCAGTTTTTCTACAGAATATTTATTGCAGCTGTAGATATTCTGAGTTCACCGTATATGGTAAAAAAAATCAGCTATATCGGGGATAGAACCCTATTTAGTTTTTACTCTGCCCCTGATAAACAGGCTGTTAATACTTTTGTTCTCATAGGCATTTCGCAGGGCGACAGCAAAAAGCTCGTCCACCGACAATACTTTTATTTTAGGCGATTTTTGTTTAAGCGGAATAGTGTCACAAACGACCAGCTCTTCCAGGACACTGTTTTCAATATTTTCATAGGCTTTTCCGCTCAATACCGGATGCGTACAAAGTGCACGAACGCTGGTTGCTCCTTTTTCTTTCATAAGAGCGGCACTTTTGGTGAGGGTTCCACCGGTGTCACAAATGTCATCTATCAATATGATATCGCGATCGACAACATCACCGATTACTACCATACTCGCAATTTCGTTCGCACGTTTGCGATGTTTGTCACAAATAACCATTTCGCATTCAAAGAACGAAGCTATTTCGCGGATACGGTTTGCGCTTCCTACATCCGGTGCGGCGAATGTGAGATTTTTTAAATTCAAACTTTCGATGTAAGGGATAAAAATAGCGGAGGAATCGAGGTGATCAACGGGGATGTCGAAATACCCCTGTATCTGTGGTGCATGAAGATCCATTGTTACTACCCTGTCTGCTCCCGCAGCTACCAACATATTTGCGCAAAGTTTTGACCCGATCGCAACCCGTGGCCTGTCTTTCCGATCCTGCCGCGCATAACCGTAATACGGGATCACTGCAATTACTTTGTAGGCCGACGCACGTTTTGCTGCATCAATCATCAATAGAAGTTCCATCATATTGTCGATCGGGGAGAAAGTGCTTTGCACTAAAAAAACAAATCTTCCCCTGATACTTTCCTGAAATTCCACCCCTATTTCACCATCGCTAAATCGCTGTATATTTACGTTACCCAATGGTTCGCCGAATTTCTTTGCTATCTTTTCAGCAAGATATTTTGAACCCGTACCGGAAAATATTTTTGCATTAGATTCCATGTCAATAATAATTGGTGGTGATGAACGATTCGCGAAAATACATTTAGTTTGGATCAATTAAAATTTGATTTTATGGAAAAAAGCAATAGAAAAAACTCTACTGCAATAAAATACTGGGCAGTAGACGACCGCCCGCGTGAAAAGATGATCAGTAAAGGTGCAAGTTCATTAAGCGATTCGGAACTGCTGGCCATTCTTATTACCAATGGATATAAAGAACGCTCGGCTGTAACGCTTGCAAAAGACATGCTTAAACTTGGGAAAAACAATCTCAATGAACTCGGAAGGTTAAGCATAAAAGAACTCCAACAGGTAAAAGGTGTTGGTCAAGCCAAAGCGCTGATCATATCTGCAGCTTTGGAACTTGGCCGCCGAAGACATAGTGCCGATCTGCTTGATAAAATAACCGTTCGTAATAGTGAAGAGATAGCGCTGTATCTGAGAACAATACTAAAAGATTATAGCCATGAAGTTTTTGCAGTAGTATTTCTCAACCGCTCTAACAAGATAAAATCTTTTCAGATCATCAGCCATGGCGGAATTACCGGAACGGTTGCCGATCCACGTATCATTTTAAAGCGCGCCATTGAAGAGGAAGCAACGGCGATCATACTAAGTCATAATCATCCATCGGGAAGTTTAAGGCCAAGCCAAACAGATGAAGAACTTACTTATAAGATAAAACAGGCGGCTTCTTTCCTTGACATAAAAGTATTGGATCACATCATCGTGAGCGAAGAGGGCTATTTCAGTTTTGCGGATGAAGGAATTTTATAAAGGTTCAATGTTTAACATTCTAAACCCTAACCTTGAACCGTTATGCTTCTGCCGTTGGCCCTCCAAAATTGAAAGGTATTTCTACCGACTCCATATCCTGGATGGAGCCGTTCGCAGCTTCAAATTTCTGAATATTATCAATCATTGCTTTCATCAATCGCTTCGCGTGGAAAGGGGTCATAATAATCCTGCTTTTCACTTTACTTTTAGGAGCGCCGGGCATCACGTTTACAAAGTCCAATACGAATTCTGCATGGCTATGTGTGATGATCGCAAGGTTGATATAGGTGCCTTCCGCAGTTTCTTCAGAGATCTCAATATTGAGCTGAGGTGCGATATCATTATTTGGCATGTATTGTAATTTAAAATGGTATAAACAACAACTGCCTCGAAAGAGAGGCAGTTGTTAATATTGCTTTTTGAATCAAAATTATCTTGACCCTTTGTAGATCAAAGTATCAGCAATGAACAGTGGTTGGAAACCTGGCTGTGTCATTATAAAATGGGCATAGATATTTCCGGTATTGACATCCCATTTGCTTGGCTTAGCCGGATCGATTTGAAATGCCCGGCCATTAGATGGAGAAGGATAGTTATTTACTACATCAGTAATCTGGTCTGTAGCAAGGTCAAAGATGAACCTTGGTGCAGTTGATCCAAATGCAGACCAGCTTGGAGTACTCGACTGGATCGGTTGAATATAATCTCCAAAACCCCAATCATCAAACAGGTCATCTGTATTCGCTCCTGAAGTGATCACCAGTACGTTTCCGGGCCATGTCCATGTTGTAGAAACATTTACAGTAGGGCGATCATTTGCAGGTGCAGTCATCCTACAACGTAAACCGTACGTACCATCATATTTATTTTTTACCGCAAAAGTAACTATAATACTTTTTTTATTTTCGGCTAACTGAACATCGGTTGCAGAAATATTGGTAATTGTGAATCCAAGTCCGTATATGATATTCGGATCTAACGCAGATGAATTCGGGAAAGTCAAAGGAAGTCTTACATGTCTCTCACCCTTTGGAATAGTAACCGTAGTTGGAACAGAATAAGAATCAGCCGGTAAGATTTCATAATCTGCAGGCAACAGGTTATTAGTCAACGCAACGGTAACCGTAATATCCTTATCTGCAACCTGATCAGATTCAAGACTGATGTTGATATTATCTACAATCTGTGATTCTGTCTGAGCATTTACCCCGATCAGTAGAGCTATAGAATCGGACGGAAGAATATTGGGTGACAGAGGCTTGGCTTCAGTGAAACCGATACCTTTTTTCTCCACTATATTGGTTCCATATTCTTTATCTTTCAGACAGCCAGAAAAAACGCCCCCCATTCCGACTAATACAAAAGATGTTACAAGAATTTTTTTCATATTAAGTGATTTAAATTTTTATTAATTAATATCCCAAAAGATTTTAGATGTAAACTGGTTGACTGTTCCTTCACCTGCTACATTTGCAGCATTGAAATTATATTCATTTTGAGGATACAAAAGGCGAACCGGAATTACGTTGGAAGACCTAGCTGGGTTTACTGATAATGGTGGACCTGGATCATAACCAACCTTCTGCCCATAAACAATACTGGTTCTTCTGTAATCTGCCCAAACTTCGTATGGAGCAATTGCATTTAAGCCGAACCATTTCTGAGAAAGGATCGCATAAAGACCATCATCGCCGTCTCCACCGTAAACTACATCAGGAGAAGTGCCATTGGTAGTCAGGTACGTGATAGCGTCAGCTTCAGTAAGCCCCAACCAAACGAAAGAGCGTTTTACACCAGCTTCATAAAGATCTTTTGCAGAGGTACCTGTTGTAATAATTCCTCTGTTTCTTGCTTCAGCTTGTAAAAATAAGCTTTCCATGCTTGTTAGGATCCACGCGCGGGAAGTAGCACCAGTAGGAATTAATCCAGGGCCATTAACACCAGCTAGAAAATTACCAGCCTGCAGTGGATCGCCTGATGGAGTTCCGTAAGGAATACCTTGGTATCCATTTTCATTTTGTACATAAAAGCGAGAAAGACGAGGATCACCATTTATACCATAATAACCGTCAGTGCCTGATCCGTCAAGACCTGTTGCATAAGAATTAGCCTTAACAAGACTGAAATTCGTTGTTGCCGTTCCTGATTCGCTAGTTACATAGGTACGATAGTATGGATTCGGTTTTGCAGATGTATAGCCAGGGTTGATCTGGAACTCCTCGTTTGCAGAAATATAACCAACACCACTTGCATTTATTTTAGCCATTTCATCAGTGATCGGGAAACCCGGTACTGCATAAGCATGAATCAACATACGCAATTTAATAGTGTTCCCTAATTTTTTCCATTTAGTCGTATCACCAGCGTAGGCCAGATCAAACTTGGCTAGATCAGCATTGAACAAGGTTGCATTTGCACCTGTTCCCCCAGGTGTATATTTATCGCTGAAAAGCAAGAAGGCGGTATCAATTTGTTTGAATAAATCCTTGTAGATATCGATTCCTTTATCGTATTTAGGGGTGAGGTTACCATTCCCCTGTAATGCTTCGGAATAAGGAACATTCCCATAAACATCCACAAGCATTGCATAATCATGAGCCATCATGATACGTGCGATACCTTCATAAATACCGGAGTTAGCAGCGTGACCTTTTTGTTTGATCACGTTGTAATTGGTAATGTTTCTGTAAAGATCGTTCCAAACAAATACACTGAAGTCTGTCTGGAAATTATAAGATTCCTCATCAGAAATAGCCTGGAAGCTACCTGAACGAGACCAGTAGCCCATCCACCCTTGAAGCCATTTCCAATCAGATGCAACAAAAGCTGCGGTATTGGCCTGTGCTGCAGGGAGGATTGTCTTATAGTCAATCGTCGACTCTGTCAGATCATTCGGGTTGTCATTGATTGCAAAATCGCTTTTTTTGCAACCAACAGCTGCCGCTGCCAGCATGCTGACACCCAGGACGGTTGTTTTTATATTGTTTAGTTTCATATCTGTTCGTTGTTGTTTAATTAAAACTGAAATATTACGTTAGCACCCATGATACGTGTTGGAGGAAGCTGAGCAGCTGTTGTTGTACCTTGAGCATTTCCTGTACCAGAAGAAAATTCAGGATCTGTCCATTGGTTGGATTTCGGCAACCATGTCAACAGGTTTCTTCCTGTAAGACCAACGGTAACACCTTTGATAGCTTTGCTATTTGCAAACAATGATGGATTGAAGGTGTAAGATAATGAAACTTCACGCAATTTCCAGAAAGATGCATCAGCCAGGTAGTTTGTCTGAGCACCGGTGTTGATATCTTCGTTATAGAACAAACGACCGTAATTCTGAGTATAGATGTTTGTGTTATCCACATATTTACCGGTTCCATCATCATAAACTGAATTAGGGAACACGAATGCACGACGACCATTTGCAGCACTACGTGCAGAGATACCGTTATCATCAAGAAATGAACCCAATTGATCAGCAACAAGTTGACTACCTGTACGGTAATCCGCAACTGCAGTCAAAGAAAGTTGCCTCCAGTTAACATTCAAGGTAATACCTAACAGGTTGTCAGGAGTAGTTTTACCAAATTGTTTCAGGTTCGGATCAATAGAAGGCATGCCTGTATATTTGTCAACAATTACTTTTCCTGTTGCAGGATCACGCAGGTAATCTGTCAATTTGAAAACATAAGCAGATTGACCAACGATTACGTAGTTGTTTGAGCCAATACCAACTTCGTCTACTCCAGGCAAGATGCTGGTAACTTTGCTGGTTTGGTAAGTATAGTTAGCTTTTACATTCACGTCAACTTCGCCGAAGCTTACCAATGGATTTAATTTAAGATCCAATTCAAGACCGTTGTTTTTAAACGCCGCAGCATTTTTCAATGTAGTACCATAACCGGTAGCGTTTGATAACTGAACCGCGATGATCTGATTTGTGTTGTTTTGAGTGTAATAGGTACCTTCAATATTGATACGGTTCTTAAGGAAACCAAGTTCGATACCAACTTCTTTTGTATTTACAAACTCAGGATCATATTTCGCAGATGGCAATTGAGTACTCAAAGAGTAACCCTGAACACTTCCGAAAGGAAAGAAAGTACCTGCACTGTAAGTTGCTTCATTTGTATAAGGAACCAACTGACCTACCGAACCTGTTTTAGAGATCGCTCCACGAACTTTAGCAAAATTCAGGAAGTGACCATCCCCGATTCCAGGAATGAATTTGTGCAAGAGAACTGACAAACTTCCACCCGGGTAAACAGCAGAGATATCTTTATTTGTGAAAGTACCTTTTGGAACCAGACGACTATCTCTGTCACGGCTGATTGTTCCTTCAACGAAGATTATTTTGTTCCAGTCAAAACCTAAACGGGCAAAATATCTTTCCAGTTTTTGATTACCTCCTACAATGCTCACACCTGGTTCACCCTGTCTGTTCTGAATAGAAAGGAAATCTGTGAAACCAAGGTTAGTACTGCTAATACTCAAAGCTCTTGATTGAATCTGACGATAGCTGTAACCAGCAGTAGCAGACGCTGTTAATTTACCGAATTTCTTATCGTAGTTCGCAAAGAACTCAGAAGTCAAACGGTTGCTATATGTGTTTCCATCTGTTAAAGCTGCAGTGATATCCTGTGTTTGTGCATCTCTCAAAGTACGGGCGAATACGCTGCGCACATAAGCACCTCTTGTAGCTGTGAAACGATCATTCGTGATGCTTCCACCCACACGATAAACAAAGTTCAGGTTCTGAGAAGCTTTGTAGTTAAACTCAACGTTACCGAAGATATCATCTGTATGACCATCCTGACGGTTGTTGTCTTTTGCAAAAGCCGGAGTTTTACCATTGTTATCCAGGTAAGGAGTATAGTAACCATCAGGGCTAGAGAAATAATCATTTCTCCAGTCTTTAAAATCACCGAGGTTGTAGTTACCCGGAGCACCTGTAACACCATAGTAAACCAAAGTTGGCTGTGTTGTTACATTGTACTTGGAGTTAGTATAACGAGCGTTGAAGATCGCAGTGAATTTACCAAGATCTTTCTGAGCTCTCATTGTGAATGTTCTTCTGTTATTTTCATCACCAGGAACAGTTCCTTTAATAGACGCATTCTGCGCGCTCATGTAGAAGTTTTCTGCAGAATAAGATACGTCAGTTTGGTTAGTGGTACCAGTAGTAAAGAAGTTTTTGCGACCATTTGGTACATAAGAGTAAGGCAACATCAATGTTTCACCATTTGGACCTGTCTGACCGAATTGTCTGATAGAACCGTCGAATTCAGTTCCCCAGCTTTGTTGTTCGATTGGCTCAAATGTTCCGTCGCCGGTTGTTGCATCCTGAGCATAACCACCACCAAAACGAGTTTGGAAGTCAGGCATGTAAGCGATCTTTTCAAATTGCGTTGCCTGGCTAACAGTAATTACTGGTTTTGCTTTGCTACCTCTTTTAGTTGTGATAACGATCGCACCATTCACACCATCCGGGCCATAAATGGCAGTAGAAGATGCAGATTTAAGGATCGTGATATCAGCAATATCGTTCGGGTTGATAGATGACAAATAGCTAAGTGCAATTGGCAAACCATCCAAAATAAGCATTGGCTGGTTAGGACCAGTCAATGAACGAATATTTCTTAACGTGATACGAGTTGTATTGAAAACGCCACTGTTTACTGATTGAATGTTCAAACCAGAAACCTTAGCAGTTAAACCCTGAGCCGCATTAACTGCATTACCCTGAGTCAATTCTTTATTGCTAAGAGAAGCGGCGGCGTAACCGATACTTTCTTTTTGCCGAATACGACCAAGACCAGTTGTTACGATAACTTCCTGCATTGTTGATTTCTGATCATCACGAATTAAAGTGATCCCAACAGCATTACCGGTAATATTTACCGTCTGTGCGTTAAAACCAGCCGCAGTATACGCCAACTGTGTAGTGGCAGGCTGTACTTTAATTGAAAACTGCCCATTTGCGTCGGCAGAAACAGAGTTTTTTGCATTTCCTGGCTCAGAAACAGTTACAAATGGTACCGGAGCTCCGGATACATCACGAACCTGCCCTGAGATCGTCCTGGTCTGTGCAAAGGCTACTATTCCGGAGAACAACAGCACGACAGCCATAGCTAAGAATTTTCTCATGTGCGATTAGTTAAAAGTTTAATGAATTGTAAAAATAAGGATAAATTATTAACATAAAAAAAATGTTAATTCTTTTTATTTACTTCACGTTTCCTTATAAGCGCAGACATAAAAAGAACAAAATGTGCTGCATAAAATCATAAAAAATGTTAAAAAGTATAAAATAACTGCATTTTCAACACGGTCTTATGAAAACCGTTAATTTCATCCAGCCCACTTCCGATCACCTTCTCATTCAGGTAGATGGTTCGCCCATAATGTACCCAGAAATCTACTTTTTTCCCAACATCACCATGTAAATTAATATAATACATATAACCTTTTCCGTAATACGGAGGTATGGAAAAACTATAAAGAACATCATTCTCGAAGGCATATATGCGGGAAGCATAGCTACCGGTCTCAAAATATTGTAGTCTGGTGCCAACAGAGAACGGTTTAAGCAACGGCCGATACAATATATCCGTGTAAAACAGCCAGCCAGCTTCAGGTTTTTGCAGATTTTTGTTAATCCAACTCACTTCTACTCTGTTTCGAATAGTAATGGCCCCGTCTATTTTATAAGAAACCTGCGTTCGCCAATACCGGCTCTTTTGAGACTCGATGCCTGTTATTTCAAATCCGTTATCCGCAGCATTTCCATATTTTGTTTTGGCCCTGAATTTTGAATATATTTCCAATAATTTATTAGGTTTCCATGTAAACTGAACCAGATAGTCCCGGCCATCCGACGGCGCATTTATCCTGTATTTTAACCACGGGAAACTGAAAAGGTCGCAATACACATCAACTTTCAAATCCGCCACAGGCTTGAATGACAGCCCACTAAAGAAACCTTTTTCATTTGTGGGAACAGTATTTTCCGTAAAGGCAGCACTATATAAAGACTGGTAACCGGGAGCAATGTTCCGGTACAGGAAACTCATGTCTGCATTTCCAGATACGGCTATTATCATCCCATTAACAAATGCAGTTCGCCCATTTTCAGAAATAGCTGCTTCTCCAAACAGGTGCATGTTTTTATAAGTGTAACTATAATCGCTGCTATAGTTTGCGAGGTTGCGGCCATGAATGGCGTACAGATTATAAGGTTCGGCACGCTTAAATACAGGCGCAGAGAACCGGTAATACACCGTATTCAATCCCACATGAAAATTATGTTGATTATAGCATAGGTTGCCACCAAAGGAAAGCTGTTCTTCTGAGCTTTTATCGGCCAGCTCTGCCATCGAACGATGCAGGCCGGACGTCTGTAGAGCAGAAACAGACTCTCCTTCATTTAAACTATCTACAGGAACCATATTCGCATCAATTTTTTTAAACGAGCCGAAGGCCGTTGTTTGCCATCGGCCCCGCTGCAAAGTAATCCCAACTCCCCTATGAAAATTGATTTCACCTGAGCCACTATAGGGTTTCAAAATTGCTCCCTGTCTTTTGATTCCGGCGATATCGGTAGTTTTTCCAAAAGCCGTTCCCATCCATTGCGTGAGTCCCTGTCCCATGCTTACTGTAAAATCCCCAAGCCCCAATGCCTTAATAACACCCGCATCTCTTATGAAAAAATGCGCAGAATAAAAATCAAATCCATAGCGTTGCCTTCCACGAAAAAATTGCTCTCCGGCATCTTTTTCCGCCGTTAATCCATACTCAAAAATGCTGCGGTAATTATACCCATACCTGAAGAAAATCTTCTGTGGCGAACCTGCATAAAAACTATTTCCTGAGACATGATCCACAAGGAACCCCTTTGATCTTTCCAGTATTTGTGATACCCTTAGCAACATAGAATGAACTCCACCAGTGAAGCGCTGACGGATACTTCCTGAAAGGTTCGTTGATGTACCAACAAATACGTATGGCCGCAACTGCTGTATCGTTTCCAGATCCCAGCCGGGAACCGCCTGCAACTCATAAATACTGATCAGTTTTCCGAGTTGCCCGCGATAAGAAATTAAAGCGGCAATTTGCACGGCATTCAATTGCGGAAATATGCTCAGCTTCGTTTCGTTTGCATTGTTAAGGTCCAACGGATATCTGGCATATTCCGCCAACTCCTGTATATAAGAATCATCTTCTGTTTCAGTGTCGTCATTGCTCCCGGAAATATTTTCCAACTGCTGCTCAACGACAGTACCAACAGGTATTTCCGTGGTTTGCGCATTCAACTGGCAGGCTATAAAGATCATAGAGCAGGCCGCAATCCTTTTCTTCATTTTCTTTCTTTTTTTAAATTAAGCATCAATAAAATGCCAGGCGAAAAACCGAGCTTCGGATGAAAACCGCCGGTAACATCTAACCGCAGTTTGTTCCACACAAGTCCCGCTCCCGCATACCCGCTTCCTGTGTCGCTACTGAATCCTGCACGAACAAAAAACTGTTGCTGAAAATGGTATTGAAATCCTCCGGTGAAATTGACGGGCGCATCTTCTTCCTTGATAAAACCAGCCGTAAGAAAAAACTCCTCCGATACATCATAACCAAAGCCCGTTTTATAAACCGCAGCAGGAGATTTTTTTACCTCTTTATTACGAGGTTTGTTTACAGGATTAATCAACTGCACACCTGCATTTAACTTTGATGAAAGATGCAGCATCATTCCTATTTCAACATTTACCGTAGCCGATTTTTTATAGCCACGGATACTATATGAATAGTAATCGAATTGCGAACCTACATCAATCTTACTACCCAGATTTTTTGCATAAGCAAAGCCCATTTTTTGCTCGTTGAAATCTGCTGATCCGGTATAATTCATTTGAAGGCCGACATTACCAGCTGCCGTTCCGAAAGCAGCAGCAAGTGCATAAAAACCAGCTTCTGAAAGAAGAAAACGCCTTTCGCTAAAAATGCCCGCACCATCGTTTTTTAATTTCGCCAGCACGGCCTGGTTGCCGGTAAACGAAAATGCATCCGATTGTGCTTTCGAGTAAGTAACAAGCGTTGTATAAGGCTGTTGTATCGCGGCTCGTGGCTGTTGAGCCATAATTTCAGAAAAACACGACATGCCGGCTGTTGCCGCCACTGCGAAATGAAAAAAAGTTTTCAAAATGGTACTTTTTAGTGATGTACCATCCAAATTAGGGCAAAAGAAAGATAAATTTAGCGCACTTAAAGTCAAACTAAACTAATATAAATTGATACTTTTGCGCCATGAAAATTTTAGATGGAAAGGTCGTTTCCCAGGCAGTGAAAGATGATCTCAAAGCAAGCACTGTGGCATGGAAAGAAAAAGGCGGTAAAACACCCCACCTTGCTGCCATACTGGTAGGCTCCGATGGTGCCAGCGAAACCTATGTTGCCAGCAAAATAAAGAATTGCGAAGAAGTCGGTTTTAAAAGTACGCTGCTGCGTTTCGAAGCAGGCATCGAAGAACAGGAGCTCATTGCCGCCATCGAACAATTGAACAACGATGCCGATGTGGATGGAATCCTGGTACAACTTCCCTTACCAAAACATTTCAATGAAGAGAAGGTCATTAATCTCATCGATCCCGAAAAAGATGTGGACGGTTTTCATCCGATCAGTCTCGGTCGTTTGGTACAAGGGCTGCCGACATTCGTATCGGCAACGCCATACGGCATCATGCTGTTGTTGAAACATTATAATATCGAAACAGCCGGAAAACATGCCGTGGTGATCGGACGAAGCAATATCGTTGGTCGCCCGATGAGCATTTTGCTGAGTCAGAATACCAATCCCGGCAACTGTACCGTTACACTTTGTCACAGTAAAACGCAAAATCTGAAAGACCTTTGCCTGCAGGCCGACATCATCGTGGCAGCGCTTGGAAAAGTGTCTTTTCTTACAGCAGACATGGTAAAAGAAAATGCAGTGGTAATAGACGTCGGGATCACACGCGTGGCGGACGCAACAAAAAAATCAGGGTTTGCGATCAAAGGCGATGTGGATTTTGAAAATGTGGCGCCGAAATGCAGTTACATTACACCGGTACCCGGCGGTGTAGGATTAATGACGATCGCAGCTTTACTAACGAATACTTTTGCAGCGTGTACGAGGAAATAACAGAAGTGATGGAAAACAATACGACGATAGATACAACGCAGGTTTTGCCCGTGATGGAATATTTTTATACCATACAGGGCGAAGGCTTTCACCAGGGCCGCGCGGCATATTTCATCCGCCTCGGCGGCTGTGATGTGGGCTGTGTTTGGTGCGATGTAAAAGAAAGCTGGAACGCTGATGTGCATCCAAAACTATCGATTGATTTTTTGTTGGAAGAAATAAAAAAAACACCTGCAAGGCTCATTGTCATCACAGGCGGTGAGCCGCTGATGCACCATCTCGAGGCGCTTACGCAAACATTGCAACAGCACGGCTTTGAAACAAATATTGAAACATCCGGATCATCGCCGCTCAGCGGTAGTTGGGACTGGATCTGTCTTTCTCCGAAAAAATTCAAGGCGCCGTTGCCGGAAGTAATTGCTGCGGCCAATGAAATAAAGATCATTGTCTTCAATCAATCCGATTTCAAATGGGCAGAAAAATATGCTGCACTCGTATCACCTGATTGCAAACTGTACCTGCAGCCGGAATGGAGCAAAGCGGCCGATATCACACCTTCCATCATTGATTACATCAAAGCTAATCCGAAGTGGGAACTGAGTTTACAGGTGCATAAGTACATCAACGTTCCGTGATGTATGATCTATGATGTATGATCTGAGATCTATGATTTTCTTAAAATTTTTAGAGATTTTTAAACTGCGCAGCCCGCAATAAATCGAAGAAGATCACAGATCATACATCATAGATCATACATTTTAACACTCGTTGAAATAGAATACTCTCGTTTCGTTTTATCTTTATCCATACAAAGGTCCAATATGAAACGAAACAGCCGTTCTTATTTCCGCATCACTTTCTTCTTTCTTGTTCTGAATTCCTTATTTCTTATTTCTGAAGGGCAATGGTATGATCCCGAAAAAGTGAATAAGAAAGCCGGCGACATTTATGCGCAGGCCTACGAAGAAGCACAGGACGGAAAATACAAAGAAGCAATTTCACACCTTAACGATGCTTTGAAAGCAGATCCTAAGTTTGTGGACGTATACCTTTCCCGCGCCGGTATTTATGCCAGCATGAAAAATTACAAGGCTTCTGTAGCAGACTTCGAGACCGGCTTGCAAATGGATCGCATCTATTCTGAAACGTATCTTCTTCCCTATTCCATTTCCCTGGCCGGCACCGGCAATTTTGCAAAAGCGCTTGAAACTGTTGATAAATTTCTGGCTACGCCTAAACTAAACGAACAAAGCATCAAAGCCGGGAAATACCGCAAGTCTGTTTATGAATTTGCCATTCAATATCAGAAAGACAATCCCGCCGGCAACTATGTTTTTGCACCGCATAATTTAGGCGACAGCATCAATTCAGCTGCGCTGGAATATTTTCCGTCGCTCACGATCGATGGGAGCAAAATGATCTTCACGCGCCGCGAAAACAGTGATGAAGATTTTTATGAAAGTAATTTCACTAACGGCAAATGGAGCAAAGCAACTCCGGTTGGTGGTAAGATCAACACCAACTTTAATGAAGGCGCTCAAAATATTTCTCAGGATGGCCAGTGGCTGATATTCACCGGCTGTAATTATCCCGAAGGAGAAGGCAGCTGCGATCTTTACATCGCATATAAAACAAAGAACGGCGGCTGGACGGAGCCTGAAAATCTTGGATCGGTGAATACAGAATTCTGGGAATCGTCGCCGTCGCTTTCACCGGATAAGCGCGACCTGTATTTTTCCAGCAACCGCAATGGCGGCTACGGCGGAAAAGACATCTGGGTAACACACCGCGGCCAGAATGGCGTGTGGAGCAAACCCGAAAATCTGGGTCCGGAAGTGAACACCGACGGCGATGAAGGTTGTCCGTTCATACACGCCGACAACCAGACATTGTATTTCAACAGCAATGGCCATCCGGGTTATGGAATGACCGATCTTTTTATGGTAAAGAAAAACACAGATGACACCTGGAACAAGCCGAAGAACCTCGGCTATCCGGTAAACACCATTGATGACGAAGGTTCGCTGATCGTTTCTTCCGACGGGAAAACTTCTTACTATGCCAGCGACGGCGGCGATACAAGAGGCGGACTCGATATCTACAGTTTTCAGCTTCGAGACAGCATCCGAGCCTTAAAAACATTATGGGTAAAAGGAAAAGTGTTTGACAAAAAAAACAATGCCGGCCTGCCTTCTGCCGTAGAATTAACGGATATTAAAACCCGGAAAATAATTTCCAAATTACAAACGGATGAAGACGGAAATTATCTGGTAACATTACCTGAAGGAAAAGATTATGCATTTAATGTAAACAGGAAAGGCTACCTGTTTTATTCGGATAATTTTTCTATGATCAACAACATTTCCGATTCACCCCTGGTAGTAAACATTCCATTGCAGCCGATTGAAAAAGGGGCATCGGTTGTTTTAAAAAATATCTTTTTCGAGAACAAGCAATTTTCGCTGAAGCAGGAATCGATGGAAGAGCTTGATAAAGTGATCGCGCTGCTGAATGAAAATCCGAAACTCACGATCCAGATCAATGGCTACACAGACAATGTAGGTAGCCCTGCAGACAATTTATTGCTGAGTGTCAACCGCGCGAAGGCTGTTACGGCTTATATCCAGAGCAAAGGCATTTCCCCGCAACGTCTTACCGCAAAAGGTTTTGGTGAAACGCAGCCAATAGCACCCAATACCACAGAAGACGGCAAAGCATTAAACCGCAGAACGGAACTAAGCATTCTTGCGAACTAATCCAAACGTTTTTTTCTATGTAAAAAGTGGGAAAAACAACACCGTTTTATTCTTTTCTGACGCATAATTCTGGCTAATATTGTTCATATGTATTTTATGAACAAAGAACTTCTATACCAGCTTGCACTCACGCGCGTTCCGAACATCGGCGACGTACACAGCAAAACGCTGATCAATATTTTTGGCGATGCTTCAGCTGTATTCAAGGCACCCGTATGTCAGCTCGAAAGAGTGGAAGGCATCGGCACGATTCGCGCCGGGTGCATTCGTCATTTCCGTGATTTTAAAAGTTGCGAAGCAGAGATCTCTTTCATGCAATCGGCCGGTGTGCAGCCGATCTTTATTTCCGACAAGGCTTATCCGCAGCGGCTGCTACATTGTTACGACAGTCCGCTCCTCCTCTACTACAAAGGCAATGCGGACCTGAATGCCACAAAGATCGTGTCGATCGTAGGCACAAGATCCAATTCAGAATATGGTCGCACCACCTGCGAACAGCTCATCGCAGATCTGAAAGAGCAAAATATCCTGGTGGTAAGCGGCCTGGCTTTCGGCATCGATACCATCGCCCACAGATCGGCATTGAAGAACGGACTTTCCACCATTGGCGTGCTGGCCCACGGACTCGACAGGATCTATCCCAATCCTAACAGAACGCTTGCAAAAGAGATGCTCGAAACAGGTGGCCTGCTCACCGATTTTACCAGTGGCTCCATGCCCGACAAGCAGAATTTTCCCAAAAGAAACCGCATCGTGGCTGGAATATGCGACGCCCTCATCGTGATCGAAAGCCAGAAACGCGGGGGTTCTCTCATCACAGCGGAACTGGCAGGAAGCTACAACAAAGAAGTATTTGCCGTTCCCGGGCGCGCCGGCGACCTGCGAAGTGAAGGTTGTAATTACCTCATAAAAAGCAACAAAGCGCTCATGATCACCGGGGCAGCCGACCTGCTGAATGAAATGAACTGGCTGCCCAAAAAACCAGCAGCCAGGAAACAACAGCGCGAACTATTTATCGAATTTACAAAAAGTGAAAAAGCGATCGTATCGTTGCTGCAGCAAAACGGACAGGTTCACATAGACGATCTATATTTCAAAACAGGCCTCAGCAGCAGCAGTGTGGCGGAAGCGTTGCTGATGCTGGAGATGAGTGGAGTGGTGGTGAGTTTACCGGGGAAGATGTTTAGAATAGTTTAGGGTTCAAGGTTCCATGTTTTAAAGTTTAAATTATTTTGTATGGCTGCTGTTGAAAAATTTGAAGATTTAAAGATTTGGCAGCTTGCGCGGGAGCAGGCAAATGATTTGTTTTTGAAATATAATAGTGGCGCTTTTTCAAAGGACTATGAATTGAGAAATCAGATCAGCAGATCATCCGGTTCTGTTATGGATAATATCGCAGAAGGTTATGAACGTAGCGGTAATAAAGAATTTATTAATTTTTTATTAATTGCCAAAGGCTCAAATGGAGAGGTCCGTTCACAGCTTCACAGGGCAGGCGATAGAAATCATATAGATGCGGCTACTCTTTCAAATTTAATTTCGAATTGTTTACTAATCAGTCAAAAAATAACCACCTTGATACAATATCTGAAAGGCACGGATCTGAAAGGATTCCGGTATCATTAATCAATCCCCCACAGCATTGAAACCTTAAACCTGGAACTTCGAACCTTGAACCTTGAACCTTGAACTTCGAACATGGAACTTTGAACTTTCAACCTTTTGCCCTTACCTTTGCACATGGCTACAATAAATAACTCCTCCAATAACAAATCCCCCAAATTTTTCGGCGAAGGCTTAACGTTTGATGATGTGCTGCTGATGCCTGCCTATTCTGAGATCCTTCCGCGCGAAGTAGATATCAGGACACAATTAACAAAAACCATTTCGTTGAATATCCCGATGCTGAGTGCGGCCATGGATACGGTCACCGAAGCATCACTGGCCATTGCGCTGGCGCGCGAGGGTGGCCTGGGAATTCTTCATAAAAATATGTCGATCGAACACCAGTCGGACCAGGTGCGAAAGGTAAAACGAAGTGAGAACGGACTGATCCTCGACCCTATCACACTTTCGCCCGAGGCCACCATCGCAGAGGCTTTGCGCCTGATGCGTGAAAATCGAATCGGCGGAATTCCTATCGTAGATGCCGGTCAAACGCTGGTAGGAATTCTCACTAATCGCGACCTTCGTTTCGAAATCAATCCGAAGGAAAAAGTAGGCAATGTGATGACCTCGCAAAACCTCATTACGGCCCCGGAAGGAACCGACCTCAAAAAAGCCGAACTGATTTTCAAAAAGAATAAGATCGAAAAATTACCGGTGATCAACAAAAAAGGAAAGCTGATTGGCCTGGTAACCTTCGGCGATATTTTAAAATTAAAAAGCCATCCGCACGCGGTAAAAGATGACTTCGGAAGATTGCTCGTGGGCGCCGGCGTAGGCATCACACGCGATACGATCGAAAGAGTGGACGCATTAAGTAAAGCAGGTGTCGATATCATTTGCCTCGATAGCGCCCATGGCCATACCAAAGGTGTGATGGACATGCTTAAACTGATCAAGAAAACATTCAAAGGATTACAGGTTATAGCCGGAAATGTAGGCACAGCGGCTGGCGCAAAAGCATTGGCCGACGCCGGTGCAGATGCAGTGAAAGTGGGCATCGGCCCGGGCTCCATTTGCACCACACGCATCGTTGCGGGAACAGGTGTTCCGCAAATTACAGCAGTGATGGAAGCTGCGGCCGCATTGAAAGGTAAGAACATCGGCATCATCAGCGACGGCGGTATCCGTTATACCGGCGACATGGTAAAAGCATTGGCGGCAGGCGCCACTTGCGTAATGATGGGAAATGTGTTTGCAGGAACGGAAGAAAGCCCGGGTGAAACGATCATCTATGAAGGGCGCAAATTCAAGCAATACCGTGGTATGGGTTCGCTCGGCGCGATGGCACAGGGCAGCAGCGATCGTTATTTCCAGGATGTGGAAGACGACATCAAAAAATTTGTTCCCGAAGGAATTGAAGGGCGGGTTCCGTTTAAAGGAAATCTCCGCGAAGTGGCACATCAATTTACCGGCGGATTAAAAGCAGGGATGGGATATTGCGGGGCGGCAAATATTAAAGCTTTGCAGAATGCTACATTTGTAAAAATCACCAATGCGGGCATCAAGGAAAGTCACGCGCACGATATCGCAATTACGAAAGAAGCGCCGAATTACAGCAGGTAATGTCAATGAAGAATTAACAATTACGGATGACGGATTTTTATGCGCTTGCTTCTTTAGATCCTGTGATTACGAGATACAAAGCAATGGCCGATTCTTAAAAGTTTCTTTTACAAAAGATGAAAAAAACGATCTCCCGGTTACTGTTTCTTTTCGCGCTTGCGCAACTACAATTGGGTGTAATCGCGCAAGACACTTCGCACGTGCGCATTTCATTGCTCACCTGTGCACCGGGAGATGAATTGTACAGCACTTTTGGACACAGCGCCCTTCGCATCATAGATAGCACTTCCACAAAAGTAAGTACAGACGGCACAAGCCTGCAGGACCTTGTTTTCAATTATGGCACGTTCGATTTTAATGATCCTGACTTTTATATTAAATTCGTCCGCGGAAAATTATTGTATTGCCTCAGCATCGATACGTATGAAAGTTTCCGGTTTGAATACCAGATGACAAACCGCGCCATCACCGAGCAGGAATTGAACCTCTCTCCTGAAGAAAAAAGAGCCATACAGGAAACATTGCGTGAAAATTATAAGCCGGAAAACCGTTTTTACAAATACGATTTCTTCTTAGACAATTGCACCACACGACTACGCGACCTGATTGTAAAAATCAAATTTCCACATCCGCAATTACCGGCCGTGATGCCGGCCAATTTCCGTTTCCGGCAAGCTATCCATCAATATCTCGATCTGAATAAGAAATACTGGAGCAAACTGGGCATCGACATTTTGCTTGGCGCGCCTTGCGATGCAGTGATGACCACCGCGCAACAGCAGTTTTTGCCAGACAATCTGATGATCGCACTCGACAGCACAAAGAATGTTTCAATGGTGAGATCTTCGCAAAACATGTTTGCGGTTTCATCCCCAAAAAACGACCCTGGCTGGTTCACACCAACAATATGTTTCTGGTCATTGCCTGCACTTTTTGTGCTGTTGAGCATTCCTGCAAATAAAAATTTTCGCATCGTTCTCCGTGTGCTGGACGGCTTGTTGTTTTTTATCATCGGCTTATTAGGTATCCTGTTGCTCTTCATGTGGTTCGGTACAGATCACAGCATGACAAAAACTAACTACAACCTGCTCTGGGCGTGGCCCACACATTTTTTTGCCGCTTTTTTTCTTTCGGGCAAAAAGAGCTGGATGAAAAAATATTTCCTGGTAACCGCAACAGGAACGATCCTTGTATTGCTAAGCTGGTTCTTTTTGCCGCAGCAACTGAACACAGCGTTGATACCGTTGGTGATTCTGCTGGGTTGGAGAAGCTGGAGAAGGTTTAGGGTTTGAGATTAAAGGTTAGGAGTGGTTTTAGAAGGTTTGGCGGCCTTCGCCCTGTTTAGACCTTTCGTTTTGAACCCTGAAATTTTCACACTATCCCGACCAGCATTCACCATTTACTTATTTACTTATTCACCCATTTACTCATTCACCCATGACATACCATACTTACGGTTCCAGCCCGACACTTCTTCTTCTACATGGTTTTGCGGAAGACAGCTCTGTGTGGGACGGCCAGGTAAAATTCCTCTGCGATCATTTCCGGCTGATCGTTCCCGATCTTCCGGGCACGGGCAATTCGCCGTTGATTGACAAAGAAAATGTTTCCCTTACCGACTATGCAGATTACATTAAAGCGATCATTGATAAAGAAAAAGCTGAAAAATTTACGATGATCGGTCACAGTATGGGCGGCTACATCACGCTGGCGTTTGCAGAAAAATATCCTGACAAGCTGAATGCGTTTTTCCTGTTTCATTCCAGTGCGTTTGCAGATGATGCGGAGAAGATCGCAACGCGCCGGAAAGGTATTGCATTCATTTATGAAAACGGGCCGGAGGCATTTCTCAAAGCAACCATTCCCGGTTTGTTTTACGATACCATAAAGAGCAAGGAATATATCGATGACCTTACCAAAAGGGCCGGGCAGTTTTCCTCCGCTGCGTTGATACAATATTATGAAGCGATGATTGCGCGACCGGACCGGACCGAAGTTTTGAAAAAGCTAACCATTCCGGCAGGATTTATTTTAGGAGAAAATGATAAAGCCGTACCGTTTCAGCAAGGATTAAAACAAACGCATTTGCCGCAACTGTCGTTTATTTATATTTTGAGGAAAAGCGCACATATGGGAATGAAGGAAGAAAGGGAAAAGGTGAACGATTGTTTAAGCAAATTTCTTTCGGTAACAATTTCGTAAAGAAATTTCCATTTTTATTTCTTCAAACTAATCGTAGCTTTAAAAAAACACACCCTATATGAAACAATTTTCATTATCATTTTGCACTATTCTATTTGCTTTTAATTTATTTTCTCAAACCCAACGTTCGCATTGTACGATCGCAGATGCCGGGTCCGATAAAATTATTTGCCCTGTCCCTGGTCTGTACAAATCGGAACTGCACCTTCTAACATTGCGACATATTCCTGGACCCCAACAACAGGGCTAAGCGATCCCTACATTTCAAATCCAACTGCAAGTCCAGCCAGCTATACTACTTATAATGTCACTGCCTTATCAACGGTCAATGAATTTATCAATGGAGATTTTGCATTAGGCAATGTCAGCTTTGGTTCTGATTACTCAAACTATGTTCCGGGAAACGGAATCAGTACCGGACAAATCGCAGTCGGTACAAACCCGCATGATTATAATACGCAGTGGTGTTCAATTCTTCCGCCCGACGAACCTAATATTTTAATCGTTGATGGCGCGCAACTAAATTCACAAGGTAATATCCCAATCTTCTGGAGACAAACGCTGGCTGGAATACAGATCGGCAAAACATACCGTTTTTCCATACGATGCTTATCGTTGGCGCCAGGCAATAGCGGCCCCGCAGCCCCTAATATTGAAATTATTGTCAACGGAGCCGTTTTCTATAGCTTTCCACTCACCTACAACAACTGCCATTGGGTAACAGTAAATTTAACGATGACCTTTACTACTGAAAATCCTACTATTGAATTAAGGGATGCAAATACGGAACTTGGTAACAATGACTTCGCTGTAGATGATATTTCCTTGAGATGTTTTAGTACGGATGAGGTGAATGTAATACCTTGTTTGCCGGTGGCAATTACGAGTGCAAGTTATTTCGAATATGGAGCATGCTCGCCAACCGCCCCTGCTAATGCAGCAATCCCAATCGGCACATCAAGTCATTACTGCTATTATTGGGAATGTGGAGGATTCGCTCATTTTTATTCTAATCTTCCCAACAACAACCAATGGTACGTTAACGATAACTTAATAACAACTTCAGGATATTCGCCGAATGGCTACTTCAATATTGCTAATGCGTCAGAATTAATAATTGGAGGGCCTGCCGGTGCCAATTATTCATTTAAAGTTCAGTTGAAAAATCCAACGTACGGTAGTAATACTCTAACTTCACCAACTTATGTATACCTCGCTCCAAATTGGGGCACTACTGAAAGTGGTGGTGATTATAAGCAAAACTATACTAAAACTTTTGATCCAAATTTTATAAATCATGGCCCTAACGCGATTTATACCTGGTCAATTCCCGGATGTACACTTGTCGACGCAAATCCCAATGATCCTGCCATTCAGATTTATTTCCCATCAACGGTTCCCACAAATATTCACGGAACGCTGACAATCACAAATTCGTACTGCGACAAAGTAGTGAATGTAACTTTCTTTTACAATGTGAATGCAAAAAATTTAGACATTCTAACACGTGATATAAAGATTTACCCAAATCCTGCTTATAATATTCTGAACTTATCTTCAACTAAGGAAAATATCACCGGTATTGATATAACCGATCTATTTGGAACATTCTTAAAAAAATTCCGATTCAAAACTTCCAAATCCGTTAGTGTCAACGTATCGAATTTTAGAATTGGTGTTTATAACTGTAGAATTTACACCGAAAACGGAGTTGAAAACCAAAAACTAATAATAAAACGCTAAAAATTTATTTTTCGTAAGTAGAAAACGCTGGCTCATTGCAATAGCCAGCGTTTTGTGTTACTTTTATGTCTTCTGATAAAACTGCTCAACCTGATGAAGCGACTGTTACTTTTAACATTTTTTGTTTTCACGCTGCTGCCCGCTTTTGCGAAGCATATCGTAGGCGGAGAAATGATTTACCAATATCTCGGACCAGGAACTACATCGAACACAAAAAGCTATAGGATTACCTTGCGGCTCTTTAGAGATTATAATTGCTCAGATGCTGACTGCGCACAACTTCCCGGAAATGTACCCATTGTTATTTATAACAATGATACACGGGAACGATTTGTCCCTTTGTTTTACGTATCTCAAACGAATTATATTTTTCCGCTGGCAATTGTACAAACGCCAAAGTGTATAGTAAACTCGCCTGACCTTAAATATCAGGAAGGCGACTATTCATTTACGATGGATCTGCCAGATAATGCTACCGGCTACACTGCCACTTATCAAACATGTTGTAGGGTCAGAGAAATTGTAAATGGCGGAGGTGGTCAGGGCGCAAATTACTTTACTGAGATTCCAGGAAACAACACGCTTGGCTTTCAAACCGACAACAGCGCCAGTTTTCAAACGGGTGTGTCCATAATTTGCCACAAAAAAGCATTTAAATTGGATTTCAGCGCAGTTGATCCTGATTCACAGGATTCCATTCATTACGAGCTTTGCGATGCGTACACTGCGGTTGGGGCAGCAAATACAGGTTTCCTTGATTTTTTGCCTCCGCCATACACATCGATCACCTATCAAAGTGGTTATAGCGGAGGAAGTTCATTAGGGCCGGATGTATTTATCGATCCAAATACTGGTATAATTTCGGGAATAGCACCGGAATCAATCGGGAAATATGTTGTGGCAGTTTGTGCATATTCTTATAAAAATGGTGTGCTGATGAACGTTCATCGAAAAGATTTTCTCGTCACGGTATGGGACTGCGATTTTGCAGGCTCTGAATTAGCTCCCGATTTTACCAATTGTAAGGATTCCACTTTCACCTTTCAAAATTTAAATAACTCTCCACTGAATCTTTCCTACTATTGGGACTTTGGAGACGGACATACATCTACAGAGGAAAGCCCAACCTATACCTATAGCGATACTGGTTTATACACGATTAAACTTGTTGTAAACCGCGGCACCGATTGTGCAGATTCTACCACGCGGCCCCTCCGCGTCTTCCCAAAATTCATCCCCGATTTTACGCAAAATTCACCCATGTGCATCAACATACCTGTACAGTTCCGAGATGCAAGTTTTGCCACTTACGGGCCGGTAGACAAATGGCGGTGGGATTTTGGAAACACGGCCGCCACCAACGATACCAGTCACTTAAAAAATCCTACATACGCCTACCCTGCGGCCGGAAATTATGTGGTGCGATTGACATCGGGCAGCATCAAAGGTTGTTCAGACACAGTGAGCCATGTGGTAACGATCGTAAATAAAGCGCCACTCACCATTACCAATGATACATTGATCTGTAACATCGATACACTGCGCATCAGCGCAGTTGTAAATTCCCCGGGAACTGTTACCTGGAGCCCGGATTATATGATCAGTGATATCCACAGCTTCAATCCGCTGGTAAGCCCGGATGTAACTACAACTTATCACGTGACATACAGCGACAACTTCGGCTGCTTCAATACCGATTCTGTAAAAGTGCGGGTGGTGGATCATGTTACGTTAACCGCATCGCCACTCGACACCACGATATGCAGGACAGATCCCGTCCAGTTGCAAACAACAGGCGATGGCCTGTCTTATACCTGGACGCCTTCGGCTACGCTCAGCAGTGCAACAGTTCCAAACCCGGTGGCAATGCCGGTAGCAGCGCAGACCACTTATCATGTAATCAGCCGCATCGGTAAATGTTTCGCTACCGAGGATCTTACTGTTAAAACAGCTCCTTATCCCGTGGCCAATGCCGGCAAAGATACCAGCATTTGTTTCGGATTTAATGCGCAATTGCATGCCACCGGTGGAAGCATCTATAATTGGTCGCCGCCATTTTTCCTGACATCTGCCACTATTGCGGATCCCATTTCTCAGGCACCTACTGCGAGTCTTCAGTATGTTGTAACGGTGCGCGATACCAAAGGTTGTCCTAAACCTGTAACAGATACGATACAGGTAAATGTGATCCGGGTAATCGCAGATGCCGGCCCGCGCGATACCGCCGTGGTAACCGGACAGCCGTTGCAATTACACGCTACGGTGAATATCGCCAATGCGACCTATACCTGGTCGCCGGCAACATGGCTCAACAATCCCAATATTTCGGGTCCGATCTCTTTACCGGAAGGTGATATTCAATATGCATTATTGGTACGAAGTACGCAAGGTTGCCTCGGCCGCGACACGATCAATGTGAAAAGATATACGGTAAAGCCGGATCTGTATGTGCCATCGGCATTTACGCCGAACGGCGATGCAACCAATCCCACATTCAAGCCGATCGCTTTGGGAATACGTTCATTGGAACTGTTCAAAGTATACAACCGCTGGGGTGAAATGGTTTTCTCCACCACAACGATCGGCGTGGGTTGGGACGGAAAATACAAGGGCCGCGGGCAGGAAACTGCCACATATGTTTGGTACGCTGAAGCAACGGATTACCTTGGTAAAAAGATTAAGAAAAAGGGAACGGTGGTTTTAATTAGATGAGGTATTAGAGATTAGTTGGCGTTGTTGGTTGCGGGTAACGGGTTTGTTTTATGGTTGCAGTTTTTAAGTCTAGGATCGTTTCTGCTCTTTACCGCAGAGAAAGGAGGGGCAGAGTTTTCGCAGAGATATAATCCAGTATTATCCACGAGGTCTGCTGGAAAAGTTGCCGAAGGTCAAACCAATCTGCGTAATCCTTTAATCATTTGCGCGGCAAAATAATCTTCCCGGTTTTATCGGGACAGGTGCGATAAAAATTTCGCTTTTATCTTCGCATTCCGAGTAATCAAACTTTCCATTAAATCTGTTTCTCTTATGAACAAGATCATCTTCATCACCGGCGCCACATCAGGAATTGGCAAGGCATCAGCAATCAAATTTGCGCAAAACGGCTACCATCTCGTCATCACAGGCAGACGTGCTGAAAAATTAGCTGCGCTGAAAGAAAGACTGGAAAAAGAATACGGCATAAAAGTACACCCGCTTTGTTTTGATGTACAGGACAGGAAAGCTGTTTTTGCTGCGGTTGAAACTATCCCCGAAGAATTCAGCCGGATAAATATCCTTCTCAACAACGCAGGACTCGCATTGGGCCGTTCGCCGTTTGATGAAGCCGATATCGACGATTGGGAATCGATGCTGCACACAAACGTCTATGGCCTGTTGTACGTAAGCCGCGCAGTATTGCCACTGCTTAAAAATGCCGGTAACGGCCATATCATCAACATCGGCTCCATTGCGGGGAAAGAAGTATATGAAAACGGCAATGTGTATTGTGCCAGCAAATTTGCAGTGGATGCTTTGTCAAAATCCATGCGGATCGATCTGCTCAAACATGGCATTAAAGTAACGGCTATTCATCCCGGCGCAGCCGAAACGGAATTTTCGCTGGTACGATACAAAGGCGATGAACAGAAAGCAAGCGCCACCTATTCCGGTTTTACGCCGCTATCAGGCGAAGACGTTGCAGGCACCATTTTTTACTGCGCTGCCTTACCGCCGCATGTTTGCATCAATGAACTTACAATCATGCCTTTACAACAAGCAGGCTCATATTATTTTTTTAAGAAAGACTAAAATGCATTTTCATTCGTTATTATCAGGATCGTTACCTTATCCGGCACGATCCGATAAAACGCACCGTGGATCAGGATGAAACTATTTTTGGCCCTATACTTGCCTATCTTTTATCTTACACAAAACCACCATGAAAAACCAGTTGATCTCTTTTTTAACGCTACTATTTTTATTCTCATCGCAATATTCGCAGGCGCAGCAGGTAATCCGCCAGCTTCCATGTAAGAACGAAGACATCCTGCACCAGGCAGATAGCGTAAAAGCCGAACTGGCAAAGCAAGGATTTATTATCGTAAAAGAAGCATCTATGACGATGGAAAGCGAATACGAAATGCCTGTGATCGTTCCGCTGGTGGAAGGCAGCTGGTACCAGTTCGTTTTTATCGGCGACGTAAGTTCAAAATTATACGAAGTGCGCATGTTCGACTGGAACGAAAGACAAGTAGCCTACCAAAAAAAACAATGGGGCGATGTAGACGGAAATGTGATCAGCTATTCTTACATCCCGAAATTTTCAGAATATCACATGATCAAACCAGTGCAGGTGAATAAAAAGAAAAAGAAAAACCTGTGCGGCTACGTGATGCTGCTTAAAAAAACCAGGTAAATTCATTTATATTTTTTGCAGATGTGAATTTTAGTTTGTCTCCGCTCCGCCTTACGGCGGAGCTTTTTATTCTGTAAGTTTGCAAAAAAACTGCATGGAACACAAACCGGTGTATTATGGCGAATATCTCCAGCTTGATAAGATCATCAACGCCCAGTTTCCGGAAAGCGAGAAGGAAGGCAATGCGCCGGCGCATGATGAAATGCTGTTCATCATCATTCACCAGGCTTACGAATTATGGTTCAAACAAATCCTGTTTGAAGTAAATTCGGTCATTTCCATCATGAGCAAGCCCACGCTCAATGATAATTCCGCAGAGCTGCAAACCGTTGTTCACCGCCTGCAAAGAACTGTTACTATCCTGAAGGTGCTGGTACAGCAAATAGACATCCTGGAAACAATGACGCCCATGGATTTTCTCGATTTCCGCGATATGTTGCGGCCTGCATCCGGTTTTCAAAGCTGGCAGTTCAAGATCATCGAAGCAAAGCTCGGATTGAAATTTGAAAAGCGTCATGGCCAGGAATATTATATTTCCCAGCTGCAGCAAAAAGAAATCGACATCATCAAAGCTGCGGAAGATGGTAGTTCAGTGATCGAACTTATCAACAGTTGGCTCGAACGCATGCCGTTTGCAGAAGATGCGAAATATTGGAAAACCGCTGAAGGTGAAAATTTCTGGACAGAATATGAAAGTGTTTATAGCAACAGTTTGTCGGATGCAGAAAAAAACAACCTTGCTTTTTACAGGAAGATCTTCTTTGAATCTGAAGAAAATACAGAACGTACATTGGGTCCGAAAGCATGCAGGTCAGCACTTTTCATCATGCTGTACCGCGGCTACCCGATGCTTGAATTGCCGTTTCAATTACTGGATACGTTACTGGAAATAGACAATCAATTGGGCAACTGGCGCTACCGTCATATCAATATGGTGCGCCGCATGATCGGTACGCGCATCGGTACCGGAGGCAGCACCGGCGCGGGTTACCTGCAGGGTGCGATGGACAAACATTATATTTTCAAAGAAATTTCGCAACTCAATAGCTTTCTGATCGACAGAAGGAAATTGCCGGAACTGCCAAATGTGTTGACGGAGAAGTTGGGATATGGGTTTTAGCTGTGCGCTGAAGCTCCGGCTTCGGCTGTACTGCGAAGCTCCGGTTTCGCGCAACAAAAAAGCAACGCCTGCGTTGCTTTTTTGTTTTATGTTTTTGACGATCGAAGCAGAAGCTTTAATATGCACCCGAAGCAGGGGCTTCAGGATACATCACACGAGTTCCTTTAACTTCTCCACCACCTGATCAATTTCTTCTTTCGTATTGTGTTTCGAAAAACTAAAACGTACCGTTACCTGGTTCGGATTGTTATTGATGGCGCGTATCACATGACTGCCTTGTTCGGCGCCCGAAGTACAGGCGCTGCCGCCACTTGCGCAGATATTACTGATATCAAGATTAAAAAGGATCATTTCGGATTTTTCCGTTTTGGGAAAGCTGGCACTTAGCACCGTGTAAAGACTATTGTCAAAAACATCACCATTGAACCCTATTCCGGGAATATGTTTTTTCAATTGCTGATGCATATAGTATTTAAGCGTGGCTATATGGCCGCTGTCGGTTTCGTAATTCAAAGTGGCCTTTTCCAATGCTTTTGCAAAGCCTACGATTCCGTATAGATTTTCGGTGCCGGCACGCATATCGCGTTCCTGGCCGCCACCATGAATGAAAGGCTTGATACGCACATTTTCATTGATGTATAACAACCCAACGCCTTTTGGTCCGTGAAATTTATGTGCAGCCCCCGTGATGAAATGCACAGGTGTTTTACGAAGATCTATAGGAAAATGTCCAACAGTCTGCACCGTATCGCTGTGAAAAATAGCGTTGTACAACTTGCACAATTCGCCGACCGCGAAAATATCCAGCACATTGCCGATTTCATTATTAGCGTGCATCAGCGATACCAACGTTTTTTCTTCCGATGAGGCAAGTAACGTTTCGAGGTCGTCAAGATCAACATGGCCGTTCGGCATCAACTTCACAAAACTTAACCTCACCTGCGCAACCTGGGCAAGGTGTTCTACCGTGTGCAATACTGCATGATGTTCGATGGGGGAAGTGATGATGTGCCTGCAGTCAAGGTCGCGTACGGCTGCCTGGATAGCGGTGTTACTGCTTTCTGTACCGCCGCTTGTAAAGAATATTTCAGCCGGATGTGCATTGAGAATTTTTGCAACTGATTTTCGCGCCGTTTCAATGGCAATTTTCGTTTCCCTTCCATAAGAATAGATGGAGGAGGGATTACCAAATTTTTCCGTGAGGTATGGCATCATCGCTTCCAGCACTTCCGGATCGAGTGATGTCGTTGCCGCATTGTCAAAATAAATTTTATTCATTGTACCTCTTTGGTTTAGTTTTAAGGTATTGGTACGGAGCAAAATTAAATCAATGTTGCCACTTCAAACCGCGAAATACGAAAAAAAATGCCGCGGAAAAATGAAGATCACATCGCTTCACGGATGTCTTTCATCAATCTTAATGCAATGTTATTTGCGGTATTTTCATGCGTACTTTCTGCATAGATACGGATGATGGGTTCCGTATTACTGGTACGCAAGTGCACCCAATCCGTTTCAAATTCAATTTTCAGTCCATCATCCGTATTGATCGGCTGATGCTTGTATTTTTCTTTTATTTTAGTAAAGACGGAGGAAACATCCACTCCGTTGTCGAGTGTGATCTTATTCTTACTCATGAAATAATCCGGGTACGTTTTGCGCAGCTGGCGGATGCTTTTCTGGCTCTTTGCAAGATGCGTTAAAAATAATGCGATCCCGATGAGCGCATCGCGGCCATAATGCAGTTCCGGAACGATAATGCCGCCGTTGCCTTCCCCGCCGATCACAGCGTTCACGTCCTTCATCTTATTCACAACATTTACCTCTCCCACCGCGCTGGCGAAATATTTTCCGCCATGCTTCAGGGTTACATCTTTTAGTGCGCGCGTTGAAGACATATTGCTCACACTGTTGCCTTTTTTGTCCGATAAAATATAATCTGCCACGGCAACCAACGTGTATTCTTCACCAAACATGCTGCCGTCTTCGCAAACAAAGCAAAGCCTGTCCACATCCGGATCTACAGCAATACCCAAAGAGGCCTTTTGCGCCACTACTTCCCTGCTTAAAGCAACGAGATTTTCTGGCAGCGGCTCGGGGTTATGTTCAAAATGACCATAGTTATCCCCAAATAATATGGTGAATTTTTCTACTTTCAGCGCTTTTAGCAATTCCGGGACAGCGATACCTCCGGTACTGTTTACCACATCGGCAATGATATTGAAACCTGCTGCAGCAATGGCTTGTACATCTACTAACGGATGGCTTAGTACAGCGTTTATATGGGCCCCCAAAGTGGTATCATTTTTAGTGACCGTTCCCAGTTTTTCCACCGGAGCGAAGGAGAAATTTTCTTCTGCCGCAATGCCGAGGATCAGTTGGCCGATTTCGCCGTTGATGAATTCTCCTTTGCTATTGAGCAGTTTCAATGCGTTCCATTCCTTCGGATTGTGACTTGCAGTGAGGATGATACCGCCATCGGCATTCAACGATGTTACTGCCATTTCTACAGTGGGCGTCGTGCTGTAATCGGTATCTATTACGTCGATACCAAGCCCGGTAAGCGTTGCTACCACAAGTTGCTTCACCATTTCTCCGCTGACGCGTCCGTCCCGGCCAATCACCACTTTTTTATTTTCATCGCCGCCGGATTGCTGTTGCAGCCAGGTGCCGTAAGCGGCAGCAAATTTTACGATATCCAATGGCGTCAAATTATCATTTGTTCTTCCGCCGATGGTTCCCCGGATACCGGAGATGCTCTTTATGAGTGACATTTATATTGTTTTTTTAGGGAGGCAAAGATAAGGTTAATGATTCAAGGTTGAAGGCCAGAGATCGGCGAGGGTACTAAAAATGTGCCGGCAAACCTTGAAACCAGACGCTAACATTGAACATTGAACCTTACCCCTATCTTTGCTGTCATGAAAGAGTCCTGGTTTAAAAATTGGTTTAACTCCCCATATTATCATCAATTGTATTTTCACCGCGACGAAACAGAAGCGGCTGCTTTCATCAATAAACTGATCGGCTATATAAAACCGCCGCACGGAAGTCGGATGCTTGATGTGGCCTGCGGAAAGGGCCGGCACTCTATGCAACTGGCCGCCAATGGCTTCGATGTTACAGGTATAGATCTTAGTGAAGACAGTATTGCAGAAGCATTGCTACACGAAAATGAAAAACTGCATTTTTACCAGCACGACATGCGGCTGCCCTTCTGGATCAATTATTTTGATGTGGCGCTTAACCTTTTTACCAGCTTCGGTTATTTCCGCACGCAGCGGGAACACGACAATGCCATCCGCACCATTGCGCAGGCAATAAAGCCGCAGGGGTTATTCGTGATGGATTACCTTAATGTACACTTTGCGGAGGACCATTTGATTCATAAATCCGAAAAGGCAATCGACGAAATCAATTTCGTAATTACCAAATGGTTCGATGAAGATCATTTTTACAAAAAAATAGAAGTAGAAGACGAACGAATGGAAGAACCCCTGGTTTATACAGAAAAAGTGGCAAAATTTTCTTTAGGCGATTTCACCGATATGTTCGCATACCAGGGCCTTCAAATAAAGGAAGTTTTCGGCGACTATAATTTTTCAAATTATGATATACAAAAATCACCACGGCTCATCATGATTGCAGAGAAAATCAAGTGACGACTGACAACCCACGACCGAACGACGACTGAAAATCGGTAACGCTGGTAACCTTCATTCGTCTCCGCCGATTAAAAAGGTAAGACTTAAAATTTTAACGGGTTGCCAGTTGTTGATCGCCAGTCGTCCATTATCAGCCTTCATTTATTCCTGTTATTAAACAACATCCACCTCGCAGTTTCATACATCGCCGAAGTAAGATTAGACATTTCCTTTTTTACGGAATCCTGTTGTTTTAGCGAGATTGTCAATGAATCACTTTTTAACGACACCAACTCTTCCTTTTGTATCCGGATATTCTTGCGGTAGAAATAATCGTCATTTACAATACCGATCCACCCCGGCGCATGGTAAATGATGAATGCGGCATTTATTTTCTTATTCGGATTCAGCAGGTCGCGCCCCAGCGTAGAATTTGTATAGGGCTGCTGCACCATTCCGGCAATGGTAGGCAACACATCGATCTGCGAAACCGCTTCAGACCGCCTTTGTGGTGCCAGCAACATCGGTGAATAAAACAACAATGGTATATGTTCATCGCTCAAACGTTGCTCCGTCCAGGCTCTCGGGTAAACTGCAGCTGCATTTCCTTCTACTCCATGATCACCAATAAACACAAAGATCGTATTGTTGAAATAACGTTCCTTCTTTGCCGATTCAATGAATTTCCTGTAACAATAATCCGTGTACGCAAACGCATTGTATTCTCTCAGCGACTCAAAACCATTCTGCTTCAACTCTTCGTCGGGAATGTTTTTCTGAACGAAATCACTGTCTTCTTCCGGAATGTTGAAAGGCCGGTGATTATCTGCTGTCTGAATAATCGTAAAAAAGGGTTTCGTTTGCGCCGCCATCACCTTGTTGGCTTCGAGAAAAAGGTTTTTATCGCTGATACCCCAGACATTTATCGGCTTTGCATCAAAGTTTCCTTCTTCATAAATATGAACATCTTTGATATTCTTTACAAGGCCGTTGAAATTATTGAACTGGCTCCGGCCGCCGATAAAATAAAATTTTTCATAGCCCTCAAAATCATTGATGATCGTACGCTGATTCACGCTTTCTTCATTGCGCGTAGCGAATTTGCTCAACTGTACGTCAGGAATTCCGGTAAGCGTGGCAAATACGCCGCGCGCCGTTCCGAATGTCGGTGAAAAGCACCTGTCAAAGAAAATTCCTTCCTTGGTAAGTTCGTTAAAAAAAGGCGTACTGTTCAATTTATTGCCGCTCATGCTGCTCTTGTACATGCTGAAGCTTTCGCAGATGACCAGTACAACGTTAGGCTGACTTTCCAGCGATGTGCTGCCGGGAATGATGTGCCGTGTGTATTTGTTGCTCCACACGTTGCTGAGATTTAAAAATTTATCCATTACAGGAAAATATTCCTGTGCATGTGTATTATAATCCGGGTCGCGGAAACGCAAGGTGGTGAAAAAATTCTGCAGCGGATTGAGTGCAAGATTGCTCTTGAATTCGTCATTGAGCCTGAAGGCACGGAAAAAATTGAGCGGCCTGATGGTTAAAAAACCATACATGAACCAGCCCAGAATAAGCAATGCCGCAAAGTGCCAACGGCGGCGGTAAGTAAATTTATGGATATTGATGTTGCGGTCGTGAACGTCTACATGGGTGCGGCGAAACATCCAGATCATCATCAGCACCGCTCCTGCGAGGCCGATCAGAATCCAGATCACCGGGTAGCTCTGCCATACCATTTTTAGACTTTCCTTCGGATCCTCGGCAAAAATGAGCGCATCGGCATTGAGTCGCGCATTGATATACGAAAACTGCCCAAAATCGGCTCCATAAAAAAATAATACTAGCAGGGTAATAATACCCAGGTATACCGTCCAGAATTTTTTGGAGCGCTGGCTGTGGAAAGGTGCCAGTTTCGGAAACAGTGAAAAAAGTGCAATGGGAAATAAAATAATCGCTATCCAGCGCAAATCATACTTAAGGCCGAGCCAGAATGCGGGAAGCAGCTCAAGTACAGGAATCGACTTCGGTCTAAAACAAACAACCGTAGCAATCCTGAAACCAGTGAATATGATGAGATAAATGAAAAACAATTTCACGATCCACTGGATCGTTTTTGGCACCCGCCATTTTATAAGCATTGCTGATTACTCTTTGGTACAAAGTTAAGGGTTTAGGGTTTAGGGTTTAGGATAATCAGACCAGAGGGAATTTCAAAAAGGGTTTTGAAGATTTCACCATTCGCCATTTACCCATCCGGCATTCCCCCCATTCACCCGAAATTGCTATTTTTGTCCCATGCGCAATATCATAGACCTGGACAAATCATTGTTCAGATTGATCAATCAACGATGGCACAACGATTTTTTCGACTGGCTGCTGCCCGTTGTGCGACATGCCAATTATTCCGTTCCGCTCTATGTTTTCCTATTACTTTTTGTTATCGTTAATTTTAAAAAGAAAGCATGGCCGTGGGTGCTGTTTGCGGCGCTTCTTCCGGCCGTCACCGATCTTATCAGCAGTAAGTTACTCAAAGGTACCTTTCCGCGTCTTCGCCCGTGCAACGATCCGGAAATGGCAGATGGCCTCCGGTTTTTGCTGAGTTACCGGCCACAAAGCTCCAGTTTCCCCTCTTCCCACGCGGTTACCCATTTCGCGATGGCTGTTTTTTTTTACTTTACTTTAAAGAATATTATTGGCAGATGGGCATTATTGTTCTTTCTTTGGGCGTTTATCATCATATATGCACAAGTGTATGTAGGTGTTCACTTTCCGATAGATGTTATTTGCGGTGCCTTTACCGGCAGTATCATCGGTTATATTCTTTCTTATATCTTTAATAAAAAATTCCTGTTGGCTTAAGCTGTTATTATGACCGAAGTATTTATTTTATTGTTGTTGATTTTGTTAAATGCCCTTTTGGTGATGAGTGAAATAGCACTTGTAAGTGCACGCAAGGGCAGGTTGGAAGCATTGGCAGCAAAAGGCGATGTGAAAGCCAAAGCTGCAATCGAACTCGCCTCCAATCCTGAAAAATTCCTCAGCACCGCCACCATCGGCATTACACTGATCGCTATTTTAACGGGTGTATATGCGGAAGACAAATTCAGCAAAATGCTGAGTCCCGTACTCAAGGCTCATTTTGCGCTTTCCGACAAATATGCTGAAGGCATCGCAACAGCAGCAGTGGTGATCGCTGTTACTTTTTTATCGATCATCTTTGGTGAACTCGTTCCAAAAAAATTCGGGCTGCTTCGTTCCGAAAGGATCGCACGTGCGGTAGCGATCCCAATGAATTACCTGTCAGTGATCGTGTACCCGTTTGTATGGCTGTTGTCGGGCATCACCAACCTGATCTTTAAAATATTCAACATTAAAAAAGCTACCGACAGCGCCGTAACGGAAGAAGAGATCAAACAGATGATCTCCGAAGGAAGCGAGCACGGATCTATCGAGGAAGATGAAAAAGAAATCATCGAACGCGTCTTTCATTTGGGGGATAGAAATATTACTTCGCTGATGACACACCGCACCGATATCGTATGGCTCAATATCAATGACAGCGTAGACGATGTAAAACGAAAACTGGATGACATCGTGTTCAGCACATTTCCCGTTTGCGAAGAATCGATTGACAACATCAAGGGTTTAGTATACGTCAAAGATCTGTTGAAAGCCTCGCCCGATACGACTTTGGATAAATTATTAAAACCTGCGCTGTTCGTTCCGGAAAATAACAAAGCCTACCAGCTGCTCGAAAAAATAAAATCGACAAAAATTCACACATGCTTTATCGTAAATGAATATGGAACGATGGAAGGCATGATCACACTGAACGACATACTTGAAGCCATCGTGGGCGATGTGCCGCAAACCGGCCAGGAAGAGTATGAAATTGTAGAAAGAGAAGACGGCAGTTTTTTAGTGGACGCGCAGATACATTTTTACGATTTTCTCTCGTACTTCGAACGCGCCGACTGGATGAATGAAGGCGAACATGAATTTGATACGGTTGCAGGTTTTGTGCTGCACGAGCTGGAACACATTCCTGCTACCGGCGAAAAATTCGAATGGAAAGATTTCGCATTCGAGATCATCGATATGGATGGGCAGCGGATCGATAAGATCCTCGTAACGATATCGCAGGAGCTGAAAGATGAGCGGCAGGAAGAATAGTATCGATTTTGTTATCGCAGATTTTTTTCTTGCCTTCGGCAAATTGATTGAAATCATTACACAGATTTTATCCCGCTGCGCGGGATTTTTTTTGCCACGGATTGCACGGATTTTCACAGATTTTATTTACCTGCGGCAAATGTTTCCCGCGCAAATAAAAATTCGCCGAAGGCGAACATCCCGCGAAGCAGGATAAAATCTGCGTAAATCATTTAATCATTCCCGCGCAGCGAAAGAAAAAATCTGCGATCAGAAATCAAACGTCACCCTATCCTCCGGGTTGTTCAATTTATAATTTTTCGTGTCGCCATTCGCGGTGCAATGGATCAATCCCATTTGTTGCGATTGATATTCGTACAACAAATTGTCGGTGATGCCAATACTCTTTACGGCCGGTATATTTCCTGATTCAAAATAGCAGTAAATACCTTCTTCAATCTGCTCATAGCCGAGATACTTTAGCGGCGCGGCTTTGCCGTTGACAGTAACACTGAAATGTTTTTGCACATAATCGCTCACCAGTTTATCCATCGCGGCTTTGTATTGTTTGTCCAACAGGTCCACATGCGTTTTGTATGCGGCGCGTAGCGCTTTTTCAAAATCATCCGTAAATATTTTACAGCTGATCTCGATGTTCTTTTCTTTCGCATTGTATTCTATTTCCGCAACGCTCACGTACACAGGATGACGGTTTGTGCCCGCGATTGGCGATTGTAGCGCCGCCAATAAGAACCATTTATATAAAATACTTGCCATTGACCGAAGAAATTGATTATAAAATTTTTGTTGGATATATTTGAAAGCCAAAAATAACGCAAACAGCGAAGGCAAAGTGCATCATGAACGATTTTACATTTTATTTTCAATTAGGCTGGGAACATATCATCAGCTTTGATGCGCTCGATCACCTGATGTTTATCACAGCGCTGGTATCCATTTATCTTTTGAACAACTGGCGGCAGGTGTTAATTCTCATTACTGCGTTCACGATCGGCCATTCGCTTACGCTTGTACTGAGTGCCAAAGACGTCATCCGTTTCAACAGCAGCTGGGTGGAGTTCCTGATCCCGCTGACAATCGTTGTAACCGCATTGTTTAATCTGCTGAAAAAAAACTTCAGTACAAAAGCGCTTCGACTTCAATATTTTTTAGCTTTATTTTTTGGACTGATCCATGGAATGGGCTTCGCCAATACGATCCGCTTTACGCTTATGAAAAAACAAAGTATCGTAGTACCATTGCTGGGTTTCAACATTGGCCTGGAAGCCGGGCAAATAGTAGTGGTAACAACAATCTTGCTGGTAAGTTTTTTATTGGTGAACAAAGTTGGCGTACCGAAAAAAATATGGGTGAAGCTTTTGTCTGGACTGGCATTTTGTATTGCAATGTGGATGTGCGTTGACAGGTGGCCGGGATGAGTTTACATCTCGTGAGTTATAAACTGATGACAAAAGAAACCGGCGTATTCTGCGAAATCTGCGGAACATATTCACCGAAGGTGAATATTTAATATCTTTAAACAATAAATCACAATCAATGAGAATACTGATCGCATTTATGATGTGCTGCTTAGCATCCCTTGGTGTTGCCGCGCAGGACATTGAAAACAATCCGGGCAGCAACCACGGAAATAAATTTGAACAATTAGGCACTATTCTTCCAACACCTAATGAATACAGAACCGCCAGTGGCGCACCCGGGCCAAAATACTGGCAACAGCGCTGCGATTACGATATAACAGCAGATCTGGATGAACCGAACCGCAAACTTTCCGGAAAAGAAACGATTACGTATTACAACAACTCTCCCGACAATCTCACCTATCTCTGGTTGCAGTTGGATGAGAACCAGCACAGCTCAAAAAATAACTCCGGTTACGAATCCAGCTCATTCATGAACAAGAACATGACCGAAGCCGATATCAACAACCCGAAACTGCAGAAAGAATACGGCGATAATATCACAAAAGTAACCACCGCCCCGGGCGTTGCTTTAAAATACACCATCAACAAAACGATGATGCGTGTGGAGCTTCCCCAGACATTGAAGCCGGGGCAACAGTTTATTTTTAAAATTGAATGGAACTATAACATCGTAGAACGCACAAAATATGGCGGTCGTGGCGGCTTTGAATATTTCCCTGAAGATGGGAACGATCTTTACACGATGACCCAATGGTATCCACGTTTGTGCGTGTACAGCGACTTCCAGGGATGGCAGAATCACCAGTTTGCCGGAAGCGGCGAGTTTGCGTTGACGTTCGGGAATTTTAAGGTTGCGATGACCGTTCCTGCGGATCACGTAGTGATGGCAACAGGACAGGCGCAGAATTACCAACAGGTACTTACGCCGGCGCAGTTTGCGCGTTGGCAAAAGGCACAATCAGCTGCTGATATTACAGAGATAGTAACGCTGGATGAAGCAAAGGCACGCGAAAAACAAAAATCCACACAAAAGAAAACATGGATCTTCAAAGCAGATATGGTGCGCGACTTCGCCTGGGGCAGCAGTCGCAAGTTTGTGTGGGATGCAATGCCGGCTTATGTGGAAGGAAAAAAAGTGATGTGCATGAGTGCCTATGGTAAAGAAGCATATGCGCTGTATCGTAAGTTCAGTACGAAGGCGGTAGCGCATACGATCAGGACCTATTCAAAATTCACGATCCCGTATCCATATCCTGTGGCGCAAAGTATCGAAGCGGCCAATGGCATGGAATATCCAATGATCTGTTTTAATTATGGCAGAACGGAAAAAGACGGCACTTACAGCGAAGCCACTAAAAACGGCATGTTGGGCGTGGTGATCCATGAAGTGGGCCACAATTTTTTCCCGATGATCATCAACAGCGATGAACGCCAGTGGACGTGGATGGATGAAGGATTGAACACTTTTGTGGAATATCTTTCTGAAGAATTGTGGGACAATAAATTTCCGGTGAGTCGTGGGCCCGCATACAAGATCACGGATTATATGCGGATGCCCAAGGATCAGCTGGAGCCGATCATGACCAATAGCGAAAACATCGCCCAGTTTGGCCCCAACGCATACAGCAAGCCGGCAACGGGTTTGAATATCATGCGCGAAACGATCATGGGCCGCGAATTATTCGATTACTCATTCAAGGAATATGCACGCAGATGGGCCTTTAAACATCCTACCCCTGCAGATTTCTTCCGGACGATGGGCGATGCGAGCGCAGAAAACCTCGACTGGTTCTTTCGTGGTTGGTTCTTTAGCACCGATGCCTGCGATATCTCACTGGATACGGTGAAATGGGCAACCCTCGATCCGGATGGTGGCACACGCATCAGCAGGGAAAACACTTCAACGATCCCGGTGGCAAAGCCGATCGTTAATGCGTTTGAAGATATTTCAAAAGTGCGCAACCGTGAAGACAAACGTATCGTGTTTGCAACCGATGCAGATACCAGCTTACGTGATTTTTACTGGCGCTATGATCGTGGTTTGGTAAACATTGATACTACAGCTTTTAAAAATACCACCCTTGCGGCAACTGACAGCTTCACCACCGCAGAAAAAATAAATATTGCCGGAACTAAAAATGTATATGAACTGACCTTCAGCAACAAGGGCGGCCTCGTAATGCCGATCATCATTGAGTGGACATACAAAGACGGCACTAAAGAAGTGGATCGTATTGCGGCGCAGATCTGGCGGAAAAATGAAAATAAAGTAACGAAGGTATTTATCAAAAACAAAGAAGTTGCTTCCATCCGCCTGGACCCGATGCGTGAAACAGCCGACATCAACGAAAAGAATAACACATGGAACATGGATGGGGAACCCTCAAAGTTCCAGTTGTTTAAATCGAGGGCCGGCGCGGCACGCGGTGCGAGTACGGGAAATAATCCGATGCAAAAGTCAATAGCGAATGGTCAATAGTGAAAACTTTATAGAGTTAAATATTACTTTAATACACTGATACTTTAAAGGCTATCCATATATTTGGGTAGCCTTTTTAAATTTTTAAATAATGCGAATTTTAATTTTTTCCATTTTTTGCTTTTTGAGTGTGTTTTGTGGCGCACAGACAAACAGGGTTGATACTGCTAATATCTACAGCAATGCAATGCATACCACCATAAAATGTGTTATAATAAAACCTTCCGCATATAATGCTGCTATGCGATATCCCGTTGTTTATTTATTACATGGTTACACCGGCGACTACAGCAACTGGATAAAAAAAATGCCTACACTTCCGGAACTAGCTAACGCAAACAATTGCATCATCGTTTGTCCCGACGGCGGTCATCACAGTTGGTACATCGACAGCCCGGTTGATAGCAGCGACCGCTATGAAACATTTATTTCAAAAGAAGTGGTGGAATTTACGGATACACATTATCATACGATCGCAAACGCTTCGCACCGCGCCATCACCGGCTTAAGCATGGGCGGTCACGG
>JAATFP010000083.1 GCA_015655125.1 Chitinophagales bacterium | reverse complement strand
CCGTACCGAATTTGATGATATCATCCACTACTTTTTTGGCAATGTTTACCGGTATTGCGTAAGAATAACCTGAATAATAACCTGTAGGTGATGCGATAGCAGAATTGATACCGATCAGTTTGCCATCCGTATTGATCAATGCCCCGCCACTGTTACCCTGGTTCACCGCAGCATCCGTTTGAATATAACTTTCCACCGCACCCGCTGCTTGTCCGGATCTGTCGCGGTTCAAACCAAGGCTCCTTGATTTTGCGCTCACAATACCTGCAGTGACGGTCGTTTCCAGATTCAACGGATAACCAATCGCCAGCACCCATTGCCCGATTTTTACTTCGTCGGAATTTCCATAAACGAGATAAGGCAAACCTGCGGCTTCTATCTTTATCACCGCAATATCATATGCAGGATCTGTACCTATAACTTTCGCTGTATATGTTTTTTTATTGCTTAATGTAACCGTTACCTCATCTGCATTGGCCACCACATGGTTGTTGGTAACGATATAGCCATTTTCGCTGATGATAACACCAGAACCAGAAGCGCGTTGTTCAGGAATCATACCGCTTCTTCCGCCGCCAAATAATTGACTCAGCATATCGTCATCAAAAAAATCGCTGAACGGATTCTGGCGTTGTGAAGATTTCGGCAGGCTGTTGGTCACCTGCTTTGCATTTGTTTTGGTTTTAATATGCACCACCGTTGGGATAGAAGCCTGAGCAGCCTGTGTAAAATCCACGGCACCTGTTGGTGGAACAGAGCCGCCATCATTGTAACCGGCATATTTATAATTGGCCGGTAAAACACCCGTTTGCTGACCGCCGTAGTAGTTATCATTCTTAATGAATTTTCCGTAGCCCCAGATCACGCCTAATGTGGTGAGCGCACTCACGGCCACAGTTGCGAAAATTTGTTTCACTTTCATTTTTTTTAGGTTTTATTTTTTGTGCCTTTTATAACAGCACATGTTATTTACAAATCATGTGCCTTCCCCACAAAGTAACGATGTACTGACAAAATGTAATTTACGTCCTGACACCTTTAACATTAAATTAGTAAGACTTTCGTAGATGGCGAAGCCCTCCGGGCGGCTACTGACGACCGACGACCGACGACCGACGACTCACAGCCCCAGCAAAAACTCCACGGTATCCACTCCATCCGCGTAAGAAAACAATTCCGGGTTTTGTGCTTCGCCAAATGGTATTCCGTTTTTTCCTACAACACATTGAATGTCACCGTTGCCTTGTAATGCTGCAGCAGGATCTTCGCCGGATTTGTAAAATTGGTAGTGCAGCTGACCGATAGGAGAGAAGAATCCTTCGTTTTCTATCAGCAAAGTGCCACCATCCGTCATGTAATATATGTTATTAAGCAAAACGATTGACAACTGGTAGTCGTAATTGTTCTTGTATTTATGATGATCTGCAAAATAACTATACGGTTTGAATGAATCCAGCAACGGCACAAAATCATATTCTTCCGGCACGTAGATCTTGGTTACATTTCTGCAGCCCAAACCGAAATATAAATGGATATCATCGGACAGATGCCTGAGTTCTTCTTTCGTTTCATTTCCTGTGAGAATGGCTACGGACGTACGGTTTCTACGGATGATATTCGGATATTTTCCAAAATACTGCTCGAAATATCTTCCGGAATTATTGCTGCCGGTGGCAATGTATGCATCGCATCCTTTCAGCAATTCTGCGATCGAAACATAATTCTGCGTTTCAATATCGAATGAATACATCAGCCTGAAAATATGTTTCAGCAATACTTCGTCTTTGGACGAAAGTTTTACCGTTTGATAATGACCACTGATGAATACTGTGAGAAAATCATGGAAACCCACCATCGGAATATTGCCCGCCATCACGATGCCGATATTTTTTGGAACGATATTGTTGTCGATATGATAATAAGCGGCCCATTGCTGTAATTTTTCCTTGGCCAGAAAATTATCTGCGAGCTGGCCGGCCGCATATTGTATAAATTGCGGCGTGAACCACCCGTTTTTACGATACGCCTGTTCTTTTACCGCTTTCCATTCTTCATTATCAGCTTTAAAATATTGCCCGATCTTCACCATTAAATCAATTCGTTCTTGTAAATCCATGTGATTCTTATTAATTTTACAGCAAAATTACGATAGATGGCTATAAAGATAACAGACGAATGTATAAACTGCGGGGCATGCGAACCCGAGTGTCCGAATAATGCGATTTACGAAGGTGGTGTGGAATGGGCGATCTCCGACGGAACGACGATCAAAGGAACGTTCACATTGATGGACGGCGCCACCCTGGATGCCGATCAGCGCAATGCGCCGATTTCCGTAGATACTTATTATATCGTTCCCAATAAATGCACCGAGTGCCAGGGCTTTCATGAAGAGCCTCAATGTGCGGCCGTTTGCCCGGTTGATTGTTGTGTTCCTGATGAAGATTACCGCGAAACGGTAGCGGAACTGATGGAGAAAAAAGAAAAACTGCACATTTAAATTCTTCATAGCCGCAAGGCTTAAACAGGCAGGTGATATTTCCTGCATTCAGGCGAGGGTATTTTAATAATACTTTCGCCTTTTTGATATCACAGTTTTTACTATTATCACTATCTTGCCCACCAATTAATAAGCATATATGAAGTTTACCGGTTTTATTTTTCTTTGTGTAGTGATGGCATCCTGTCAGCCGAAAAAAGATAGGGTGAAGACGATAGACATTGCCGCTGAACAGGAAACCCTGATGGAAACCGACCGCGATTTTTCGAAGATGAGTGTGGATAAAGGGATGAAGAACGCTTTTCTTGAATATATCGACAGCAATGGCGTATTGCTTCGCCCAAACAAGATGCCGATCATCGGGGCACAGGCGATCGATTACCTGATCCAGATAAACGATACTTCCTACAAATTTAATTGGGAACCTCAGAAAGCCGTGGTAGCAAAATCCGCAGATCTTGGATATACCTACGGGCTATATGCCATTCATCCGAGCTTGCAGGATACCGTGATCTATGGAACCTACGTGAGCATCTGGAAAAAACAAGAAGACGGCAGCTGGAAATTTGTACTGGACACAGGAAATGAAGGTGTAGACGAATAAGGTTTAAAGTATAGCGATCAAAGACCGGAACTGTGCCTGTACGATCAACAAAAATTGTTTTTAGTCATCCCAAGGAACATCGGACGACAAGTGTATAAAAATACCAACATGAATAAAAAAATTGCACTCATCACCGGCGGTTATTCAGGTGAAGCTGTAATCTCTTATAAAAGTGCCGAAACGATCTTTAATAATATCGATCCCGCAAAATGGGATTGCTACCTGATCGATATTCATCCGTCAGGTTGGTATTTTGCCGCTGCAGATGGGCAAAAGGTACCCGTTGATAAGAATGATTTCTCCATCATCGTCAACGGCGAAAAAATAACATTTGATGCCGTGCTGGTGGGGCTTCATGGCACGCCCGGCGAAGATGGCAAATTACAGGGTTATTTTGACATACTCGGTATTCCTTATACTTCCTGCGATGCGGCAACGTCGGCGCTCACCTTTAATAAAAGATATACTGTTGCAGTGGCGGCATTTGCCGGAATACACGTTGCTAAATCATTGCATTTGTTTAAAGACGATGGTACCACGGCAGACGAGGTGCTTGATCAGCTTTCGTTGCCGGTTTTTGTAAAACCAAATAATGGTGGCAGCAGTTTGGGTATGAGCAAAGTAACAACTGCATCACAAATGGAAGGAGCGCTGACGAAGGCTTTTGCGGTGGACCAACAGGTGTTGGTAGAAGAATTTATCAGGGGGCGCGAACTTACGATCGGAGTTTTCAAAAGTAAAGGAAAGATCATTGCGTTGCCAATGACGGAGATTATCACCAAAAACGAGTTCTTCGATTTTGAAGCGAAATATGAAGGAGCAAGTGATGAGATTACGCCGGCCGAAGTAGAGGAAGTGATCGCCGATAAAGTTCGTGCAGCGGCAAAAAAAGTGTACGAAGTTTTTAATTGCAATGGCGTGGTGCGGATTGATTTTATTTATGAAGAAACTTTAGGCGAACCGTTTATGCTGGAAATAAATACTGTGCCGGGCCAGAGCGCAGCGAGCCTGGTGCCTCAGCAGGTAAAAGCGATGGGGTGGTCGCTGATGGAATTTTATTCGGCCCTGATTGAGGAAGCTCTTTCTAATTAATAGAAGTAAAACCCGCAGCGCGGTGTTTCGGATAGAAAACTTATAGCATCAATAGAGAAAATTATTCATTATTCACTATTAATTATTAATTCCAAATTGATTGTATCTTGTAAACCATAAAAGAATTTTATCTTGTTTAAATTTATCACACATCGTCCTTTTTGGGTAAACCTGCTGGTAGCTTTCGGCTTGCTGCTGTTGATCCTGTTTGGCGTATTACAGATGCTTGGAATGATCACCAGGCACGGCGAATACCTTACGGTTCCTTCGGTAACCGGTAAGAACACGCAGGAAGCAGTGAAGTTGCTTGAAAAGAATGGCTTCGATGTAACCATACTGGATTCCGTTTATGTAGACACTGCAAAAATGGGAACCGTTCTAAAGCAATTTCCGGAAGCCAACAGCACGGTGAAAGTGAACCGATCCGTTCTCCTCACCGTAAACAGGGTCACATTGCCAATGGTAGAAATGCCATCCCTGCAAGGGAAATCATTAAACTATGCATTGGAAATTTTGAAACGAAGTCACCTGCAGCTGGGAGATACTTCTTTCAAACCTGACTTTATGATGGGATCCGTGCTCGAACAGAAGTTCAAAGGTTCACCGATCGTTTCGGGAGCAAAAGTGTTGTGGGGCAGCCGTATCGATCTTGTAATAGGCGCAGGGCTAGCCAATCAGAATATTCCTGTACCCGATCTTACTGGTATGACCTTCGGCGAAGCCAAGGCGATCCTGGAAGAAGACGGTATCAGCCTCGGCGCATTGATCGCCGATGCGGGCGTACGCGATACGTCTGCTGCATTTATTTACAAACAAAGTCCAGCGAGATTCAGTGAAGGGCTGGATAATGCCAAACAACTGAATTATATTCAATCGGGCCAGCTGATGGATATCTGGATCTCGGTTGAAAGAAAAAATCTTTCCGATTCTTCTCAAAACAATAATCCAAATTAATTTATACAATGACAAACGTTACAGTTCAGGAAATCAAACAAAGATTAGACAATGGTGAAGATGTACATCTGCTGGATGTACGTGAATCGGATGAAAGAGCTGAATTCAACATTGGCGGCACTTTTCTGCCATTAGGGAATATTCTCCAGATGCAAACCGACGACATTGCCGACTGGCAAAACGAAGAGATCGTCGTTTACTGCCGCAGCGGAAGACGCAGTGTGCAGGCTGCCCTTACGCTTGAATCGGCCGGGTTCACAAATGTGAAAAACCTGGAAGGTGGTGTGCTGGCGTGGCAGGCGATGTAGTTTAAGGTTTTAAGGTTTAAGGTTCAAAGTTCAAGGTTTTTTAAATTCAATATCGAATGCCAGATAGCAGAGACCATTTAATTTAAAAAACCTTGAACTTTGAACCTTAAACTTTGAACCTTAAACTTTGAACCTTAAACCTTGAACCTTAAACTGCCACCTAAAGGCTGATATTTATCCCCGCCATAAAATTTACCGGCGCCATCGGGAAATAATAATTCTCCGTAGTGAGGCTACCCCCATAAATATAACTGAACGTATAGCCATTAGGTTCATACTTTTTTGAAAAGAGATTGTTTGCCTGCGCAAATATGCGGATCTCTTTTATATCCTTATTTTTCCATGTATAACTTACCCGCGCGTCCTGCGTGCAGTAGGCACTCAACGAACGGCTTTTTTGTGAAGTGTTGTCCAGAAATTGCCGGCTCACATATTTACTGATCAGGTCGATGCCAATGTTCCTGAGAGGCCTGATGCTGATTGTTGCAGCACCCGTTAATTCCGGAGAAAAAGCGATATCGGCATCTTTGTAAAACTTTGTCTGCTGGCCGCCATTGTTGTAATCATCGAGGTATTCGGTAAATTTTTTCACTTTGTTTTTACTGAACGTTGCGTTTGCAGCAGCGGAAATATATTTACTGAAAACGTAACTTCCCTGCAGTTCTATGCCTGCGCGAAAGCTGTTGGGGATATTGGTTCTTGTGTAAGCTCCCACATCATTTATCTGTCCCGTCAACACAAGCTGATTGCGGTAATTCATATAGTACAGGTTAATGCCCACAAAGCTTTTGGCGGTCTTTCTTTCAATACCTGCCTCAAAATCATTGAGCGTTTCTTCTTTCGGTTGCTGGCCGGTGCCCGCTTCAAAGTCATCACGGTTGGGCTCTTTGTTTGCGCGGCCATAAGAAACATAGGCAGTCATGTTTTTATTGCTGTATGTGATACCTGTTTTAGGATTGAAGAAAAAATAATCATTGCCGATCTTTAAATCAGGGTTGTCTTTAAATCCGTTGATATCGTATTTCACGGCGCGCACCTGTACATCTAAGAATGTCTGCCAGTGTTTGTCTAATTTCTCGATCCATTTGCTGTATAATGAACCGTCTTTTTTCACGGCATCATTATCATACCATCGATAGTTTTTCGGAACGGCAGCCTGCGTAATGGTCCGGATCACTTCGCCAAAATGCTCGCCTTTATACTCATTGGCGCCACCGCCGATGATCAGTTGCCTTTTCGGCGATTCATATTGTACGGAAAATATCGTTCCGTAAAAATCGTTGTCGAGCCATAAACGGCGAATAAGATCGGTGGTGGTAGTTGTATCCGACCCGGAGATATAATCCGGCAATCCATATGCAGCAAGACTTTCGCCTGCTTTGTATTGTTCGTAATAACCGTGCCCTTTTGTTAGGAAAACAGCCACATTCGCTTTCCAGTATTTGCTGAATTTATAATTGTAAAACAACTGGTAATGCGTTTGCCAGTAATTATCGGTTTCGTTGTCGTACGGGTCGCCGGTTTTTTCTGTACCGGAACTGTTGTACGTGCGGTTCGTTTTTAATGTATTTTCATCCACGCCGTTCCACGCCTGGTAGGTTTTTTCTTTCCCGGAAAAAATGTTAAGCCGAAGCGAACTCTTTTCACCAACATAGGCCGTACTGGTATAGAATGATTGTAATCTTGTGCTGGCCCGATCTACATAACCATCACTCCGGATATTGCTCAAACGGCCATCGAACGTAAAATGTCTGGCCAACAAGCCGGTATTAAACATCAACGTGTTTTTAAACGAACCGTAAGAACCCGCAGTGTTGTTGAACTCGAGCCCTTTTCCGGTCGCCACTTCGTTGGTGCCGATGTTGATGCTGCCGCCGAAGGATCCGGCACCATTGGTGGAAGTTCCCACGCCACGTTGAATCTGGATACTGTTGGCGGATGATGCTATGTCCGGTATATTTACCAGGAACGTTCCCTGGCTTTCGGCATCGTTATAAGGAATGCCGTTGATGGTCACGTTGACGCGGCTCGCGTCAGTTCCCCGGATGCGGATGCCGGTGTAGCCGATGCCGTTACCAGCATCAGAATTGATGACCACGGAAGGTGTTTGATTTAAAATAAAAGGGAGATCCTGCCCGATATTATTGATGCCGATCTCTTTTTTGGAAAGATTTGTTTTTGCCACCGGCGTTTTATCCGCAGCGCGGATTGCAGCTACTTCGATAGGTTGCAGATAGGTAGTATCTGCCAATTTTTTTTGTGCCGGTAATATGTAACTGATGGATAAGACGATACTACTCAGCAATATTTTCTTCATAAAAATTGTTTGTGCTGAATATCCGGGCATGAGTTGCCTGGTAAAGTCATTCTCCCTTCGCAGGTATTATCCTGAGCAGGTTATACGGGTATTATCTCAGCCTCATTAAAGAAGCACCCCGGAAATTCTGGCGATGAATAAAGAACTGATGCAAAGATAATATTTACCACAGAGTTTAACAGAGTTTTTTCACGAAGTTTCTTAAAGTAATGAAAATCACTGCAACTCCGTGAAAAAACTCTGTGGTAAAAAACTGTAACATTTCTTCGCGCTCTGCGTAATACTTGTGAAAAGTATAGCCATGAAACATTTGTTTCAAAAAAATATTTAAAAAGATCATCATGAAAAAATTAGTATTTGCCTTGCTGGCATTTGTAACCTTCTCGGTTTCAGCCCAATCAACAGTGATCAACGATCCTAATGCAAAACCCCGCACCCTTACAGGCGAATTCAGTGCCGTAACCGTGGCTACGGGTATCGAACTTTTTTTAACGCAGGGCAACGAAAATTCGCTGGCGGTGAGTGTAAACGACGAGAAATTTGAGGAAGGTTTTAAAACCATCGTAGAAAATGGCGTATTGAAGCTCTATTTTGACAATAACAACAAAGTTAAATGGGAAAAAGGCCGCAAGTTGAAAGCGTATCTTTCGGTAAAAACCCTGAGCAAACTCAGCGCATCCAGCGGTGCAAGTGTGAAAACAATGAATGCACTCACAGTAACTACATTTGATTTGCGTACTTCAAGTGGATCAGAATTTAACGGCGAGATCAAAGCGACCGATCTTACGGTGGACCAAAGCAGCGGTTCGCAGGTAAATCTTAAAGGTTCAGCCGCAAATATTACAGTGGAAGTTAGCAGCGGCGCTTCTTTTAAAGGATTTGATTTTGTTTCAGACAAAGGAACCGTTCATGCATCCAGTGGTGCCGATGCCAACCTTACAGTAAATAAAGAACTGGATCCATCAGCGAGCAGCGGCGGTAGTATCCGCTACAAGGGCGATGCAAAAATGAACGGTGATGTTAAAAGCAATACCAGCAGCGGCGGTTCTATCAAAAAAGCCTAAATTGGATCTGGGTTTTCAGGATTTAGTGATTTATCTCAAGGATAGATCAGGGGAACGTTGCCTTCGGCGCGTCATTAAAAAACGGAACATGAAAAAATATTTAGTAGTGTTTTTTGCGGGGATTATGGCCGTGTTTAACGCAATGGCCCAGGAGCAACTTGTAGTGGATCCCAATGCGCAACTGCGCGAGATCAGGAGCAGTTTCAGCAAGATAAAAGTATCGCATGGCATCGATATCTTCATCAGCCAGGCTGATACTGAAAGTCTTGCAGTAAGCGCGTCGGAGCAGAAATATGCCGACAAAGTGATCACTGTGGTGGAAGGAAACACGCTGCGCATTTATTACGATGGCGGCCAGAACTGGAGCAGTAATAATAAGAAACTGAAAGTATACATTTCTTTTAAAAACATCGACGAGATAGATGCTTCCGGTGCGTCGGACGTGCATGTGGCCGGTACAATAAATGCGAAGGATCTGAAGTTGAAGCTGTCGGGTTCAAGTGATTTTACAGGGAATGTAAAAGCCGACCAGCTGATCATGGATCTCAGCGGTTCTTCCGATGTAAAGATCAGCGGCACCGCAGCTTTGCTCAACCTGGAAAACAGCGGTGCCAGCGACGTAAAAGGTTACGAGCTTGCGGTGGATATCTGCAACAGTAAATCATCCGGAGCCAGCGATGTTAACATTACCGTTAATAAAGAATTGAACGTAGTGGCCAGTGGTGCCAGCGATGTATATTATAAAGGAAACCCGGTGGTGAAGAATGTACATAGCAGCGGGGCGAGTACGGTAGCACGGAGTGAATAGTGAATGTCAATAGTGAACAGTCAAATCTTCAAACAGTTTTTATAATTACTAAAAAAATTAATTTTTGAAGGTTTCATCAGTGATTTTCACCCCGGAAAAGCCCACGCAAGAAACTTTGCAAAAGTTTCCGGCGTGGGCTTTTTGCTGTTCATCGTTTTTTCAGCTGCATAGATAAATGTATTTTGAATCCCGGGTTTGCTGGTACTGATATTTCCAAACTTGTCGGTGATGCTGTCTCTTGACGGGGTAACCACCATCAAATCTACCGTCGCCATTTTTCTCATATAAACCAAAGATTCCAGCTGGCCCGCCTCAAATGCCGGGTAAAAAAGTCCTGCTTTTTGTATCTTATCAGAATTGTTCAATGCAATAAACAAAGCATTATTCGCAGAAATATTGTTGCCGCAGATTGCTACTGAATGGAATTTTTGTATCACCACTTTTTTCTTAATGAATGGATATAGTTCGCGGATAATGAAATCGCTGAACTGATTGTATTCTTTCAGGTCTTCTTTCTGATTTCCGGTATTGGCGATGCCGAAATTCTCTTTCCTGCCATCAAAGCAAACCAACACGAGCGGCTGAATGGTTTTCTTTTTATACAAACTATCGATGATGTGTCTGGCATCTGCACTTTGCAGCAATTCGTCAGAATTTACCAGCAGCAGATTCATGTCTTTTTTGTTATCCGGCATAGGCGTTGTAATGACGGTGAGCGGCACCTGCCGCTGTAAATGACGACTGTAAACCTGGTCCTGCTGTTCGTTGATCTTCGACTTACAGGAAAAAAAACAGGTCGCGATAGCGAAGCAAAAAAATATATTTTTCAAATGCATCATTTTAGTCAAGTGGATCTCAATTGCAGGCTGCCGGCTGAACCGCAAGCACATACGAATCCAAGAAACCTGTTTAATTTATCTATTCTCCTCAAAATCTGTGTTTAAATGTATATTTTTTTTGCCACAAACATATATCTCCTTATTTTTGCACCGCGAAGTAGAGCAGCGGTAGCTCGTCGGGCTCATAACCCGAAGGTCAGAAGTTCGATCCTTCTCTTCGCAACAATAAAACCTCCCGGTTTACCGGGAGGTTTTTATTTTGTCACATATCAGCCAGATTTTAACTGCTAACTTGTTTCGCGTTTTATTTTTTTGAATTCCAGGCGCGGTTCAGGAGCGGCCGCTAAGTGGCTATCTTATAAATTCCTTCATTATGAAGTTCCCCATTCAAATAATTGGCGGTAAGCTGTGTAATCCGTCGTAAATGCTTTATTTTAGCTAAAACCTGTCTCATATGAAAAATAGATTTTTCTTTTTTGCACTCAGCATTATTTTTCTTTCCGCATGCAGCAAAAGTGACAATTCCGGTTCGGCGCCGGATTGCAGCATTACTGCTGCAAATATCGCCGGCTCCTATAAAATTACCGCTATCGCTTACACGGTACCGGGTTTTCCGGCACCGATTGACGGCATGACCCTACTACAACCCTGTCAGAAAGATGATATTTACGTGTTGAATGCCAACGGCACCCTCAATTACAACGATGCAGGTGTGGTTTGCGACCCGGCCGGAAATTACACCGGTACATGGTCGCTCACGGGCAACCAGATCAAAATAGATACTCAGACATTCACTATCATTTCATTTGATTGTTTAAAGCTTGTAGGCAAAGGAAGCGATCTTAATACGCCCGGCGATGAAGGCATTGTAACATTTACCAAACAGTAATCCCACTTAAATAAACTACTTTTGCCGGTCAATTAAGCCCGGCTTTTTGTTTATATAAAGAAAATCGTACATGAAAGTTGGATTTGTAAATATTTTTGGTAAGCCCAATGCGGGCAAAAGTACCCTGCTGAACGCATTGATGGGCGAAAAGATGGCGATTGTGTCGCACAAGGTGCAAACTACCCGTCACCGAATCAAGGCCATTCTCACCAGTAAAGATTACCAGATCATTTTATCTGACACGCCCGGCATCATCGACCCGAAATATAAGCTGCACGAAAAAATGATGCAGGCGGTAAAAGGAAGTCTCGAAGATGCCGACGTAGCCTTGCTTATTGCCGATGGCCGCGAACCGGTGGAAGAAAGTCACGCCATATTTGAAAAGCTAAAATTAAAGGCGCCGGTAATTGTGGTATTGAACAAGATAGATGCAGTAAAGGATCAGGAATCGCTGGTTGTGGCAAAAGATTTTTTTGCTGCACAGGCTTATTGCAAAGAAGTAATCAGCATTTCGGCATTGAGAAATAAAGGTGTGGATGAACTGCTGCAGCGGATTCTTTTTTATCTGCCCGAAGGACACCCTTTTTACGAAGGCGATGACCTGAGCGATATGCCCACCAGGTTTTTTGTGAGCGAGCTG
>JAATFP010000068.1 GCA_015655125.1 Chitinophagales bacterium | reverse complement strand
TCTTCTTTTCGCCTATCCACACCACTTCGTTGGTTTCTATATTTGTAAGCTCGAGATTGATCTGATAAGTGACCGTTTTTTTCTTTTTGTAAGAATCAACAATAGAATTGATAGAACCCTGCAAAATGAAATCAGCGCCATTTTCCAGCCCGAATTTCTTCATCGTGCTTACAGATGCATTTGTTTGCTGATCTGCTTTTTCAGCACGCAATTCTTCGCGTTTTTTTCCACTTTGAACAAGACCAACTTTTGAAGTTGTTACAAATGATCTTTCCAGGTCCTTCATAAAGGTTTCAGCTTCGATGTGTTCATGGCTTTTATTCACCACCATACCTACGATCACCACAGGCTTCTTACTTTTTACCTGCGTAAAATTGGTTATCCAGTCCGACGTGAGCGCCTGGTTAATCATTTCTTCCGAAGTGAGCCTGCTATCCGTATTGTTCCACTTTCCACTGATATCGGGCGTATCAGCCGGATCAATGCGCGTTACCTTCGGACTGCAGGAAGTTACCAGCAACATTAATATCGTTGCAGAATATAAAAAGATCGATTTCATGTAGGTTGTTTTAATGATGTGCAAATGTATTCACTTGGGCGACACATAGAATCGCATAAACTTGTTGAAATAAAAATTGAAAAGATTTGCTTTGCTGCTTTTTGCGGACAAACGTTCCTCAAAATAACGGGAGAGGATTGTTTTAAAATAAAAAATTACCAGCCAAGTCTCCAGCCGTTATGACGATAGCTTGCGCGCGGACCGTAGCGGTAAGGCATGCTATAAGGATCGTAATAATTATTATAATTGTTGTAAGGAGTGTAATATTGGTTCTGCAATCTGTACAGGCGCCTTTCCTGGCGGTCATTGTAGCGTTGTTGTTTGCGCTCCCGTTTTGCTTCGTACCAGTCGTAAGCTTTGTAAGTATTCTGAACGGTGGTATTCATGCTGGCCAACAACTCATCCTGTGCTTTGATATATCTATCCTGGCTTATCTTGTAATTGGGGTTTTGATCAGGGGCCAGTTTATTTTCCTGTGCATTTACTGCCGCTGCGGTCAGTAAAAAGGAAGCGAGTAATATTCTTTTCATAAAAGTAAGTTTTAAACCTTGAACAAATTTACTGCTGATTTCCTGTTTTCAAAATTTCATTGCTTTTAAAAAAGCAGCATTAACAAAAAATTATCACGCAATAGGTTTGTAATGAATGACTTACTAATTTATTTAAAAAGTAATTTCCAAAGTTTAAGGTTGAAACTTGAAGGTCTTTAATTGAAGATTACAGATATTCCCTCTCACCTCACCTGCCCTGTTCCCCGCACCACCCATTTTTCCGTCACCAGTTTTTCCAGGGCAAAGGGCCCACGTGCATGAAGTTTTTGTGTACTGATGCCGATTTCTGCACCAAGTCCAAACTCTTCACCGTCGGTGAACCGTGTAGAAGCATTGTGATATACGGCAGCCGCATCTACCGCCCGGAGAAAATGTGCAGCCGCAGACTTGTTATTGGTCACAATCGCTTCCGAATGTTTTGTAGAATATGTAGCGATATGGGCCAATGCTTCATCCATTCCATTCACAACTTTAATGGCGCAATTAAGACTTAGAAATTCTCGCGCGAAATCTTCCAATGCCGCTTTGTGCAGATAAGTATAACCCTTTAATAATTTATATGAAGTTGCATCGGCATAAATACCAACTTTATATTTTCCAAATTGTGGCTGCAATTGCTGTAATATTTGCGGCGCAATGTCTTTGTCTATAATCAACGTATCCATCGAATTGCAGACGGATGGTCGCGATACCTTTGCATTCACTGTGATGTTTACAGCCATGCCAATATCGGCATTTTTTTCTACATATACATGGCAAACTCCGGCGCCTGTTTCAATAACCGGCACCATGCTGTTCTTACGAACGAATTGTATCAGGTTATCACTCCCGCGCGGTATGATCACGTCTATATATTTCGTGGCCGTAAATAAATCCTTCACTACTTCGCGCGCCGCCGGAAGAAGCGTTACGCAATCAGGAGGCAACCCATTTTTGAACAATGCATTTTTAATGATTGCAATCGCGGCTTTATTGGTAAACGCTGCGTCGCTGCTACCTTTTAACACACAGGCATTGCCGCTGCGGATACAAAGTGCTGCGATATCAAAAGTCACATTCGGTCTGCTCTCATAAATCGCTCCCACCACGCCTATTGGAACTGCCAGCTTTTGAAGTTGCAAACCGTTCGGCAAAATTTTTTGTCCGATAATCTTGTTGGAAGGATTTGGCAAACGACTCACTTTACGGATACTGTTTGCAATGGCTTTTATGCGTTGCTCATTTAATAGCAACCGGTCCGTTTTCGGATCGCCGGGGTATTGCTTTGCAATATCTTTTTTATTAGCGGATAAGATAAGGCTCGATTTATTTTCCAGTTCCTGCGCCAGCGTAAGCAAAGTTTTTTTCAAAACCTTGTCAGGGGCGGCTTGCAGCGTATTCTTTGCTACCGCAGTCTTTTTCAACAAATTCAACACCGAAACCGCCATACAAAAAATTTAGATCATAAAAATAATACAATATCATCTGCATGTGCCGCGATATTATTTTTCACTGTTGTTTGTATTTGTAACTCGGACGAGCTCATCCGAGATTTTGCAATGCCGATCACATCGCCGTTTTCATCAATAATCTGCACTGCTTCGCCGGCCATAAAATTGCCCTGCACAGAACGAACGCCGATCGTAAGTAAACTTTTCCGGCCAGCGAGCGCCTTTGCCGCACCAGCATCCACGGTAATGCTGCCGGGTGTGATGGAACCGCTGGCAAGCCATTTTTGCCGCGCTTTCAGGTTGGCTTGCCGCGGAAGAAACAGCGTCCCTGCTTTTCCTTTCAAAGCTTCTGTCAATGGTTTTACGCCGTTCAATCCAGTGATAATCACTTTTATTCCCAACGATACGGCAAGCTTTGCAGATGCGAGTTTCGACAGCATTCCGCCAAGTCCTGTGGCGGTTTTATCTTTTGTAACGAACCCCATCACACCGGCATCGATCTTTTCCACTAACGGAATAATTTTCTGTTCGTGATTTTTCAATCCGCCTGCGGTTGTACAAATGATCAGGGTTTCGGCATTGAAACCAACAGCAATCAATGTTGCAAGTTCATCATTATCCGAAAATTTCAATTCGATATTGCTTACCAGATCATTTTCATTTACGACCGGCAGAATATCATTGCGCCAGAATTCCTCAAAGGTTTGCTTAAGCTGTAAAAACTGGCCCCTGTTGGCAAAATGATGTCGTTCGCACAAAGCCTGTGCTACCGTAATGCCATATTGAAAAAAGTATTTATGGTACAGCCTTATGAGGATGGGGTTGCCCACAGCAGCTGCCGCTTTACGTTCTATCAATGTTCCCTGGTAATTTTTAAAATAAGATTTTCCACTGCCAACAGCGCCACTTGATACGAGTACCACATGATAGCTTTTGCTCAACATCGAAATTTCTTCTGCCAGCTTCTTTACGATGACCGTGCTTATGCTACCGGATTTTCCGGAAATGGCCGCTGTGCCTAGTTTTATGACGAGTACTTTTTTTTGCATGGTAATTACAAGGTAGACTACTTTGCTGATTGCTTTTAAAATTTAAGACTATATATCATACGCAAAGATCAAAAATTTTCAGGCTACCCGCAAAGTAGTCTGCTTTTGTTAAGCAAAAAATCTCCCGCATGCGGGAGATTTTAAATATTTAATTATTAATTGCTTAGTGTTGATGATTATGTTGCATCGCCGTCAACTCTTCCGGTGTCACCTTCGCTTCTTTTGGCTTTGCCTGTCCTTCTACAAGGCCGAACACTTTTTCTGTGATCAGTCTGCGGTAAGTGGCGTCTACCTGCTTTTCATCTTTCATCATCCGGTCGATATAGCTATCGAGCCAGCTCATGTCTTCACCCAGGTTCATCTGGCCAAAGTAACGCGAAACCTCATTTCTCATCGTTTCTTTTAGTTCTTCGTCTGTTACCTGCAACTTATTGTCTGTGATCAACCGGTCGCTGATCAGGGTCCATTTCAATTGATTGGCAAAAGATGGAAATTCTTCTTTTGCCTGTTCCGGTGTTTTTGGTTTGTCGCCACCGTTTTCCAGCCAACGTGTGAGAAATTGCTCCGGGAACTCCATCTTGGTTTCATCGATCAGGTAATGATATAACTGATCGTGCAACTGGTTGCGGGTTTGCGCATCCCAATATTGCTGGATCTCATTTTTTAATTCTGTACGCAACCCTTCTTCCGTAGTAATTCCTTTGCCCGGAAAAACCTCGTTGAAGAATTCTTCATTCAGTTCGCGGTTCTCTACTTTGCTCACTTTTACGATCTGCAAAGAAAAATGTTTTGAAGAAGCATCTTCACCAAGTTCCAGCGCCTTCAAAACTTTCTGCAACTGATCTGCTTCGATTGCTTTGTCCAGTTGTATGCTGATGGTATCGCCGGCCTTTTTCTTGCTGAGTTCTTTTTTTGTTTTTGCAGAAAGATCTTTTACGTTCACCAGCGTTTCTTTGCTGATGCCTCCTTCCGCTAGTGCGCCATTTTCATCGGTTTCGGTAAAAAGTGCGGTAATCACATTTGAATCGTCTTCCACTGCATCCACATCTGCCAGTTTGCCGGCTCTCTCCTGCATGCTGGCGATCTCCTTATTGAGCATGTCTTCTGTTACTTCCACTTTATTGCGGGTAAGTTTTGCTTTGCTTACGTCAGCAATTTCGAAAGCGGGTTTCAAACCGATCTCAAAACCAAATTCATAATCAGTGGGATTATTAATGTCCAGGCTGTTCATATCGCTTGGCAGCGGAAGCGGCTGAGCAAATATTTCTGGTTTTTCGTCATTGAGATAAGTATATAGTTCTTTTTCAACGGAACGCAGGATCTCATCCTGGAAGATGCCGTTGCCATACATTTTTTTGATCATTCCTGCCGGCACCATTCCTTTACGGAAACCCGGGATGTTTGCGGTTTTGCTGTATTCTTTCAGTTTCTTTTCAAAAGCGGGAAAATAATCTGCTTTGGAAACTTTTACCGTCAGTTTATCGTTCAGTAAACCGATGTTTTCTCTAACTACTGTTGCCATTTTTTTGTGTTTAAAGTGTTGCGCCTAAAAAAATACCTCCCCAAAGGGGAGGATTCAGGTGCTTGTGTGCGGATAATAGGGGTCGAACCTACATGCCTTGCGGCGCCAGATCCTAAGTCTGGTGCGTCTGCCAATTTCGCCATATCCGCATAACGGGTGGCAAAAGTAAGGGTTTTATTGAAAAAAAGAGCAAAATAAGTTTAGAGATTAGGGGTTTGATAGTCAGTAATAGGCTACAAGTAGCATGTATATACTTTAATGGGCAGGGGAACTAATCAGCTTTAAAAATCAGGGAACCCTTTTTTCGAATGATCTTATTCAAAGGATGTTCTAAAAATTTATACAATAAAATTGCCATCGCGATCAAAATAAAAAAATTAATCAGGTAAATGCTATTCACGTATCTCGTCAGCAACACCTGAAAAACACCCATATGGATCAGGTAAAACGCATAGGACGATTTTCCCAACAATCCAAAAAAATTGGTTTCCAGCAAACGGCGGAGCCAGGTTTTTTCTGTGACCAATCCATACATGAATAGTCCGATCGCCAATGGTAGTAAAAAATTGATCACCCATATTCCGATCCACGTGTTTTTCGCAAATTCTGCCTGTTGAATGCCGGCAATGATCATCATTAAAAATATCACCGCAGTTATGGCGGTCACTCCGGCTGCGGTAAAAAAGCCATTCTTTTTTTTAAATACGCCCGGCATTCGCCCACTCTGATATAGTAACGCCAGATAGATCCCAACAAAAAATTCAAACGCGCGGCCAAAGAAGGTAGACGATATTGTGAAGAAGTAACTGCTGAAAAATCCCCACATACTCATTTTACTAAAAACCACTGTCAGCAAAATTCCTATGATAAACATAATGACGATCCACATCCAATACCTGATCTTTTGCGCATAAATAAAAAATACCGGTGCCAACAGGTAAAAAGTTTCTTCCAGTGTAAGTGTCCAGCCCTGCGCGATTGCCGAGTGTTCATAAACAGATGAATAACCTTTGAGTAACGTGATGTTGAGGATGAGTGCCGTGGCAGACAGATCATCCGGTGGCAGACTGATCCAATGCGGCAAAACGAACGTAACCACCATTAAGATAAAATACAAGGGAAATATCCGCGCAAAGCGGTTTACAAAGTACCGGGTAAAATCTTTTGTACCGTTTTGAAACTGTTGCCTGTACCGAAGCGTGATGAGAAAACCACTCAGTACAAAAAAGATGCTTACACCGATATATAATTCCTTACAAAAATCGTGAAGCACTCTGCCGAACAGTCGTTCTGATAAAGGAAAATGATGAAAATAAACGGCATACGCCGCGATAGCGCGAAGGCCCGTGAGCGCCGGAAGATAGTTTGGCATGGTGGCAGATGGCATTGGTGTGACCATTTGCAATGATACTGAATGTTGATCTGAAATATATCTACATCTGTCAAACCGCCGTACCAATCTTAATCTTCTGCGGCCGGACTTGAATTGCAATAGAAATAATTCAATTTGGAATTATAGGTGTAATATCCTGAGCATATATCATCCGCAACCATTTTTTCACCATTACAAGTGTTTTAAAGTGGCATTTATTAAATTCCCGAATTTTTAGTAAATTCGTATACAACCGATGCAACTAAAAGATTCCACCGTTACATACCAGCTTTCCGAAGAGGAAGAAAAAAAAGAGATACTCCGCCAATACAGGGCGCTGCTGCGCGTTTTAAAAACAAAATTAAAACCCGGTGATAAGGTATTGCTTCGCCGCGCTTTTGAAATAAGTGCCGAAGCGCACAAGACCATGCGCCGCAAAAGTGGCGAGCCCTACATTTTACATCCATTGGCCGTGGCCAAGATATGCGTGGAAGAGATCGGTCTCGGTATCCGGAGTACGATCTGCGCATTGCTGCACGATACGGTAGAAGATACCGACGTAACCTTGTCTGATATCGAACGCGAGTTTGGTGCCGAAATTGCCCGCATTGTAGACGGCCTCACCAAGATCAGCACGGTAATGGACACCAATACCACGCAGCAAGCTGAAAACTTCAAGAAGATACTGCTTACGCTCACAGACGATCCGCGCGTTATATTAATCAAACTTGCCGATCGCCTGCACAACATGCGCACGATGGATAGCATGAAGCGCGAAAAGCAACTCAAGATATCCAGCGAGACCGTTTACGTGTATGCACCGCTCGCTCATCGCATGGGCTTGTATAGCATCAAGACTGAAATGGAAGATCTGGCGATGAAATACATGGAGCCGGACACTTACAAATTCATTGCACAAAAGTTGAGCGATACCAAGCGTGAACGCAGCCGGTACATCAATGACTTTATCAAGCCGATTAAAGAGAAACTGGACCGCGTGGGTTTTGATTTCGAAATTTTCGGCAGGCCAAAAAGCATCCATTCTATCTGGAACAAAATAAAAAAGACCGGTGTTGCCTTCGAAGAAGTGTACGATCTTTTTGCAATCCGCATCATCGTAAATGCGCCACCGGAAAAAGAAAAGGAAGATTGCTGGAAAGTGTACAGCATTATTACAGACGCCTACATTCCAAGTACAGAGCGGCTTCGCGATTGGCTGAGCAACCCGAAGAGTAACGGTTATGAAGCATTGCATACGACGGTAATGGGACCACAAGGTAAATGGGTAGAAGTACAGATCCGCACCAAACGCATGAATGAGATTGCGGAAAAAGGATTGGCGGCACACTGGAAATACAAAGAAGGCGTTACCGATGAAAGCCGGTTTGACAAATGGTTCCACCAGATCCGCGAAGCATTGGGCAGCAATGACAGCAATTCGCTCGACTTCCTGCAGGATTTTAAAACGAGTTTTTTAACCGAAGAAATATATGTGTATACGCCGAAAGGCGATATCAGGATGTTGCCTGTTGGCGCATCGGCGCTTGATTTCGCCTTCAGCGTGCATACAGCTGTCGGCAGTAAATGTATTGGTGCAAAAGTGAACCACAAGTTGGTTCCGATCAGCCATAAATTGCGGAGCGGCGACCAGATCGAGATCATCACCAGCGCCAAACAAAAGCCCAATGCGGAATGGCTCAACTTTGTAGTAACGAGCAAGGCGAAGACAAAGATCAAGGATACGCTTAAAGAAGAAAAACGCAGCATTGCCGATGAAGGCAAATATATGCTGCAACGCAAGCTGGAAGGAATGGGCGCGGCAATGAGCCAGGGTAACCTGGAAGAACTCGCTTCGTTCTACAAAAAAACAAGCAGCCTCGATCTTTTGTACGATATCTCTGTCAAAAAGATCGACCTCAAGGAACTCAAAGAATTTACTGTACACGGCGATAAACTGATGCCGCCCAAACCGGTTGTGAAGCAACCGGAAGAAAAACACGAGTTCGACCCGCAAAAACATAAGGACAATAAAAAAGATGCGGAACTGATCATATTTGGTGAAGACAGCGACAAGATCATGTATACGCTCGCGAATTGCTGTAAACCGATTCCGGGTGATGACGTGTTTGGTTTCGTTACTACCGGCGAAGGACTGAAGATCCACCGCACTACTTGCCCGAATGCTGCGCGGTTACTGGCAAACTTCGGACATCGTGTAGTGAAAACGAAATGGGCAAAAAATAAAGAAATTTCCTTCCTTACCGGACTCAAGATCATCGGCCTCGATGATGTGGGCGTGATCCATAAGATCACCAATCTTATCAGCGGCGAGTTGCGCGTGAATATTTCCGCGATGACAATAGAAGCGAATGATGGCATTTTCGAAGGAAACGTAAAAGTGTTCGTCCATGATAAAGAAGAACTGGAAAATCTCGTGACAGCATTGCTGGCGCTGGAAGGAATTGAGAGAGTAGACAGATACGACATCGAGTAAAACTCAAACACAAATTAAAAATCATCTGAATATCAGGTTGAAAAATATTGGCGCAGATACGTATATAAAAATGAATGCCTGCCCATCTCCAGCAACATTCTCTGAAATCATTTGCCCGAAAAATCCGGTGTTCCTTTTTTCAAAACTTCAAGTATGAGAACGATCTTTTTTCTTTTCCTTATTTCTGTTTCTATTGATCTTCAAGCGCAACCTGCGATTTACCGGAAAATAAACGATGAAGCTACATCCATCGAACAAAAAGTGATCGGCTGGCGCCGCGATCTGCATGCAAACCCGGAACTCGGAAACCGCGAAGTACGCACCGCCGGTATTGTTGCGAAGCATCTTCGATCACTCGGTATTGAAGTAACAACCGGCGTGGCTAAGACAGGTGTCGTGGGTATTTTGAAAGGCGCATTACCCGGCCCCGTGATCGCCCTTCGTGCCGATATGGATGCATTGCCAATTACCGAACGCAATGATCTTACGTTTGCATCTAAAATAAAAACCTCCTATAACGGTTCGGAAACAGGAGTGATGCATGCCTGCGGCCATGATGCACACACTGCGATTTTGATGGGCGTTGCAGAAATACTTTCAGGCATGCGAAAAGATGTAAAAGGAACGATCAAATTTATTTTTCAGCCTGCCGAAGAAGGCGCACCCTTGGGCGAAGAAGGTGGTGCAAAGGTAATGGTACGCGAAGGTGTAATGACAAATCCTGATGTGAATGTTATTTTCGGGTTACACACAGATGCGGAAATGAATGTAGGCGAAATTGGTTACAAACCGGGCGGATTCATGGCAAGTGCCTGCGACATGAAAATAACAGTAAGCGGAAAAGGCGCGCATGGTGCATTTCCGTGGTTGGGTGTTGACCCGATTGTAACGGCCGCAGAAATCGTCACCAGCCTTCAGACGATCGTTAGCCGTAATGTAAATCTTAACCAGAATCCCGCAGTAGTAACAATCGGTTCCATCAATGGCGGAAACAGGTTCAACGTCATTCCGGAAAAAGTGGAAATGACCGGAACGGTGAGAACTTTTACGACTGCGGACGAGAAGATGATATTTGACAGGATCAATCTCATAGCAAAAAATATTGCAGAAGCAAATGGCGCCACTGCAGAAATACTGCTGCCCTATACCGTTCATTACCCGGTTACTTTCAATGACAGCAACCTCGTAATAAAATCGCTGCCCACACTTCAACGCGCTGCAGGCGCAGCAAATGTAAAGCTGATGCCCGGAAGAACCATCTCCGAAGATTTTAGTTTTTACCAGGAAAAGGTACCCGGCTTATTTTTCTTCATTGGGGCAAAACCGTTGAACAAAAAGCCAACCAGTCACCATACGGCTGAATTTTTCCTGGACGAAGGTTGTATCAAAAATGGCATGATCGCGATGATGAACCTCGTGATCGACTATGAACGGGGATTTTGATCTGTTTTGCCGTTGATCAAATGTGATCGTTTTCTTTAAAAATGATTCATTTGAATATGATTTTACTTTAATTATTTTAGTTTTTTGATACCGGTGCATTTGCATAAAATTATTCGCCGAAGGCAAACTTATTGCTTAGCTTACAGTTTCATTTTTCACCATACAATCTTAATTACATGCAGGAACTCATTAACTCACTTATTGAAAAAACCGGAATCAGCCAGGAACAGGCGCACAAAGTACTGGATACCGTAAAAGATTTCGTAAAAGAAAAATTTCCAATGATGGCAGGCGCCGTGGATAATTTACTGGGCGGTGATGCCAAACCTGGAGAAAGCGCAAAGCCGGAAGGCGGGAGCGATTTTCTGAGCGAGGCAAAAGATAAGTTGAGTGGATTATTTGGCGGATAATTATGAAGCTTCTTTAAAAAAAGCCATTCAATTGAATGAATGGCTTTTTAGGATGTCACATTTTTTATCTTTTTAAAGTAGTCGTGTATTCATAATAGTTATTCCCGTCTACCTCTTTGCTATACAACGTAAGCACATTATTTGTCAAAGCCTGGATAGTAGAAGTATCGCCATCGATAATGATCCTGGAATCGCCGATCACTCTATAAGAGTTAGTAGCAGTATCGCCACCTACAGAACTAAATACGGTGTTATTACTTTTAAAATCGGCATAATCTGTACCGGAATATGTAGTTGTGTCCCTGGTTTCTACGCCCATGTAGTACCCGTGACTGATGTCTTTGTCGAAAAACCATTTACCCTGGATCGATTCTGACTGGGATTCCTTGTCATCCTTTTTACAAGCCGTAAAAAGAGTTGCCTACGCTGCGAATGCAAGAAGAAGAAATTTGCGCATTTTCATATTTTAATTTTAAGGTTACGAAGTTATTTGGCAATGATAACGAAATATTCTTAACCTCAACAAAAAATCACGGTACGTTATTGCAATAGGTCAATATTGCGTCGATGTCTTTGTCTGTCAGGTTGGGCAACGGTAACATCGGACTTTGGTTGTACTTTTCAAAAAGTGCTTTAGCATATTCATCGCGTTGAATAACAGATTGGGAATTCCGTACAAATTGATATAACAAATTTCTGTCTTTCCAACGCTGGCCCGCATTTTTCAGTGCCGGTCCAACAAAATCTTCCGACGGGCGATGGCATTGCGCGCAATTTATTTTAAAGAGTTGCTCACCGTCCACTTCAGCATTGACAGAAGTTTCAGAGGAATTTCCATTATTGCCACTGCAGGAAAATAAAAAAATTGAATACAAAACGATCAGAATGTTTTTCATATATGAAAATTAAACAGCCATCCCAAAATTACGGAATGGCTGTTATATCGGGTACTCATTCTGACTATTATCGTCTGAGGTAAGAAGTAGATAAAATGTAATCGGTGCCGGTTGCGGGCGTGCGGAAAGATGCAACAAATTTATTTGCCGTAAGCGTATCGATATTGCTCGTATCGCCATCGATCACAATCTTCGTATCGCCGATCAGCGAATATGCAACCGTATCAGCGGGCAACACGGAAACTTTATAATATAGTTTACCGTCGCTGCGGAAATCGAAATAATCAGCTGCAGTGCCAGTGTAGGTAACGGTGTTGTCGGCTCCTGAAGAAACAGTTCTTTGAGTGGTGCTGTCCACCAACCACGTGTGCTGAATCTTTTCCTGCGTTGTTTGTACATTGTTGTCATCGTCGTCATTGCAGGAAGCGATCAACAATGCGGAAGCCATCAATCCTAAAGTAACTTTGAGTAATGTTTTCATCTTGTGTGTTTTTAGGTTTAAAAACACAAGCGGTTTCAAGGATTGCGCCAAGTATGAAAATTGTGGAAAAGAATTGGTGTGGACTTTAGCGGCCACCGGCCTGAGATTTGCAGATTTTTTAATTCAGGTTATTCAAAAGAAAAGTCCTCTTTTCTAAACGTCTAAATCTCCTGAACGCTCATCTCGGATGTCTAAACTATTTTAAAACTTCCCTGCTGATCACGAGTTTTTGTATTTCGCTGGTGCCTTCACCGATGGTGCAAAGCTTGCTGTCGCGGTAAAATTTTTCCACCGGAAAATCTTTGGTATAACCATAGCCGCCAAATATCTGTACTGCGTCCGTACTTATTTCAACAGATATCTCACTGGCGTAATATTTTGCCATCGCAGCTTCTTTGGTCATCGGCTTACCCTGTATTTTAAGATCGCATGCCTGGTTGATGAGCAACTCTGCGCAGGTGATCTTCGTGGCCATGTCTGCCAGTTTGAATGAAATACCCTGGAAGTTGGCAATCGGCTGATCAAACTGATGGCGCTCTTTTGCATATTGAACAGACGCTTCGTACGCGCCTTTTGCAATACCCAGGCTCAATGCTGCGATTGAAATGCGGCCTCCATCCAATACTTTCATGCTTTGTTTAAACCCTTCTCCTATTTCCCCAAGCCTGTTTTCATCCGGGATGATACAATTGTCAAATATCATTTCTGCCGTTTCACTGGCGCGCATACCTAATTTGTTCTCCTTTTTTCCTGCACTGAAACCCGGTGTTCCGCGATCGACGATGAACGCGGTTGAATTATTCTTCGTTCTTGGTTCTCCTGTACGACAGATCACTACCGCCACATCACCGCTTTTTCCGTGCGTGATCCAGCTTTTCGTTCCGTTAATGACCCAGTTGTCACCGTCTTTTACAGCAGTGGTTTTCATGTTACCGGCGTCGCTGCCCGTATTTGGTTCCGTCAATCCCCATGCCCCGATGAATTCTGCCGTGGCTAGTTTTGGAAGGTATTTTCTTTTCTGCGCTTCGTTTCCAAAATTGAGCATATGCCCCGTACATAACGAGTTATGCGCTGCAAGCGACAAACCGATGGAGCCGCACACTTTTGCTACCTCCTGAATGACGGCGCTGTATTCGAAATAACCCAGTCCTGTTCCTCCATATTCTTCCGGAACCAAAACACCCATCAATCCCAATTTACCCATTTCTTTAAAGATATGTAGTGGAAATTGCTGCGATTCATCCCATTCCATTAAATGTGGCTTAATGAATTGTTGTGCGAAATCGCGGGCAGAATGAGCAACCTGCTCTGTAAGTTCGTTGGTAGAGAAGTTCATATGCTTTCAATCGTTGAGGCTGCAAAATAAAGAAAGAGCCACAGATTACACAGATTTTCAAAGATATTGTTTGGTTGACAAGGGCCACGCATGTTTTTAGAGATTATATCATCAGCACAACGTTACGCGTTATGCTCAATATTCACTAAATGTGCAGGTCAATCTTCCAATTTTAGATATGGCGCTATTTTTGAAAAAGCTTCCTCTTTCAGCAGCGCGATATTTTTCAGTTGATCAATAGAAGAAAAGCTACCGTGCTGTTGCCGATATTGTACGATCGCATTTGCCACCTGCCAACGGATATACGGATGAATTTTCAGTTCATCCTGCGTGGCAGTATTGATGTTGATCTTCCGGATAGAAGCTTCAGACATTTTCAAAAAGAGCCTTATTTTTTGAAAGACGCTATCCGGCAGTCCAAAGGTTTCTCCTACCTGGTCGACAGAATAAAAACCACCTAATTTTTCTCTAAATGATATAATGCGTTGCGCCAGCTTGCTTCCTATCCCGGGCAGGGCGATGTATGCAGCCGTATCCGCATCATTTACATCGACAACAACAATTGCTTTTCTTTCATATACTTTTCTTTCATGGGGCGGTATCCTGGTCTCATAATATTTTTCTTCCGGTGGCTGTATTCTGATATACGGCATCAATCGTTGCTTTAATTCCTTACTTAAACCCCAGATCTTTTCTATATCTGCCGGCTGCCGGAATTTCCCTCCTTTTTCAACATAATGGAGAATGCCCGTCGCGGTTTTTTCTTTTACACCCAGCTTCTGCCAATCAGCGACGGATATTTTATTAGGATCGAAATAAAAAAGCGGAACCTGCAGATTTTCCGAAGTAAAATTTTTACGCGCAAAAGAAGGCCGCCGGTAGACACCGGCGGAACCGTCATCATGTACTAACCCATCGCTGCTGTCAGCCTCCAAAACTTCCAGCTGTGCGATCTCTTTATGATAATTTTTATCAGAAATATTTTTTTTGAAAACCAACGGATATAAGAAAGGCATAGCCGTAAGCATTACAACCATCACCATGATCGTAATAATGCCCCGCCGTTCTTTTTTAGTAAAATGAAGATAATGGTGCTTTGTTTTCATGCAAGCAAGCTACCGCATGATGCCATCTTAAACAAAGGAAAAAGCTCGTTATCTCAGGAGAAAATCACCAGCTGATCGTGTGCCAGTTCCTTACCCGCAGGAAGCGTTTCACTCACGGTTTGATGCAAGCCGAGCTGGTGACTGATATGCGTGAAATATGTTTCCGGAATATCCAGTTCGTTGGATAACGCGATGGCTTCATCCAGCGTAAAATGAGAAATATGTTCCGCATGGCGAAGCGCATTCACTACCAGAACTTTGCTGCCGCGGATCTTATTTTTTTCAACCGCATCGATCCTGTTGGCATCGGTGACGTAGGTAAAATCTCCGAAACGGTAGGCCAATACGGGCATTTTGAGGTGCCACACCTTAACCGGCGCAACCGGAATATCGCCGATCATAAAAGTTTGCTCCGGAACTGTGTGCAGATTTATCTCCGGGATACCAGGATAACGGTGTTCCGCAAAAATGTAATAAAACTCGTTTCGCAGCGCTTTTTGTGTAAGTTCATTCGCGTACACATTGATGGCTTGCTGCTGAAAATAATTGAACGCCCGGATGTCGTCCAATCCTGCCACATGATCTTTGTGCGGATGCGTGAACAACACGGCATCGATGCGTTTCACATTTTCGCGGAGCATCTGGTAACGAAAATCTGGTGTGGTATCAACAACGATGGTGGTGGTTTCACTTTGCACAAGAATACTGCTGCGCAGCCGCTTGTCTTTTTTATCATCCGACAAACATACCTCGCACGGGCAGGCGATCATGGGAATCCCAGTGCTCGTACCTGTTCCGAGGAAAGTTATTTTAAGCGAAGCCATATCGGTGATGTATGATGTATGATCTATGATCTCCCTCACATTTTTAGCGTAACAGTTTTACAAACCAGCGATAAATTTACGAAAATAAAACTCTTGTCATAAAGCATAATGCGATGATCACAAACAGATCATACATCATAGATCAAAGATTGCTTTTAATCTTTGACCACCACTTCGTTCTTGAGAATTTCTGTGTAAAGCTTCTGGCTCTCGTGCGTTAGCGCGTCGAAGTTTATTTCCAGTTGTGGAAGAAGATCCACCAATGTATTGATACGACCTTCGGTCTGGAAGAATTTATTAAGCACCACCACTTTCTTTTCCTGCAGGATGCAGTAGCCACTCTGAAAAGTGCCTCTTTCGTAACGGATCACATAATTGCATTCCTCGATTATCCTTTCAATCTTATCTAATGTGTTCTGTGTGAATTTCATACCTCGCAAATTTAACGCAGCGGGTAGTTTTGGCGAGAGATTGTTATTCACAAATGGTGCATAAGTCAATGGTGAATAGTCAATAGTCAAATCTTTAAAACCTCTGCGTATAGGGTTTTATAAATATTCTTTATGATGCTATTTATAAAAACTCTTTGAAGATTTCACTATTCACCATCACTATTCACTTATTGGTCATTCTTATCACCGGCACAATCATCTCCTCCAGGCTCACACCGCCGTGCTGAAACGTGTTCCGGTAATAGTTTACAAAATGATTGTAATTATTGGGATAGCATAAAAACAAGTCGCCTTTGGCAAAAATAAAGGTGCTGTTTACGTTCGGCACCGGCAATCCGGCTTCGCGCGGATCTTTGAACGCCAGCACATCCCGCGCCTCATAATTAAGATTACGGCCATGTTTGTAACGCAGGTTGGCGGTAGTTTGCTTGTCGCCGATCACTTTTGCAGGCGTTTTTACGCGTGTACTTCCGTGGTCGGTGGCCACCACCATATTGAGTTCTTTGTCTGCAATTTTTTTCAATGCCTGGTGCAGCGGACTATGTTCGAACCAGCTTTGCGTAATGCTGCGATAGCTGGTTTCATCACCGGCAAGTTCTTTCAGCACTTCCATTTCGGTACGGGCATGACTGAGCATATCTACGAAATTATATACGATCACGTTCAGATCATTCTGCATAAGATTGTGCATGTTGTCTACCATTTTTTGCCCATCGTGGTTATTGGTGATCTTTGTATACGAAATTTTGAGATCTCCTTTACCCAGTCTTTTTATTTGCGCCCTCAGAAATTCTTCCTCGAACAAATTCTTTCCACCTTCCTCGTCGTCATTTTTCCATTGCTGTGAAAATTGTTTTTCAATGTCGATCGGCAACAGGCCCGCAAAAATGGCATTACGGGCATATTGTGTAGCGGTTGGCAAAATGGAGTAAAAAGTTTCTTCTTCGTGAATGCGGAAACTTTCTGCAAAGATGGGCTGTATCGCTTTCCATTGATCGAAACGTAAATTATCTATCAGCACAAAAAAAAGAGGCACGCCTTTTTCGAGATGCGGCAGCACCTTATATTTTAGCAATGTATGGCTCATGATGGGCCCGTCGGTGCTTTTGGGCGAAACCCAGGATGCATAATTTTTAGAAATGAATTTAAAAAATTCGGTGTTCGCTTCCTGTTTTTGCGTTTGAAAAACCTCCTGCATTTCCGGGCTGTCGCTTTTTTTCATCTCCAGCTCCCAATACACCAGTTTTTTATAAATATCCATCCAGGCATTGTAATCAGGATTGTCATTGAGAGCCATGAAGAGGCTGCGGAATTCCTGCTGGTAAGCCGAAGTTGTCTTTTCCGCAATGAGCCTTTTGTTATCAATCAGTTTTTTCAAACTCAGCCAAACCTGGTTGGGATTTACGGGCTTGATAAGATAATCGCTGATCTGGCTGCCAATGGCTTCATCCATGATATTTTCCGCCTCATTCTTTGTGATGAGTACCACGGGCAGGTTGCTGTTCACCTCCTTCATTTGCTGAAGGGTTTGCAGGCCTGTCAGGCCGGGCATCGATTCATCCATCAACACCACATCCACGATATTTTCTTTCACGTACTCCACCGCATCAAACCCATTTGTCTTGGTTTCGATCTCATAACCTTTGTTTTCCAAAAACATGATCTGAGAAGTGAGGCTGTCTATTTCGTCGTCTACCCAAAGTATTTTTGCTGTACTCATCGTGCGCTCTTTAATTTTCAAGGTGTAAAATCCATACAAGATTTTAAATTCATGGAAGTATTACAAATTCAAAACCTGGTGTTCAAGATAAAAATAAAGTAAAAAAGTTTCAGGAACTTTGAACCTTCAACCTTGAACTTTAAACTTTGCGGCCGGCAGCCGTTGCAAATGTAATTTTTTAAAAATATGCTTTGTAGCTTTGCGTCACTTTTAACAAAAGTTCTTGGTATTATATTGAGGTGCCGGGTTTCAGACATCAGCTGTTAAGCTTACGATGACACCTTACGCCTTACACCTTAAACCTGCTTATGTCTTTTCACAAAATAATCAATGATCCTGTTTATGGCTTCATCACCATGGATGATGAATTGCTCAACGCGATCATTGCGCACCCCTATTACCAGCGGCTGCGGCGGATTCACCAGATGGCGATGGCGCATCTTGTGTATCCCGGAGCAGTTCATAGCAGGTTGCATCACTCGCTCGGCGCCTATCACCTGATGCGGTGCGCCTTACATGAACTCACCTATAAAGGATTTGATATCAGCAAAGAAGAGCAGCAGGCCGCCAAGATCGCCATTTTATTGCATGATATCGGCCATGGGCCATTTTCCCACGCCCTGGAAAATATCCTGGCAGAAGGAATGCATCATGAAGATATATCACTGCTCATTTTTAAAGAGCTGAATGATGAGTTCAATGGCCGGTTGCAAATGGCGCTCGACATTTTTACAAATCAATACCCAAAACGTTTTCTGCACCAGCTTGTAAGCGGTCAGCTGGACGTTGACCGAATGGACTACCTGACCCGCGATAGTTTTTTTTCTGGTGTTAATGAGGGGCAGATCGCATACGACCGCATACTAAAAATGCTCACTATCCACAACGGCGAGCTGATGGTAGAAGAAAAGGGAATTTATTCCATAGAAAAGTTCCTCGTGGCGCGCAGGCTGATGTACTGGCAGGTTTACCTTCATAAAACCGTGGTGAGCGCCGAGCAAATGCTGAAGCGCATCATCAACAGGGCTAAATTCATTCATGCCGAATGCCCCGGGCCACTCAACAGTTTTATCAATCAACCATTGCAAAACATCACCTTGCAGCAATTCTGCAGCATCGACGATCACGATGTGCTGATGGCGATCAAGATCTGGTGCGGTCACCCTGATAAAGTATTGTCCATTTTATGCAATGGCATCATCGACAGACGTTTATTAAAAGTTAAATATTTCGCAGGGCCGGTAAACGAAGATTTGTTTCTGGCGAGACTGGAAGAAGCGCGTATCAACTACAGCTTAAGTGATGAAGATGCGCGCTGGCTCGTATTTACAGGCGAAGCGGTCAGCAATACTTACAACTTCGAAAATGAGCATATCCATATCCTTTTCAAAGACGGAAATGTGAAAGATATTTCAGAAGTTGATAATGCGTTGATAAATGAAAATCTCAAAGGCAATATTAAAAAATATTACATTTGTCACCTGCGGTGAACTGCCCGCAGATTTCGCGGATTTTGCTGAGGGTGTTCCAGTATTGGTTACCTTCAATGAAACCTTTGAATTAATACAAAATAATTTGCTGATTCTTTTAAATTAAAGACTTTAAAAAGGTGGCCGGCCTTAATGCCGCAATCTGCGATATCCGCAGGTCAAAAAACAAACTATATGCAATTCAGCGCTGCGCAAATCGCACTTATCATCAATGGAACTGTAGAGGGGAACCCGGAAGCATCGGTTGGTTCTTTTGGAAAAATAGAAGAAGCGAAAGCCGGTCAGCTCGCGTTTCTGGCCAATCCAAAATACGAAGATCATCTTTATACTACCGAAGCATCGGTGATCATCATCAACGAGTCGCTCGCGCTTAAGCAACCTGTAACGGCCACTTTGTTGCGCGTACCGGATGCTTACAGCGCTTTTGCCACCTTGCTTGATAAATACCAGCAGATCAGAACGCAGCAGTTAACCGGCATCCAGGAACCGGCTTATATCCACGCAACCGCCAAAATGGGCGAAAATGTTTTCATAGGCGCGTTTGCGTATATAGGAGAAAAAGCGGTGCTAGGCGATGGGGTAAAAATATTCCCCAACAGCTTTATTGGAAACAACGTATCGATAGGTGACAACACGATCATCCATGCCGGCGTAAAGATCTACCACGATTGTGTGATCGGAAAAAATGTTTCCATACATGCGGGAACCGTCATCGGCAGCGATGGTTTTGGCTATGCTCCGCAAGCCGACGGAAGTCTCAAAAAAGTACCCCAGATCGGCAACGTGGTAATTGAAGATTATGTGGAAATAGGTGCCAATACCACGATCGACCGCGCCACGATCGGCAGCACGCTGATCAGGTCAGGCGCAAAACTGGATAACCTGCTGCAGATAGCGCACAATGTGGAAGTGGGCAACAATAGCGTCATCGCGGCACAGAGTGGCGTAAGTGGCAGCACCAAGATCGGGAAAAACGTGATGATCGGCGGGCAGGTAGGCATCGTTGGTCATATCCAGATCGCCGACGGCAGTAAAATCAACGCGCAAAGCGGCGTGAGTAAATCAATGAAAATGCCCAACACCGCCGTAACCGGCTCACCGGCATACGATTATACCGCAGCCTTGCGCAGCCAGGCCCTGAGCAGGAACCTGCCTGATATGGAAAAGAGATTGAAAGAGCTGGAGAAACTGGTGAAGCAACTTATTGGTGAAAAGTGAACAGCAATTGGTGAAATCATTAAAGTTTAAGATCAACCCGATCCTTTATAATTTTTAAAGAGTTGGCTACCAGTGAATACTTTTAAAGCTTTGACCTTTCACTGTCACCAATAGCACGCTTATTGTAATAAATACCACATTGTATCGATTAGCTTTCCGCCTGAAAAAATTTTTAATCAAAAGATACAATACCTAACCACAAACACTTTGAAGTTTTTTCATCAATACATCCTCACGGCGTTCGTTGTACTTTTTGCCACCGCCGCATTGGCCCAGCCCGCAACCTTATCCGGCGTTGTACAGGACGCTCATACCAAAGAACCGGTTGCATACGCTTCCGTTTATTTTTTAAAGTCGGGTGTGGGTAAAACGGCCGATAGTACCGGGCATTTTACGTTCACACTACCCGACGGCATCAATGACACACTTGAAATATCTTATGTTGGATATGAAGCTTTTCGTCAACCCGTCAACCTGCCTTCCGGGGAAAGCGTCATCAGCGTTGAGATGCAGCGCGGCAAAGCCACCAATGAGGTGGTGATGAAAGTAAAGATCAACAAAGGATTGTACCTGTGGCGAAAGATCATGAGCAAGAAGAAACAGTACAACCGCTATAATTTACCCAACTTCAGCTACGAAGCCTACAACAAGCTGGAAGTGGATTTCAAGAATTTTAAACCGGAAAAAGCCAAGAAAAATTTTTTATTGAAACCTTTTTCTTTCGTATTTGATAATATCGACAGCACTTCGGAAAAAGAACCTTTCCTGCCCACGTATTTATTGGAAAGCGTAAGCGATTACGCTTATCAAAAAAGTAAGAAGAAATATTTCGAAAACATAAAAGCCAGCAAGACAAAAGGTTTCAACAATGAAAGCATCAGCAAGATGCTGGGCGTGATGAACCAGAACGTGAACGTGTATGGCAATTATGTGAATGTGATGGACAAGGATTTCATCGGTCCGTTCAACGACAATGCCGATGATTATTATTCATTTTCAGTTGCGGATACACAGGAAATCCAGGGCAAAAAAGTGTTTCATTTTTTATTCAGGCCAAAACGTGCGGGGCAAAATACCTTCGAGGGTGATGCTTGGGTGATGGCTTCCACTTTCCAGATACAAAAGATATCACTTTATCTTGGTAAAGATGCCAATGTGAATTTCATAGACCGCATCAGTATATTCCAGGAATTCATTCCGCTCAACGATACCGTTTATTTTCTCAATCGTGATAAGTTCTTCGCAGATTTTAAAGTGCTGGGCAAGCAGTCACTTACGCTCATCGGCCGCAAAACAACTTCTTATAAGAACATCGTCATCAACAGCGACTCCATTACAAAATTATTTGAAACGCAGTCGCTCGAAGAAGTGGTGAAAACAACGGAAAATGCCAACCAGTTGTCGGATTCGAGCTGGACGGCTCTGCGGCACGATTCTTTATCGGCAAACGAAAAATCGATCTATGTAACGATCGACAAATTACTGGCAATGCCAAAATTCCAGCGTTTTAAAAAGAACGTAAAATTCCTGGCAACCGGTTATACCGATGATGGAAACGTAGAATTCGGGCCATGGTTCAATTGGATCAGCAGCAATGCGTGGGAAGGCGCGCGTTTCCGTTTCGACCTGGGAACGAACACCGGCTTTCATAAAAAGATATACCTGCATGGTTATCTCGCCTACGGTACAAAAGACCAGAAGCTGAAGGGATTGATGGAAGCTTACTGGCTGCTGAAAAAGAATCCGAACCGCTTCCGCTTGCATGCAGCTTATTCAAAGGATATTGACAACGGCATCAGCCAGGTGGGCGAAGTGAGCCAGGACAATATCTTTTCTCTGGCGATCCGTAAGCCAAATACTACACGAAAATTCCTGCAATTGCAGGACACGAGGCTCGAAGTATTCAAAGATCTGGGCAAAGGTTTTTCAACAGAATTATTTTTGGTTCACCGGAAATACGTACCACTCCTGAATCTTCCTTTTATCGATGCCAACGGCAACGGTGAAACGTTCACCAACTTCGAAGTTGCGATGCGGTTGCGGTTCGCCTATCTGGAACAATTTGTGGAAGGCGATTATTTCCGGTATTCGCTGGGCAGCAAATACCCGATTGCAGAAGTAATGTTTGCTCAGGGAATCCGTGGTTTTGCGGGTAGCAATTATACCTATTCTAAAATTTCCGCGTCGGTAAAGGACAAGATGAAGATCTCTCCGCTCGGCACATTATCATACAAGATTTATGGCGGAAAGATCGGCGGAACGGTTCCGTTTATGTTCCTTGAAAATCATCCGGGCAATGATATTTATTATTACAATTCCGGCGCATTTAACCTCATGAACAGGTTTGAATACCTGAGCGATAAATATGCGGGTATCAACATCGAGCATAATATCGGCTCGGGATTGTTCAGGTTCATTCCAATCACCCGCAAGCTCAAATGGCGGCAATTCTGGAACGTAAAAACCTTGTGGGGTTCTTTGAATACCGAAAACAGCCTGCTGAACAACGGCGAATCGAAATTCAAAACACTCAACGGAAGCAATTATACTGAAGTTGGTACGGGTATCGACAACATCTTCAAGATCCTGCGGGTGGATTTCGTATGGCGGCTGTCGCCAACGGATTTCAAAGGTCTTGGAAATAAAACCTCGAATTTTGGCGTATTTGGAAGCTTTCAGTTCCAGTTTTAGTTTAGTATTTAGAAGTTAGCGGTTAGTGAAGACCATCGGTTTTCAAAAAATTGTCTATTCGCGAAGTATAAAAAACCGTCAACCCATCACCCATAATGCTCAAAGAACTTCTAACTTCTAATCCCTAATCTCTAAACCAATTATCAACTATCTTTGCCAAAATTTCCGCCAATCGTATGGATAAGAATTTCAATCAGGATAAACAACACACACTCGCGGCTCCGGTAAGTATCTCAGGTACAGGCTTGCATACAGGTATTAATGTTGATATGACGCTTAAGCCGGCCAATGCAGGTTTTGGCTTCCAGTTTCAGAGAATCGACCTTGAAGGAACCCCGGCGATCAAAGCGGATTGCGACCTCGTGACCGATACTTCCCGCGGCACCACGCTTGAGCAGGGACCCGTGAAAGTAAGCACCGTAGAACATGTACTGGCGGCACTTGTTGGGCAGGGAGTTGATAATTGCCTGATTGAGATCAACGGCCCCGAAATTCCGATCATGGACGGAAGCAGCAAACCCTTTGTGGATATTATTGAAAAAGTAGGCGTATTTGAACAAGAAGCTGCCAAAACATGGTACACGATCGACACAAACATTTCGTTTTATGATGAAAAAAAGAACGTGGAAATGACCGCATTGCCGGCCACTAACTATGCAATCACCGCGTTGATAGATTTTAACAGCCCTGTTTTGGGTACCCAACATGCCGGATTGAAAACCATGAAGGATTTCGGTACTGAAATTTCTCCCTGCCGCACTTTTTGCTTTTTGCATGAACTGGAAATGCTGCTCGACAACAACCTTGTAAAGGGCGGCGATATCAATAATGCCATCGTAATCGTGGACAAACCCGTAACAGAAGCAGAGATGGAGCGCCTGGCAAAAGCATTCGGCCGCACCAGGGTGGAAGTAAAAAGCGAAGGTTATCTCAACAATCTTGAACTGCGTTTTCCAAATGAGCCGGCGCGGCACAAGTTGCTGGACGTGGTTGGCGACCTTGCTTTGATCGGCTATCCTATCAAGGCGCACATCATTGCCAACAGGCCCGGACACAGCAGTAATGTGGAATTTGCAAAAAAGATCAAGCAATACATTAAAAAGAACAAGCATACCAAGGGAATTCCGGTGTATGATCCAAACCAACCGCCGGTTTATACATTGGAGCAGATTGAAAAAACCTTACCGCACCGCTACCCGTTTTTGCTGGTGGATAAGATCATCGACCTTACGGATATCCAGATCGTAGGCATCAAAAATGTAACATTCAACGAATTCTTTTTCCAGGGGCATTTTCCCGGAAACCCCGTGATGCCGGGCGTGCTGCAGGTGGAGGCGTTGGCGCAAACAGGCGGAATTCTCTGTATCAATGCGATGCCGGACGGGCAATATGATACGTATTTCATCAAGATAGACAATTGCAAATTCAAGCAGAAAGTGGTGCCGGGCGATACAATGATCCTGAAAATGGAACTGATAGAACCGATCCGTCGCGGTATCTGCGTAATGCGCGGCAGCGTGTACGTGGGAAATAAATTATGTACCGAAGGTGATTTTACGGCGCAACTGGTGAAAAGGAATTAGACGACCGGCGACCGATGTTTTTTGCAAGTTCTGTCAAGCTTACGCTGACAAATGATGATCTCAGGCCGAAAGAACAATAATTATATCAGGTTTTTAAAACCGACCATTAATCTATAAATTAAATTTTGCACATTTGCTACATTTGCAAATCTGCACATTAACACAATGATCCATCCACACACTTATATCCACCCGAATGCCAAGCTGGCCACCAATGTAAAAGTTGATCCGTTCAGCGTCATTCATCCCAATGTTGAGATCGGCGAAGGCACGTGGATCGGCAGTAATGTTACGATCATGGAGGGCGCACGCATCGGCAAAAATTGCCGCATTTTCCCGGGCGCCGTTATTGCGGCCATTCCACAGGACCTTAAATTTGAAGGGGAAAACACCACAGTGGAAATCGGCGATAATTGTACCATCCGTGAATTTGTAACGATCAATCGCGGCAGCAAGGACAAATGGACCACTAAAGTGGGCAACAATTGCCTGATCATGGCATACAGTCATATTGCACACGATTGCGTGGTAGGCAACAACTGCATCATGAGCAACAATACGCAAATGGCCGGCCACGTGATCATGGGCGACAATGCCATCCTCGCGGGAATGTGCGCGATCCACCAGTTTGTTCAGATCGGCCAGCATGCATTTGTAAGCGGCGGCTCGCTGGTGAGCAAAGATGTGCCACCTTATATTAAAGCAGGTCGTACGCCGTTGAGTTACGCAGGTGTAAATTCTGTGGGACTGAAACGCAAGGGCTTTTCAGTTACGCGTATCAACCAGATCCTGGATATTTACCGCATCATTTACAATAAGAACCTGAATACATCGCAGGCATTGAATTATATCGAAGAAGAATTGCCCGCAACGGATGAAAGGGATGAGATCGTAACCTTCATCCAGGAAAGTGGCCGTGGGATCATCAAAAGATTCAGCAAGGGAACGAATGACGACGAATAAACGCGTTCAGGGGAATGGCCAATGGTGAAATCTTCAAAAGCATACTTTTTCTTTGACCCCAATACTTTTTTAACTTTTGGCTTTTCGGTTTTTAAAAACATTTCAAATAATTTTTCTTGGCGGTGACCGGTCGTCTTCTCACGTTGTTCCTTATGCATATCACAGCTACAGATCTTGGCAAACGTTATAACAGGGAGTGGATATTCCGGCGATTCAGCTATGAATTTTTCCCGGAAAAAAATTACGCCATCACCGGACCGAACGGTTCGGGAAAATCAACACTGCTGCAGGTTTTGGGCGGCGCTATTTTGCATAGCGAAGGAAGTATCCGTTACAACGATGGTGGCGCTCTTATCGAACAGCCGTATAACAGGCTTGCCATCGCGGCACCTTACCTTGAACTTATCGAAGAAATGACGGCCACTGAATTTTTGAAATTCCACACTACATTCAAATCACTTTCGAAAGAAATTCCGGTAATACTGGAAGAAGTGGGGTTGAAAGCCGCTGCCAACAAACAGATCCGGTATTTCAGCAGCGGCATGAAGCAGCGCCTGAAAATGGCGCAGGCATTTTTCAGCAACAGCAGTTTGTTATTGCTCGACGAGCCCACCACAAATCTCGATACCGATGGCATTGCCTTGTATCTTCACCTGGTAAATAACTATACGGCAGGAAAGCTCGTAATTGTGAGCAGCAATGATCCGCATGAATATAGTTTTTGTAAAGAAGTGATCGCGATAAGCGAATATAAGTAGTGAATGGTGATATATTCAGAAGGTTACTGAATAGCAATGTAGCCTTATCTGGCGGGGATGCAAGGCTAAGGCGAGCAATCAGGAATGACAAAACAAAAAAATTTATAAGCTGTTCATGCAATTTTTAATATGGAATATTAGAAATTTCAAATCTTATGCTTTCATAATTTTAACTCAATGAACCGCTTCTTCGTATTTGCACTCGCTTTAATAAGTTGCCCGGGCACACAGAAAAAAGAAGTAACCGCCTCCCTTTCTTCCCAAAAAATTTCTCACACTAATGTAAACAGTGCCGTTTTCGACAGCAGTAAAAAAACCATCCATGTTTTTGTAGCATTGTGCGACAATAAATACCAGGGCATCGTTCCCGTTCCTCCGAAGATTGGCAATGGGCAAGACCTTAACAACAATTTGTACTGGGGTTGCGGTTATGGCGTTCGCTCGTATTTTAAAAATAGTAAACAGTGGAAAATGGTGAGAAAATACGCCATCGACAGCATTCAAATGGAACGGCTGATCTTCAAAAGCACCATATCGGATTATTATCTCGTTGCCGATGCCTGGAACGGAAAATACATCAAAGAATGCACGGCCGAATTTTTTAAAAGTTGCGCGGCACAGATAAAAGACACTTTACAGGTAAACAATACCAGCATCGGCATCAACGGCAATGCTTCGTTGCTTGCGTATGTCGGGCATGATGGTCTGATTGATTTTAAATTGCTGAATGAATATAAAAATGGTGATGGCATAACACGCGATGCCATTATGCTCGCCTGTTACAGCAAAAGATTTTTCGGACCGTTGCTGGCTGCAACAAAGGCGAATCCGATTGTGTGGAGTTCCGGGCTGATGGCGCCGGAAGCTTATATTTTACACGATGCGATCGATAGTTATATTAAAAAGCAACCCGCAGAAAATGTGAGAAACAGCGCGGCTGCGGCTTATTCAAAATACCAGAAATGTAGTTTGAAAGCGGCGAGAAATTTGCTTGTGACCGGCTGGTAAAGGCGAATTAAGAATCAGGAATGGGTTATTTTAGGCAGCAACTTCAATCGCAAGCTGCCAATTCTTAATTCTTTGATTAACGCCTGCTCGCGATCAGCAAATTCAAATCCGTATATTTCAGATCAAACCTTTCACTCAAATGGAAATTCGTCAGCGCACCTTTAAAAAGATAAATCCCGCTGCGGATATTGAGCTTGTGCCAGATCACATTGTCGATGCCGCCTTCATCGGCCGTTTCAAGTAATAATGGCATCAACACATTGCTGATGGCCTGCGACGCCGTACGTGCAAACCCGCTTGGGATATTGGGTACGCAATAATGGATAACATCGTATTTTTTAAATACAGGCTTTTTATGGGTTGTCACCATGCTCGTTTCAAAGCATCCGCCGTGGTCGATGCTCACATCCACGATCACTGTTCCGGGCCGCATATCGGCCACCATCTGTTCGCTTACCACGATGGGCGTGCGGCCGCCATTTCCTCCCAGTGCGCCAACTGCCACATCGCAGGTACGCAATTGCTTTGCCAGTATCTTAGGTTCAATTACCGATGTCCACATCCGTACACCGATATTATTTTGCATTCGCTTTAAACGATAGATACTATTATCGAAAACCTTCACGCTTGCACCCATTGCCAACGCTGTACGCGCTGCATATTCGCCCACGATCCCGGCCCCGATGATGATCACTTTCGTTGGCGGAATACCGCTGATACCGCCTACCAGTACACCTTTGCCGTTGTTGGCATTACTTAAATGCTGACCGGCGATCAACATCACCGCGCTTCCGGCGATTTCGCTCATGCTGCGCACAATCGGGTTATGCCCACTGTCGTCTTTCAGATTTTCGAAACTGAGTGCCGTGATCTTTTTGGCCATCATCTTTTCCAGCACTTCTTTTTTCATGATGGCGATATGGATCGGCGAAATGATATATTGGTTTGGTTTGAGCAATTCACAATCGTCTTCACTCACGGGCGCACTTTTTACGATCACATCGCATTCAAACACCTGCTTTTTATCGTACAATATCTTTGCACCTGCTTCACTGTAGTCTTTATCACTGTAATTGGCACCTTCGCCTGCCTTGGTTTCCACATTTACTTCGTGACCGTTGGCAATGATCACGCCCACTGCCTCCGGGGTCAATGCGATCCTGTTTTCATTAAAAGTATCTTCCCTGGGAATGCCGATGCAAAGCTTTTCTGTCTTGTGCTTCACATCCAGTGTTTCCTCCAGCGTTTCGTAAGAAAAAGACGGAGACACGAATGGTTTTGTTGTTGCCATAAAAGTTTAAGTGACTTACAAATTACAATTTAATTTGCAACTTTCTTTCATTATTGCCCGTAGATTTTAAATAACAATGAATAGTGTTTTCATCGAACAAGGAAGGTGCCTTATCCGGCCATTCCACCAGGCAAAGATTACCCGAATACAAACAATCTTCCACACCCGCGCCTATGGCCTCGGCAGTATCGCGTAGCCGGTAAAGATCCATGTGGTAAATTGTTGATCCATCTGTAGTAGTGTATTCATTAATAATAGAAAACGTAGGACTGCTGATCGTATCGGCAACCTCCAGTGCTTCGCAAACGGCATGTATAAAAGTGGTTTTGCCTGCCCCCATTTCGCCGTGAAAGGCAATTACTTTACGCCCTGAAATCTCCCGAAGAAACTGTTTTGCAACTATTCCGATGTCGGGTAATGAAAAATTTACATCCATGATGCAAAGATAAATTTCATAATTAGTAAATAGATGGGCCAGATGTAAGATAATTTTGGAAAATGCTGTCAGCCCGACAATGATAAGTTCAGGCCGGCAGAAATAAAAATGATGACACATTAACTTTCAGTATGGAAAAAGTAGATTGGAAAGTAGAAGGTATGACCTGCACAAATTGCGCATTGAGCGTAAACAAATTTTTGCAGAAGGAAGGCATGCAGGATATCAAGGTGAACCCGATCGACGGGGCGGTGAGCTTTTCCAGCACACTGGAAATAGACAAGGTAAAACTAAAAAAAGGTATTCATTCGCTCGGTTATCATGTACACGACGACGAAGAAGGAGAAAGTCACCATCACGACCACGGCACGGCGAATGGCTTTTTATCCAATAATAAAAAAAGATTTCTTTTTACGCTTCCGTTCACTTTGGTGCTGATGCTGCACATGCTGCATCCATGGCTGCCATTACATTGGCTGATGAACCCGTGGATACAGCTAGCCTTGTGTCTGCCTGTATTTTTTACGGGAATGTTCTTTTTCGGTCGCAGCGCGGTAAAAAGCTTACGCAATGGTATGCCGAACATGGATGTACTCATTGCAGTGGGCGCACTTGCTTCCTTTGCATATAGTCTTACCGGTGCGATCCTTCATTTTGGCGAAGATTATTTATTCTTCGAAACGACGGCATCCATCATCACGCTCGTGTTCATGGGCAATTATCTTGAAGAAGCTTCTATTCAGTCCACACAAAAAGCATTGAAGTCGCTGGCAAAGAGCCAGAAAGTGATGGCCAATATGATCGCATTCGACGACAAGCATCAGGAACAAATCTTCCCGATCGACAATGCATTTTTAAAGACCGGCGATCTCGTTTTGATAAAAAACGGTGAGCAGGTTCCTGCCGATTGCAAAATATTGTGGGGTGATTGTACGGTAAATGAAGCCATCATCACAGGCGAAAGCGTACCCCTAAGCAAACAGAAAAAAGATCTGCTGATCGGCGGCAGCGTGATTGAAAGCGGCGTGGTAAAGGCACAGGTAACGGCTGCGGGAAAAGATACCGTGCTATCTGGCATTTTAAAAATGGTGCAGAACGCGCAATCGGAAAAGCCGCCGATGCAAAAGCTCGCTGATAAGATCAGTGCGATCTTTGTTCCGCTTGTGATTGGCATCGCGGCGCTTACTTTTCTGATCAACTATTTCGTGGCCGATCAATCGCTGGGCAATTCATTGATGCGCAGTGTGGCCGTGCTTGTTATTTCCTGTCCTTGTGCCATGGGATTGGCAACGCCTGCGGCTATTGCGGTGGGACTTGGCCGCGCGGCCAAAACCGGTATTCTTTTCAGAAATGCATCCAGCCTGGAAAGTTTTAAAACGATAGGGCAAGTGGTATTTGACAAAACGGGTACATTGACAACCGGAAATTTTGTTATTTCAAAATTCCGGACTTCCATTGCTGAAAATGATTTTAAAAAGATCGCGTTCTCGATGGAAAAATTTTCGAATCATCCGGTAGCGAAAGCAATTTCGGGTGAATGGAAAATAAATGATGCCATCGGCTGGAAAAAAATCGAAGAGATAAAAGGCATCGGTGTACAAGCCGAAGATATGGAGGGAAATACATTTGAAGCAGGCTCTTACAAATTATTGCCGGCAGATGCGCCCGATAAGGAACACAACATCTTTATCCTGAGAAATAAAGAACTGCTGGGATGGATCAACGTGAGCGATGAAATACGGCCGGAAGCGAAGGAGGTGGTGGAATGGTTGCATGAAAACAACATCAGTACTATTTTATTAAGCGGCGACCGCGAAAATAAATGCCGCGAAGTGGCTTCGCAACTGGGGATTGACAAAGTTTTTGCGGAGCAAACGCCGGAACAAAAACTGGCGAAGATATCCGAACTCAATGCCTTGTCGCCGGTGGCGATGGTAGGCGACGGCATCAATGATGCGCCCGCGCTGGCAAAAGCAACGCTCGGAATTTCACTGAGTGATGCGTCGCAAATCGCCATGCAAAGCGCAGATGTGGTGCTGATGAATCATGGATTAAAAAACCTTCCTTCCGCGCTTGGGCTGGGAAAGCATACCTATATTACCATCAAGCAAAACCTGTTTTGGGCATTTGCATATAATATTGTAGCAATACCGGTAGCGGCCATCGGGTTGCTTAGCCCAACGTTGGCCGCACTGGCCATGGGTTTCAGCGATATCGTGCTGGCGGTTAACTCTGTAAGGTTGTTTGTGAAGAAGGTGATGTAGGATGCTTTCGGTGTTTTATGAACCTGGCGGGAGTTTAATGTTTGCAACCATTGGATAGTATTTTGGGTTGACATCCTGTAGATGTCAACCCAAAAGGAAAAGCCCACACCTCATTGGTGATTTTCTTCCCGCGAAACTTAACCAATTACCCTTATTTTGCAGCCTTCAACAATGGAACAAAGCAATCCGGCATTTATTTTAAAGAAATACTGGGGGCATCATCATTTCCGGCCGCTGCAGGAAGACATCGTCAATGCAGTAATGGCGCAACAGGACGTGCTGGCCCTGCTGCCAACCGGCGGTGGGAAATCTGTTTGCTTCCAGGTGCCGGCAATGATGATGGATGGCATCTGCCTCGTCGTAAGCCCCCTTATCGCTTTAATGAAGGACCAAGTGGAAAATCTTAACCACCGCGGCATTCCGGCACTCGCAATTTATTCCGGTATGCATTTTAACGAGGTAAAACGAACCTTGCAAAATGCAGCTTTCGGAAATTATAAGTTTTTATATGTTTCGCCTGAGCGATTGGAATCGTCTTTATTCCTCGAATTTTTACCGGCCATAAAGCCTTCGTTGATCGCCGTAGACGAGGCCCATTGCGTATCTCAGTGGGGGTACGATTTCCGCCCGCCATATCTCCGCATCGCTAATTTGCGGGAACACCTGCCCAACACGCATATCATTGCATTAACAGCATCTGCAACAGTGTCCGTGCAAAAGGATATCTGTCAAAAATTATTGTTTAAAAAAGATCACAAGATCTTCAGGCAGTCATTTGAGCGGCCGAATTTATCCTACAGTGTTTTTCAACCGGTGTCGAAGCAATCTAAACTGCTGGAGATTCTTAAAAGTGTAGCCGGAACGTCGATCGTGTATTGCAGGAGCCGCCGGCAAACACAGCAGGTAGCGGAATTACTTCAGATGCACCAGATGGGTGCAGATTTTTATCATGCGGGACTTTCGTCCGAAATACGTAGCGCTAAACAGGAACAATGGATAAAAAATAAAACACGTATCATCGTTTGCACCAATGCCTTCGGAATGGGCATCGACAAGCCAGATGTGCGTGCAGTGGTTCATTACGATATACCGGATTGTATCGAAAATTATTACCAGGAAGCCGGCCGTGCCGGCCGCGATGGTAAACGTGCATATGCCGTTTTGCTATATGAAGAAAAAGAACTGAGCGATTTGCTGCACAAAGTGTTTTTGAAATATCCGCCAGCAGAAGAAATAAAAAAAGTATACACCGCCCTGATGAATTATCTCCAGGTGGCAGCTGGCGGCGGCGAAGACAGCAATTATGATTTCGATCTCGCTAAATTCTCCAAGGCTTTCAACCTTAATATCCTGAAAGCTACATATGCCATCCAGGCATTGGCGCAGGAAGAATTACTAAGTTATAACGAAAGTTTTTTTAAGCCCTCCACGGTCGTTTTTTCTTCGTCAAAAAACGACCTCTCGGAACTCGAAGCGCAACACCCTGAACTGGAGCCATATGTCAAAGCATTGCTTCGCAATTATGAAGGTATTTTCGATCATGTGTGTACGATATATGAAACGATGCTGGCGTCTGCCATAAAAAAGCCGGTAGCGGATGTAACGGAAAAATTACATCTTTTGCACCGTTATCATATTATCCGTTATTTGCCAGCTTCGGAAAAGCAACAACTTTACCTGATCCGGAACAGGATGTATAATGATGATTTCAGGTTCGACAATAACAAGATAACGGAACGCCGGAAACATTTTGAAGAACGTGTTCGCGCCATCACATCATTTGTAACAAACAAGAATGTTTGTCGCAACCAGATGATCTCGTTATATTTTGGCGATGCTTCCGGGATCAACTGCGGCATCTGCGACAACTGCATTCAGCGGAAAGAACAGGAACTGAAATCAGTACAATTCAAAGAGATCAGCGATCGCATCCGGACGACGCTGGAAAAACAACCCATGGATTTTAAACTGCTCACCGGCCATTTTAAAGATATTCATCCGGATAAGCTGTCGCAGGTTGTAGAATTTTTATTGGCGGAAGGAATTTTGAGAACGGATACCGACCAGCAGCTTCACTGGAATTAATTTTTTTTGAAACATCTTCCTCTTGTTATTGCGGGCGCGGGGTGTGGGAATCTCCTGTTGTATCAGAAGGTAAAATGAGGTTACCACACTATGCCCGCGATAACGGAAAAAACTTTCGGGCATAAAAAAAGGGACCAAGATAGAAATCTAGTCCCGCTTTAAAATCCAATATCCTATGAAAAACCGAAACGAAGATAATGAGGTAATTACTATAAACCAAGTATTTTGCGAAGTTTTTGTAGCCATTATTCTACACTTCGTCCTTAATTTTTACAGATATTCAATAAAACAATACATAAACTACTGTTTAACAATAATAAAAAAGTGCGAATTTTCATTCGCACAGCAAAAAATAAATAAATATTTTTTTTAATTGATTTTTGTCAATTTCTATTTTAGAACCATGAAGACTTCTTTTTAGTGGTTTTACCGCCCAACCCCAGAGCGCCGAGAATTGAACGGACAATACCGTTTCCGGCAGTACGCACCATGCTTTTTACAATAGGATTGTTGGTTACTTTTTCAAATGTTGAAGGTTCTTCTTTTGTTGGTTTTTTAGTTTCCGGAACTTCCTCTGCATTCTTTTCGGCAGCCTCCTGAAGTTTTGCAGTCAATATTTCATATGCACTGTTGCTGTCGATATCCGTACTATACTTCGGAACCAGCTTGCTCCTGGCATTGATATCGTTCACTTCGTCATCTGTAAGTACGTCCATCCGGCTGCGAGGCGAGCAAAGCATTGTGTGGGCCAACGGCGTTGGAACGCCTTTTTCATTAAGCATGGTGATTAATGCTTCGCCGATACCTAGTTGAGTAATGAGATCTTCGGTTTTATAAAAAGTCGTTTCCGGATAATTGTCTGCCGTCTGTTTAATCACTTTTCTATCGGCTGCCGTAAATGCGCGCAGCGCATGTTGTACTTTCAGTCCGAGTTGGCCCAAAACACTTGCAGGCACATCCATCGGGTTTTGCGTGCAGAAAAATATACCGATGCCTTTTGAACGGATCAGCTTGATAATCGTTTCAATCTGCTGAACCAGTTCAGTACTGGCTTCCTGGAATATCAGATGTGCCTCATCGATAAACATTACCAGTTTCGGTTTATCGAGGTCGCCTTCTTCCGGGCTCGTAGCATACAGTTCAGCAAGCATCTGCAGCATAAAGGTTGAAAACAATTTAGGCTTGTCCTGGATATCAGTGACGCGTAAAATGCTGATTATACCACGACCATCGTCGCTGACACGCATCAGGTCGTCCACTTCAAAACTTTTTTCTCCGAAAAATACGTCTGCACCCTGCTGCTGCAGCTCGATCACTTTACGCAGGATCGTACCGGTGGAAGTAGTAGATATTTTTCCGTACAACTTTTCAATATCGGCTTTACCTTCATCACCGATATATTGCAATACTTTTATAAAATCTTTCAGATCAAGCAATGGCATCTGGTTATCGTCGCAATATTTGAAAATCAGCGCCACTACTCCGCCCTGCGTATCATTTAATCCGAGTATCTTACTCAAAAGTACAGGGCCGAATTCGCTCACGGTAGCGCGCAACCTTACGCCATTTTTCCCGGAAAGGGAAAGCAATTCCGATGGAAAAAGGGCCGGTTTATATTCAAGATCCAGTTTTTGGTACCGATCCGCCACTTTATCATTGGCACTACCTTTGGCCGCGATACCGCTCAGGTCGCCTTTGATGTCGAGCAATAAAACCGGCACACTGGCATCGCTCAGAAATTCGCTGATCATCTGTAAAGTTTTCGTCTTGCCCGTTCCGGTGGCGCCGGCGATCAAACCGTGCCGGTTAAGTGTTTTCAATGGTAAAAAGATACCGGCATCTTTCACCACTTCGCCATTAAGCATGGCGGTGCCGATCTGTACGGATTCTCCTTTAAAAGTATAGCCTGCTTTAATGGCTTCTGCAAAAGCGGTTGTGTCTGGCATAGAAAAGTTTTGTGCGCTAAAGGTAGGAATTTCCGCTTCGCGGCAAAATGCACCGGCGGCGATTTTTTTTGAACCACGAAGTTTCAAAGAAACACAAAGTTTCGCGAAGGTTGGAACCACAGAGGCACAGCGACACAAAGGAATACAACGTTGTGAACCTTTGTGTTTCTTTGAAACTCCGTGGTTCTAAATCGCCGCAGGCGCATTCTATACGCCGTACATCACAATTTTGCCCGCCAGTAACCCAATTCATCCATCTTCCCCTACATTTGTGGCCTTAATTTAATCATATATGAAAAAAGGTTTATTCTGCTTTTCTTTGATGGCAGCGGCGTTTGGAGCAAATGCACAAAAGGTTGCCTTCACGGAATACGATTTAAAAAATGGCTTGCATGTAATTTTGCATCAGGACAAAACGGCCCCAGTAGTGGCAGTTTCAGTAATGTACCATGTCGGAAGTAAAGACGAACAGCCCAACCGCACAGGGTTTGCACACTTTTTTGAACACTTGTTGTTTGAAGGTTCCGACAATATCAAAAGAGGCGAATTCATGAAGATCGTGAGCAGTAATGGCGGCCAGAACAATGCCAACACTTCTCAGGATCGCACTTTTTATTTCGAAAGGTTTCCTTCCAATCAACTGGCTACCGGCCTTTGGCTCGAAAGCGAAAGGATGTTTCACCCGGTGATCAACGACATTGGGGTAAAAACACAGAACGAAGTGGTGAAAGAAGAAAAGCGTCTTCGTGTCGACAATCAGCCTTATGGAAATTTTGTGGCTGAGATCATGAAACGCTTGTTTGTTAAACATCCATACAACTGGGTTCCTATAGGCAGCATGGATCACCTGGATGCAGCCACTTTACAGGAATTTCTCGCATTCAACAAAAAATTCTATACACCCAAAAATGCTGTATTGGTAGTCACGGGCGACCTCGATATTCCAAAAACAAAACAATTGATCGAAAGTTATTTTGCGGAAATTCCGGGCGGCGAAACAATCGTTAAAACAAAATTCGAGGAAACACCGATCACCAAAGAAATCGTTGATACGGCTTACGACAACAACATCCAGATCCCGGCCATCATGGAAGCATACCGTATTCCGGGCATGACGAGCAAAGAATCCAAAATGCTGGAGATGGCTTCTGCGGTATTGAGCCAGGGAAACAGCAGCCGCATGTACACTAAAATGGTGGACACCAAAAAGACTTCGTTGCAGGTAGGTTCTTTTAACTATGCATTGGAAGATTATGGAGCTTATATCATGTATGCTTTGCCAAACAACGAAACACCACTTGATTCTTTGCTGGCTGATATGGATGAAGAAATTGCAAAGCTGCAAAACGAACTCATCAGCGAAAAAGAATTTACCAAGTTGCAGAACCAGTTTGAAAACAACTATATCGGCACCAATTCAACCATGCTGGGCGTAGCGGAAAACTTGGCAGACGGCTACACTTTCTACAACAAGAACACGAATCATATCAACAATGAACTGGAAGAGTTAAGAAAGATCACAAGGCAGGATATTCAGGATGTTGCTAAAAAATATCTCAATAAAAACCAACGCGTGGTATTGTATTACCTGCCTAAAAAATAATTGCACTTATTCCAATTTATAGTTTCAAAAAAACAACTCATGAAAAAAATATTTTTAATGGCGCTGGGTGCTATTGTTTTACAGCATTCAATTGCGCAGGTGAAAGTGGACCGCACGAAGAAGCCTGCTGCCGGACCCGCGCCCGTGGTAACTTTCAAGGATCCGGTGATCTATAATTTATCGAACGGCATTACCGTGCTTGTGGTGGAAAATCACAAATTGCCTAAAGTTAGCGCGTCGCTTATCATTGATGCGGGCCCGATCAAAGAAGGAAACAAGGCTGGTGGCCTCGACCTGATGGGCAGCATGCTTGGCGAAGGAACCAAAACGATGAACAAAGCGGAATTTGACGAAGCGGTAGATTACATCGGTGCTGATGTAAATCTTTCTGCAGCCGGCGGTTCAGCTTCTGCACTCACTCGTTATTTTGATAAAGCTTTTGCTTTGATGGCAGACGCTTTGCAGCATCCGGCTTTTCCGCAAGAATCGCTGGATAAACTGAAACAGCAAACGATCACCGGTTTGAAGTCGGACGAAAAAAGTGCCAAAGCAATCGCAGCGCGCGTTTCCAACGCATTGTCTTATGGAAAAAATACGGCGCAGGGTGAATTCACCACAGAAGCGACTGTAAAATCCATTACACTGTCCGATATTCAGGATGATTATAAAAATTACATCACGCCATCCCGCAGTTATCTCACTTTTGTGGGCGACATCACACCCGCCGCTGCAAAAGCGTTGACCGATAAATATTTCGGCAGCTGGACAGGCAATAAATTAACGCTGCCGTCTATCCCTGATGCAAAAAATCCAGACAAAACTGAGATCGATTTTGTAGATGTTCCAACTGCGGTACAGGCAGAAATGACCGTTGGTAATCTTGTAAACAACCCCATGAATGGCAGCGATTATCATGCTTTACTGCTGGCTAATCATATTTTGGGCGGCGGTGCGGAAGCAAAATTATTCATGAACCTCAGAGAAAAGCATGGCTTCACTTACGGAAGCTATTCTTCTATCGGTAGCGGTCGTTTTCAAAACGTATTTAAAGCAACTGCCGCAGTTCGTACAGATAAGGCCGACAGCGCCGTAGCGGAAATGATCGGTGAAATTCTCAACATGAGAGACGGAAAAATAACACAGGCTGAACTGGACAATGCCAAAGCAATTTACAATGGCTCCTTTGCTTTGGGCATGGAAGATCCTGCACGCAGCGCGCGTTATGCCAGCAATATTCTGATCAACAACCTGCCAAAAGATTTTTACCGTACTTATCTGCAAAAGATCAATGCACTTACCATTGAAGATATCAAGCGCGTTTCGAAAAATTATTTCAACGAAACCAACAGCCGCATCGTGATCGTGGGCAATGCTTCTAAAATAATGCCTTCGCTTTTGCGTCTTGGTTATCCGATCAAAAAATACGACAGGTGGGCCGATCCTGTGATCGATTCTGTAAAAACGGTTAACATCAATGAAACACCAAAAACTACAGATAAGGTTTCTGCATATTCTATCGTGGAAGATTATCTGAAAGCAATCGGTGGAAAAGAGGAGTTGAAAAAGATCACCAGCATCAACCGCGATCTTTCACTGGAAATGATGGGCCGTACTTTTACCGGAACAGACAAGAATGCAAATCCGAATAAGATGTCTACCGAAATCAAAATGGGCACTACAACCGTGATGAAAGCAGTGTTTAACGGCACAACAGGTTATCAGGCGCAGATGGGCCAAAAGAAAGATCTTACAATGGAGGAGATCAAGGAACAAAATGACGATAAAGGTGTGATCCCACAATTATATTATGCAACTGCAGACTACAAACTTGATTACGTTGGTTCCGGAACACTCGATGGCGAAAGTACTTATCGCTTGAAAGTTACCATGCCAAGCGGCCGGGTAAGCGTTCAGCAATACTCTTCAAAAACCGGCTTACTGCTACAGGAAGAAACGACTTCAAAACAGGGCGATGAAGATGTACCGATGACGGTATCTTACAGCGATTATAAAAAAGTAGGCAATATTACTTTGCCATTTGCCATTTCGCGCAATGTAGGCGGGCAGGAAATAACATTTAAATACACGGCCATCAAAATAAATGAAGGCGTAAGCGATGAAGACTTTAAGTAATACACTTTAAAATAGATCAAAGAGCCACTCATCCCTGAGTGGCTCTTTTGATTTTTATAAATAGGATCACAGATTTTAATTGACCATTTGATTACACAGGTCGGTTCTGCCTCCGCAAATTTTTGCCCTCTCGCAGAATCCGCGGAGGGCGACAATATTTAACCTTCGCCATTTGAACAAGCTGCGGAAAACATTTGGCGAACGCCAAAAAGAATTTGTGTAATCACCTGATCAATTAAAATCTGTGATCCCATTCTATCGTTAACAAAAAATTAGGCATTATATTAGCGGTAACAACAATGAATTAATTTTATTTGTAAATAAACTAATAGAACATGGAAGCAGCTAAACCCAAAATTTTATTGTGTGAAGATGATACCAATCTCGGTATGGTGCTGAAGAACTATCTTGAATTGAATGATTATGATGTAACATTGGAAAGAGACGGACGACTTGGTCTTGCAGCATTTCAAAGAGAAAAATTTGATATCTGCCTGCTTGATGTGATGATGCCTAATATGGATGGATTTACTGTTGCTGAAGAGATCCGCGACATCAATCCTGATGTTCCTTTGTTTTTCCTGAGTGCAAAAACGATGAAGGACGATATCATACAGGGATACAAACTTGGGGCGGATGATTATATTACAAAGCCGTTCGACAGCGAAGTATTGTTGCATAAAATAAAAGCGATCCTTAAGCGCAATGAAGAAATTCATCGCGAAGAAGTGAACGCGGAGTTTGATCTTGGCTCCTACCATTTCAATCCGCGCCTGCGCGAATTGTCTGTAGGCGGAAAAGTACAAACGCTTTCTCCGAAAGAAAATGAATTATTGAAGATGCTGGCAGAATACAAGAACGACCTTTTGCCACGTGAAGCGGCCTTAAAAAAGATCTGGGGCAGCGATACCTATTTCAATGGTCGCAGCATGGACGTTTACATTGCAAAGTTGCGTAAATATTTAAAGGAAGACGCTCACCTGGAAATTGTAAACATTCACGGAAACGGTTTCAGACTGGTAGTTGCCGAAGCATAAAATAAGGTTGACTACCTTCTTAAAGGTAGTCAACCTTGAAACAAACTATTTTGAGTGCCGCCACTATGCGGCACTTTTTTCAGGTGCCTGTAAGCTTTCTCCGTCACTTCACGGCCGCGTGCGGTGCGCATGATGAATCCTTCTTTGATAAGGAACGGCTCATACACTTCCTCGATCGTTCCCGGCTCCTCACCTACGGCTGTCGCGATCGTAGTAATCCCTACAGGCCCGCCTTTGAACTTTTCGATGATGGTCGTGAGTATCCGGTTATCCATTTCATCCAGTCCGTGTGTATCTACATTCAATGCATGCAATGCATGTTCGGTGATGGCCATATCGATCACACCGTTGCCAAGTACTTGTGCAAAGTCGCGCACACGGCGCAGCAAGCCATTTGCAATTCTTGGCGTACCCCGGCTGCGGCCCGCAATTTCCATAGCAGCATCGCTGGTGATCTTTGTTTGTAATATCCCGGCGCTGCGCAACAGAATGCTTTTGATCATCTCCGCATCATAATATTCCAGCCGGCTCTTTATTCCGAAGCGACTCAGCAAAGGGGCCGTAAGCAACCCGCTTCTGGTGGTGGCTCCCACCAATGTGAACGGATTGAGATTCAATTGAACGGTCCGTGCATTCGGTCCGCTGTCAATCATGATATCAATGCGGTAATCTTCCATGGCAGCATAAAGATATTCTTCCACTACCGTACTCAACCGGTGGATCTCGTCGATGAAAAGCACGTCGTTTGGTTCAAGATTGGTGAGCAAGCCCGCCAGGTCGCCGGGTTTTTCAATCACCGGGCCACTGGTTTCTTTAATGTTCACCCCCATTTCGTTTGCCACAATTCTGCTGAGCGTCGTTTTCCCTAATCCCGGCGGGCCGTGAAAAAGGATATGGTCCAGTGCTTCGCCACGCATCCTGGACGCCTTTATAAAAATCGTCAGATTATCAATAATCTGTTGCTGGCCACTGAACTGGTCGATCGCGGCCGGCCTGATATTATTTTCGAATTCCTTCTCCGCCGCACTGAGCCTCCCCGTTTCATTATTTAAATTCGGATTCTGCATGATGTAAAAGTACAGAAGTTTAGAGAAGCTTTAGGAGATTAGCGTTTAGAAGTTAGGCCGAAGCAGGTGTTCTGTGTCTAACCCCTCCTCTCTAAACGCTAAGCTTCCTCTTAAACGCTACAGCCACCATTGGTAAAAAGAGCCTTCTTTTTACAGAGATAACTGTTAGCTTTACGGCTGAATATGCTAAATAAAATCTCAAAATACTGGTGGTGCCAGATAATCGGCTGGGCGGTGAATATCGGGATCAGTGTTTTCTTTGTAAAGACCTTTGGCAACCTTACGCAGGATTATGTGAAAAGCCTGGTGCTTACCTGCTTTGCCGGGCTGCTCATCACGCACATCATGCGACTGATGATCCACCAGTTCCGCGTGTTAGATAAGCCGATCAGGAGCCAGATCCTGTATTTCGTAGCGCTCACTTTTATTTTTGCCGTAATATTGGGTTGTGTTTCCGAGGTCATCGACCAGTTTGTAGGTTATAATCCACCACAGCGGCAACATAATTTCAGCAGCATGGCCAAGCGGCTGTTTGTAAGCAGCTTCAACGCGATGTGGCTGATGCTGATGTGGAACTTCATCTATTTTATTTACCATTACGTAGAAAAGAGCCGCAAACGCGAACTGGATACTTTCCGTCTAGAGGCACTCGTAAAATCGCTTGAATTAAAAACCATCAAGTCGCACATCAATCCGCATTTCATTTTTAACGCCCTTAACAGCATCCGCGCTTTGGTGGATGAGAATCCGGAACGGGCCAGAACGGCCATCACCGAATTAAGCAACATTTTGCGAAGCAGCATGCGTGCAGAAAAACAGGAAACCGTTCCTTTACAACAGGAAATCAATATTGTAAAAGATTACCTGGCGCTGGAACATATGCGTTTTGAAGAAAGGCTGAAGATCGATATCGATATCGATCCCGATACCCTGCAGCAACCGATCCCGCCGATGATGCTGCAGACCCTTGTTGAAAATGCGATCAAACACGGCATCAGCAAGCAGATCGACGGCGGCACGATCAGGATCTCATCAAAATTCGACAAGGACCACCACGAATTGAAAGTGCAGAATTCAGGTCATCTCAACGGTGGATTAAGCGCCAACACAGAAGGTTTCGGCATCAAAAGCACACAAGACAGGCTAAATCTTTTGTACAATGGAAAGGCGCATTTCGAAATACAGGACATCAACGGTAACATGGTTGAATCGAAGATCATTATGCCGGTTGCAACCATACTTTAATCAATTAATCAGAATACAATGCACAAAGCTATTATTATCGATGATGAAAGGCTTGCAAGAAACGAACTGAAAAAACTACTGTCGGATTTCCCGGAAATAGAAGTGATAGGAGAAGCCGCCAATGCCGCAGAAGGAATAGAAAAGATCGATCAGCTGATGCCGGATCTTATTTTTTTGGATATCCAGATGCCGGGCAAAACCGGCTTTGATATGCTCACGGAACTTTACCGCGCACCACACGTGATCTTCACAACAGCATACGATGAGTTTGCCTTGAAAGCATTTGAAGTGAATGCGCTCGATTACCTGATGAAGCCAGTGGAGCCAAAAAGATTGGTGGATGCATTGCACAAACTGCAGCTGGCAGAAGAAAAAGAAATGGCCGCATCTATCGCCGGCATCAACCGGGGCATGCTGGGTGAAAACGACCAGGTTTTTGTTAAGGACGGCGAAAGATGCTGGTTCGTAAAACTTTCTGACGTTCGCTTGTTTGAAAGTGTTGGCAATTACGCCAAAGTCTTTTTCGGCACCAACAAACCGCTGATTTTAAAATCACTCAATGCCCTGGAAGAACGTCTTGATGAAAAGGTCTTTTTCCGGGCAAACAGGAAGCATATCGTCAATCTGCGGATGATTGAAAAAGTAGAACCTTATTTCAATGGCGGATTGTTGCTGGATCTTAAAGCCGGCGAAAAAATAGAAGTGAGCAGAAGACAGGCGGTGAAATTCAAAGAAATGATGAGTCTTTAAAAATTAACAGATGATAATGAAACGAATTTCCTGGTTTACGGCGCTGACCTTGTGCGGCACTGTTTCCTTTGCCCAAAACATCGACAAACTAATCAACCGCGATGAAGTTTCGCGGATCGAAAAGATATTGTCTGCCGACGACATGCAGGGGCGAAAAACATTTACGCCCGGCATCGACAAGGCTGCAGATTTTATTGCCGCTGAATTTAAAAAAGCAGGTTTGCAATATTTCCCGGGACTTACCTCTTACCGCCAGCCGTTCACTATGCGGAAAGCAAATTTTATTGCCGCCCGCGGAACAATAGACGGTCAAACGCTGAATACGAATGATATCATCGCCATCACTACCGATTCATTACTGGAAGTAAATGAGAAGTCGGGTTACATTACACTCGCACTCGATTCCGGATCGAACCTGATGAAAACAGCCTATGAAGCAATTCAAAAAAATCAACCGGTGGTCATTTTTGTAAACGATAGTTATGCGAAGGATTTCAACCGTTTAAAAAGATTTAAGGGTGAAACCTTTGATGCAAAAGCGCCGGTCATTTTTGTACGGGCAAATGCGAAACCTTCGACTTTCAGTTTTTCCATCAAACACAACATTACCGTTTCTGCACTTTCCAATGTGATCGGCATTTTGCCGGGCAAAAGCAAGAAGGAAGAATACGTGATCTTTTCCGGTCATTATGATCATCTCGGCATTGGCAAGGCCAATGATGCGGCAGATTCCATTTACAACGGCGCCAACGATGACGCAGCCGGAACAACAGCCGTGATCATGCTGGCAAATTATTTCAGCAAGCTAAAAAATAATGAGCGTACGCTCATCTTCGTAACATTTACAGCCGAAGAGATAGGCGGCTTTGGTTCGCAATACTTTTCCAAACAGATTGATGCGGACAAAGCAACCGCGATGTTCAACATTGAAATGATCGGAACGGAAAGCAATTGGGGAAAGAACAGCGCGTACATTACCGGCTACGAAAAATCAGATTTTGGAAAGATCCTGCAAGCGAATCTTGAAGGAAGCAGTTTTAAATTTGAGCCCGATCCTTATCCGAAACAGCAGTTGTTTTATCGGTCAGACAATGCTACGCTGGCGGCCCTGGGCGTTCCGGCCCATACGATCAGCACGTCAAAAATGGACACAGAAAAATATTATCACACACAGGACGACGAGATAGAAACGCTCGACATGGCGAATATGGCGGAGATCATCAAAGCGATAGCTATCAGCAGTAAAGGGATTGTGAGTGGAAAGGAAACTCCCTCAAGAGTTGAAAAAGTAAAGGCTCCATAGTAAAAGCAATCTCAATAAAATTTAAAGAAAAAGCAACTTCTTTTGAAGTTGCTTTTTTATGTTTTAAGCATATATCTCTGAAAGAAATGTTGAACGCGCACAAAGATCTCACATTGCCCATTCCGGATTCACACCTTAACCGGAACACTGTGTATTGCCGCTGCAATCTCTTTGATCAAGGAGGCATCTTTCTCTATTGCATTGCCAACAACGATCACATCGGCACCGGCTTTGCAATTTAAATATGCTTTTTCCGCAGTAGTAATACCGCCGCCAACAATCAACGGAACATCGATACAACCGGCAACTTCCGAGATCATATTTTCCGAGATCGCTCTTCTGGCGCCGCTTCCGGCATCCATGTAGATCAAACGCATACCCAGCATTTCGCCGGCCATAGCGGTACACATGGCAATCTCATTTTTATCCGAAGGCAAAGGTGAAGCATTGCTGATATAAGAAACCGTCGTTGGCGCGCCGCCATCAATTACCATATAACCGGTCGGCATGATCTCCAGTCCGCTCTTTTTTACTGCAGGCGCGCTTACCACATGCTGCCCGATCAATAATTCGGGATTCCGGCCACTTATCAGTGAAAGATAGAGGAGCGCATCTGCATATTTGCTAACCTGGGAAGGACTGCCAGGAAATAAGATCACCGGGATGTTGCAACGATTCTTAATGAGCTGAATACACTCATCAAGATAATTCGATATAACAAGGCTCCCACCCACGAAAAAATAATCCACCCGTGCATCAACGGCCAGTTCAATCAGCTGCTCCATATTTTCCTCATTCACCTTATCGGGATCGATCAAAACAGCAAAAGATTTTTTGCCTTGCTGCTTTCGTTCGGTTAGTGAATGATAAATATTTTTCAAATTAACGGGTGTTTGGTTTCCTGCAAAAATGTGCAATTTTTTGTTCTTACCGAAATATTAACGCCATAATTAGGCTGAGACAAGGCAATTTCGGTTGTTTTATCGGTATTTTTGGTACCATGCCCGATATTACTTACGAAATAAAATTTAAAACTGCCAGAAGCGGCGGCAAAGGCGGTCAGAATGTAAATAAGGTGGAAACGATGGTAGAAGGGTACTGGCATGTGGAAAGGTCGGCATTGTTTACATCCGAAGAAAAAGAACGCATTATACAAAAGCTCGTCAACAAGATCAACGGCGACGGTTTTTTGCTGGTGAAAAGCCAGGCTGAACGTACCCAGCTTGCCAATAAGCAGTTGGTGGCCGAAAAAATGAACGCCTTTGTGGCAAAGGCACTCATCGTTCCAAAACCAAGAAAGGCAAGCAAGATCAGCAAAGCCGCAAAGTTGCGACGACTGGAAAGCAAGCAGAAAAATGCCGTTGTAAAACAAAACCGGCGCAAGCCGCAAAGAGATGACTAAACGTTACAAATCTTTTATCCGGTACTTTTTTTTCATCGTTGGCCTGCTGTTTTCGACGATTGCTTTTTCGCAAAATGAATTCATCATCAAATTCGTTCATACCGCCAATGGAAAACGCATCATCCAAAACGACAGCATTTACTACACGCCCGGCGGAGAGCCTTATACAATCTCAAAATTGAAATATTATGTAAGTAATCTCGATATGAACACCGCTCGAAAAAGCTGCTTTCTTATAGATGCATTCGGAATCGACAGCTTTACGGTACGTCCTCAGATCGGGCTTTATGCGTTTCTTTCATTTTTACTGGGTGTAGACAGCGCAAGAAACGTAAGCGGGGCACAGGACGGCGCTTTGGATCCGCTGAATGATATGTTTTGGACCTGGAACAGCGGCTACGTGATGTTTAAACTGGAAGGGAACTCCGATAGCTCCCTCGCAGATCTTCACCGGATCGAACATCATATTGGCGGCTTTGCGGGAACCAATTATACCATGCGTAGAATCAATCTTTCACTGCCCAAAAAAATGCACGCTAATACCGGCCGGCACGTGATCACCGTTGAAATGAACCTTGACAACTACTGGCGCTCGGTTAACAATATCAGCATTTCTGAAACCCCTGTAATTGTTACCGCCGGCGCACTCGCGAAGCGAAGCGCCGATAATTTCCCTCAAATGTTTACCATCAAAAGTGTTGAATAATTTTCTTTTGAAAACAAGGATCACAATATCATTATTTGCATTTGTAGCGCTGGCCGTTTTCCTGATCGGCGCTGCAAAGAATGATGGCTACGGGTCATTTAAACCAAAGCCATTAAAATTGGAGATCCCGAAAGGCTGGCCAAAACCAACCAATAATATTTTTGTAAATAACAAGCTTACCGAAGAAGGATTTCAATTGGGAAGAAAATTGTTTTATGACGGCAACCTGAGTTCGGATGGCACAACGAGCTGTGGCAGCTGCCATCAGCAATTTGCCGCATTCAGCACGTACGACCACGACCTGAGCCACGGTGTAAACAATACATTTACCGATCGCAATGCACCGGCACTTTTCAATCTTGCATGGTCGCCGTTGTATCATTGGGACGGCGGCGTAAACAACATCGAAGTGCAGCCTTTGAACCCGATCACCGCAAAAAATGAAATGGGCGAAACGCTGCCAAACGTACTCTCAAAATTAAAAGCCGACACTTCCTACTCACGATTATTCAAAGCCGCCTTCGGCGATGCCGCCATTACCAGTCAGCGTTTGCTGAAAGCGCTTGCTCAATTTACCGGCAGCCTCGTAAGCAGCAACAGCCGCTATGATAAATGGAAAAAGGGGGAATTGAAATTTAATCCCATTGAAGAAGCTGGCTATGATATCTACAAAACGAATTGTGCCGTTTGCCATGCCGAACCATTGTTTACCGATTATGGTTTTAGAAACAACGGTTTATCGTTGAATCGTTTTGCAGATATCGGCCGCCAAAAGATCACTGGCCTGGCAAGCGATTCTTTAAAATTCAAAGTGCCGAGTTTACGGAACGTGCAATACAGTTTTCCTTACATGCACGATGGCCGGTTCAATTCGCTGGAAGCCGTATTGAATTATTACATCAGCGGCATTGACCACGATCAGCCGATGCTCGATCCGATCTTAAAAAAGCCCATTGTGCTAACGGAAAAACAAAAGCAACAACTAAAATATTTTTTGTATACGCTGACGGACACTGCGTTTACGAAGAGTAAACGTTTTGCGCCAGGGCAATAGCGTACAGACGGGCGTCGTCGGTGGTCGGTGGTCATTTGCCCCGTTGCCGGTAGTCATAAAAGAATTAAATTTGGCGAAAATTAAAAGGATCCTTTGAGTAGCATTAAAAAATTAGCGGGGCAAACATTGTGGTATGGCGGAAGTTCGATTCTCGCCCGTTTTTTAAATTACCTCCTGACACCATATCTGACCGGCGCCATGACGGGTTCCGGTTATGGCGAAATGAGCATAGTGTATGCAGCCATCCCATTTCTGAACGTGATCTTCACCTACGGAATTGAAACTGCATTTTTCAGATTCTCCCAAAAATCCGAACACAAAAAAGATGTTTTCAATACGGCATCGGTTTCTGTATTGGCTTCCACACTGGTTTTTACATCGCTGCTATTACTCGCCCATACATCGATCGCCAGTATTTTACGGCTCGAACAACATCCGGAATATGTAAAGTATACGATCATCATTATCGGTCTGGATACCCTGACCACGCTGCCTTACGCGCTGCTGAGACAGGAAGGGAGGCCAAAAAAATTCGCTTCGGTTCGCATTACCAATATTGCTGTAACAATATTCTTCACTTACTTTTTCATCAGCATTTTACCAAGAGTAGTGGCAGAAAAGCCTCATGGCTTACTTGCCGGAATTTATGTAAAAGATTACCAGGTAGGGTATGTAATCATAGCCAACCTTATCGCTTCCTCAATACAGTTTCTGCAATTGGGTAAAGAATTTTTCAGTGTTCGTTTCAATTTCAACAAGATATTGTGGAAGCAAATGATCGTGTATTCCCTGCCGTTATTAATCGTTGGCTTTGGAGGCATGATCAATGAAGTGGCCGACAGGCTCATGCTCGGTTGGTGGGCACCGGTTGCAGGCGAAGCCGCAAAAAAGAATGAAGTGGGCATTTACAGCGCATGTTACAAACTATCCATCCTCATTACCTTATTTATCCAGGGTTTCCGAATGGGTGCAGAACCTTTCTTTTTCAAACAGGCCGACGAAGCAAATCCGCAACGAACCTATGCGCGCGTGATGAAATTTTTTGTGATCACCATCAGCCTGATGTTTTTGGTGGTGGTTCTTTACCTCGATATCTGGAAACATTTTATCCGTAACAAAGTTTTCTGGACCGGGCTTAAAGTGGTGCCGGTATTGCTTTTGGCAAACATGTTTCTCGGCATTTATTACAATCTGTCCATCTGGTACAAGATCACCAACCGTACTTTGTCCGGCGCCTGGATCACATTGATTGGGGCGGGAATTACGTTGCTGATCAACTTTACGTTCATCCCGTATTTCAGTTATATGGCTTGTGCATGGGCCACTTTTTTCAGCTATGGCTCCATGATGGTGATCTCATACATATGGGGGCAAAAAATTTACCGCGTTCCTTACGCGTGGAAAAAACTGGTGGCATTTATGGCAATAGCGGTTGCGCTATTTTTTATCCATAAAGGCATCACTGCATTGTATGGTAATTTTTATTTTAGCCTGGTAACAGGAACGGTGTTACTGCTTTTATATGTCCGCTTCATTGCATTGATAGAACAAAAAGAACTGGCAAAAATGCCGGTAATAGGAAAATACTTCATCCCCAAAAAATAACGGCATGCGGAAACTGCTGCAATATTTGTTGAAACGACCATTGACATGGATGGGCAATTACCTTGCAGCAGATCCGAAAAAAGACGTGGTCTTTAAATCTCTCAGCAGCTTATATGAAAGCGGGAGCGATCATACAAATGATTACATCAAAGTAGTCGAGATAGATATTTCAAAAGATAAATTTATCGTATTCAGCGATCAGCATAAGGGAAACAAAAGCTGGGCCGATGATTTTAATAATTGTGAAACAAATTATCTCGCTGCGCTCAAATATTACAACGAACAGGATTATCATTTCATCAATCTGGGCGACAGTGAAGAACTCTGGAAATTCAGGCCCGCAGAAATATTGCCGGTGAATGAAAAATCTTTTGCGGCGGAATCGGCATTTCAACCAACGCGTTACCACAAAACATATGGCAATCACGATATCATCTGGAAAAATAAGCTGGATGTGAGCTTCTTAATGAAAAAATATTTTCAAATGCCGCTGCCCGTGCTGGAAGGCCTTATTTTGCGCAGTTGTGATACATCGACCTGCCTGAATATTTTCTTAACACATGGCCACCAGGGCGACATGATGAGCGATAACAACGCATTCAGCACCTGGATCGTTGCGCACATCTGGATGCCGCTGCAACGTTTTTTACGGTTGAACATCAATGCGCCAAGCAAGGACTTTTCGCTCCGCAACAATCATAATAAGATGATGCATGAATGGAGCAGCAACCAAAAAGATCTTATTTTGGTGACCGGGCATACGCATCAGCCGGTGTTTGCATCAGGCAAATATTACAATCATCCTTCCAACAAAATAGATACTGTTCAGCCACAGGAAGATGTAAAGCCCTCCTACTTCAATACCGGCTGCTGCTGCTTTTCCGATGGAGATATTACCGGCATCGAAATATCGGATGGATATATCCGGCTGATAAAATGGTATGATGAAGAAGTAGGTTCTAAAAGAATGATACTGGAGGAAAAAAAGATCGGTGAGCTGCTGGCGGATCTGCAGAATGGATGATCTATGATGTATGATCTATGATCTTTTTAAACTTATCAGAATCTTCGCGATGCATAATAATGTGATAATTTGAAGGAAATCATAGATCATACATCAAAGATCATAGATAACGCGCCATCAGCGCGTACAGCACTTTCTTTTCCGGCTCCGTTAACTCTCCCGCCCTTTCTTCCCCTATAAAATGTCTTCTGAAAGACTGAACAGCCGCCGCTTCCTTGCTTACATCATAACCGATGATCCGCAGGGCATATTTTGAATTAAAATCCGCAGGAACCACAACGCCCGTGGTATCGCCATACCATAAGCCATAGCCTTTTTCCGACAACATCTTCCACGGGAAGGTCACATTCGGATCATTTTTGCGCGTAGGCGCAACATCCCCATGGCCGATAAAATTCATCGCCGGAATGGTGTATGTTTTTTTCAAGGAAGCAAGCAAGCCAAGCAGTGTATTGATCTGCGCCACCGAAAAACTATCCGTGCCGTTGTTGTCGATCTCGATGCCGATGGAAGAAGAGTTTACGTCTGTATTGCTGCCCCATTTTGCCGCACCCGCGTGCCATGCGCGCAGATAATCGTTCAGCATGTGATGCAGCGTTCCATCTTTACAGATTACATAATGTGCGCTCACCTGTGTGCGTTCAAGCGTAAAAGTATTGAGCGTTTGATCGCAACTATTTTGAGCCGTGTGATGAATGATGACCATATTGGGTTTTCGCATTCCAAAATTTACGGTACCAACCCAATAAGGCGGTTTCTTTAACGAGTCGGCCACTACAGAGTCTTCAGGCTCCTCGCGAATGATCGACGCGAATTCCGATGCCTTCTTTTTATACACTTTGTTTGTTTCGGCATAGGGCTTAGGCGCACATGCAGAAAAATATATACTTATGATAATGATCGCATATAATAGAATGGCTTTCATGCAATGTTGATTGATGGACAAAGATAGAGGTTTGGGCGTTTGGATAGTTTATGGTTTAGAAGGTTAGCGTTTAGGAATTTGTTGCATATTATCCAGAAAAGAAACATTGCTCCCTGTTGTTTTACCCCATGTTTTAAAATGCCATTGCCTTAAACTTGGCGATGCAAAATCACTACAAGATCCCCTACTGGAAAACAGCGCCTTTCACAAGAATACTTTTTCCTTTTATTGCCGGCATTTCTGTTCAATTCCATCAGCAATTTTCCTGCGATGTGATATTGATATTTGTTGCCTGCTTCGGAATTTCTTCTGCATTGCTATTTTACCTGCCGTTGGCTTTGCGTTTCAGGTTCGTCAAGCTTCGCGGCTCATTTATCCAGGTGCTTATCGCAGGCGTAGCAATGCTCGTTACCTGGCAAAAAGACAACCGCCATCGCCCCGGTTGGTACGGAAAGTATTACAACGATTCGTGCTGGCTCGTGATCAGGATCGATGAACCACCGGTGAGCCGCGAACCATCTGTAAAAGCGCTGGCGCAAGTGGTGCAGGTTGTTTCGAAAGAAAAAATTATTGAGACTTCCGGGAAATTGCTGGTCTATTTCTACAGGAATGATTCTTTCGACCCGCCATTATATGGCGACGAGATTCTTGTAAGAAAACCTTTGAAACCCATTAAAAATACGGGCAATCCCGGAGCATTCGATTATGAGCGCTATGCTGCTTTTCAGCAAATATTTCATTCCGTTTATCTGCAAAAGAAAAATTACGTAGTGCTGTCGCAAAACAAAAAATCGTTCATAGACAAAACATTGTTCCGCACACGCGATCTCATCATTGCAACATTACGAAGATATTTACCAAAAGATAAAGACATTGCCGGCATCGCCGAAGCTTTGCTGATAGGTTATAAAGAAGACCTCGATAGGGACCTTGTGCAAACTTATACCAACACCGGCGTGGTACACATCATCGCCATTTCCGGCCTGCACCTCGGACTGCTTTATGTAACGCTAAGCTGGTTGCTCAACAACGTTTCTTTTGTTAAAAAGAAAAAATTACTACACGCATTGCTCACACTCGCTTTCCTTTGGTTCTTCGCGCTTCTTACGGGTGCATCCGCATCTGTGTTAAGAAGCGCGGTGATGTTTACCTGCATTGTGATCGGGCAACATTATTTCAAGCAGGCATCTATTTACAATTCCCTTGCCGCCTCTGCAGTGTTGCTGCTTTGCTTCGACCCGTATTTTTTGTGGGATGTAGGTTTTCAACTAAGTTACTTAGCTATTTATGGTATTGCCTGGTTGCAGAAACCTATCTATCATTTGTGGTACATTAAACATAAATGGGCCGACAAGATCTGGAAAATGGCAGCTGTCAGCATTGCTGCACAAGTGATCACCACGCCTGTCTGCCTCTATTATTTTCACCAGTTTCCGAATTATTTTCTGATCACGAATTTAGTGGCAGTGCCATTATCAACATTCATCCTGTTTGCAGAGATCATATTACTCGCTGTTTCCTGGTGGCAGCTTGCTGCAATTTATATCGGCAAAATAACCGGCTGGCTCGTATGGCTGATGAATGCGGCCATCAGCTATTGCGATCATTTGCCCGGCTCACTCACCGATAATATTTATTCAAACATCGCAAGCACCATCCTGCTCTATCTTTTTGTAATCTGTATGTGCTGCTGGTTTTGTTACCGGCAAAAACGCATGCTGCATTTAGGCTATGCAAACGCACTCTTATTGTTGACCCTATATGGATATTTTTATTATGAAAGCCACCACCAGTCAAAAATCGTGATCTACAATATTCCGCAGCACCCGGCTATTGATTTTATTTATAAAAACCGGCACCTTTTTAAAGGCGACAGCATTTTGCAAGCAAACCGGCAATTATTTGCATATACACTTCGCCCCGCGCATATTGAGTTGAGAGCCACGATAAGGTCGGATTCCATACCGGCATTTTGGTCGGAAAACGAGTTTTTACAATATGGCCCGAAGAAAATAATGATCACCGACGGCAATACAAGGTTCTCTTCTTCCGCACATCCGTTACCAATCGATATCCTTGTGATATCCAAAAATACAAGGGTAGCTATCAGGGATATTATAAAAACCGTTTCCCCCGCTATTATCATTTTCGACGGTTCTAACAGTTTGTGGAAAATTGAAAAATGGAAAAAAGAGTGTGAACAATTACTTTTGCCCTGCTTTTCGGTGCAGGAACAAGGCGCGTATATCACCGATGTGGATCTGTAAACGCCCAAATCCTTTACCATTGCACTTTCTGTTGCTTTCCATCAACATATTCATCCTTTAACCATCAACATTTTCAATGGAACAAAAAATAAAGTCAGCGCTCATTTCAGTTTTTTACAAAGACGGCCTCGAAAATATCATTGGCCAGCTTGATAAATTGGGCGTAACTATCTACAGCACGGGCGGCACACAGGATTTTATCGAAAAACTTGGCGCGAAATGTGTCCCGGTGGAATCGCTCACCACTTACCCTTCCATACTCGGCGGTCGTGTTAAAACGCTGCATCCGTCGGTATTTGGCGGAATTTTAGGCAAAAGGGAAGATGCCACGCACGTAGCGGAAATGAAGCAATATGATATCCCCGAAATAGACCTTGTGATCGTGGATCTTTATCCTTTTGAGGAAACGGTAAAATCAACATCCGACGAAAGCCTTATCATTGAAAAGATAGACATTGGCGGACCTTCCATGATCCGCGCCGCAGCAAAAAACCACAGGTCCGTAGTTGTGATCGCCGCAAAAAAAGATTACGTACTGCTGGAAGATATTTTGAAAACACAAAGTGGCCACAGAACACTGGAGCAACGCCGCATGTTTGCCATCAAAGCATTTGACGTATGTACACACTACGACAATGCCATTTCTGCGTATTTCCACGGAGTGAATATCGAAACCCCTTTCAATAAAGAAAGTAAAGTATTGCGCTATGGTGAAAACCCGCACCAGGCTGCTACCTTCTTTGGCAACCTCGCTGAAATATTTACACAGCTGAATGGGAAAGAGCTTAGCTATAATAACCTGGTGGATGTAGACGCTGCCATTCAGCTGACAAAAGATCTGAAGGATGAAACAGAGGCGTTGTTTGCCATCATCAAACACAATAATGTGTGTGGCGTAGCGATCAGGCAGACGCTGAAAGAAGCATGGGACGCAGCCTTGGCCGGTGATCCGGAAAGCGCCTTTGGTGGTGTGCTTGTTTGTAACAAAGAAGTGGATGCGGCAACTGCCAACGCCATCAATGAATTATTCTTTGAAGTGCTGATCGCACCTTCGTTCGCCGAAGACGCGTTGACGGTATTGAAACAAAAAAAGAACCGTATTCTTTTGCAGGTAAAACAGTTTCCCGCATCTACACATCAATACAAATCATTGCTCAATGGCATGCTGACGCAGCAAAATGACGAAGGTAATTTTGCAGAATGGAAAGAAGCCGGTGGCCGGGATTCTACTCCGGCCGAAAAGAAAGATCTCATTTTTGCAAATATCATCGCCAAACATTTAAAGAGCAATTCCATCTCGCTCGTTAAAAACAAACAGATGATCGGCAAAGGTTGCGGGCAAACCAGCCGCATCGATGCCTTGCGTCATGCGATCGACAAAGCCAAACAATTCGGCGCAGATCTTAATGGCGCCGTGTTGGGCAGCGACGCATTTTTCCCGTTTGACGATTGTGTAAAAATCGCACACCAGGAAGGCATTGCAGCATTCATTCAGCCGGGCGGATCCATCAGGGATGCCGACAGTATCGCATACTGCAAAGAAAATAACCTGGCAATGGTGTTCACGGGCCTTCGCCATTTCAAACATTAAGGATGCGCTGTGATGTATGATCTTTTTGTATAATCGGGACTGACTGATGGTGCCGCAGATCATGCATCCTATATTATGAACGGAAAATAAAAGGCTCCTCGGGAACTGGCACTCACATGGCGCCCTTCCTCCCATGTGAAAAACCTGTGTACATAAGCTTTGCCAAAGCCGGAAAATGAAGTCGATTTAAAGCTGTGCGATGAAATGTTCGTACATCTTTCTCCAGCCATAAAACTCTTTTCCCGTTCCTAAAAAATTGTTGTGAAAGATAGTGATCATTTTTCCGTTCACTTTTTTGCATTCGGCCTGATAGTGCAGTAATTCTTCAAATGCCTGTTCCGGCGTATGTTGCTGTTCGAAAAAACTATTTGCGTCCATAAAACAGAACGGGTGCAACCGTAAACCAGTGATCTGCTCATTTACAAGATCGTACCAATAAAAAGAAGATGCCACGGAAGCCCTGAAACCATTGATACTACCATATCCAACGCTGTAATCTTCAGTAATGCCGGCATCCAGGAGCAATCTGAAAGTTTGCGGCATTGCAAGTTTTATATAATGTTGACGTGATGTATCGATCTGCATTTTTGTGGCAGTTTCGATGATATTTTTTTCTTTCCTGATCAATTCAGTTTTACTGAAACTACGCCAGGAAGGGTGTACACCGATCCGGTACTTTTTTGCATGTTCCTTCATCAATTGCCACATAGGATATGCGTATGGATAAATATTTTTGTCGTACCGGCTGCGCATTGCGGCCACTAAAAAGAAGTACACCGGGCGGAGACCGTTCTTGGCATGCAGCTGATCCAAAAAATCGTAACAATCATAGGGATCTTTTTTCAATCTCAATATCACATTCAATCGCTCCATCGACGGTGATCGCACAAAGCCACCTATGTTGCGCAGCATCCCTTTGTTTTTGTAAGAATAAGCAATATCAATATCGTAGGTTGGGGTAAAACTAAATTCCGGAAGCTGAAAATTCAATGTTGGGAACTTTGCCAGGAGCGCCTTCGCAAAATTATTGATCCATGTATTTACCAAAGGCGTATTTAAAAAACCTTCCCTGAAAGCAAGCGAATTTTCATGCGCGTATCGCCCATACATATCTTCTTTGTGTGGAAGATATTCTTCGTAGCGGCAGAGCAGGTAAAAACTGGCGGCAAAAATATCAAACGGAAAGTCGCCGGTAGTTTTATAAAATGCTTTCGATCCATTTGTTTCAAAGCATTCTACGGGCTGTTCGTGGATGTCATTTTCAAAAAGCAAAGAAGCATTTCGTATCTCCAATCCGGAATTTGTAAAATCATGCCGGCTGTAATTTATTTTTGGGCCGTCATGCGCAGCAAAACCATCCGCATCCAACGTAAGGCTGTAAGTGATCCCTAATTGTTCCTTGAATATAAATCGGCAGATGTATTGCAGCCTGTAAGATGTTTGGGAACTGTAGATTAATAGCATGTACGAAGTTTATTTTTTGAATCGCTCCTTCCACATTTGATTAAAGGTCTTTTGGCTGAAATTCAGATCGGCCCGGTGTTTGGTCCAATCCTTAAACAATCCATTGACAACTTTATTTTTCAGGTGACCGCTTCCCATATTCATCAATCCACGTTTCAGACTGGCCAATTTCCACAATTTCCATGCCGCCCGCTCTGAAAAAGTAACGAGTCCTTCCCGCACAGATTCTTTCCGGTTGTCGAGCAGCAGTTCATGTAAATTTATTTTCACAGCACAAACCTCCGTGCAATTTCCGCAAAGCGAAGAGGCATAACTCAGATGCTTGAAATCTTCCATTCCCTGAAGATTAGGTGTGATCACACTTCCGATCGGGCCGCTGTAAGTGGCTCCGTAAGCATGTCCGCCGATATTTTTGTAAACAGGGCACGCATTCAGGCATGCACCGCAACGGATACAATACAGGCTCTCGCGCTGCACAGGATTTTGTAAAATATTGATTCTGCCATTGTCGAGCAATATTACATACATTTCGTCCGGGCCATCATTTTCATCCGGCTGTCGCGGACCGGTGATGATGCTGTTGTAAACCGTAATTTTTTGCCCGGTACCGAACGTGCTGAGCAGCGGCCAGAATAAAGCGAGATCGGTCAGCGAAGGAATCATCTTTTCAATCCCGACCACTACAATGTGCGTTTTAGGAAACGCGCAACTCAATCGCGCATTGCCTTCGTTTTCAGTAACGGCCACGCCGCCTATGTCGCTGATGATGAAATTGGCGCCGGTAACGCCTACTTCGGCCTGCGTGTATTTCTCACGCAGGATCTTGCGCGCCACCTGCGTCAATTCCGTCGGTGTTAAGTTGATGGGCGTTCCTAATTTTTCGTTGAATAATTTTGCCACATCTTCCTTGCTCTTATGCATGGCGGGCGTTACGATATGATAGGGCGGTTCGCCATCCAGCTGCTGTATATATTCACCAAGATCGGTTTCTATACTTTCAATGCCGTTCTTTTCCATGGCCGCGTTGAGATGGATCTCTTCGGTTACCATGCTTTTGCTTTTCACCAACGTGCGGCAATTTTTTTCCTTACAGATATTTACAATGGCTTCAATGGCCTGCGCCGGATTTTCTGCCCAGATCACTTTTCCGCCACGTTTGCTGAAATTCATTTCAAACTCTTCCAGCCGCTGATCCAGTGTTTCGATTGCGCGCCACTTTGTATTCTTTGCACGCTCACGTGCGAGGTGTACGTTTTCAAACTGCATCTTGCCTTGTGGCACAACAGCATTGTAACGGCCAATATTAAAATTTATAGTTTTACGATGCTGCATGTCTGCAGCTTTGATGGTACTCTTCGCTAAAAATGTTTCCGATGTTTCTGACATATACTTCCTGAAAACGTTCTAAAATTTTTCTAATGAAAAATAACCTTGTTTCCGCCAAGATCATTAATGTCTGCTATGCAACAGGCATTTGGCCAATAGCTTTTGTTCCTTGCAGCCGGATCGGTAAATTCCATCACATTGTTTTTAAATTTCACCCCGCCACGCAATAATAAAAAAACATCCGTCGGAACCAGGCTCGCATGCTTTACGATGAAATGAGTGTTACTTACAATACGTTGCTGGGAAGCGATCGTGCCATTATTTGTCATCCACGCCAGCCTGATTTTATTCGCCACAAATGTACAACTATCTACGATCATGCCCCTTGCGCCATCGCTGTCAAAAATATAAACTGCCTTGCCCTTGTAAACTTGGTTGTATGGCTTATCCTCAAAATAACAACGGATAAACTTGGTAGCATCCGTGGAATTTACTGCGTCATAACCGGCCACCGTTGTACCGTAAAATCTGCAATTCAAAAAAGTAAATGACGGCCTTTTTACCAACACTGCATAATAATCCGTTCCCCAAAAAGTACAGCCCGAAAAACTGCAATCAAAGCTGTTTCCATTTTCTGCTCCCAGTCCAAGGCCAATATTATTGATGAACCTACAATTATAAAACCGGCCGAAATGAACAGGACCATCCTCCGCTTCAATATCTAATCCGCAGCCGGGTGCGGAATTTTTCCCATTTTGCCCGGTATGATTAAAGTCGCAATTTTTTACTTCCAGAAAATTACCACCCACCCACGACAACCCCTGCCGGTTGTTGTATTCAAACTTACTATTGCTTATGAAGATACTATCCGGGGATGGGGATTCCTGGTTGCGAACAACGATGCCGTCTAACGCAAAATAACCGGAATTGACATTGTTAATACGTATTAGCCTGCTGTTGCTTATATAAATGCCGTAATGAACTAATTGGATCCCGCGGTCGCCGTAGGTGCCGCCATATTCTATTGCCTTATTATTGCCATTTAAAGTAACACCGCTGATCGTAAAATTTGTACACTTTTCTATAAAAATGCACTGGCCTATCGATCGCCCGTAAGTGGCATCAAGTGTAAGAGGATTGTTGTTTTCAAATATTTTTCCGGTTTCAGGATCAAAACTCCCGAATTTCAAACCATTCGCATATTTGATAACACTGTTCTTCTGCCCTTCTATCGTTACATTTTTACAGCTTATAAACCGGATAATTTTTTCTCCGTCGAAGGCGATTCTGTCTATACGGCTTTTGGGCGACAGTTTTCGGCCAACGATGTAAGTTCCGGCCGGAATAACCAGCTTTCCGTTGCCGGCGCGGCTGTTGAAAAAAACGGAAGCATCCTCAAACGCTTTCGTGTCATTTGTTTTACCATCACCCTTCGCACCGAACGACTTGATCGATCTTGTTACAAAAGTTTGTGAATGGATTTGTCCGGAGTGCAATAGCAACAAACCAAAGTAAAAAAGTATCCTGCTGGCTTTTTTCATAGTTCAATGTAACGATCATTTTCTATTTCCAAAAAAACTGCCGCCATATTTCCTGAATCACCGTAATATTTATTAGCTGATATTATGTCACCAAACTGTCAGGAATAAAAGTTCTATTTACCCTTCGCGTAAATGCATTTCCCGTTTGGTACACCCAAAGAAACAATACTGCGGCACATTTGCACAAATTCAGATGTTGCAACATTTTTATATACCCTGGCGGCATTTTTGAAAATTTATTTATTATGAGAAGAATATGTGTTGTTTTAGCTGCTCTTTTGCCGGCTTCCAGCCTGTTTGCACAGGAAGATTCGGTTGTTTCCAAAAAACTGAATGAGGTAATCGTTACCGGACAATACAAGCCGCAAAGCCTGAAAAGTTCTGTTTACCAGGTTCGCGTAATCTCTAATCAACAGATCGTTAAGCAGGCGCCATCCAACTTACAGGATGTTTTGAACAAGCAGTTGAACATTCGTTTTTCACAGGACCTGGCTACGGGCGGTTCTGATATCAGTATGATGGGCCTTTCGGGGCAGAACGTAAAGATCCTGATAGATGGCGTGCCGATGATTGGCCGCCAGGGCACTTCCAATGAGATCAACATCAACCAGATCGATGTTAATTCCATCGACCGCATCGAAATTGTGGAAGGGCCGATGTCGGTAGTGTATGGTGCCGATGCATTGGCCGGCGTGATCAATATCATCACAAAAAAGACCAGCAAAAATAAATTGACCGTCAATGCACGGGTACAGGAAGAAACGGTAGGCGAAGAGTATGGCAGCGGCCAGGGAATTCACAATCAATATGTGGGTGCAACTTATAATTACAAGAACTGGTACGTGAGCGGTGGTTTCGGCCACAATCTCTTTGAAGGATGGAAAGACACGGCAAAAGGCAGAGAATTGCTCTGGCACAAAAAGGACCAGCTTCTCGGCAATGCCATGCTCGGCTATCGCAAAGGAAAACTGAATGCTTACTATCGTTTCGACGGACTGGATGAAGTGATCACAAACCCGGCAAACCCAGAAAACAGTTCGCAGCCCGCACTTGACCAGGATTACATTACCGATCGCGGAATGCACCAGCTACAGGCCACTTATAATTTCAATTCCAGACTAACAGCGAATGCGCTCGCTTCTTACACGCATTTCACGCGCCAGGTATATTCTACTTTATATTATGCAAACGGTGATGTGAGAGTTTCAACGGCACCGGGAACGCAAAGCATCAGCACTTTTAACGGAACAACGTTTCGTGGAACGGTGGTATATAGTCCCTCGCAATTCGTATCCTTTCAGCCAGGTGTTGATGTAAACATCGAATCGGGTGAAGGTGAAAGGATCAAAACGGGTACACAACGAATAGAAGATTATGCATTCTTCATCACCTCTGAAATAAAACCACTGAAATGGCTGAACATCCGTCCGGGATTGCGTTTCATTAACAACTCGGTTTACGATGCCCCACCCGTGGTACCGAGCCTGAACACACGCATCAGCCTTACTAAAGATCTTGACCTTCGCCTTGCCTACGCCCGGGGCTTCCGTTCGCCATCCCTTCGCGAACTATATTACGATTTTCATGATGCGAACCACAACATCGTTGGTAATCCGGATCTGAAGGCAGAACACTCCAACAGCTTTACCGCATCATTGGCCCTGCAAAAAAAATTAACCAAAGACTATTTATTGACGACAACACTTAGCGGATTTTACAATGACGTAGATAACCTGATCGGAAACGTAGTTGATGCAAATAATCCTGCGGTATTTACGTATGCAAATATTGAAAAATACAAGACTGTTGGCGGAACATTGAATGGTGAATTGCATCATAACAGAATCACGGCATCCGTTGGCTACTCTTACACGGGACGGTATAATCAATACCGCGAAGATGACAAGTCATTGCCAACCTTCAAATTTTCTTCAGAAATCAACGTAGTGGCAGGTTACTCTTTTCCAAAGATCGGTTTTGATGCAAACCTGTTTTACAAATACACCGGCAAGCTTCCGTCTTACCAGCAAAGGACAATCAACAACGTAACCGAAATAGCCCTTACAGAAGTGGAAGGTTACCATATGGCAGATCTTTCTTTGAATAAAAAATTATTTAAAGTACTGACCCTGAATGCAGGCATCAGAAATTTATTTGATGTTACCAGTCTCGCCAATACGGGTGCTGGTGTTAGTACCGGTGCCCATTCCGACAGTGGCCCGTCGCCATTGGCCTATGGCCGATCTTATTTTGCCGGCCTTGTTTTCAACTGGAGTAAATAATCTTTCAACCATATATTTTCAGACCTTAAAAATTAACTAATGACACAAAGACTTACCAAATTTTTTATGCTCGCGCTGACGGCAATGTTCGTACTGGCAGCATGCAGAAAAGAAGACGCTCCTTTGCCGGACAACCTTGTAACGTTTCAATCAAATGCACAAGGTATTTCGGAATCGGCCAGCAGCATCACTGTAAAATTACTTTTATCAAGGGCGACTGACAGAGACATCGCGGTATCTGTAAATTATGTTGCAACAGGCGCCACTTACGGAACTGATTTCACCACTTCACCTGCTGCTGTTTCCGGCGCCGTTCCGGTAACCATTTTAAGCGGTGCAAGCGAAGCTACTTTCACTATCACAAAAACTGCGGGCGCCGTATTTGATGGTACGGAAAAAGTCGTGTTTACGATCGCCTCTTCAGCTTCTCCGGTATTGATAGGTACAGAAAAAGAATTTACTTTAAGTTTTTCTGAGATCATCTCTACAGGTACTACTACCGTAGGAAATGGCGGCGGCGCTACTTATGGCAACAAGGTTTTCTTCGACCTGAGCGCAAACAGCCAGGAAGATGTGCTCCGTACAAAATGGGATCTCGGGTTATACACCGGTTCGGACGACTGGAGAGTGATCCTCAACTCCTCTACTGCAATGATGGCAAAACAAATCGATAAAAACGATCTTACTACCGTAACCGCAGCCGACACAATTGGCTTTTCAACAGATGTATTCTTTAACCAGGCAGCGCCAACAACGGCTTCACTGGCTTATATAGATTATCCATCGGGCGACCTTACTAAAACAGCGATCGCTGCTGTTTCTGCAACGGCATCAGACAATAAGGTTTACATCGTAAATCGTGGTACGGGCGTTGGAAGTCCTGCACCAGCAAGAGGCTGGAAAAAGATCCGCGTGATACGCAATGCTTCCGGTGGTTATACCGTTCAGCATGCCGATATCGCTTCTGCAACCTTCACTTCCGTAGATATTCCAAAAACAGATACGCATTTCTTTAACTACATTTCATTTGAAACAGGTGCGGTAGATATTGAGCCGGCAAAAACCAAATGGGATATTGCCTGGACATACTTCTCCAACGTAACCAACTTCGGTGGTGAAGTTCCTTATACTTTCCAGGATTTCATTTTGCAAAACCGCAATGTGCAGGTAGCAAAAGTATTGACCACAACAAAAGCATATGCCGATTTTACGGAAGCAGACATTACTGCGCAAACTTTCTCCGGCGCACAAAATACGATCGGGTCAAGCTGGCGCGCAGGTGGCGGCCCCACAACTGCCCCGTCTGTATTGTCCACCATCTATTACATCGTTAAAGATGGTAACAACAATGTATACAAACTTCGTTTCACTGCGCTAACACAGAATGGTGAAAGAGGTTACCCGGCTTTTGAATATGCGTTGGTAAAAAGAGGCTAGAATTTTGAGCATATAATAATCATGTAAGTCCCACCTTTCCAGGCGGGACTTTTTTTATTTCCCGAAGATTGGCTAATGACAGGGGTATCGGGAAGCTGATCATTGCGAGGCACAAACCATCCGACCAATCACGGCCAAATTCCGTTTTGCGTAAAACCATTTCCGCATCCGTAAGTCATATTAATGTCAAAAATTGTTGATTTGCGTTCAACTTTAAAAACAATTTTAATGAGAAAAATAGCAGTACTTATTGTGGGCGTTGTGATTTCAGTCACAGCGTTTGCTCAGGCATCTAAAGACAGGCCCAACGTAGAAAAACTCTGCGGTTGCTTCAATGTAGAATTTAAATATGCAGAAACTTTTTCGCCGGACACGGCTTACAAGTATCACAATCGGGAAGAGATCAGCGGAGGAACGGAATTGGTTTTTCCTGTGGAAGTGAGCGAAAAAAAAATTGTAATGCAGCATTTGCTGGTGATCACAGATTCTATGATCGTGAAGCACTGGCGCGAAGATTGGGTGTATGAAGCCAATGAAGTATTGAATTACAAAGGCGACAAAGTATGGAAAAAAGAAAAATTAAAACCTGAACAAGCAAAAGGCACCTGGACACAATCCGTATGGGAAGTGAGCGACGAGCCACGCTATCAGGGAACTGCACAATGGTTGAACGTAGATGGTAAAACAGTTTGGACAAACACCACCGACGCGCCGCTTCCAAGAAGAGAATATTCCGTAAGAAATGATTACAATATTTTAAGAAGAACAAACAGGATCTCTATCCAGGAAGATGGCTACCTGCACGAACAGGATAATCAGAAGATTCTCCGCACAGGAAATACTGAAAAGTTACTGGTGTCCGAAAAAGGCATCAACTCTTACAAGAGAATCGATACTTCTAATTGCATGCCTGCAAAATTCTATTGGGAAAGAAATAAAACATACTGGACGAAAGTAAGAATGATATGGGGAGATTATGTTGCAAAAAATTCTACGATAGAATTAAAAACAAAAGTGGAAGGAAAAGTACTGCACGAGTATTTGTATGCACTTGCTTCCGATTACAGAACAGGGAAATTAAAACCTGAAAATGCAGATGCAGCGATCAAAGCGGAAATAGAAAAGTTTCTGGGCCGGGACGAAAAAACAGCAAAGAATTAAAAATTAAACGTTAAGAAAGTAAGTAGGATCTAAAAAGGGCGATCCGGAAATGGATCGCCCTTTTTAGATCCTACTTACTTTCTTAATCGCTTACTGCCCTACCATGAACACCGCATTACAAAACATCAGCTTTCCATTCTCCCAGAAATTGCGGAACATCACATCATCGGTAAGGTAGCTCACTGTTCCGTTTCCAAGTTCCTGCACACCAAAAAGCAGTCCGTCCTTTAATTTAGGATTTAGTTTATAGCCAACATACCCAGCCAATTGATTTTCTTTTTTTAATACGCCGGCGTTCCAACCACCTTCCCTGATGAATTCGTAAACGCTGTTGTCCATTTTTAAGGTGTAATAATATTTCGGATAACCAAACATGAGGGGATGCGTGTTATCAATATTTACTTTGAAGATCGCGCCAGGCGTGCTATTGGACAGCATGTCCCTTTCACGGCAATCAAATTGCAGGAGCGCCGAATAATCGTCCTTGTCTTTTTTTGCATCATTAGAATCTGCATCGTTTTTGGATTTGATAACGCTCCAGTCTTGTTTTGCCAATTGTGAAACTGCGCTTTCCAAAGCTACAACGCGGCCGCCGTTTTCGATCCACTGATGAAATTGTTCCGCAACATCTTTATCGGATAAAAATTTATAGCGGCCATCCGGCATGATCAATACATCGATATCGGACCAGTTGATACGGCTTACATCACTGGCATTAATGAGTGTTACCCTATATTTCAGTTCATTATCAAAAAAGTTCCATAGTTCGCCGGCGGCATTTGCGCTTACCCCCTCTCCCGTAAGCAACGCCACGCGCGGAGCATTCATCGGATGAACATACGAGCTTCCGAAATCATATCCTTTCTCCACCAACCCGGTATTAACCTCATTTAATTTTACCTCGTTCTCATTGCAGATATCTGATACTGTTTTCCAGATTGAGTTACCAAATCTCTCATTTCCCTTTTTGATTATAATGACCGCACCTGCTCCAAAAGACTGTCCGTTCGCTGTAAAAGGCGTTTCCGTAAAACGAAGCTTTACGCCGGCTTGCAACAGCTGGGCTACAGTTTTTGCAGATGCTACACCTTGCCAGCGGATCACATAGCCATAAACATTCTGCGGAACATTGTTTACAAAATCCGGCAATACTTTTCCGGTACTTACAGTGATGGATTGCCTGCTTGCATATGCGGTTAACCCATACACGTACGGCATTGCCCATGCGGTGATGTCGTAAGTAGCAGAATCCACCAGTTTCGTTTCGGGTTCAAATAAAACTTTCACCATCGCCGCGCGCGGCTGTGAAGTATTTACGATGAGGTCGCCGTTTGCAATTGTAAATGCCTCTTCTTTTTTTGTTTGATAGTTGTAACCCCGAGCCGAGCCGGAGCCGGAGCCATATTGAATGCCATTGTTGTTCAACAATTTCATCAGCGCGGCGATGCGTTCCGCATCTCCCGGGACATTTTTGATCACGTAACTCTTGTACTCGCCAACAACACCGTTTACTGCATCATTAAAAAATTTGCGATATTGTTTTACCAGTTCACCGGCATGCAAAGACGCCGTTTCAATCGTACTCATGCCCGTGGTGAAATGATGGAGCGCGCGATCGTATAAAGTGAGCGTATCACCTTCATCGGTGTTTGCGCCAAGTCCGCCGGCCGGACCGCCGCCTTGCTCGTACGTCATGCCAATCGAACCGTTATAGAGCGGATAAGTATCGCCGTAAGAAGGATACAACAGATCAAATATTTCCTTTGTAAAATACAGCCAGTTGTTTCTGTCAAAATATTTCGCATGATTTTTACCGATCGTTTCCTGGAAATCGCGCTGCCATTTTGTAATTACTTCCTGGTAAGGTTGTGCAGCCGGTGCAAAATAATAAGGTTGATTGACACCTTGTTCATGAAAGTCGACGTGTACCTGCGGCAACCATTGATTGTATTGCATCATGCGCTGCTGGCTTTCCACCTGTGTTTGCCACGCCCAGTCGCGGTTAAGATCGAAATTATAATGATTTGATCTTCCGCCCGGCCATGGCTCCCGGTGTTCGCGGGCAATATTTACCGGATTATAATTTTTTCCTACCACAGAATTGAACCAGTTGAGATAGCGTTCGCGGCCATCGGGATTTAAACATGGGTCGATGATCACCACCGTATTCCTCAGCCAGCTTTGAGCATCGGTGTTTGCCGGATCATTGAGCGCAAATAACGTCATCATTGCGGCCTCGGATGAGAAGATGCTTCATTTCCGTGAACATTGTAACTCAGCCAAACGATCGCCGGCGCAGATTCGTTTGCCGACAGCTTATCTTTTGCAACATTGGCAAGACGAAGATTATTAAGGCGGATATTTTCAAGGTTGCTGATGTTTTCGGGCGACGATATAAAAGTAAGATACAGCGGGCGATGCTCGTTTGTTTCGCCATATTGCTGCAGCTTAACAGAACCCGGCAGGGCCTGTGCCACATACTGAAAATAGCTCTCCACTTTATAATATGGGGTGTAGCGGCTCCCGATCTGGTAACCGAGAAAGTCGCCGGGAGATTTTATTTGTGCGAATGAAATAAACACAATAACCAAGGTAAGCGAAAGCAGCAAAGTTTTTTTCACAATGGATCGTTTTGGTGTGAGGGAAAGTAAAAAGCAAAAGTCAGCAATTTTTTTAAACCAATGCTTTTTGCTTTGAGACGAAGGCCTGTAGGGTTGACAGCCAAAGAACAGGGATTCGTTTAAAAAAAATCCTGCTACCGAGGTAACAGGATCTTTTTATAGTTGAGTTGACGACTCATGAGCTAACATCTCACAAGTCGTCTACTCTATTACCTTTAGTTCCTTACCAATCTTGGTAAACGCTGCCACCGCCTTCTTCAAATGCTGCGGCTCATGCGCAGCGCTCAGTTGCACGCGGATCCGCGCCTGGCCCTTTGCCACCACCGGGAAGAAAAAGCCGATCACATAAATGCCTTCCTCCAGCAATTTGGCAGCAAAAGACTGGGCCACCACCGCATCATACAGCATAATCGGTACGATGGGGTGGTCGCCGGGCTTGATGTCAAAACCGGCAGCGGTCATTTCGCTACGGAAATATTTGGTGTTGCTTTCGAGCTTGTCACGAAGTTCGGTGGTATTGCTCAGCATATCCAATACCGCAATCGATGCCCCCACAATACTGGGTGCCACTGTATTGGAAAAAAGATAGGGCCGGCTGCGCTGGCGCAGCATTTCGATCACTTCTTTTTTACCGCTTGTAAATCCCCCGCTGGCACCGCCCAGCGCTTTTCCCAGCGTACCGGTGATGATGTCTATGCGGCCCATCACATTGCGGTACTCGTGTGTGCCGCGGCCGGTTTTGCCAATGAAGCCGCTGCTGTGGCATTCGTCGATCATCACGATGGCATCGTATTTATCGGCAAGGTCGCATATCTTGTCGAGCTGCGCAATGGTGCCGTCCATGCTGAAAGAGCCGTCCGTTACAATGATCCGGCTGCGCAAATGCGCGCTTTCTTTCAGCTTCGCTTCCAGGTCGTCCATATTATTATGTTCATACCGATAGCGCTGGGCTTTGCACAACCGCACACCATCAATGATGGACGCATGATTGAGCGCATCGCTGATGATGGCATCTTCCTCGTTGAACAACGGCTCAAAAACACCGCCATTTGCATCAAATGCCGCAGCATATAAAATGGTATCTTCGGTTCCCAAAAAGGAAGCGATCTTCGACTCCAGCTCTTTGTGAATATCCTGCGTTCCGCAAATGAACCGCACACTGCTTAAGCCGTAGCCACGATGATCGATGTATTTCTTCGCTGCTTCCAGCACTTTGGGATGGGAAGATAGTCCGAGGTAGTTATTGGCACAAAAATTAAGCACCATTTTCCCGTTTACGATGATCTCGGCACCTTGTTCGCTGCTGATGATACGCTCGTTTTTAAATAATCCTGCACTTTTTATCTCGTCGAGCTCTTTGCCGATGCGGCCGGAAAACTTTGTATTCATATGTTAAGCTATAGATTAAAAATATCTACAAATCTAAGTGTTATAAACTATGGGTAAAAATTGAGATTTGGGCGGTTGGGTTGGCGGGTTTTCGACGTTGCAGTCAGCCTGACCCTTAATTTAGGTGCGCTGACTAAAACAACCCGACTCCGCAATCCGTAATCGGCCCATCCGCAACCCATAACTGATCACTTATACCTTTTTTAACAAACACGCCTTTATCTGTAACATTTAACCCGCAATTCCGTAATACCAATAAATAACCGTTATGCAGATCAAAAAAGACCTTCCCCTTTTGATGCTTTTAGCATTGCTTTTTGCCGCTTTATTGATCAATGCGCGGGATGCTCACAAAAATGGAACCCTGCAAACATCGCCCTGTAAAGGGGTGCCGGAATGCAGTGCGAGCGAGACCAACCGCAGCATTTCACCCCTGAACTTTATTACCAAAGGCATCTTTCATTTTTCCTGATTTTTTTTAAAGCGGGTGTAACTTTTAAACATATTGGCCCGTATAGCTTAAAAAACGGCCGGATAGAACTAATTTTACCGCTCCAACAGACTGTATGACCGAAAGAGAATATAACGAATGTGTAACCCTTTACTCGGATAACGTGTATCGGTTCATCCTGAAAAATCTTCGCCATGAAGATGACGCAAAGGATGTGGTGCAGGGAGCATTTGAAAAGTTGTGGGTCAACCGGGAGCAGGTAATCAACGAAAAAAGCAAGAGTTTCCTGTTTACGATCGCCTACAACCAGATGATCGACCATATCAGGAAGAACAAACGGATCACCTATAAAGAAGAATTTACGGAAACGGCCCTTGGCGCAAATGAACAACAGCAAAACCGGAAAAGAATCTTGCAGGAAGCATTGAGCCAGCTCAGCGAAACACAAAGAAGCCTTGTTATGCTGAAAGATTATGAAGGTTATAATTACGCTGAAATAGGCGAGATCACCGGGCTCAATGAGAGCCAGGTGAAAGTTTATCTTCACCGCGCAAGATTGCAATTGAAGGCATATATCATAAAGCCCGAAAATGTGATCTGACAATACCCAACCAATTATTTAAAATGAACATCAACCGCGATAATTACGAAAATTTTTTCTTGCTGTATGTAGACAATGAGTTGTGTGCAGCCGACAGGAAGACCGTGGAAGATTTTGCTGCCGCAAATCCGGATCTGCAGGAAGAACTGGCGCAGCTGCAGGATGTGGTGATGATGGATGAAACTATCCTGTTCGACGATAAGATCAGCCTGTTGCGCCCGGAAAATATGGAAGAAAAATTGTTGCTTTTTCTCGATAATGAACTGGATAAGTCCGAAACAGAAGCATTCAAACAAACGTTGTCTGCCAGCGAAATGCTGAGAACCGAACTGGCAATCCTTCAGCAAACAAAACTGGACGCGGCCGATACGATCGTATTTGAAGACAAGCAATCTTTATATCGCAAAGAAAAAGACAATGTGATCGCCGGAAGATTTATCAGATGGGCCGCAGCCGCGGTATTGATCGGTGCAGGAACTTTTACAGTGATCAATCTCAGCAATAAAAAGGCCGGTCCTGATACGGAACTGGCATCGGGAAAAAAGAGTAGCGGCCGGAAAGAATCAGGAACACCTGTCATAAAAAACCAATCCGTTGCTCCTGGTAATAATATCAATAACAGCACAATTGTACTTCCGGATACCGACCCTGTGATGGCGCAAACTGCAACTGATGACATGAAGAAAAGATCAGCGCAGCAAACAATTACTGCTGATCATCCGAAGAAAGACGAACTGGTAAAAAACAATGATCAATCCAATAAAGACCAGGAAGTTTTGCCTGCAACAAATCCTATACAACCCAATGATGACATGGTGTTGCTGGCAAGCAATCAAAAAATAGAAAAAATAAATCCGGAAAAAAGTAACAATCAGATGGTGATCAACGTACCACAGAACGTGATCATTGATCAGAACATCATGGACATTCCGACGAACAGCCTTGCATCTAATGCGAGCGTTTCAGAAGAAACAAATGATAACCGGATTTTATATTTGAATGAAGACGACGTAAACCGCTCCAAAGCTGCCGGATTTTTCAGAAAATTAAAAAGAACCGTTGAACGAAAAACAAAGATCAAAGGCGGAAACGGATTGAAGATCGCCGGGTTTGAAATTGCATTAAAATAATCACACACATTAAAACTAAGAAGATGAAAAGGCTAACTCTACTATTAGCATTGGCAGCGCTTTGCACAGGCGTAAAAGCACAAGACACACTGGCCGTTAAAGTTCAGGTTGAAAAGAACGACACCATGCGGATCGGAAATATTCTTATCATAAAAAAAGGAAAGCGTTCCAATGGTAAAGATAGTACACTTGTAATGAGGAGGGTTCCGAAGAAAACCAATTCCAAAATTACCACCAACTATTTTGTCCTGGACCTTGGCTTCTCCAACTATAGCGATCAGACGGATTACGGAAATACAGGAAGCTATCTTGTAAATCGCCCGGGCAGTCCGGCTTTTGGCAAAAGCGACTTCAAATTGCAGACAGGTAAAGCATCAATGTAAATATCTGGTTCTTTATGCAAAGATTGAGTTTGTACAAAAAGAATATCAATCTTAAATATGGACTTGGACTGGAACTGAACAACTATCGCTATAAATCACTGCCTTCTATCAGCTACAGCGAAGGCGGCGTGATCCCTTACAGTGGCGGGTTACAGACGAATGCGCCCTTCATTTTCAGAGATTCGATTTCTTTCAGCAAAAACAAACTGGCAGCAGATTATCTGACAGTTCCTTTAATGCTCAACTTCGCTTCCAACCGGGCGAGCTCTAAAAAAGGCATCAGCGCAAGTATCGGCGTGAGCGCAGGATATTTATACAGTCAGCGCAACAAACAAAAAAGTGATGAACGCGGCAAGCAAAAAAACAAGGGTGAATATGATATGGAAAGATTCAAGTTAAGTTACGTGGGCGAACTTGGCCTCGGCCCGGTAAGATTATACGGTTCCTACAGCCCCAAATCGATGTATGAAAACGATTTGGATATCCGTCCGTTCACAATTGGTTTCAGATTTAGCAACTGGTAATATTCATTTTTACTTTCAGGGTTAAAACCTTCGCTTGCAGGCGAAGGTTTTGTTTTAGGGTAGACGGCCTTTCGGAATATGCAAAAAATTAAGATTTTTTGTTATTTAACCTTTTGGAGAATTTTTGGTCTGTGAAAGGGTCGTCTACCTTTGGGAAAAATTTTCACCTTTTATTAGCGAGCCCGGATTTAAAAAATATGTATTTTCACGCTACTTTGTTTGTTAAGGTTATCCGCAGTTTCCATTATCAGGCTGTAGCTGATCATTGAATTATCAAAGCAAAATTCTATAGAAAATGAAACACCGCCGTTATGTCTCTTTTTTTGCGCTTTTACCGCTCAGTTGTTTAATGGCTTACATGCCGGCAAGAACCAACAGGTTGAAAAAAGCCTCCGCAGAAGAAAATCCTTATTACATTATCGTAGACAAAAGCGATTACGAACTCAAAGTATTCGACGATGAAGGTTGGTACGCCACTTACCCGATCGTTTTCTGCAGCAAGGACCTCGGTGATAAAATGCGCGAAGGTGATAAAAAAACCCCTACCGGAAGTTTTAAGATTATCTTAAAAAAGATTCATCCAAAATGGGGCCCGGAACTGTTGCTCGACTATCCGAATGATGAAAGTTATCGTCGTTTTAATGAACGCAAGGCACAGGGCCTCATCCCAAAAAATGCAAAAATCGGCGACGGAATAGCCATTCATGCAACGCGCCCGGAAGAAGAATGGACCGTGGATAATTTTTACAACTGGACGGACGGATGTGTGTCGGTGAAATATACGGAGATGAAGGATCTGTTTAGTTATATTCCTGTCGGAACGAAAGTGACCATCCAACCATAATTTATCCTGGAGCTCCGGCTTCAAGTGGTCAATAGTGAAATCTTTGCAAGAGTTTTATAAATAGCAATGCGCATTCTACCGGATGCGCGTTTTTTGTGCCTGTAAGAACGTACCTGTGGCGCGTTCTTACCTTTAACTTTGAATATTGATCAGGTTTCCATCCCCATAACTCAAAAATCTGAAATCATTCTCCAGCGCATACTGATACATCTTCTTCCAGTCATCGCCGATGGCGGCGGCAACGAGTAATAGCAAGGTCGACTGTGGCTGATGAAAATTGGTGATCAGCGTTTTCACTATTCTAAATTGATAGCCAGGCACGATGAGCAATTGCGTTTTTGTAAAAATGCCGTGCTGCCCATTGTTTTCCATCCAGCTGATAAGCGCCGCCAAAGCATCTCTGGCACTGATGCTAGCCTGTAAAAAACCGGGGGCGTATACATCCCATTGGGAAAGGGACAATTCCTTTAATGCCGGATCTAGTTTTACCTTTACACCAAGCCAGTACAATGTTTCAATCGTTCGCAAAGATGTTGTGCCTACGGCAGCAATATTTTCATTTTGCTGCAATGTTTTGATCGTGTGAATATTTACGTCGATATACTCTGCATGCATTTCATGCCCTTCCATCGTGGCGGCTTTCACAGGTTTGAACGTGCCGGCGCCAACATGCAGCGTTACAAATGTTTTTGAAATATTTTTCTGCGGAAGTTTAGAAAAAACGGTCTCTGTAAAGTGCAACCCGGCGGTTGGTGCCGCTACCGAACCTTCATGTTCGGCAAAGATCGTCTGGTACCTGTCGGCATCATCGGTGTCGGTCGTTCGCTTGATATACGGTGGCAGAGGAACACTGCCCGCACCTTGCAAGATGGCCGCAAAACTAAGTCCCACGGGCTGCCAGCTGAATCCGACAATAAAAATTTCTCCTTCTTTTCCTGCTTTTGTGGCTTTCAATACAACCGGAATATTATCGATGATGAAATGTTTTTCTATCACTTCATCCTTCCATTTTGCAGCGCCACCCACAAAGCACTTCCATTGCACGCTCGTTGTTTGCGACATTACAGAAACATATTCGCTCACTTTTTCAGAAGGTTCCAGGCAAAATATTTCGATCCGGGCACCACCCGCTTTATAAAACGGAATGCGTGCATTGATCACTTTTGTGTTGTTGAAAACAAGCAAAGTGTTTTCGGGTAAATACCGGTCAATGTTTAAAAAAGTATCGGCGGAAATTTCACCGTTCCGGTAAACGAGCAGCTTTGATGCGTCCCGCTGTTCCAACGGATGCAAAGCAATGCGCTCGTCGGGGAGTTCATAAGTAAAATCTTCTATTGAAATGTTTTTTGGATCCATAAAGTTTGGGTTGACATCCCCGGGTTGACATCCCGGCGCAAATCTACTTCAAAAAACCGCTCACCTCGCTCTTCCACTTTTGCGGCTCCTTATTGCGAAGGCTTTCATGGCCGCTGCTATCATAGATCACCAGCTTTTTAGCCGTGGAAATATTCGCATACAACTCCATCGTTTCCTTTTCGGTTACCCTCGGGTCGAGCCTCCCCCATTGCAGCAACACAGGGCATCGGATGTCTTTCACATATTGTTCCGGTTTTAAGTTATAGGCCCAGAATCCACGGATCGTTCCGCCCCAGAAAGTAAGCAAGGTACCCAACGGTTCTGCCGGCAGTTTCATCGTCTTTATTCTTCCGCGCACAGCATCCGGCAGTGAGCCGAAGGGCATTTCGAGTATCACTTTAGATGGTGCAAGCTGGTAATCGTGTATCGACTTTGTAATGGCAGCGGCGCCCATCGAAATCCCCCATAACAAAATATTCTTTTCACCCCCGGCTTTGATATAATCATATGCCAGTTTTACATCTTCCGATTCCTTATAACCGATCGTACAGGTATTTCCCTCACTACCACCATGCGCCCTGAAATCAAGCAGCAATGTATTGTATCCGAGCCTGTGAAATTCATACGCTTCTTCCAGCACCGCAGATTTCTTGCTGCCGTGGCCATGAAACATCGCCACCGTACCCTTTGCATTTGCCGCCTGAATCATCCACCCCTGTAATTTCAATCCTTCCCTGGTAGTAAGATAAATTGTGGTATAAGCCGTATCCGGCGCAGTATTCTGTTGCTTGACCGTACAGAAACCGAATAAAATATCTTTCGTTTTGTCCCAACCGGTTTTATCTTTTTGAGCCACAACCGTTATTTGCCCGGGATCGTAAAAGTGCGTGAACTTATAGGCATGAAACAATACGATGATGTTGAGCAGAACGAACAACAACACGATGATTCGTAGTAAGCGTCGAAGTATTTTTTTCATTCGGTTTAGAGATCAGGGATGAGTGGTTAGATTGTTTAGAAAGTTTAGCCGTTTAGGCTTCAACACTAAGATAATTAAAAGAGTTTTGAAATAGCAATACCGTCAGCCTGAGCTTGTCGAAGACGCCTTCGACAAGCTCAGGCTGACGGTATTTTAAAATTTACTCCTACAGGCACGCTCCTCCTAACCGCTCATCCCTGATCTCTAAACTAATTTGCCTAAATTTAAACCTCTATAAAAAATCATCGTTTCAACATTCATTTTGAAAAAATAAAAAAATTTATGATCATCAAAACAGCAATTGCTTTTGCTGCGGGTATTTCAAGCCTTGCAGTCGCAGCACAAACTGCGCCCATCGAATGGAAAGAAGCTACCAGCAGCGGTTATACTTACAAATACGTAACCAACGATCCGGATAAAGCAAGATTTTACACTTTGAAAAACGGCCTCACCGTGATATTGAGTCCGACCAATAAAGATCCGCGCATCCAGTGTTATGTAGCCGTAAAAGCCGGTAGCAAAACCGATCCGGCCACGCACACGGGGCTGGCCCATTATCTGGAACACATGATCTTCAAAGGCACCGATAAATATGGTTCCCTGGATTGGAGCAAAGAAAAACCGGAACTTGACAAGATCACTGCGTTATACGAAACCTACAATAAAACCACCGATCCCGAACAACGCAAAGCCATTTATCACCAGATCGACAGCGTGAGCGGAGTAGCCAGCAAATTTGCTATCGCCAATGAATATGACAAGATGATGAGTTCGATGGGCGCGCAGGGAACGAATGCATTTACTTCCTTTGAGGAAACCGTTTACACCGATGATGTGCCTGCAAGTTCTATCGACAAATACCTCGCAGTTCAGGCAGAGCGCTTCCGAAACCCGCAGTTGCGCATATTTCATACCGAACTGGAAGCCGTTTATGAAGAAAAGAACCGCACGCTCGATAATGACGGCCGTAAAGTTTTTGAAAAATTATTTTCAGCGCTTTTCAAAAATCACAATTATGGTTTGCAAACAACGATCGGCACGATAGAACATCTGAAAAATCCGTCACTGGTAGAAATCCAGAAATATTTCCATACGTATTATGTCCCTAATAATATGGGCGTGATCATGTCGGGAGATTTTGATCCGGACACAATGATCAAAAAAGTGGATGCGGCATTTTCTTACATGAAGAATACACCGATACCGAAATATACTTTTAACCCCGAAACACCCATTACTGCGCCCATTACTGCGGAAGTAACCGGCCCGGATGCAGAAAGCGTAACAATAGGATTCAGATTGCCGGGCAATAAAGACAAAGATGTATTGCTGGCCGACCTCGTTGGACAAATCCTCACAAACGGCAAAGCCGGATTAATGGATCTGAACCTCGTAAAGAAACAAAAGTTGCTTCGCGCGTCGGCTTCCGCCTACACATTGATCGACTATGGCATTTTGTATATGAGCGGAAATGCCACGCAAAACCAATCGCTGGAAGATGTGAAGGCATTGATGCTGGGCGAGATCGATAACCTCAAAAAAGGAAATTTTGATGACAACCTGATCACTTCCATCATCAACAACCAGAAAAAATCGGTGATCCTCGCTTCCGAAAGCTACGGCTCGCGGGCATCCGACCTGATGGACGCCTTTACGAACGAACTCGACTGGAGAAAGCAAGTGGCGTATGTAAACGACCTTGGTAAAATAACCAAACAGGATATTATCACTTTTGCAAACAAATATCTGCAGGATAATTATGTGGTGATATTTAAAAGAAAAGGCGAAGATAAAAATGTAGTGAAAGTGGAAAAACCGGTCATAACGCCGGTAGAAACTAATGCCGACAAGCAATCCGACTTTGTGAAAATGGTGAACAACATGCCGTCGGTAGCAGTAAAACCAGTTTGGCTCGATTATAACAAGGACCTGCAAAAGTCAACGGTTGGCCCGGCGCAAGTACTATATGTTCAAAACAAGGACAATAGTATTTTCCGTATGCGCTACCGCTTTGATTACGGTACATGGAACGATAAAAAATTAAGCATTGCCGCGCAATACCTGCAGTTTTTAGGAACAGACAAGATGAGCGCAGAAGAGATTACAAAAGAATTTTACAAGATCGCCTGCAGTTTTAACATCACCGCAGGTGCAGAATATACCACCGTAACCATCGAAGGCTTGCAGGAAAATTTCGATAAAGCAGTGACGTTGTTTGAAAACGTACTGTCAAGTTGCAGGGCCGACGAAACCGCATTGAAATCATTGAAGGCACGCATCGCCAAAAGCAGGACGGATGCAAAACTCAATAAGAGCGCCATTCTAAGCGGATTGAGCTCTTACGCAAGATTTGGGGCAAAGAATCCATACAATTACACGCTTGGTACCGAAGAACTGGGTAAGATTACTGCGGATGAATTGGTGGCAATATTACATGGGTTAAACAGCTACAGTCACAAGATTCTTTATTATGGTCCAAAACCATTGGCAGCGTTGACAACATCTTTGAAGCAGGTTCATAAACTTCCGGCAGCATTCAAGCCGTCTCCGGCAAAGGCAAGTTTTGTACCCGCTGCACAAACCGCCAACCAGGTGTTGTTTGCAGACTATAAAATGGTTCAGGCAGAAACCCGCTGGATCAGGAACGGTAATGTATACAGCGCCGACCAGGAACCTTATGTAGCAATGTTCAACAATTATTTTGGCGGCGGCATGGGTGCATTGGTTTTCCAGACGATCCGTGAAAGCAAGGCACTGGCTTATTCTACTTTTGCCAGCTTTGTAACTCCCGACAAAAAGGAAGACCCGTTTTATACGATCGCATATGTGGGCAGCCAGGCAGACAAATTCAATGAGGCCGTTGTGGCAATGAACGAATTGCTGAATGACCTTCCTAATGTACAGGCCAATATAGATTTCGCCAGGGCAGGCATAAAAAAAGACATTGAAACGGAACGCATCACACAAGATGCCATCATTTTCAATTATCTTACCGCGCAGCAAAAAGGGTTGAACTATGATATCCGTAAGAATATTTATAGTGCCGTAGACAAAATAAATTACGACCAGCTAAAGGATTTCCACAGCAAGAACATCGCCGGGAAGGCTTACACTTACTGCATCGTAGCTTCCGAAGCAAATGTAAAGATAGACGACATGAAGAAATATGGGGAAGTGAAAAAGTTGGGTTTGGAAGAGATCTTCGGATATTGATCCCAAAAAATCAAAAGCGTTCCGGTAAATACCGGAACGCTTTTTTATATCTGCTTCTCCCTTTTAATAAATTCGTTGCTATAAATAACGATCATAAATACGATTGCAAACACCAGGTTCAACCTTCCCCAAAGCAACAGCTGGGGAACAAGGAAAAACTCCATTGTATTCATAATACCAATCAATACAATTTGAAAAGCAGCGCAGAGTTTCGGCTTGATCCTGCTTATGATCCAGGCAGCAACGAGGATCTCTCCTATACCAATGAGCGTTGTAAACAAAGCCGAATGGGCATACCCAAGGATAACCCCTACGATGGCACGATGCCGTGGAACAAAATTCAATACTTTACACAACAAGCCGTTCGCCAGCCATACCACAGCAATGAGCCATGATACAAAAATTTGCCTGCTGATGTTGAGTTTCATGTTCTTTCTAAAATAAATATAAGAATAACGATCACGTATGTCCACAACAAGCTGAACAGAATGTGCATGATGGTTTCAAACCTTTTCCTGCGCCACAAAGCCGGTGAATAAAAAAAATGTTGAAACAGTCCCCGAATCCCCCAAAATATCAGCATCCCCCATACCACTGCTCTTTGTAAAGGAGATGGTTGCAATAATTCTTTGCTATAAAGAAAAAACAACAACCCGTTCAGGAATACAAACAGCGCTATAAAGAAAGTGTGTACATGCATCATCTGCCTGTTGATGAGACTTAACGGTTTCAGATCAGATTTCCATTCAAATCTTTTTGGAAAAAGAATATGTATAAATGCAAGAAAAATAAAGATGCTGCCGATGACCCGCAGATGTGTGGAAAGTAAATTCATGAAGGGGAAAGGATATAAACTTTTACAAATGGCGTAATGCTCTTTTCACTGCTAATATACAAATTGGCATGCGCAAAAGCATGCTTCCAATGTGCTGATCCGAAAAAATGAAAAGCACCCGGTCCGTAGATAAGGAAATTTTTAAGATTGCACAAATGCTCCGAAACAATGATGGTTCCGCCAGGATCGAGGCTACGGGTAGCTTCCATTAAACACCACACTTTTTGTTCCATCGTTCTCAGTTCATGTAAAGATTGCATAAAAAGAATGGTGCCGGCACTTGCGCGGATGTTCCAGTTCCTGTAATCGATGGAAATATGTTCCAGCGGTTCACCCAGTTTATTTGCAATCTTTATGGAATCGGTTACGGAAACAGCTGCATTAAAAAAATCAAGCTGAATTATATTTTTTTCGGGAAACGCACTGTTCAGCAAATGCCCGCTTTCGGAATAGCCGGAATACACGTTGAATATCGTTTCATTATCAACTCCTATCTTTTTAAGCCAATTGAATTTGTACAGATCGGAGCGATCGTAAATAAAATAAGAAGATACAAGAGAGACGACGGAAAGATAAAACGTACCAGCCACAACCAGCGCCAGCAGGCATTTCCAAAGGAGCGCGATTGGAAAGCAAAGTAAAATAACAATACAACACGCAATCACACAGCACGCAGCTAGAAAATATTTTTTATTAAAAACGAAGATCTGCTTCCAGAACAATTTTCTTTTTATCATTTCAATACAATTTCTTTCACTGCGCGTTTCCAGCTGTAAGGAATATCTTTCACCACGTATGCGGCGCTGAGCAAAGGTTTTAAGTCATTGTATGGCGAATGGTCAAAAAAATCTGTCTCGTCATTCATCACTTCTGCCGGCACTGGTTGCCAGTATTTTCGCGAACCTTCGGTGATGGAAACGTTATTTCCATCTACTTCAAAAGTATACAGCAGTGGTCCGCCGAATTTGCGGGCTTGTGTCCAGGAACCGAAAACAGAACCTACGGGAAGTTGTACGTCTGCATGTCCGGTTTTTTCCCTTACAACAATATCGATCCTTCTGCCTTTCACGCTGATGATATTATTTTTCAGTCCGATCTTTAACGGGTCGTATTGAAATTTATATTGCGTGAGTTCGCTTCCGCCGGAAACCATCATTTTTTTATTGGTGACCGAGCGAATGATCTTTAGTCCCCGCAAGATTTTACCTGATTGCGATTGATATTTCGCCATGTGCCTGAAGCCGGCAAGATTAAAAGACATTCCCATCCAGGAAGGCAGGAATGCGGGTCGAAATTTATTTGCGGCCACAAAAGCCACCGCCATCAAGGCCTTGTCGTTATACGTTTCATGAACGAATGGCGCAGGCAACAAGGCTTCGGCCTTTTCCTTGTCTACTGCATATATCAACACCAGGAACAGATCAAAATGTGCCTTTACCCCAAATGACAGCGGTCTCATATTTTCCCATTCTTAATTTCATCCACCACGGCAGGATCCAGCAATGTCGATGTATCGCCAAGATTACTCACCTCGCCTTCGGCGATCTTTCTCAAAATGCGCCGCATGATCTTTCCGCTGCGGGTTTTGGGCAACCCGGAAACAAACTGGATCTTATCGGGCTTGGCAATCGGGCCGATAATGCGCGATACCGTTTGATTGACATCCTTCCTGATCTGATCCATATCCTGCATGCGGCCATTGTAGATCACATAAGCATAGATACCCTGTCCCTTGATATCGTGCGGATAGCCCACCACCGCGCTTTCCACCACACCCGTATGCATATTGATCGCATTTTCCACTTCGGCCGTTCCGATGCGATGCCCGCTCACATTCAGCACATCATCCACTCTGCCGGTGATGCGATAGTTTCCGTCTTCGTCTTTCATGCAGCCATCGCCGGTGAAGTATAGATTTTCGTAGGTTGCAAAATAATTGAGGCGGCACCTTTCATGATCGCCATAGGTGGTGCGCAATATTCCCGGCCATGGCGCTTTGATGCACAGGTTTCCTTTGATCATACCATCTTCATCTTTTTCGGTCACTTCTTTTCCATTTTCGTCTACTATTACCGGCTGCACCCCCGGTAGCGGAAGCGTTGCCCAGCCCGGCTTGGAAAGCGTTACCCCCGCAAGGTTGGAAATCAGGATGCCGCCCGTTTCCGTTTGCCACCAGGTATCAACGATAGGGCAGGTCTTTTTCCCGATATGTTCATCGTACCAATGCCATGCTTCTTCATTGATTGGCTCACCAACAGTTCCAAGTGTATTCAATGAAGAAATATCTTTCCCTTGTATCGGTTGTTCACCAAAACCCATCAGGCTGCGAATGGCCGTGGGTGCGGTATACAAGATGTTTACTTTATGCTTTTCGGTAATTTCCCAAAATCTGCCCGCATCGGGCCATGTCGGTATTCCTTCGAACATCAGGCTGGTAGCGCCGGCACTTAACGGACCATAAACGATATAACTGTGCCCGGTGATCCAGCCAATATCGGCAGTACAAAAATGAACATCGCCGGGTTTGTATTGAAATACATTCACAAAAGTGTAATTGGTCCAAACCATATAACCACCGCAGGTATGAACCACCCCTTTCGGTTTACCTGTGCTTCCCGAAGTATAAAGGATAAACAGCGGATCTTCCGCGTCCATTTCTTCGGCCGGAAATGATACCACGCCTTCTTTTTCTACCTGAGTTTCGGCATATTCCATTTCATCTTCCCACCACACATCGCGTCCCTTGATCATCGATACCGGAGTACGCGTCCTGGTGTAAACAATCACTTTTTTTACAATCTTGTTTCCGATTAGCGCATCATCGATCACACTTTTTAAGGGAATATCTTTATTACCGCGATAAGCGCCATCGCATGTTACGATGAAAGTGGCCTGAGCATCTTCCAGCCTGTCGGCAATACTTTGCGCACTAAAGCCGCCAAAGATCACGCTGTGAATCGCGCCGATGCGCGCGCAACCAAGCACTGCGTAAGCCAGTTCGGGCACCATACCCATATAAATACAAACACGGTCGCCTTTTTTTACGCCGTTGTTTTTTAATACCTGAGCAAATTGGCAAACACGTTTGTGCAAACGTGCATAGGTAACCACCCTTGTTCTCTCTTCAGGGTTGTTGGGTTCCCATATAATGGCCGGTTCACCAGCTTTTGCAGGCAAATGGCGGTCGATGCAGTTTTCTGTTATGTTGAGTTTTGCACCTTTGAACCATTCGATCTTCGGTTCTTTAAAATTCCAGTTGATAACCGAATCCCATTTACGGCGCCATTGAAAATTTTCTGCCACCTCACCCCAGAATCCCTCGGGATCCTCTACACTTTTTTTATAAAATTCGTGATATTGCAGCAGACTTGCAATCTGATAAGGATAAGCCATATGGTTTGCGATTTTTGAAAAGTCAATTTACGCAATTATGTAATGGCAATTTTTACCATAAGAAATTTTTGATACGATTGTGCTATCTTTCACTTCAAGAGAATTTAACCGGTAAGACGGAAAAATTACATGCTGCGTCGGTATTGCCCACCCACGCTGTACAACGCGTTCGTGATCTGGCCGAGCGAACAGAAACGAACGGTTTCCATCAGCTCTTCAAATAAATTACCATTGCTTACGGCTACGGCCTGTAATCGTTTGAGCATTTCGGCAGACTTGTCTTTGTGCCTTTGATGAAATGCTTCCAGTGTTTTGATCTGGGATTCTTTTTCAGCTGTTGTGCTTCGGATCACTTCTGTAGGCAAGATCGTTGGCGAGCCGTTTTTACTCAAAAAAGTATTTACTCCCACTATCGGGTATTCGCCGGTATGCTTCAGTGTTTCGTAATATAGGCTTTCTTCCTGGATCTTATTGCGTTGGTACATTCTTTCCATCGCGCCCAGCACGCCTCCCCTTTCCGTAAGCCGGTTGAATTCGGCCATCACGGCCTGTTCCACGAGATCCGTCATTTCTTCAATGAGGAAAGATCCCTGGTTGGGATTTTCATTTTTGGCCGTACCCAGTTCCCTGTTGATGATCAGTTGAATGGCCATTGCACGGCGAACACTTTCTTCCGTTGGGGTAGTAATCGCTTCATCATAGGCATTGGTGTGAAGTGAATTGCAGTTGTCGTAGATCGCGTACAAAGCCTGCAAAGTAGTGCGGATATCATTGAAATCGATTTCCTGCGCATGCAGCGAACGGCCGCTTGTTTGAATATGATATTTCAATTTCTGACTGCGGTCGTTTCCTTTATATTTATGCTTCATCGCTTTGGCCCAGATGCGGCGGGCCACGCGGCCGATCACGCTATATTCAGGATCCATGCCGTTGCTGAAAAAGAAAGAAAGGTTGGGCGCAAAATCGTCGATCTTCATGCCGCGACTCAAATAATATTCCACGTACGTGAACCCGTTCGCCAACGTGAATGCCAGCTGTGTGATAGGATTGGCGCCGGCTTCAGCGATATGATAACCGCTGATACTTACGCTGTAAAAATTCTGCACTTTCTGACTGATAAAATACTCCTGCACATCTCCCATTAACTTCAAGGCAAACTCCGTAGAAAAAATGCAGGTATTCTGTGCCTGGTCTTCTTTCAATATATCCGCCTGTACCGTTCCTCTGACAGTAGACAGCGCTTTCGCTTTTATTTTTTCATACACATCTGCGGGCAACACATCTTTTCCACTCAGCCCAAGCAGCCGCAAACCCAGGCCATCATTACCTTCCGGCAATGCACCTTCGAAACTTCCATGTTGCGGCGCAATTAGTTTACCGTCTGTGCCAATGTACTTCGGAAGGTCTTCAATATTGTATTTCGCTTCGATGGCTTTGTTAACACTTTCACGAAGATCATTTTCAATAATATATTTTTCACATTGCTGATCGATGGCTGCATTCATAAAAAATGCGAGCAACATCGGCGCGGGGCCATTAATGGTCATGCTTACAGATGTTTTGGGATCACACAAATCAAAACCACTGTACAGTTTTTTTGCATCATCGACAGTGGCGATGCTCACCCCGCTGTTCCCCACTTTTCCGTAAATATCCGGGCGATAAGCGGGATCTTCGCCATATAACGTAACGCTATCAAACGCAGTACTGAGGCGCTTTGCAGGCTGACCAACACTCACGTAATGAAAACGGCGGTTCGTCCTTTCCGGTCCGCCTTCGCCGGCAAACATTCTTGTCGGATCTTCACCTTCACGCTTTAATGGAAACACACCTGCCGTGTAAGGATATTCGCCGGGAAGGTTTTCCTGCAATTGCCATTTTAAAATATCGCCCCAATCGCTGAATTTTGGCAGATATACTTTTGAAATAATGCTGCCAGATAAACTTTTATAAGTGAGTGGTTGTTTGATGACCTTATCACGTACCGTAAATTCATAAAATTCTTTGCTGTAACGATCTTTTACAGCCGGCCAGCCTTCCATTAATTTTTTGTTGGTAACGTCTAATTTTTCTTCCAATTCTGTGATCGCCTTTTGCAATGCTTCATTCTTCACAATTTCGATGGCGCCTTTTAATTGATACAATTGCGTAGCGACCTTACTTTGTTCATTTACCCACAGATCATACTCAGCAATGGTTTCAGCGATCTCTGCCAAATAACGAATGCGCTTCGCCGGAATGATCGTCGACTGGCTCGCCGTATCAGCCACATGAATATGATGTTCGATATCACCATGAAATTTCACGCCGGTTTTTTCGGCCACTTTTTCCATCAGCCTTTCAAACAATTCATTCACGCCCGCATCATTAAACTGCGCAGCGATGGTTCCCACTACCGGCAGATCGCCGTCTTTTGCGTCCCACAAATTATGATTGCGTTTGTATTGCTTGCGCACATCGTGCAAGGCGTCCAATGCGCCGGCTTTGTCAAATTTATTTAAGCAGATCACATCAGCATAATCCAGCATGTTTATTTTTTCCAGTTGCGACGGCGCGCCATATTCCGGCGTCATCACGTACATGCTGATGTCGCAATAATCAAGGATCGAAGCGTCACTCTGGCCCACGCCCGCGCTTTCCAGAATGATACAATCGTAGCCTGCTTCGCGGCAAATGCCCGTGGCTTCTTTTACGTATTGACTCAGCGCCTTATCACTTTCACGCGTAGCAAGACTGCGCATATACGCGCGGTTGTTTGAAATGGAATTCATGCGGATGCGATCGCCGAGCAATGCTCCACCGGTTTTTTTCTTGCTTGGATCAACGGAAATAACGGCAATCGTTTTGTCTTCGTAAGTATTTAAAAAACGACGAACAATTTCATCCGTCACAGAAGATTTTCCGGCTCCGCCCGTTCCCGTAATTCCTAAAACAGGAACGACCTTTCCGGTTGCCGGTTCTTCGGTCGTCGGTCGTCGGTCGTATGTTGTCACGCCATTCTCCGCGTTCGTGATCTTGCGGGCAACCTTTCTTACATCAATCACTTCTCCAAGCGTCATCGGATTTTTATACTCCCCTGATCCGTTCAATAAAAAATCGCAATTTTTTACTACGTCTTCAATCATTCCTTCCAGGCCCATTTTGCGACCGTCATCCGGACTATAAATTCTTGTAATGCCATAATTATGCAACTCTTCGATTTCGGAAGGCAGAATGGTACCGCCGCCGCCGCCGAATATCTTAATGTGGCCACAACCGTTTTCTTCCAGCAGATCTTTCATGTATTTAAAAAATTCCACGTGACCGCCCTGGTAGCTTGTGATGGCAATGCCCTGTACATCTTCCTCGATGGCACATTCCACAATTTCGGCCACGCTCCTGTTGTGACCAAGATGTATGATCTCCGCACCTTTGCTCTGCAGGATACGCCGCATGATATTGATAGCAGCATCGTGTCCATCAAATAATGCAGCGGCAGTTACAAGTCGGATTTTGTTCTGAATAGAAAAACTCATGGTATAGTTGTTAGTTGTTAGATGACAGTTATTGGTATACATGCCAACAACTTCATATGAAGACAATCGAATGCCGCAAAGCTAACTATGATTCCGTGATTTCAGGCGGGGATCCCGGTGATTTTAATGATTTATGAGAATGTGTTTCGCAGGAACCTGCTGATGTATAATGAACCCTGGCTTATTTCTCCGCGCCGTTCATCTTAAATGTAAGCGCTGCAAAATCATCTATACTAAGCGCTTCGGCGCGTAAGTCGAATACCCGTTCGGTTAGGGCAGCAGCCGGAAAAAGACTTTTTACAGCGTTGCGCAACGTTTTCCGGCGTTGATTGAAGGCCGTTTTCACCAGCATCCAGTATGCTTTTTCGGAATGAACTTTCAGTATTTCTTTTTTCCTGCGGAGCCGGATGACACCGCTCATTACTTTTGGCGGCGGATTAAAGCTTTCAGGTGGCACATCGAACAGATATTCTATTTGATAATATGGCTGAAGTAATGCGCTTAATACTCCGTAGGTTTTGCTGCCCGGCTTTGCCGCGGCGCGCTCGGCCACTTCCTTCTGAAACATCCCGATCACCACCGGCACATCGTCTTTCCAGTCGAGTATCTTAAAAAGTATCTGCGTAGAAATATTATATGGAAAATTTCCGATCACGGTAAATGATTCATCGAATGGCTTGCCTATATCCAAAAAACTATTGCTGATGATCTGACCTTTTAAAACAGGATATTGCTTTTGTAAAAAGGCCACTTTTTCTTCATCCAATTCCACCGCCTTAAATTGTATGCCGGGGAGCTTTATCAGTTCCCTGGTAAGCGCACCGCCACCGGGACCAACTTCCAGCAGCGTTGTAAAAGGATCTTCGGCCAACACCTGCATGATCTTCTGGATGACAGTATCGTCTTTGAGGAAATGTTGGCCAAGTGATTTTTTGAGTGTGTACATGAAGCAAAAGTAGGCAATAGTGAATAGTCTATCGTCAACCCTTAATAAAGAAGCACATGACGAAGAAAGCAACTTCCAGAAGTTCCCAAAATCGGCCGCGCATAATATAATACAACTGGGTGCGGTAGTAATGCGTGGATTGCCTCTGTTAATGCGGGCGTGTTAGTAATGTTTGAACCATCCATGCTGAACCTGGGCTCACCTTTAATGAAAGCCCGGCATTTATTGCAGCAGCCATGATTGTGTACAAAAAAGTGGGTGAACGGCTCCCGCGCACTCACCCACTTACTTATTCAATTATTTGGTCTATTGCTTTATTATCTTCTCGATGCTGATCGTTTCATTGTTGCTGTTGAAAATTTTAAGGAAGTAAACCTGTGCCGGCAATGCCGATACATTCATTTTAATTTCCGTTTCACCGGCTTTGATAGAAGCCTGCTGTTGTTTTACTACCTGGCCCGAAGCATTTGTAAGACGCAAAGTAACCTCATCTTTTCTAAGACTGTTCACCACTCGCACAGATAATACATCTTTCACCGGGTTTGGATAAATAATAGTGGCAGTTTTACCGTTGTTGTAATTAATAGTAATTACCCTGCTGTAAGAAAACTTACCGTCTTTATCCACCTGTTTGATCCGGTAGAAATTCGAACCTTGTGTTGGGGTAAGATCAAATGCCTTATATGGAGGCAATGTTTGCACTTTCGCAATCGAAACAAACGGGCCGGCATTGGATGTTGCCTTTTCCACTTCGAAATAATCGTGATCCTGATCGGTATATGCTTCCCAGTCCAACTGAACAGTATTATTGGCCAGCATGTGCGCATTAAAGTTGAGGAACTTCACAGCCAATGTTGTAATATTTGCGGCCTTTACCACTTTAAGGTTGTCGATGTAAAAGCCGTCATCCAGTTCGAAATCGAAAGCGCTCCCATCCGCATCCGAAGTGAATACGAATCTTAAAGAAACAGAACCTTGCCCGAGGAAGGAAGACAGATCCACCAATTCTCTTGTCCACTGGTCGCGGATACCGGTAAGAGCCGGCTGGCCGCCGAGTGAACCGCCATTGGTAGTGTTTAGTTCAGACACCATATTGGACCCGCAAACGGGTGTCCAGTTGCTGCCGTTCGTGGCGATCTGCACCTGTAATTTATCGCGGAAGTTTTCCGCCCTGTGTTTTGTAAAAAAGCTGATGTATGCGCTGGTGGCATCTGCAAGGTTAAATGTATTTTTATACGTTGCTATCCTCGTACTGCTTACTGTGTAATTCCCTGTTGGGGATTCTGTCATCGACTTTGTGCCGCCATAAGCTGATGTGCTGGTATAGCCCCAGCCTGTCGGACCCGTTGGAGAGATCGTTGCGTTCCAGTTGGTGGCAAATGTTCCTTCCATATCGTCCTGCATCAGCGTTAGCGGGTTGTAGATCTTTGTTACATCGTCTAATATCGTGATGCCGTCGGCTTCCACTTTCCATTGGTATTTGATTTTTTGACCACCTGCAAAGTTTGGGGGCAAGGTGTAGCTGATCTGGCCATCATAAGTATCATAATAATTAGGAATGGTGAAAGTTACCGGTGCGCCCACGGTTTGCATATTCTGCTCCATGACCAATGACACTGTTACGGTAGAACTTTTCAAACCGACCCTTCTTACGGAAAAAGCAAGGTTGCCTGTGAGCGACGTTAAAGCGATATCGCTTTTATCCTGTATATCGTAGTAATCACCTGCTGCGTAAGCGATCTGCAGATTTTGAAAACAGTTTTCTTTACATAATTGAATGATCTGTGCAACCGGGGCCCAGAAATCATTGCCTCCCGCTTCGCCGGTCATGCCATAGATCTTCGTTTTAGGAAAAGTTCCCGCGCCGATATCTCCCATCAGCAACCAATCCTTGATACCGCCTGCCACTTCGTAATTTACGGTTTCCGGGCTGTTGCCTGCCCTGTGGCCGTTGTAAAAGCCCATCAATGCCGGAATAAATTTATAGTAGGAAGAATCCACATGATTCAACACCGGATGTAAAGATGGTCTTCCGTAGGGCAAGGAATAATAAGGGCCGTAGCAATGCTGATCGATTGCGTTTACAAAATGATGATTATATACGAATGTACGCAGCGCCTGGGTTTCAGGTTCGGAGAAAGCGCTGGGGCCATAATACGTTTCCTGGCTCTTTACGTTTGATCCGCAGGAAGAACTCGCACCTGAACAATTGCCCCAGTCGACGCCATAATTTCTGTTAAGATCCACACCCAGGGCTCCGCCTACATCGCGCCTGCTTTTGCGCCAGAGACCACCGCCGGTTGTTGGATAAGAGCTGCTCGCCCCACTGTAGTTATAAGCATAACCATCAGGGTTGAGGCAAGGAACGATAAATATTTCACGGCTATCCACCAGTTCTTTCACGCGTGCATTACCTGCATAATTTTCGCACAGGTATTCCATAAAAAAAACGAGGCTCGTTCCGCCGATGGCTTCCCTTGCATGTTGAAGGCCGGTGTATAATACTTCGGGTTCGTCTTCGTCCGTGCCGGAATTATCGGATATTTTCACACCCATGATCGCTGTACCATTGGCTGAATTACCAAGATTTACAGAAGTTACCAGTGTTGGATATGCGGCTTTCAAGGCGTTCATTTCCGCCAGCATTTCGGCGTAGGTAAAATACCCGGAGTTGCCCGCCGATGCGCCCAGACGCAATGACCCGCCCGTTCCAAAACTAGCCGGCGTTGTAATAAAATCGCCCACGCGCTGGCAGCTTGTGCTTTGGAAAGGCGCAATATTTGTTTCTTCCGGAGCCGGAACTGTATTCTTATTTACTTCGATCGTATGCTGAACCACATCGTCGATTGTAACAGAGAAGGACATGCCCGACAAACGGAGACTTTGTAGTTCGGAACTGTTCAACACTGCCGTAATCGACCCTTTTTCGGATTTGAAGTGATCAAGGCCAAAGCTATTGATCGCCCTGCTTCTTGCTGATTCATCCGGAGTGAGAATTTTAACTTCAGAATATTTTTCTTCCTGTGCGTAGGAAAATAATCCCATTGCTGTACAGCATACTGATAGCAGCCAGGTCTTGGTAAGATTCATTGGATTAGTTTGGTTTTATAAATAAGGATATAATGGCATTTTATTTTACGATCACCAGTGACGTGACGAGCAACTGCTTATCGATCATCATCCGTACAGTGTACATTCCATCGCTCAGTTTCTGAATTACCGGCAGCCGGATTTCATTGCTTCCTTTATTCAGTTTTACGGGCTGCTGGTATACCACCCGTCCTGAGAAATCGATGACGTTCACGTATGTCTCGCCGGCATTAACAGCATTAATGGTAAGCATAGCATAACTGCTGGCAGGATTTGGCGAGATCGTCATTGAATTGACCGAACTGAAATCTATTTTTTTGGTATTGGTATAAACAACCGTGTTATCGGCTTTGGTGATCTTCACCCGGTAATAAGAAACCGGCACAAGTGGTGAGCCATCTACAAAAGAATAACTCGCATCTGTAATGGCGCTTGTTGCCGGCTGGTTGCTGATGGCAGACCAGTTGGAAGCATTGCTGCTTTTCTGCAGTTCGTAAGATTTTATACCTTCCTGCGCAGCCGTTTTCCAGGTGAGATTAACTTTTTGCGAGGCTATTTTTTGTGCATCAAGCGTAACTTTTTGATCAGGTAAAACAAGGCTTACTTCTACAGGCCAGTCTTCTACCTCACCGTTGCTGAAATACCCGGTAGGGTTTGAAGTTGTCATACCATTTGAAGCAGACGTCAGGCGCAGGCGCATAAATGTTCTGCTCCCGATTGGAACGGTTACCAGTAAATTTGTCCAGTTTACATTTACTGATTGGGGCGAGGCGCTTGATGGAACAGAAACGCTGGTACCTTCTACGGCCTGGAACTGGCCATCGCCGTTCCTGTCTATCCAGCCTATCAATCTTGCGGCGGCTCCTGTATTATTGAAAACCTTTACAGGGATGCTCACGTTGTTAAGTCCGTAAGGAATACTGTAAATGCCAGACAGGCCATCTTCTTCGCTTCCTTCTCCCAATGCATCGGCGGAAGTTTTTTTGGTCCATTCGATGGCTACTGTTGCGCCGAGATAAAGATTACTTACCACTTCATGTGTGGCCGGGTCGCTTCCCGCAGGGTCGTAAGAAGCGGGTGCATCTCCAAAATCTGTTTTAGGCTTAAATGCCTCGCCTGCATCTCCCCAGCTACCGCTTGGGAAAGTTGCATTGTAAGTGATCGTATATTGCTGGCCTGTATTGATTGTTCCTGCATTGTATGGCGCTACCGTACCTGTACCTGAGGCCAGCGGAGAACCCACATTGTATATATTACCGGTCCAGTCAACACTTGCCTGGCGCGGGTTGAACGAAGGGTTGTTGTAATTGATTGTTGCGCCGGTCAACAGGTTCTGTTCATATACATCAAGGTCGCTGGCCGAACCATCAAAGTCATAAAGCGTCCCGTCATTGATGACGAAATCCGACCAGTCATGCAGTCCCGATCCGCTTCCATTATCTACGGGTATGGCATATACCTGCCGGGCATCGGTGGCAACATAAGTACCTGTCATGTTTATTTTCCATATGGTTGATTCGCGGCTCGTATAGCCACTCCGCGCAGAACCGGTTGCACCGGATGGATTGCCCGCGCCTTATACGCCAAGATAAAGACTTCCATTATAAAATGCTGCTGCACCCGATTCCACACCGGGATAGTAAGTTGGAATGCCAAGATCTGTTACATCCGGAATGAATACGCTTTTTGTTTCGGTATCGTAATCGTAGCGATAAATCGTTTTATTGGTTGTTGGTGTAGTGGTAAGACTATATGCATAATAAACCTGGTGGTTCACCGGATCGTACGCAGCTGAATTGATATTGTTCCCCGAAGGATCTGAGTAAAGTAATTTTGACCTCCCTGTAGCCACATCGGTATAATAAATATTGTTATCCAATACGCTTATTACATAGGAAGGCTGGTTTGTAAATGGCTTGGCTACCACGTAATAATTAAGCGGGTATGAACCCACAGAGCAAGCGGAGATGTCGGAAATATAATAAGAGCCATCTTCATCAAATGCTGTATTGCTTTGTGAAACGGTGATCGTAACTTTTGTAACATCTCCCGGTATGGTTACGTTTACGGTACCGTTGCTGGAATTATTGGCAGAACTGGAATTATTGGCATCTACTCTTGCATTTGCAGTGCCGTTATTGGTAAAACTAAGGATGCTGCCGCTTACGGATGCAAGCGTTACGTTGGTTCCCGTGGCACCATTTAAAGCACTCACGATTATTCGTTGCCTCCTGTCGACATCGAATAAGGAAAATTTAAGATTCTGAACCGCATTATCAAAAGTAAATGTGACCGTGCCATCGCCCAGGAACCGGAGATCGTCGCCTTGTCCGAAAGAGCCCGCATCACCGGTATGCGTGCCTACTTCGCCAAAAGTATTAGCCGTAGTATAGTTGTGTGTGAAGGTGACACCTTGTGTACCAAAACTAAATTTTTGCGTCTGCGATTGTGCCAATGTAAGGTATGGTGCATAGGATCCGCTGTTTACGATGAAATCCAGGTAGTCCCAATTCAAAGCTACTGCGGTGTAACCTGCACCACACTGCGCCTGGCTATTGAAGTACAGAAAGCTAGTAATGATAACTAAGTATAATTTTCTCATTTTGATGGTTGGACTTTAGGTGTACTAAAGAGATTTTTATATCTCAATTATAAATACGTGGTTTTAAGTATATTATTGTACCGGTGTGGCTAAAAAACTACAATTATTTTATTTTACGTAGTTCGCACACGTGTATATACTATTGTTAATGAATCAGCATCGTAAAAACACCTTTTAATAGTATTTACCTTTCTTAAAAACGTTTATAAACAGCATTTATTGTTTGTTGCTGAAGGAACGCACTCTACGTTTAAGAAATATCTGCGATGTTTTTTAAACCAAAACGCGATGCAATTTTAGAACGAGCAGGACACAGGTTCTCACGATAATAAAACATTCAAACAAGATGTCGTATTTTTATGGCCACAAAAAAAATAAATGAGCAACATACCAGACAATAAACCGGTGATTGGGTTCACCAGTGGCGACATCAACGGGATAGGAATGGAACTGATCATCAAAACGCTCAGCGACACCCGCCTGCTGGAGTTCTGCACGCCTGTAATCTTTGCCAATAACAAACTCATCAACTTCTACCGCAAGAGTTTGCCGGACATCAACTTTAGCTTCAGCGCCGCAAAAGATTCTACGAAGATCAATCATAAACAGGTAAACGTGTACAATTGCTGGGAAGAAGACATTTCAGTTACGCCCGGCCAACTCAATGAAACCGGCGGTAAATATGCGGTCTTGAGTCTTTCGGTTGCCACCGAAGCTTTAAAAGCCGGCAAAATAGATGGATTAGTAACGGCCCCTATCCATAAAATGAATGTGCAATCCACCGAATTTAATTTTACCGGCCACACGCCGTTTCTCAAAAGTACTTTCCAGGCAAAAGATGTGGTGATGCTGATGGTAGCGGAAAATATGCGCATTGCGTTGCTTACCGAACACGTACCGGTAAAAGATGTGGCGCAATATATTACCAAAGAAAACATCATCACCAAACTTCAGCTGCTGAACCAGTCGTTGAAAAAAGATTTCGGTATCAATAAGCCGAAGATTGCCGTACTGGCGCTAAACCCACATGCGGGCGATGAGGGCCTGATCGGCAAAGAAGAAATCGAAATCATCAAGCCGGCCATCAAAGAAGCAAAACAAAAAGACGTATTTTGTTTTGGCCCATATAGTGCCGATGCTTTCTTCGCACGCGGGAGTCATGAGAAATTCGATGCCGTGCTGGCATTGTATCACGACCAGGGATTGATCCCTTTCAAATCATTGTCTGTAGGCGAAGGCATTAATTATACTGCAGGATTAAGCGTGGTACGCACGTCGCCGGATAATGGTACGGCATTCGATATCGCCGGGAAAGGAATTGCGGATGAAGCTTCGTTCCGCGAAGCGATCTTCGGTTGCGTGGATATTATTAACATGCGAAAAGAGATCGGTACGCAAAGGGCAAATCCACTGCGCAAACTGAGCGCGTCGGTGTTGAGAAATGCGGTGGATGAAAAGATAGCGCTGGATGAAAATTAATTTAAATGAATAACCGGCAATTAATAATTAGTTGTTAATTACCCTACAGCATCCTCATTTAAACATCGCATCGTCCACTCCTTTATTGATGACATAACTACTAAACGTAATCTCCGCCCTCCCCTTCTTATTCTTGTTCTTGTCTGCCGGCGTTGGTGCCGTTCCGCCGTCATCGAAATCGAAGGTTACTCCTTTGGGAAGTTTGTAATCCTTTGTATTGAAAGAAAAGATGATCTTATCGGGCAATCCGAAAGCAGAATACTTACCATACGTCATTTCCAGTTCAAAACTGCCGTTTTCTTTAGTGGTGGTTCGTGCTTTGCGGATGAGGCTGGTAGCCTCCTCAATATATAAGGTACTTAACACCACATCGCTGTTATCGTCTTCCGGCAATAATTTCGCTACGCGAACAACCGTACCGTTGATCTTATCGGTGCCGGCATCGATCACAGTAAACTTATCATCAGAAAGTATACTACCCATGTTAATGCTCACCGCGCCTTTGGGAATGAACGATACGCCCTTCTCACTTTTCACCTTCAGTTTGTTGGGCTTTTTAAAATAAACCTTCACATTTGCTACCGGCACCTTTAAAAAAGCCACGTTCGTTTTCATCCTCCCGGCAGCTTCGTAATCATTTACAGTAGCGATCTTTTGCTTTACATTTTTAAGCAGAATATTAATGTCTTGTTGCGCAAGCGCAATATGCGCCAAAATACTAAAAAAGATAAAACTGATCAGCGTCTTTACATATTTCATTTGGGTAAATTATTTTCAATTTAATAATCACTTTTCGCCTTGTTTCGTGGCACACGAACCGGCACGATGAGATTCCCATTACAAACGGTTTCTGTCAGAAACCGTTAAGTCAGAATATCCTTTTTTCTAAACACCGCAATTGTAATACCGAGCAACACGGCTATGTGCGCAACCAGTATATAAAGGCTGTTGCGTATGGCAGTCCAGTTTTGGATCGATCCTTTGATCGGCTGGCCATCGTCTGTGGTGCCTATATAAAAGAATCCTTTCCAGCCAACAAGGTACGACGTGAACAACCACGGTTTCACATGCTTGTCGATGACAGGCACGTTGATATTTGAAATGACGGTGCAAACGATCACTATGCAAACGGTAGCGATGATGGGACCGATGCTGTTTTCTGCATAAACGGAAAGCAGCATCGACAGTGCCGCGATCACCGTAAGCGCCACTGCAGCATATGCGAATGCTGCCAGGTAGCGCCACCAGATATCGTCCTGCGTTATCTGCAGTATCATACTTTCCTGCCCGCGGTTGCGGAAAATAAGCATGTCGTTCGCGCCGAATATCAGCAGGCTGAAGACAAGGGCCGTAATCGCCATCCATATCAGCAGCAGTACGGTGAATATGAATGAGGCCAGAAATTTGATCAGTATAAGCTGCGTGCGGCTGATGGGTTTTGTAAGAATGAGCCGCAGCGTTCCCATGTTGGCTTCACCGGAAACAGCGTCGCCGGCAACCAGCGCCACCAGGATCGGAACCTGTATCAGCAGCGTGTTAAGGATGATGTAACACATGAAATATCCGTTCATGGATTTCTGCAGATCGAGATCAAAACTTTCATCTACCGTTTGCAGCATTAGCTTGATATAACTCGCGCCATCAGCTTTAAAAGCAAACTGGAAAATAAATGCAATAGCGGCGATCGCGGCAAATGCGATATAAGTGCGGGGCCGCTTTGCTATTTTATATAATTCAATCTGAAGCAGGCTCCACATGTCTTTCAGCGTTGGTGAGTGATAAAAAATAATCTTCCAGCGAATGGCGGGCCTGTATGGAAAGTATGCCATTGCCTGCAGCGGCCAGTTTTGTCGCCAATGCCGGAATATCCGTCTTGTCCATCTGCAGCCGTATGAGATGGCCGTCTTCCAGCGCGCCTGCCGCCCATGGCGTTTGGGCCAGCGTAACAAGCGCAGCCGCATTGTCGGTGGTTTCCAATTGAACACCTGTTCGTTTAGGATCGAGCATTTCGGCTACTGCGCCTTCGGCGATCTTTTTTCCTTTATGGATGATGATCATCCGGTTAGCGATTTGTTCGATCTCGTTCAATAAATGCGAAGATACGATGACCGTTTTGCCCATTTCCTTGCTGAGCCGCAATATCAGGTGCCGCATGTCGGCAATCCCCTGCGGATCGAGTCCGTTCGTTGGTTCGTCTAAAATGATCAGCCTGGGATCGTGCACCAATGCAACCGCAATGCCGAGCCGCTGTTTCATTCCCTGGCTGAATGTTTTTACTTTGGATGAAGCGCGATCTGCAAGTCCTACAAGTTCCAGTTGATCCATGATCAGTTTGCGGGAAACTTTCACGCCGCTCATTTTTGCAAAAATGAAAAGGTTATCGTATGCAGATAAATATTTATACAGGTCCGGTCTTTCCACCACTGCCCCGGCCTGTCGAAGCACTTCTTTCCGGTGTTCGAAAAGATTTTTTCCAAAAAAATTTATTTCCCCGGAAGTTGGTTGTATAAGCGTGAGCAACATACGGATCGTAGTTGATTTACCGGCACCATTTTGCCCAAGAAAGCCATACACATCCCCTTCGTTTACAGTAAATGAAAGATCATTTACGGCCTTCAGATCCTTAAAATTTTTGGAGAGATTCTTTACTTCAAGCAGCACACTCATACTGTAAATTTAAGCCTATAATTTTCCCCTGAAAATTTATCTTTCCTAAAAAACAGCAACAGCATCGCCGCAATAAGTTTTATAAACCCAAACCGCTAAACCTACCCCGGGCGCATATACGATTGCAGCGCATTCACATACTGTTCAAATGCATCAATTCCTTTGCGCGTGATCTTACACAATGTTTGCGGGTAGTTATATTTGAATTGCTTCGTAATTTCAACATATTCTACTTCTTTCAGTTTATTTAGCTGCACACTCAGGTTGCCAGCGGTAGCATTTGTTTTTTCTTTGATGAAAGTAAACTCGGCTTCTTTTACGCTGATGAGCAGGCTGACGATGGCCAGCCTTAATTGAGAATGCAATATGGGATCAAGATCTTTAAATTCCATTTTCCGCTTGTCTTTTTTTGTTCCTGTTCCACAAAATGATTCCCGGTATCACCCAGGCAAACAGGCCGCAGGCGGCCATCAATAACATGTCGATATCATTTCCGGTGCTGATTGAAACAATGGCGAGTACCCAGCAAATAATACCCCCAGTGATCATCGGCCGGAACTTCACCATTCCGCCCGTAATGAAAGTAGGGATGCCATACAATATCATTATAAGGGAAGTGTAGCTGTTTGTATCGTTTCCATATTTTGAATTGTAATAAGAAGTAATAAAGATCGAAATAGCAAAAGCGGTCCATACATAGGCCGCTGTTTCTTCTTCATAAGAAGTGAATTTTTTTTGCTTTCTTTCTTTGATGGCAAAATAGATCTGCGGCACGAGTGCGATCAGCAGCAACATCCATACGTCGAACCCCGGATCGAAATCATAACGGATCTCTGCCCAGGTAACGAGGCTGCAAAGAACGATCAGCACGCCCCAAACGATGGCGGCAATTCCTTTTGTAACATAACTTTTCTTCGCCTTGCCAATCATCGAATTGATGAGTTTCATACTCTCGTCGTAAGAAAGTTGCTTATCTTCCATATTGCTGGTTTTCTTTTATAAATTTCTTTCTGAGGTAAATTCCCGGAATGATCCAGGCCGCAATTCCGGCTGCCCCAATATACAACAACTGGAAGTGCCAATGTGTAAATGTACAAGCCAACGCGAGCAGCCAACAGCAAATACCGCCAATCACCAATGGCCGGAATTTAAAAAGGAGGCCGGTAAACAAAGTAGGAATGCCATACAACACCAATATTGCAGGAATGATACTGATATAACTTTTTTGCCAGATAAGGATAAACACCATGATCACCATCACCACAAAAAAAGTGATCCAGATATATTTGATAATGTCATCGGAATATGACTTTACTTTCTGCTTCCGCACTTTTTTTCGCAGATAAAATATCTGGAAAATGGTGGCCAGCCAGGTGAGCCCCCAGACATAACCGCCATTTTCATAATCGAAAAAACAAGTTGTTACAAAATGCAATACGCTGCAGATAAGGATCACAAAGCCCCACACCAGGAACAACGTTCCCGATTCGCTGAAGTTATTCTTCGCTTTGTTGATCATGCTTTCAATAAGGGCAAGGCTCTCCCTCTCGTTCAATTGCTGGTTCATAAATAGCAGGTTTTATTTACACGCTTCTATAAGTTTTTCCAATCTGTCAGAACCCCACGACGGAGATAATTCACTTGCCGGTTTGAAAGTGGCATATTTTTCCTTTGCAGTCGCAATGCTGTCTTTCGCTGCTGAGCAGCCACCACCGAATTGTTCAGGTGTATTTTTGGTATTCATAGCCTTGAGGTAATAAGGACGCGGATTGTTCGGATCCTGTATTTTGGCCGCTTCCAGATTTTGTTCTACAAGCGGACCATATTCCATATAGCGCTGCATCGGGTTTACGATCATACTTAACGTGGCTACCATCGCTTTCACGCAACTGATCTCCGAATTAGCAGGACTCAACGAATCTGCTTTGCTGAGCAACGAATTTGCTTTATCGGCAACGGCATCGCCGCCGGAAGCTACCTTATCACCTAACATAAAGCCATAGTTGACCTGCAGGAAAGCCGCGTAATAATAAGGAAGCCATTGATTTTTTTCGGCGTTGCCGATGCGTTCAAAACTGTTCGATAACGACAGCAGCTTCTGTGGATCTTTGAAGGCATCTTCAATACCTGCAATGTTTGCTTTCATCGCCCCCAGGTACTTGTCAGATTGCGCCGATGCGCAAAAAAAACCGAGCAATAATGCTGTTCCCAAAATGATCTTTTTCATGATAATGTTATTTAGAGTGAATGGTCAATGGTGAAATCGTTGAGTAATGATTGATGATTGATTACAGGTTGTTATTAATCGCATCCTGTGTCCTGTCTACCCCAAAACTCAGGAAGCAGCCTATATATACGAATCTTGGTGCCGGCGGCGTAATGGCGTCTCTGCGGCCGCTGATATTGCCATAATTATATCCATAGACCTGCTTTTGCCCCAGTACGTTCGTCACCGAAAGCACCCATACCACAAATGATTTAGGATTTGTTTTTCCAAGGTTCGGCAGATAATTGATGCTGAACCCTACGTTATTGTAATTGATGGTCCTCCCTTTGTCACCTACAAAATATTGTTGAGTCGTTGCATCATATTTCAATTGGTAATAGGGCCGGCCGCTGGCGAACGTATAACTTGCATTGAAGCCGGTTTTGAGAGGCAGCAGAAAAGTTTTCACCACCAATGATGCCGTGTGTTTAGCGGCAAAATCCGGGCGCATCTTTCCCGGAAAATTCAGGTAGTCGCGTTTCGTATCAAGGTAAGAATAAGATACCCAGTAATCCATGAATTTGATCGTCTTCTTATCGCGCCAGAACATTTCCACGCCCCGCGCATAACCGGTTCCATCGTTTGTGGCAGCTACATCCACGCCATTATTATTTTGCGCCGTTTTATATAAGGCGTCGTATTTCTTGTAAAACAATTCTGTGCGGAACCGGCGCTGATCCTTTGCTTTTTCAAATTGCAAAATGTAATGTGTTGCTTTCGCAAAACCAAGGTCGTCATTGATCGTCGGCAGATATTTCCTTTCCGGGTTCTGATAAAAAATGCCGTAGGCAAAGGATGCCTGGCTCGTATTGCTGAATTTATATGCCAGCGATGCGCGTGGCACGATGTTCCATTTTTGCATCAGTTCCGAATGTTCCAGCCGCGTCCCAACCTTTGCCGCAATGTCTTTGGTGATGTAGAAATCAGATTCGGCAAAGCCTGCGGTGAGGTTGTCTTTTACCGTACTCGAATACGAATCATTGTTATATAATGTATAGATCGCTTTTTCATTGCTGTAAAAATGTTCTGCGCCAAACCGGACCGTATTCAATCCGCCCAGTTTTTTCTCGAGTACCACCCGCGCCTGTGCATACACGGAACGGTTCTTCAGCTTGAAATTTTTATAGGTATAATCATTTACAACAACAACCGGAACCTTGTTATCGTTTGCATCCTGCAACTCGTTTTCGATGTCATCTTTATTGGTACTGAAACTTATCCCGGAAGTTGCTTTCCAGCCACGACCAAGATTTTCTTTCCAGTTAAGATTCTGATAAGTATTCAGATTTTCAAGATCAAATGCATTTTGCAAAGACGAAGAGTCTATATCCGCCGCACGAAAACCGGTTTTGTTCCAGCTGGCATACCCGTAATATTTTATAAACCCACCATTTTTTGTTTTAATACGGAAATTGGCATCCAGCTCATGATATTCGGGTATCTTAAAAAAATCCTGCTTTTGTTTCAATACGCCAAAAGCCAGGGCAAGATTTGCGTAACTGTAGGTAATTCCCCAACTTGCCTTCTTGTTTTTAGCCAGCTTTTGAATTCCGCCACCGGCGCCGATCACAGATAAAGACAGACTGGCTTCCGTCCGTTCCGGCAAATCATTGCTTTCCAGGATCAGCGCCGAAGAAAGCGCCTGGCCATACAAAGCCGAATATCCGCCCGCGCTGAATACCGTTCCTTTGAATAAAAAAGGATTGAACCTGCCGCGTGTTGCAATTCCGGGCAGACTGCTGTAAAAGAAGTTATTCACCAGGTTGCCATCCATGAAGATCTTACTTTCGGTGGCAGTACCGCCGCGGACGAACAAACCTTCAGATTCGCCCACCTGCTGCGTACCCGGCAATGTTTTAAGTGCGCCGGTAATATCACCGTTTGCACTGGCAGTTGTTACAATGTCAAGTGAGCTAAGCACGGTACCTTTCTTTTTGTCGCTGGCCTCAAAAGATCCGGCACTGATTACTACAGCGTTCAGCTCAGTTATTAACTCTTTTACTGATATGTTCTGATCAATATTATTGTCACCAATTCTTATTTTTTTTATATATGTCCCGTAGCCGGACAGGCTGGCTTCCAGTGTTTGCTCTCCTTTTTCTGTTGTTATAAAGGAATAGTACCCGAGAGAATCCGTGGTAGCGCCATCGTATGAATTTACGATAGAAATGCTGGCACCGGCCAGCGGTCTGTTCTTATTGTCCGTCAATCGGCCATACACTTTTACCTGCGCCGATACACTCCCGGAAATCAAAAGCAGTAAGAAAAAACACAACAGTTTCATTGTCCTTAATTTTTCACAAACGTAAAGTAGTTTATTTTATAAACCAAATTAAATTAAAAATAATTTTTAGCCGGATCGGCATTTTTTAGAGCTGAAAACGGGGGCTAAAAATCTTTATATTTATTTGATTATCAATTTAATAAAACCACACTATGCTCCCTGTATGATAATGGTTGCCGGCCGCTAAACTTATCAACATCCAAAAAAAAATATTTTTTTTAAGGCGGTGTTTTGTAATTTAGCAATAGAATTTAATGGGTTAGTAAGTACAAATGGTCAACAGCAATGTTGGCCATTTTACTTTTTATCAGCCCGAAGATTTTCAATCGCTCCGTTTTATTTTTTGCTGCCTGAAAATTTCATATACGTTTTTGATCATCGCTGTTTTTTCTGCAGTCATTTAAAAAAATGACATGGAATTTATAAATGCCGCGAAGCGAAATGAACAGCTTATGCACATAATTTTTATTGCGGTTTTTCTTCCTGCAAAATGAGGAAAGCAACAAGTGTTAAAATGTTCTCAGAAAAATTTTTAAAATAACTTTACCGGATGAGCAAAACTAAATCGGCATTCTTTTGCCAGAATTGTGGTTACGAAAGCGCAAAGTGGCTGGGAAAATGTCCGTCGTGTAGTCAGTGGAACAGTTTTGTAGAAGAAGTGATCATAAAAGGAGCTGACAAATCTCCCAGAGATGACTGGAAAGAATACAACGGGTTGGCAAAACTAAAAACGGTTTCGATAAACGATGTAAGCAGCGCAGAAGAAAAACGCATCGTTACTACCGATGGCGAACTGAACCGTGTCCTCGGCGGGGGCATCGTGATGGGCAGCATCGTGCTGGTAGCCGGCGAGCCCGGCATCGGGAAGTCAACCTTATTTTTACAAAACGGATTGTTGCTGAAAGGCATCACCATATTATATATAAGCGGGGAAGAAAGTGAGCAGCAGATAAAAATGCGCGCGGACCGTATCGGCGTTGCCAATGAAAATTTTTACCTGCTTACGGAAACCAATACCCAAACGATCTTCCAGGAAATAAAGAAACTGAAGCCGCAACTGGTGATCGTGGATAGCATTCAAACTTTGCAATCACCGTTTGTGGAAAGTTCGCCTGGCAGCATCAGCCAGATCCGTGAGACCGCTGCAGAACTTCAACGTTATGCAAAGGAAACAAACACTCCGGTCTTTCTCATCGGTCATATTACGAAAGATGGTAACATTGCGGGTCCGAAAATATTAGAACACATGGTAGACACCGTACTTCAATTTGAAGGTGACCGGCATTACACTTACCGTATCCTTCGCACATTGAAAAACAGGTTTGGATCCACGGCCGAACTTGGCATCTACGAAATGAGCAATGAGGGAATGCGCGCTGTGAGCAATCCAAGTGAAATACTGATCACCCAAAAAGAAGATCAGCTGAGCGGCATCGCCATTGGCGCCACCATCGAAGGCATGCGACCCTTGCTGATAGAAACGCAGGCATTGGTAACACAAAGCGTATACGGAACGCCGCAGCGAACGGTGAGCGGTTTCGATCTGCGCCGCCTGCAACTGCTGCTGGCCGTGCTGGAAAAGCGCGGTGGGTTTCATTTTGGTGTTAAAGATGTGTTCATCAATATTGCCGGCGGAATAAAAGTAGAAGACCCTTCGCTCGATCTTGCGATTGTATGTGCGCTGCTCAGCAGCTATGAAGATGTATCGCTGCCGATGCACATCTGCTTCGCCGGAGAAGTAGGACTAAGCGGCGAGGTCCGTGCCGTGAACCGCATCGAACAACGCATCGCCGAAGCGGAAAAGCTCGGTTTTGAAAAGATCATCGTAAGCAAATACAATGCAAAATCACTCAGCAAAATGAAATTCGATATTGAAGTAGTGGCGCTGGGGAAAGTGGAAGAAGTATATCAATACCTGTTTTAGTTTAGGTGTTTGGAGGTTTAGGTGTTTAGGATAGGGAACGCTATTAAAAAATCTTTTTTATTATTCGTACTGTTTGAATCTAAACTTCTGAAACTCTAAATTTTCCGTTGAAAATCTCCATTGATTACGGTGATAAAAACATCCTTAAAATAATTTTCTTCCCTGCACAGCAAGTAGCTTCGCATATGTTTTTGCTTCAACGTTCTTTGATCGACGCGCTTCATTTATTTTATCCGCACCATTGCTGCGGTTGTGGAAGCGATGTGTTGGCTGCACACGAGCAACTTTGCTTTCGCTGCGTGGCAGCTTTGCCGCATACAGCATTTGAACGGTATCCGGATAACCCGGTAGAAAAGATCTTCCGCGGCAGGTCTTCCATCCGGGCAGCGCACAGCGAATTCTATTTTTCAAAAGGGCAGTTGATCCAGCAACTCATACACCAGTTAAAATACAACAGCAACAAAGAAATCGGTTTGTATCTTGGAAAAATGATGGGTAGGAACCTGCTGCGATCCGGTCGTTTCGGAAACATCGACTACATCGTTCCACTGCCTATGTTCCCCGACAAAGAATTCAAACGTGGCTATAACCAGGCCACCATTATCGGCAATGGTATGTCAGAAACGATGAATGTGCCTGTTCTGAATAACAGGATCATCCGGCGCCGGCCAACAGAAAGCCAGACAAAAAAACACCGCGCCGAACGATGGGAAAATGTAGCGGATAGCTTTGACGTTGTTCAACCAGCAAGTCTTGCCGGCAAAAATTTCCTGCTTGTCGATGACGTCCTCACCACCGGCGCCACTCTTGATGCCTGCTGTCAGTCAATGCGTATCATTCCGGCCTCCGATATCAGCATCGCAACATTGGCTATTGCAAGTAAATAGTGTAGATTTGTTTTAATGAAAAAATTATTCCTCTTTACCGCAATTATATTTTTTCTCATGTCCCTTTTTTCTTGCAAAAAAGACAGCTTCAATACCAGCGGTGATGCCAGGATCAGCTTCAGTGCCGACTCTGTAAAATTCGATACGGTTTTTACCGGCGTAGGTTCTGTAACACAATCTTTCAAGATATTCAATGAAAACGATCAGCGGTTGCGGATGTCGGTAAAACTGATGGGCGGCGCTACTTCCCCATTTAAAATAAATATTAACGGCACTGCGCTGCCGGAAGTAACCAATATTGATATAGCTGCGGATGATAGTATATATGTGTTTGTATCCATTACCATAAACCCCACTTCTGCCAATCTGCCATTCATTTTAGCAGACAGCATTGCCGTAAACTATAATGGCAACACACAATTTGTGCAATTGCAGGCTTACGGACAAAATGCAGTGTTTCTGAATAATACCACGATCAGTTCCAATACAACGTGGACCACCGTTTTACCCTACGTGATCCTCGGCGGACTACAGGTTTCGGAAGCGGCAACATTAACGATTCCGGCGGGAGCAAAAATATATTGCCATGCCGATGCTCCGTTTTTAGTGGATGGAACGCTTTTGGTAAACGGCACCAAGGACGAACCCGTTATCTTCAGCGGCGACAGGCTCGACGAGCCTTACAATAAATTTCCTGCAGCATGGCCGGGTATTTATTTCCGACAGGGCAGCAGGAACAATGTAATTCGTTTTACAACAATAAAAAATGCAACAAAGGCAATTGTTGTACAGGAGCCTTCTGTAAATGCCAGCCCCAAGCTGGTGATCCATCAATCGGTGATCGACAATGCATTTACAACCGGATTGTTTTGCACCAATAGCAGCGTACAGATGGACAACAGTCTTATAAGCAATTGCGGTACAAATATTGCGATAGAGTCCGGCGGAAATTACAGTTTTACAAATTGTACCGTTGTGTCGCTTTCCAATGAATATATATTGCATAAACTACCTGTGTTAAAGGCCACAAATTTTGCAGAAATAAATGGGAACACTGTTTCAAACGATCTTGCTGCAGTATTCAAAAACTGTATTTTATGGGGCGATAACAATGGGATAGAAAGTGAACTGGATGTTCAGAAACAAGGCAGTAATGCATTTGATGTAACGATCGATCATTGTATTTATAAGGCTGACGCGGAACCGGCAAATACTACATTTATTGCAGCTATCAATAACCAGGATCCACAGTTCAACAACATCGATACACGTGAAGGACCTTATGATTTCAGGTGTTCTTTGTTTACGGGCCCGGGTATTGATGCCGGCACGACAACAAGTTTTGCAAAAGATCTGGATGATCTGAATAGAAATGTGGGTGGCACGGATATCGGTTGTTATGAAAAACAATGATCAGAGTTTAGGAATTAGTAGTTAGGATTGGTCTGGAGGTTTGGCGTTTAGGATTAAACAATGACAATTCAAAGACTACTTGAAATAGCTTCCTTCAAACCAACCCTAAACGCCTGAACTACCATTAATCGCTAAATACTAAAATTAATAATATGATAAAATTAATCGCGCTGTCTGCTCTTACGATCGGCAGCATTATGGCATTTACTCCGGCAACTTCCACTACTGAAACAGTTTCATCTGTAAAAGCGACCACTGCAAGTCCAACCATTTACCAGTTTAAAGTGGATGGCCTCACCGGCGGAACAATCGACTTCTCTGCTTTTAAAGGGAAAAAGATTCTTGTGGTAAACACTGCGTCCAAATGCGGTTTTACTCCACAATACAAAGAGTTGGAAGCATTGTATGAAAAATATAAAGACAAACTGGTGATCGTTGGTTTTCCGGCAAACAATTTTGCCAACCAGGAACCAGGCACTGCTTTGGAAATTCAGGAAGTTTGTCAGAAAAATTATGGCGTAACATTTCCAATGGCCGCAAAAATTTCTGTGAAAGGCGACGACCAGGCAGCCATCTACAAATGGCTCACGCACAAATCTGAAAACGGTGTGTTGGATGCGGAAGTAAAATGGAACTTCAATAAATTTCTAATCAACGAAAAAGGACAGTTGGTGGCGTATTTTGAAAGTAAGGTGACACCGTTGAGCGAGGAAATTACGAGTAAACTGTAGTGGGTCAATAGTGAAATCTTCGTAAATTTTTCTTTATGGCAGGGATTAAAAATATTTTTAATCCCTGCCATTTTTTTTATTCTATGAAGGTTTCACTATTGACTATCTTGCAGGCTCTTTGAAGGTTTCACTATTGACCATTCACTATTCACTAAAAAATGCGCTTCTCCAACGTCATCGGCCAGTCCGAACTAAAAGAACAACTCGTTCACATGATCTCTCACAACAGGCTTAGTCACGCCCTGTTGTTTTTGGGAAAAGAAGGCAGCGGCGCTTTGTCGCTTGCGCAGGCATTTGCGCAATACATTGTTTGTGAAAAAACCGGCGGGAAGAAGCCGAAGGCGACGACCGACCATAGACAACCGACAACCGCAGAACCTTCACTATTTGGAGACCCCGAACCGGCAGCACAACCCGAAACTCTTAATCCGCCACTCGGAACTCCCACGGATTCCTGCGGAGAATGCGCTGCCTGCAAAAAAGCTACGCAATTGGTTCATCCTGATATTCACTTTTCTTTCCCGATATTTCCAAAAAAGCCCGGCGAAAAATCGGTATGTACTGATTTTATAGTAGAATGGCGCGAATTTATTACAGCACATCCTTATGGAAATAGTTATGACTGGCTGCAATCTGCCGGGGCGGAAAACAAGCAGGGAAACATTAATGTGCATGAATGCAACGACATCATCCGCAAACTAAGCCTTAAAAGTTTTGAATCTGAATACAAGATCCTCATCATGTGGATGCCGGAGGCGTTGGGCAAAGAAGGCAATAAATTGCTCAAGCTCATTGAGGAGCCGCCCGCCAATACCTTATTTATATTGGTAGCAGAAAACGACGCACTCGTATTGCCAACGATCCTTTCACGGACGCAGCTGGTGAAAGTGCCGCAACTTCAGTATGCGGAGATTGAACAGGCGCTGGAAGAGCAAGAAGGTATTTCTGCACAAAAGGCGGCACAGATCGCAGCCATTTCAGAAGGAAATTACCACGAGGCACTTCAGCAGCTACAGCATGCAGAAGATGATTGGGAAACTTTGCTTCGAGACTGGCTCAACAGTATTGTAAAGACAGGGCCGGTTGCCCAGGTGAAATGGATAGAGGAAATGGCCAAAACCGGCCGGGAAAAACAGAAGCAATTCCTTAAATATTTTACTCATATATTGGAACAGGCCGTGCGCATCCGCGCTATCGGACTGGAAAATCTGCCGCATCAGAAAGAAACGCAGAGCAATGAACAGGCCCGCAGCGACATCGATTTTGCATTGCGTTTCAATAAATTATGCAGTATCGAACAGCAGGAAGCCATCATCGAAGAACTCGATCAGGCCACTTACTACATAGAGCGCAACGCTAACCCCAAAATGCTCTTTCACGCACTTACCATTAAGTTGTATCACATTATTAGCAACAAATCAGTAATTTTGATGGGATGAGAACCGCAGAGAACGTGAGTTAAGAGCGTTTTCGCAGAAACATTTTTTGTGAAAACTGCATTTATTGTTCTTGCGGTGAAAACTGAGGCGTAAGATTTTACTAATTTTCCCGACAGCAACGGGACAAAATATAAACATATTATGGCATGTGGAAGTTGTGGCACCGGCAAAGATGGAGCGCCGGGTGGCTGCCAGAGTAAAGGAAGTTGTGCAAGCGGCAGTTGCAACAGAATGAATGTACACGATTGGCTCGCAAATCTCCCTTTCAGCGATCCTGAAAGCAGTTGCCGCGTAGTGGAAGTAAGCTTCAACAACGGTAGCCGCAAGGATTATTTCAAAAATACCACTTTGCATTATTTTGAAAAAGGCGAAATGGTAGCCGTTGAAGGTGTTAACGGTTTTGACGTGGGCATGGTGAACCTTACCGGCGAGTTGGTACGTTTGCAATTAAAAAAACATAAGATCGACGAATTCAATCCCGACATAAAAAAAGTATTGCGTCGCGCCAGCGATGCCGACCTGGCGAAGATGGCAGAAAACAAGGCCCGCGAAGCGCAGGTACTGATCCGCAGTCGCGCTATGGCGAGGGTACTAAAGCTCGAGCTTAAAATGGCCGAAGTGGAAGTGCAGGCGGATGGCCGTAAGGCGACTTTCTTCTACATCGCCGATGATCGCGTGGATTTTCGCGAACTCATTAAACAATATGCCTCCGAATTTAAAGTGAAAGTGGAAATGCGCCAGATCGGTGCGCGGCAGGAAGCCGGCAAAGTAGGCGGCATCGGAAGTTGTGGCCGTGAATTGTGCTGCAGTACGTGGCTCACCGATTTTAAAAGTGTGAACACGAATGCTGCCCGTTATCAAAACCTCAGCATCAATCAAACGAAATTAAGCGGCCAGTGCGGCAGGCTCAAATGTTGCCTCAACTATGAGCTGGACACGTATATGGACGCATTGCAATTTTTTCCAAACGATGCCGATATGCTGGAAACAGCAAAAGGACGTGCGTTTTTGGTGAAAAAGGATATTTTCCGCAACCTGATGTGGTATACCATGGCGGAAAGCAACAAGCAATACCCGCTTTCGCTGGAAACGGTAAAGAAAATAAAATTGCAGAACCGTGAAGGCATTCGCCCGGAAGAACTGGAAACTGCGGAAGTGATCACCGGCAAGCCTAAAGAGATTGAACCGGAATATGCAGACATCGTTGGCCAGATCAGTCTGCGGAGCCTTGAAAAAACGACGCGCAAACGACGCGATAAAGAACGCAGCCAACAGCAAAATCAACAACGCGGGCCGCAAGGTCAGGGGCCGCAACGTCCGCCACAAAACCGTGGTGGCCAGCAGCGCCCGCCGCAGGAAGGTGGCGGTAATAATCAACGTCCACCAAAGCAGCAAGGCCAGGGACAACAACAACGTTCGCCACAGCAAAAGCAGCAGGGACAAGGTCAGCAGCGACCGCCACAAAATCGTGGTGCGCAGCAGCAGCGTCCACCGCAACAGCAACGACCGCCCAGACCACCAGAGAATCGTGGGCCGCAGAAGCCGAAAGAAGGCGGGGAATAATAAAATTAATTTTCAAAAGTTAAATAAAAAAGTTGGCAATTAGCCAACTTTTTTATTTAACTTTGCAGTCTAAACGCCAGCGAATAATGGAATATTTAAAATTATGAAGCCTTTACTTAATTATCTTTCAACAAATATATATGCAAGTAGTATACTTAGAGAAGCTGCGTAATTTTAGCCCCCAACACGCAGATTCAAGAAAAAGCCTATCTGCATGGAAAACAGTTGTCGAAAATGCTAATTGGAAAAATAAACAAGACGTTTTAAATGCATTTCCAAAAGCAAAAATGATAAAAAATAATAGAGCTGGATTTGAAATTTTACATAACACATATAGGTTAATTGCTCTAATTGATTATAATGACAACCTTGTATATATCAGATTTATCGGAACACATAATGAGTATGATATGATAAATCCGGAAACAATATAATCTTTACAAATTTTGATAAATTAAGATCATTTATCAACTACTTTAAAAAATGAAAAATAATCAATGGTTTTTGATTGAAAACGAAAAAGACTATCAAAAAGCAACAACAAGATTGGAACAAGTAAGAGAAGCAGTAAAAGGTACTTCCGAACACAAGGAAAAGCTTTTACTGGCTTTTCTTATTAGTGAATACGAAAAAAAACTTTGGGACTTACCGGAACTTGACCCCATCGAATTAATTAAAATAAGAATGGAGGATTTTGGTTATAAACCGATCGATTTAGCTAACGAATATGGCGACAAAGGAACTGTCAGCAAGGTCTTGAACTATAAAAAACCGCTCTCTTTAACAATGATTCGGATATTCAGCAAAATGCTAAATATTCCTTCAGACTCTCTTACCAAGGAATATCAACTTACTTAATTAATTTTCATGTCAATTTCTATTACCAATCTTTCCAAAAAATACGGCACCCAAAAAGCCGTCAACGCCATTTCTTTCCAGGTGAATAAAGGTGAGATCGTTGGTTTTCTCGGACCAAACGGCGCGGGTAAGAGTACCACCATGAAAATGATCACGGGTTATCTTGCTGCCGATGCCGGAAAGATCGATGTGTGCGGATTGACCGTGAGCGAAAATAATCTTGATTCAAAGAAGAAGATCGGCTATTTACCGGAAGCAAATCCGTTGTACATGGACATGTATGTGCGGGAATATCTGCAATTCATCGCCAACGTACACCAGATAAAAGATGCAAAACCGGTGATAGAAAAAGTGATCCGGACTGTTGGACTTTCGCCGGAGGCACACAAAAAAATCGGTCAGCTGAGTAAAGGTTACAAACAACGTGTGGGCCTGGCAGCCGCACTGGTACATGATCCGGAAGTGCTGATACTGGATGAGCCGACGAGCGGACTGGATCCGAACCAGATCGTAGAAATAAGAAACGTGATTAAATCGCTAGCGGCAGAGAAAACCATCTTATTTTCTTCGCACATCATGCAGGAAGTGGAAGCGATCTGCGACCGCGTGATCATTATCAACAAAGGAAATATTGTTGCCGATGACAGGCTGACAAATCTTCAAAAAGCAACCGACAGCCAGCAAAGCGTTTCGGTAGAATTTAAAGAAGACGTGAACATCGGCTTGATAAAAAAACTGAACGATGTTTTATCAGTTACCAGACTTCGGGAAACGCTTTTCACTCTTCAATGCACCAACGCGGAATCTGTAAAAAAACAATTGCTGCAACTCAGCATTGATCAGAATTTAAATATCGTTTCGCTGCAAACACAATCGAACAGCCTTGAAGCGGTTTTCAAATCGCTCACCACCTGATTTCTTTATTTGCCGGTAAGGCGGTAATACTTTCGCCTTCGGCGATTGCCTGTTGCGAAGATTGCCCGACAGATGCGAAGAAGCAGTAAATATTTTTATTCCTGCCTTCCCGTCTTCCCGGCCGAAAATCCGCAAATTTTCACGAAATTTGACGTTTACAATAAAGGAGCCATTTTGCCTGATATCATTCAATTATTACCTGATAACATTGCCAACCAGATTGCCGCCGGAGAAGTGATCCAGCGACCGGCCAGCGCCGTAAAGGAGCTACTGGAAAATGCAGTGGATGCCGGCGCGACAGAAATTAAATTGCTGATAAACGATGCCGGCAAACAACTTATACAGGTGATAGACAACGGCAAAGGGATGAGTGAAACCGATGCCCGTATGGCCTTTGAGCGGCATGCAACCAGCAAGATCCGGAACATCGACGACCTCTTCAGCATTAAAACAATGGGCTTCCGCGGTGAGGCTTTGGCCAGTATCGCAGCTGTGGCTCAGGTAGAACTCCGCACCAAACGTGCCGAAGATGAGGCAGGCATCTGCATCGAAATCGAAAACAGTACAGTAAAAAATCAGCAGCCCGTCGCGATGGAAACCGGTACCAGCATTGCCATGAAGAATCTTTTCTTCAATGTGCCGGCGCGCCGTAATTTTTTAAAAAGTAATCCGTCGGAGCTGCGGCATATCGTAGATGAGTTCATTCGCGTAGCAATGAGTTTTCCGGAAATATTCTTTTCACTTTCGTCCAACGGGCAACAGGTTTTTCATCTCGAACGCGGATCACTAAAACAACGCATCGTTCAGATACTTGGCAACACTTATAACGCGAAACTCGTAAGTGTGCATGAACAAACGGACTATCTTGATATCACAGGTTTTGTAGGCAAGCCTGAAACCTCCAAAAAAACACGCGGTGACCAGTACTTTTTTGTCAACAATCGTTTTATTAAAAGCGCTTACCTCAATCATGCGGTGATGAAGGCCTTCGATGAAATGATCGGTAAGGATAGTTACCCGATGTATGCATTGTTTATCAATCTTGATCCTGCGCAGATCGACATCAATGTTCATCCAACCAAGCAGGAAATAAAATTTGAAGACGAACGCATCGTATATGCATTTGTTGAAAGCGCGGTAAAACATGCATTGGCGCAGTTCAGCATCACACCCACGCTCGATTTTGACCTTGACGGATCGATTCAACATCTGGACGCGGTCAGCAAGCCGTTCACGGAAGACAAGAAATCGTCCGCTTCCTCCTCTTCCCTGTTCAATACATTTACCAAAAGCAACCAGGCGCATTTCATCGAAAATAAAAGTGAACTCGGTCACTGGAAAGACTTTTATGAAAAGCCTGCTGCGCAAACGCACTTCAAACCACTCACTGCCGGACTCGAAACGGATGATTCGTCTGCAACTTTGCATGCGCCTGTTTTGCACGCGCAGTTCATATCGGAAAATGTATTTCAATTACATAGCGCCTATATTATCGTGCAAAATGATAATGGCTACTTATTAGTAAACCAGCAAAATGCCCATGAACGCATTTTGTACGAAAGATTTTTGCATGCCGTGGATGGCAAAGCAATCGCCGCGCAACAAAGTTTGTTTCCCGTATCGATCGATCTTACCGCAACAGATTCAGTTTTACTACACGAACTTCTCCCCGATCTGCAGCAACTCGGTTTTATACTGGAACCTTTTGGCAACAATAGTTTTGTTGTTTCCGGAACGCCCGCCGACGTTTCGCAGGGCAATGAAAAAAATGCCATAGAAAAAATGCTGGAACAATACAAGCATTTCAGCAGCGACCTTAAATTCAGCAAGCGTGAAAAATTATTTCGATCACTTGCACTGCAACAATCTATCAAATCGGGAACAACGCTTTCACAGAAAGAAATGAGCGGTTTGCTCAACGATCTCTTCGCCTGCAACACCCCGAACAGCACGCCGAATGGCAAGCCTACTTACATGACCTTTAAGAAGGAAGAGTTGGACAAGATGTTCGGGCGGTAGAAAGAACAGGCCGCCGTGGTGGCTGGCGTGCGTTTAAGAAATGAATACGCAGCTTTTCTACTTCATCAGAAGCATTGATAATATGGAGGATAATGAATGCAAGGATTAATACGCTATCCTCACGTATTTCATAAATTTCTCCACCGCGCGCCGCACAGGCGTAGCGCCGGTTTGGTAATTATTTGCAATGATGGAAAACAGCAGGAATTTATTTTTCTTTGTTATGATATATCCGCTCAAAGCACAGTTGTTGCTCAGCGTACCCGTTTTGGCATAAATAAATCCCGCGTCGGTCAGGAAATAATTTTTCAGCGTTCCTTCGCCGCCGGTAGCGAGAATTGTTTTCATCCGCTCCATACCGAATTCATTTTTCATCTTGTTCAGAATGTAAATAAAATCCTGTGGTGTAAAAAGATTGTAGCGACTGAGGCCGGAACCGTCAACCCATTTGGGTTTTTGAGGAATGTCTTTGAGATACGTTTTTAAAAGCGTATCAATGATGGCTTCGTCATTCATATAACCGAGAAATTCATTGCTGGCCATGAGTAAAGTTTGTTCTGCAAAAAAATTGTCGGAGCGATGCATCATTGGTTTGAATAAAGAATCGGAAGGCTGAGAATGAATGATCACTACCCTTTCATCGCCCGCCATCACCGGCACAAAATCATCTTGTGGATTAATAACCTTGTGAAGCGTATCGCCCAGCATCTTTTTATTGGTCTCTCCTTTTAAGGTAGCAAAGGGAACGTAAAATGTTTTTCCACTGTCTGCATTAAATTTGAAACGGAAAGTATTGTCGCCAATATTTCTGTGAACACTTGATAATTTGCGCCATCCTTCATACTCGTAAGAAAAATGAAATGGCGGACTGAGATGCAGATTTGCCGGCGTGCCGGACAATTCAATTATGTTACCAAAGATCGGAAGCGACGATCGTTCCGTCATATAATCATCGTTGTAATCATTCCACGCCCAGCCATTTCCCCATGCTTCGTCCCGCCACACCGAATCAACAACAGTGATGTTGGAAGCATTGCAATTCTGCAAATAATTAAACGCAGGTTGATCAGAAAAATCTTTGTGAAGAAACGTCGGATCGCCCGTAGAGAAAATATATAAATTACCATCATTATTATATGCCCGCAGTCCCACCAAACTATCCCCCAAATATTTCATCCCTGCATACAACGTAAACAGCTTCGTATTGCTCGCCGGCACAAAATATTTGTCGGCATTATAATTATATAAGTAAGTATTGCCTGAAGGATCAAAAACACTGATACCGATGAAACCCTTGCTGATAGCGGTATCTGAGATCAATAATTTGTCGGCTTGTCTGGAAATTGATTTTGTACTGCTGCAGGAAATACAGAATAAGGAACAAGAAATGATCAATAAGGAATAAGAAAGTCTGGCAGCGTGATGCTTCATAAAAATTTTCTTTTTACAAGGAGTGAGGGAATAAGACCCGCGAGTTGTCTGAGTTCTCCACTTTCTTATTCCTTATTCAAAATTTCTTATTTAATTCCTTTCCTGAACTCTCAACCATCGCTCCGGAATCTCATTATTGCTCGCCTTCACATAATCTGTGTAGCTGCATGCGATAAATTTTTTATCCGGCATCTGCATCCACCAACGGCTCGTTTTTTTGCTTTGCAGAAAAACGGTATCTACTTCCGCAAAAGCAGTGTGATATTCGTTGAAGTTGCTGCGTTCTTCCAGCAAAGCTTCCTGTTTGCTCCGGCTCTTTCCGTCGATGAAGTACCACAGCATCTGGCTGATCTGCCGCGCGGTTAATTCATCCACATCCTTGTTCGGATCATACCCGTAAAAACCGATGCTGCTTAATTGCTGACTCATACCGGCGTAACGCGTAAGTATACACGCTTCTATGCCTGTGAGCCCGTTCGGGCAGTTTTTGTTTGCCGGTGCGTCGCTGTATTTGATTGCGCTGATATCAAAACTCAACATGTTCGTGTTGCGAAGGATCGGTTCCATTTCTTCGATGTGTTCGGTAACGGTACCCACACGGTAGCAATCAAAACGCAGTTTATCCATCGTTTCAAGCATGCGCGGATGAACAAAATAACTTTGAAACGCAATATGGTTGTAATGCTTTACCATATTTGGTTCACCGGTAAGCATTTCCATCAGAAAACTTTCACTTCGGATCGGACTTTCGCCGCGAAGGTCGATCATCGCATCCACACAGGTTACTTCTACCTGTTGATTGTTATCGCGGTACGCATAATATTGCGCCAGCGTATTGTCGTGCGAGCCGCCTATGAGTACGACGGTTTTGTTGAGTTTTAATAATTCATCCAATACCGTTTTTGTGGCTGCATAACTATCTTTGATGGACGCGCCCGTCTTTATGTTTCCAATGTCTGCAATGCGCGTATCGAGGTGCCAGTAATTCAGTTGATACAACTCCTTCCTGATCATATTGGCGGCCTCACTTGTTTGCCGTAAAAAGCTGTCTCCCCGGCTTTCGATCAGTCCAACGATCACGATGTCGATGCCGTCGAGTCCGGGTAATTCATTTTCATAAATGCTGATGTGTTTGGCAAACTGGCCATCTGTATAGCCTTCATCATTGTTGAGTTCGTGTACATTGATGGGCGCTAAAAAATCTGTAATATCCTGCATTAAAAAAGTTTGGGCAAAAATAAGGGAAAGGCGGCAGGTATGAGGAGTGAGGTATCAGGTTTCAGGTTGTAGTTTTCGGAACACGAAATTTTTAGTGAGTCTGCTAAAAGCTAACGTCTGATACCCGACACCTGACACCTAAAATCCTTAACTTTGCGGCCACATTTCAACGATATAACAATGCCCGATCATCAAGAGGTTTTAAGTGAAGTAGTCATAAAATTCGCCGGCGACAGCGGCGATGGAATGCAGTTAACCGGTAGCCAGTTTACCAATAATACCGCGATGTTGGGTCTCGACCTGGCTACGTTCCCGGATTTTCCGGCCGAAATACGCGCCCCGATAGGCACTTTACCAGGCGTGAGTGGCTTTCAGCTTCGTTTCAGCAGCGACCGCATCTACACTCCCGGCGACGAATGCGACGTATTGGTAGCGATGAACGCAGCTGCGTTGAAGGTGAACCTGAAAGGATTGAAAAAAGGCGGCCGGGTGATTGCCAATACCGATGGTTTCGATGCAAAAAACCTGCGGCTCGCCAACTATCCTGAAGGGGTAAATCCGCTGGAAGATAATAGTCTCGCCAATTACCAGGTGATTACCATGGACGTGACCAAAATGACACGCGAAGCACTGAAAGAAATCACCATGGGAACGAAGGAAAAGGATCGTGCAAAAAATATGTTTGTTCTCGGCTTTCTTTATTGGATGTATAACCGCGACATGGAGAATACCATCCAGTTCCTTACCGAAAAATTTGGGAAGAAACCGGAGATCCTCGAAAGTAACATAAAGGCGCTGCGTTCCGGTTATAATTATGGCGACACCACCGAAACATTCACACACAGATTTACTGTAGAAAAAGGCAAAATGCAGCCGGGCGTTTATCGTTCCATCATGGGCAACCAGGCACTGGCTTATGGAATCATTGCTGCCGGTCAGAAAAGCGGGTTGAAGTTGTTTCTCGGCTCCTACCCAATCACACCGGCTTCGGATATCCTGCATGAATTGAGCAGGCACAAGGCTTTTGGCATCAAAACCTTTCAGGCGGAAGATGAGATTGCGGCAATTGCCTCTGCCATCGGCGCAAGTTATGGCGGCAATTTCGGGTTAACTACCACCAGCGGTCCTGGCATGGCACTTAAGGCAGAAGCGATGGGACTTGCAATGATGCTGGAAATTCCGCTGCTTATTGTTGACGTTCAGCGCGGCGGACCGAGTACTGGCTTGCCTACCAAAACAGAGCAAAGCGATCTGCTGCAGGCATATTACGGCCGTAATGGCGAATGCCCGATACCTGTAATTTCCGCAAGCACACCGAGCGATTGTTTTGATGCGGCGTATGAAGCTGTACGCATTTCCATACAGCACATGACACCGGTAATCTTGTTGAGTGACGGCTATATCGCCAATGGTGCCGAACCATGGAAATTTCCATCTTCGGAAGAACTGAAACCGATCGAAGTAAATTTCAAAACACAGCTGTGGGAAGGCGAAGAAAAATTTCAACCTTACCTGCGTGATGATAAATTAGTGCGTCCATGGGTAGTGCCGGGCACGGCTGGGCTGGAGCATCGCATTGGCGGGTTGGAAAAACAAAATATCACAGGTAACATCAGTTATGATCCGGAAAACCATCAGCTGATGGTGAAGATCCGCCAGGAAAAAGTAGACAAGATCGCGCAGCATATTCCGCATCAGCATCTCGACAGCGGAGCAGAAAAAGGAAAAGTGCTGGTAATCGGTTGGGGAAGCACTTACGGCGCCATCAAGAGTGCATGTGCCGAATTACAACAGCAGGGCGTTTCCGTTTCCCATGCGCACCTGCGATATGTAAGGCCGTTCCCTTCCAATCTCGGCGACATCATCAAAAACTTTGAGCATGTGCTGATTCCTGAACTCAACAACGGTCAGCTGATCAAGATCATCCGCGATGTATACCTGGCAGATGCAAAAGGTTATAACAAGATCATGGGCGTTCCTTTTACAAAACACGAATTGGTAGACGCCATTCAATCAGTCATCTCCGGTAATTGATCTCAATTACGAATTAAAAATTACCACTTTCAATAAAAAAGAGCAAACCTATCCGGTTTGCTCTTTTTATATAATTTAATCCGTAATTGATTACTTGATCTTTTGTCTTCCGAGAACGAAACTTATTTTCAGGTTCAATGAAAAATAAGCATCTTTTTCTGCCGGGCTCCCTCTTTTACCTTTACCTCCGATCGTGTTGGGGCGTTTAATAATTTGTTTGTCCGACATCATCTGTGCCAATGCGGCTTTGGTAGGAGTAAAATTTGACAGGAAGCTGGCAGGTGTAACGTACGTAGTACTTACATCATCCAGGTAATCTGTGTTCAATATCCTGTATATCCCTTCCAACCTCAAATTAAACAATGGATTGACTTCATATTTAAAACCAAGTCCAACGGGAATATTTATCTGCTGTAATTTGTATGGCTTACGATCGGGATATTCCGGAAAACCTTGTCCTTCCGTACTCAGCGGCTGAAGGTCCACCCAATTATTTGTTCCGGGAACCTGGCCCTGCGGATTATAAGAAAAATATCCTACTCCGGCAAGCAGGTATGGAGATAGCCGCGGCGGGTAAGCATCGCTTTCTGCATAGTTGTTAATGATGAACAGCGGATGAATCTCAGCAAGCACGGATCCTTCGGTAAGCGTGGTCCTGAAATTAAGATTGCGGTTGTACCTCTCTTTAGCAATATCTGTAATGCCGGAAAGCACATTGTCATCCGCAGATAACTTTCCAAAAGTTCCTTCTACACGTACGCCGATTGCGTTGCGATACATCGCACTAAAAAATACGCCGCCCGCCACATGTGTTTTTCCTGTGTTGAGATCCTTGAGAAACCTTTTACCGATCCCTTTTTTACCACCGAGGTCGGTGAGACAGTTCATTGCATTCAATGATGCGCCTACTTCAAAGGTCACATCGTTATCGTAATATTCGTCATTGTAAAAATAATACTGTGCATCAGCTTTAAAGGAAGCCAATGACAGCACGAAAACAAAGGAAAAGATAAGTTTTAATCGTTTCATCCGCGTAAATAATTAGTTTGGTAAGCGTTTTACCCGTTTATTCTACAAATAAAACGAATATTATCGAATTTTATTTAATACACATGGGTTTTATTATAAAACTTACACACAATCGTAAGACCGCATTCATCGCATTTGGGTTTCCTGGCAACGCAAATATACCTTCCGTGTAAGATGAGCCAATGGTGCGCACGATGCACATATTCTGTTGGAAGATATTTAATCAGTTGTTTTTCAGCGGCAGATGGAGTTTTGGCACCCACTGTAAGCCCTATACGCGCACTCACCCGGAAAACATGGGTATCCACGGCCATATTGGGTTGTTCGTCGATCACTGAAGTGATCACATTGGCCGTTTTTCGGCCCACGCCCGGAAGTTTTATCAATTCATCTACTGTCATCGGAACCACGCCGCCGAAATCGGACATTAGCATATTCGCCATCCCGATAAGGTGCTTTGTTTTATTATTTGGATAAGAAATGCTCTTTATCAAGGGGAAAAATTCATCGAAAGTTGCTTTGCTCATTGTTTCCGCATCCGGATATTTTGCAAAAATAGAAGGCGTGGTAAGGTTCACGCGTTTATCGGTGCACTGCGCAGAAAGGATCACAGCCACGAGCAACTGGAAAGGATTGTCGTACAACAGTTCGGTTTCTGCGTTCGGTGCATGTTCCAGAAAATAACCTATTACATATTCGTAGCGTTGCTGCCGGGTCATATTCGTAGCGCAATTTTATTTTAAGATAACATTTGTTTGGCTGCGGCAAAAAAAAACCCTGCATATCTCATACAGGGTTGTTTAAATATCAGAATTCAGGATCAGGCATGTAATTCTACGGTCTTTTCTGCATATTGCATGATTCGATCGATCGTTTGCTGCCTTGGTGAAGAAAGTTTGATATCATTTAGCTGCTCATGAGAAGCTTCGAGAATATTCATTGCTTCGCGCAAGCTATAATCTGAATTCAGCGCCGCAGTAATGGCTGCTGTCTTATCAGCGGAAGTTTCCTTATACATGTACTGTATCAGATCTTCCTGAGTAAAATTGTACATAGGCATTTTTAATGCTGTTTCGTAATTAAATATCCATTATCCACCATCATAAACGGTGCCTGACAAAAGTATATTGCCTAAAAAGAGTGTTTTTTTTGAAAATTACGGTGTTTTTACTATGAAAAGGTCTTCGTTATCTTTTTTCATATAATAATTTTCACGCGCATATTTTTCGATAGTGTGGGCGCTGTTGCGCAGCAACCCCAGTTCCTTACGGGTATCGGCAATCTGCTGTGTAAGGTGTTTCTCACTTATTTCCAGTTCCACCAGCTTATTTTTACGGTCCCGCATCGTTCCCCAATCCTTGGGATCGAAAAAGAGCATCCACACTACAAAAAATGCGGAAGCAAGAAAATATTTGTTTTTTAACACGGAAAAAATTCCCGAAAATTGTTTCATACCAGCGATTGTAGCTACAAGGTACAAATTTGCTATGGATTACACGGGTTATCAAAGATTTTTTTGTTGCACCAACAGATAGCGCGCCCGTCCGTCGGGCAAAGGGAGAGTTCTCCGATAAAAAAGGGCAGCGTTTCCGCTGCCCTTGAATATTTCATCTACATCCAGGTCGTAATGCTTAGAGCCATTACCTTAAACCCGGCAACTTATTGAATCACCAGTTTCTCCACTTTTGTTTCACCGCCAGACTG